>CAZXSV010000016.1:0-59224 GCA_964642735.1 uncultured Acidobacteriota bacterium
AAGAAGATTAACGGTTCCAGACCGAGCGTCCGCGCCGACATTGTATCCAATTCTTTTCCCGCCGGGTCCAGGCGGTTAAAGACGAGAGTTCCAACAGTCAAAACGCAAGTTTTCAATCGTCAATGTTTTAGGAGGCGGCTTCGCAAACTGCTTTCTGTCGCCAGATCGATTGCGGTCCAGGCCATGGCAAGCGCGCCGTCGTAGATCGCCCCGTCCGCCGCCTCGGAAATGCACTGAGCGGCGAATTCCGGCTGATGATTCACCGCGGGGAAGGAGTCGATCCCGATCATCGGGTGGATGGAAGGAACGACCCGGGAAAGATTCCCCATGTCCGTGGAAGCTGCGGCTTTTTGCGCTGCCTGGCCGGGCGGCGGGCAGAAGCGGCCCAGCGACTCAGAATTGCGCCCGTAAACCGCCGCGATATCGGCGTCATGAATCATTTCGGAATAGGGCTTGTCGCCGCCCACAATCTGAAGCTCCGCTCCGGTGGCGAGAGCGCCGGCCTCAAAGCACCGGTAAACCCGCGGGCGCAGATTTTCAAGATCCGCAAGCGTTTCGCCTCGCACGATGTATTTCGCCGCTGTATGAGCCGGAATGACATTGGGCGCTTCGCCGCCTTTTGTGATGATTCCGTGGATGCGGTCCGTCGGCAGGATATGCTGCCGCAAAAGCCCGATGGCGGTTTGGGCGATAGTCAACGCGTCGGCGGCGTTGATCCCGCGCTCGGGAAACGAAGAAGCGTGGGCGGCCCTCCCGGCGTACCGCACCTCAAACATCGAAGCCGCTATGATTTTGGGCGTCAGACTGTCGAAAGGAGAAGGATGCACCATCATGGCGGCGTGCACGCCGTCGAAAGCGCCCCGTTCAAGCAGAAGGATTTTGCCTCCGGCGTCGCCGATTTCTTCCGCGGGCGTTCCGATTATCGAAACTCTGAAGCCCAGATCGTCAGCCACGCTGGACGCCGCTATTCCGGCGCCGACGGCTGCAGCGGCGATTATATTGTGTCCGCAGGCGTGCCCGATCCCGGGAAGCGCGTCGTATTCGGCGCAAAAACAAACGTGCAGCGGGCCGCTCCCTTTTTTAGCGGAAAAAGCCGTCGAAAGGCCGCAGATCCCGGCTTGCACCGCAAATCCCGCTTCCGACAGAATTTCCCCAATCCATGCGACGGCCTTTTCTTCTTCGAAGCCGATCTCCGGATGCTCGTGGATTCTGTGGCTCAAATCAATCAGACGCGGTCTCAGCGCGTCCAGCTTTTTCTTCGCCGCCGCCTTCGGATTCATTCCATCACCCTCCTCGCACAGTGTTCATCATAGCAGGTTCCCGGTTCCAGTTCCGATAGCACGATCCGACTCAGTCAGGAAAACTCCCGCCTTCATCCGGCGGAAGCCGGGGATGGTCTGCGGCACGCAGCCGATGCGCCGTTTGGCGGCGCCGAGATTCCAGGCCTCTTCGCCGAAAACGGTCGCCTTGCCCCCATCCGGCTTCAGGAGTCCGAGCAGGCATTTTATCAACGTGGAATTGCCAGCGCCGTTGCGCCTCATCAACCCGAGCACGGTTCCTGCCGGCACTGAAGGTCAAGCCCGGAAAGCACGCTGCGGGCATCGAACCTATTTCGGATTTTAACGAGTTCGACGCTATTAGCGCTCATCCTGATCCTCCAGAGATTCGGCCAGAGCTTCCAGCGCCGTTTTATTGGAAAGACCCAGCTGACCGGCTTGAGTCGCCGCCCGCGGCAGGCTTTCGCAATCCCGGATTTTCGGCAGGCATGCCGTCTATTCTTCCTTCAGGAACAATTGGTGATATTCAGGCTCGGACAGATATTTTTTCAGCATTTTGCCCGCGACATCAAACAATTCGGCCAGATCCTCGTCGGTCATGCGCTTCAGTATTTTTTCCATCAACCGATCGTCGGAAAATTTCTGCAGGTAAAGCTGGACCGTATTTTCGTCCGACTTCCTGTCGAGGCCGAATCCGATGAATCCGTCGAATGTTTCCGCAAATAAATGAGAGTGTTTTGCCATAATATCTATTATACGTCCGGTCATGGTTTAACCCGCGTCACTAGTGTCCGAACGAGCTCGGAAAAATATTTATTGAGTCTGCAAAGGCCTTGTTTTCAACGATGTCTTTTCCCAAATGAATTCAAGTCGTTACAGGTTTTAATATTTGGCAAATTCCCTGTTGATCTGCATTTAGAGGCAAAGAACATAAAAACGTTCGGACACTAGCGAACCCGCGTTATTCATGAAACTTCTGCTGCGGCTTCCCCATATCTGCCGTCGCCATCCCGAAAGAAGCTGAAAGCGGCAGGGTTCGCGGTTTCACGCCCAGGAGCCGGCAATCCTTGAGCCGGGCGCCCGCTGCGGACTGATTCGCAACAACGCTGAAGCGCTTGTGGCTGCAATCGGCAAATTGTATTAGAATAGTTGGTTTGAGGATAAAACTATGACTTTTCCATTGAAGAGCCCTAATCCGGCTGCAAGATATCGAGCGGCTTTTCGGTGCATTAATGGCTGCCCGGGCGAATATTCGCTGAAAGACATCATTTACCAGTGCCCTCAATGCCAGGATCTGCTCGAGGTGGTGCACGACATCGAACCCTTGCGCATGACGTCTGCGGAAGAGTGGAAAGACATATTTGACAGCCGATTCATGCGCACCTACTGGCCTTACGGGTCCGGCGTATGGGGCAAAAAAGAATTTGTCTGTCCCGATGTGCTGGATGAAAACGTGGTTTCGACCTGTGAAGGGGGAAGCAACCTTTTCTGGGCAGAGCAACTCGGCGGCAAATGGGGATTGAAAGACCTCTGGGTTAAACAGTGCGGCAACAGCCACAGCGGATCTTTCAAGGATTTGGGCATGACCGTGCTCGTCAGCATGGTCAAGCAGATGCGCCACGAAGGGAAAAACATTCCCGCAGTCGCTTGCGCATCGACCGGAGACACTTCCGCCTCCCTTGCGGCCTATTGCGCGACTGCCGGGATACCGGCCATCGTCTTTTTGCCGAAGAACAAGGTTTCCAGGGCCCAGCTTGTTCAACCGCTGGCCCACGGCGCAATAACGCTGGCGATCGACACGGATTTCGACGGCTGCATGGCGATAGTCAAGCAGATCACGAGCCGCAACAATATTTATCTGGCCAATTCGATGAATTCGCTGCGAATTGAGGGCCAGAAGACCATCAGTTTCGAACTGTGCCAGCAATTCGACTGGTCCGTTCCCGACGTCATCGTCGTTCCGGGAGGCAATCTCGGCAACGTGAGCGCGTTCGGCCAGGGTTTTCTACTGATGAAAGCGGTCGGCTTGATCGACCGTCTGCCGCGCATCATCTGCGCTCAAGCCGAGCACGCCAATCCTTTGTACCAGAGCTATCTCAAGGGCTTCAGCGCGTTTGAACCGCTCCAGGCCAAACCGACTCTGGCGACCGCCATTCAGATCGGGAATCCCGTCAGCATTAAAAAAGCCGTTCGCGTTTTAAAGGAATTCAACGGGCTGGTGGAACAGGCCAGCGAGGCGGAATTGTTGGAGGCCGCCGCGGAAGGCGATCTGACCGGCCTGTACAACTGCCCACATACGGGCGTTGCGTTGGCGGCTCTTAAAAAATTGCTGCTTCGGGGCGAAATCCGGCCCGAGCAGCGAGTCGTGGTGATCTCGACGGCTCACGGGCTGAAATTTACCAGTTTCAAAACCAAATACCACGCCTCGGAGCATGACGGAATGGAATGCAGGTTCGCCAATCCCCCGATTGAAGTTCCGGCGAATTACGATCAGGTGAGAAACGCTCTGATGCGCGCGCTGGAAGCCCGCAACGCCCAGTTCTCGAAAAGGCAATAGGC
This sequence comes from uncultured Acidobacteriota bacterium, assembly GCA_964642735.1. Classification (GTDB taxonomy): domain Bacteria; phylum Acidobacteriota; class UBA6911; order UBA6911; family UBA6911; genus UBA6911. The sequence continues at coordinate 3,837 of CAZXSV010000016.1, forward strand.
CATCAGGAGACGCATAGAAAATGTTAGTGTTAATGAAGTCGCATGCCACCGACGAGGAAATCGACGCTGTTTGCAGAAAAATCGAATCGATGGGCTACAAGGCTCATCCGATTCCCGGAAGCACTCGAACGGCGATCGGGATCACCGGCAATCAGGGAACCGTCGAGGCCGCCTCGATCGAATGCCTCTCCGGAGTGGGAGAATGCGTTCCGGTTTCCAAGCCGTATAAACTGGTCAGCCGCGAACTAAAAGAAGAAACGACGGTGATCGACCTGGGGAACGGAGCGCGGGTGGGAGGACGGGAACTGGCGATCATTGCAGGCCCTTGTGCAGTCGAAACGCGGGAACAGACCTTTGCGATTGCGGGAGAAGTTGCGGCCGCAGGCGCGCGTTTCTTTCGCGGCGGCGCTTATAAGCCTCGGACTTCCCCTTACAGCTTTCAGGGGCTTGCCGAAGAAGGTCTGAAGATACTGGCCGAGGTCCGGAAGGAATTCGGCCTCAAGATCGTGACGGAAGCCATCGATGTGGAGAGTATCGAACTCGTCGAACGCTACGGCGATGTCATCCAGATCGGCGCGCGCAATATGCAGAATTTTTCTTTGTTGAAACGGGCGGGAAGGTCCGGGCTTCCGGTTTTGCTCAAACGGGGCATTTCGGCGACGCTGGATGAATTGCTGATGGCGGCTGAATACATACTCGCGGAGGGGAACTATAAAGTCATGCTATGCGAGCGGGGCATCCGGACTTTTGCCGACCACACGCGCAATACGCTCGATCTCAGCGTGATTCCGGCGGTCCAGCGTTTGAGCCACCTTCCGATCCTCGTCGATCCCAGCCACGGGACAGGCCGCCGGGAGAAAGTAATTCCGCTTTCCCGGGCGGCGATTGCGGTCGGCGCCGATGGACTGATGATTGAAGTGCACAACCATCCGGAAGAGGCGCTGTCGGACGGCAATCAGTCCATCGAGCCATCGGAATTTCGGCAATTGATGGACGAAGTGAGCCAGATTGCTTATGTGCTCGACAGAGCCATCGTAAAAGCCCCATCCTGCCGGCCGTAATTTTCATGATCCATGCGGATCCCTCACGGAGTGCGATGTGAAAATTGTCATTAGCGGCGGCAGCGGTCTGGTAGGCTCTCAGCTTGCGGCTTCTCTGGTCAAAGGCGGGCACGCGGTCTTTCGGCTCGTCCGCAAGCCACAAGCCGGCGCCGGCGAGATTCGATGGGACCCCATAAAGGGCGAGTTGGAGCATAAGGCATTGGAAGGCGCCGACGCAGTCGTCCATCTTGCCGGCGAAAACATTTCCAACGGCCGATGGACTGCGGCGAAGAAGCGCCGCATCCGCGAAAGCAGGGCTCAGGGCACTCGATTCTTATCTCAATCGCTGGCTTATCTTTTCGAACCTCCCAAGGTTTTGATCAGCGTCTCTGCGATCGGATTCTATGGAGACAGGGGGGAAGAAGAGCTTCACGAAGGAAGCGGACCCGGGCGAGGTTTTTTGTCCGACGTGTGCCGAGAATGGGAATCGGCGACTGAACCTGCGTCTCTGAGGGGAATCCGGGTCGTGATCCCGCGTCTCGGAATGGTGTTAAGCAATTCGGGAGGGGCGTTGCCCCGGATGCTTCCCGCCTTCCGCATGGGATTCGGGGGGAGAATCGGCGGCGGCCAATACATGAGTTGGATCGCCATCGACGACCTGATAGGAATTATCCATCATGCGATTTATTCCCGGTCGCTGCAGGGCCCTGTCAACGCCGTCTCGCCCAATCCCGTCCAAAACCGCACATTCACCGAAATCCTGGGGCGGGTTCTGCAAAAGCCCGCCCGTTTGGTTCTGCCTGCGCTGGCGGCGCGCATTGTCTTGGGCGAAATGGCCAGAGAAGTTTTGCTTGCCAGCGCCCGTGTGCGCCCTGTGAAGCTGCTCGAATCCAAATATCAGTTCCGGTTTCCCGAACTGGAACAAGCGTTGCGCCACATCCTGAAACAACCGGAAAAAAAAATAACTTGATTCAACGAGCGTCCAAAAGCCTCCATCCGAATCCCAGCCTCCGAATCGACCCGGAGGCGCTCGGGCTTGTCGAGCTATCGAGGGAATTTTTCAGGCTCGACACGACCCGCATCGCCCGGGAAATCATCGGCGGATGGATTGCGCGCAGATTCCGGGGCCAATGGCACGGCGCGCGCATTGTTGAGACCGAAGCGTATCTCGGCGCCATCGATGCGGCGGCGCACACCTATCGAGGCCGGCGCACGGCGCGCGTTGAACCGATGTATCTGGACGGCGGCCACCTCTATGTTTTTCTGGTTTACGGCATGCATTCCTGCGCCAACGTTGTAACGGGGCCCGAGGGCGTCGGCGAAGCGGTTCTGCTGAGGGCTGCGGAAGGGCTGCCGGACGCCCCCGCAAAACTTTTAAGCGGGCCGGGCAAGCTGTGCGCGGGGCTTGGAATTACCATAGCCTCATCCGGGGAAGACCTTCTCGCCGGCGGGGAGTTGCGCATTTTCCGCAGGCGCGGTAAAAAGCCGGAAATTGCCGTCGCCAAACGAATTGGCGTGGACTACGCGGGCGAGGCTGCGAACTGGCCCCTGCGCTTCTTCGATAAGAATTCCCCCGCCGTCTCCAGAAAAGCTTGAAATCCCGGTGCATCCGTCTTCTTTTCCCGGAACGCTTCGATTATTGAAAAATCGGCAGTTCTCAGCAACAATCATGGGTTTGAAATCGTTCGGTTCATCCTTGCGCGTCTTCTGTCGACGAGCGCAAATCCAATCGAGGAGAGCGATCCATGCAGAACTGTTTTGGAAAAGGGTTTGGTTTTCGATTTATCAAGCAAATCGCGGCTTTTATGTTTGCAGCTTTGGCCATCGCTCTGCCTGCTCGCTGTCAGGTTGCTTCTCCGGCGTCTCTCGAACTGACCCTTGCGGCGGCCATCGATTCGGCGGTTAAAAACAATGTCCAGACTCTTCTCGCCGGCCAGCAGGTCCTGGAAGCCGAAGGATCTCGCGGGATCAGCCTCTCAGCCTTGTTGCCCAATTTGGCAGCCTCTTCCTACCAGGCGGACATCACCGCCAACCTGGCCGCAACCGGATTGCCGATCCAGCAAATGAAGGGTTTCCCGGTTTTTGTCGGCCCGTACAGCCGGTTTGATGCGCGCCTCAGCCTCGTGCAGACCGTATTCGATCTGGCCGCAATCCGGCGGCTCCAGGCAGGCAACAAGGGGGTGGAGCTGGCTGCCGAGCATAAGCGGCTGGCCTCCCAGCAAGTCGCCGCCGCCGCTATTCTCTCCTATCTGGCTGTGTTGGAAGGCGAACAGAGCCTTTTGGCTGCGCGCGCCAATGCTCAACTGGCAGACAGGCTGCTGGAACTGGCAATCAGCCAGAAGAATTCCGGAGTGGCGACCGGGATCGATGTCGCGCGCGCCGAGACTCGCGCCGCTCATCAGCGCGTGCAGCTCGCCCGGGCGGAAGCTGCGCTGGATACGGCGAAGCTGAATCTTCTCCGTGTGACCGGCGAGCCTCTGTCGACAAACGTAATCCTTGTCGACCGCATGCGTTTTGACGTCGAAAACCTTCCGGACGCCAAAGGATCGATCGAAAAAGCTCTTGCCGACCGCGTCGAAATCAAAATGGCCGATCGGGAAGTCCAGATAGCGGAAGCAAAGCGCAAGGCTGCGGTCGCCTCGTGGGTCCCGACAATCAGCGCTTTTGGAGACTACGGAAGCAGCGGGCTGAAGCCGAATGAGACCAGCCTCCCGACTCGAAGCGTCGGGATTGGACTCAATTTTCCCATTTTCGACGGCGGGCGCATTCGTTCCGAAGTCAAAATCGCCTCCAGCCGCCTTCAGCAAGCTGAAATTCAGCGCACGGACCTGCTCGCCGCAGTTGAAAATGAAGTCCGGCAGGCCCTTGTCCATCTGAAAACCAGCCAGGAGGGAGTGCAGGCTTCCATCAAAACCGAGGCGCTTGCGGAACACGAGCTTGAACTTGCCCAAGACCGTTTTATGAATGGGGTGGGAGACAACATCGAGGTCGTCAGCGCCCAAACAGCGATCGAAAACGCAAGGCAGAATTACGTCTCCAGTCTTGCGCAGTTCACCGTAGCGCGAGTGAACCTGGCCGTCGCCATGGGACATCCCGAGGATTTCCACTTTTAAAATTGCCCGGAAACGCATCCATGGTTTTATGAAAACGAAGGGAATGCTCCGCCAAAAGGACGAGATTTCCAAGCAGACGCCGGGCCGCGCCGTTGACGGGCCGTTTGCATGCCCGCCGCCCAGCTTCTGAAAAAAGCCTCGTTGAAAGACCGCGCGCCCCTCTGTTGAATCAGATTCGCAGTCTTCTTTGCATTCCTATCGCGACGCAAACCGGCGGCACGATTTTATAGCTTTCCTGACTCCCAAAATTCTTTATCAATGTTCTTGAGGGTAAATCATGGTCGCCGGATCGGGCAGCGGGATCCGGACAATTTTGCCGTTCAACATTTTTTGAAATGAAAATTCGGGCTTGTCCGGATTGCCTTTCAGGATGTCGTCCACATTCCCGACCGCCAAGATCACGAGTCGATCCGGATGAAGGTGCTGACGGGCGACCCGCTGAATGTCCTGCACGGAGATCGCCTTGATTTTGTCCCGGTAAGTCTCCCAGAATTTCGGATCCCGGCCGGTAAACTCGTCGCTGGCAAAGGTCGAGGCGACGGCGCTTGCGGATGCGAAGTAGCGCGGGAAAATTTCGATCGCCTGGTTTTTCTGAGTCTGCAGTTCTTCCATCGTCACCTTGGCATTGCGCATGCGCTCGATTTCATCCAGAACGATCTGCGCGGCTTGAGCGGCGGTCGCGCTCTTGCTTTGGAAAAACGCCCGGAACAGCCCTTCATAATAGACGCCGGGCGAAAAAGAGGCGCCGGCGGAATAGGCCAATCCCTCATCCGTCCGGATTTTGTTCATAATGCGCGAAGTGAAGCTGCCGCCCCCAAGAATTTCGTTCATAATATCAAGGGTCAGTTCGTCCGGATTGCCGCGCACGATTCCCAGGTGGCCTATCGATACGCGGGCCTGGTTCACCTCCGGCTTGTTCACAAGATAGATTCCGGGGTTCGGAGTGAAATTCGGCTTTGGCGGCGCGATTCGATTCGACCCTGAACTCTGCCAGCCGGCCAGCTCTTTATCCAGCCTGGCCTTCATATCCGCAGTCTTGAAATCGCCTGAAACGGCAAAAATGAAATTGCCTGGATGATAGTGCTGTTTGTGAAACTCGACGAGGTCTTCTCTGGAGAGGGATGAAATGGAATTCCTGTTGACGAGAATGCTCGTGAAATGCCTGTCGCCGCGCATCAGGCGGTTCCATTCCCTGCTCTCGATCTCATCGGTCCGGTCGTTGCGGCGCTCGATCGCCTGCAGCTGCTGGCTTTTCAACAAATCCAGGCGATCCTGCCGGAACGCGGGATTGCGAAGCATGTCGAAAAAAAGCTCCAGAGCTTTTTCCTGATCTTTCGCCATGAAATTGATCGACGCGGTCGCCGAAAGCCCGCCGGCGCTGCTTGAAATATCCGCGGCGATGAAATCCGCTTCTTCATCAAACTCTTCGGCATTGTATCGAGACGTCCCGCCGGCCCGCATCTGGTTTGCGGCGGCCGACGCCAGGCCCGCTTTATCCGCCGGATCGAGATAAGAGCCGGCGCGCACCATTACGGAAACGGCTATCAGCGGCAGATCGTGGTCCTCCACGAAAAAACCCAAAGCTCCATTGGCGAGAGTCTGCCGATAGTCGGCCGCTGCGGGAGGCGTGAACTCGAGCGCAGGATATTTGAGATTTTTGGGATGAACGGGAATCGGCCCGGGCTTGGCAGCCTGACCCAAAGCCAGGGAGCATGCCGCAAGACAGGAAAAACAAAACGTAAGAAACCGGGAATAGGAGTTCCGACGCATTACTTCCCTCCATCTTTCTGAATTCTGTCCTGGAGCAGTTTCTGAAGCGCTTGAACGAAGGCTTTCTTTTCCGGCGGAACGGAAGCCGCCTGGGATTCAAGTTTGTCCAAAATCGCCCTGGCTTCGCTGACAGCCATTTTGGCCGCCGCCTCCTTGAATTGTCGAACCTGTACGGCATCCTGTTCGGCGAGCCCTGTCAGAAGCGAATCTTCCGTTCCTTCGGATTTCTTGGTGTAGTAAATGGCCACCGATCGATTTTCCGGCTTGAAATAAGCATTGGCGACTCTCTGGACATCCTCGGCCGTGACCGCCGCATATTTGGGCGGATCCTCGTTCAGGCTCCGCCATCCGCGGTTGTTTTCCGAAATCAGGATCTGCAGCATGAGATTGAACCGGTTGTCCAACCGGCGGAAGTTGGCGGCCGCGAACTGATTTTTGATTTTCTGCAGCTCGCGTTCGCCGACTTTTTCTTTCTGAAATTTTTCAATTTCTTTATAAAGAGCCTGCTCCACCTGTTCCGGGACATTCCCCGGCTTGGCGACGCCCTGAAGAACGAAATAGCCTTCCCACTTCATCCCGTTCTGGCCGGCGGACGCGGCCGTTGCAATTTGCCGATCGAGGACCAGCGACTTGTACAGCCGCCCGGTGCGCCCGCTCAACAAGGAGCCGAGCACGACCAAAGCGGGTTCGTCGGCATGGCCGTCCGCGACCGAGTGATAGCGGATTTCCACCTGGGGATTGGTCTCCGCATGCGCCGTCATCCTCCTTTCGGCCGCCTGCTTCATTTCTCTCGTCCTCACCGGAGGCTGAGGCTGCGGACTGCGCTTCAGACGCCCGAAATAGCGGTCGGCCAGCTGCCTGGCTCTCACAGGATCGAAATCGCCGACCAGGCAAAGGGAGATATTGTTGGGAGCGTAATTCAACGCAAAGTAGGCCTGAGCTTCCTCCCGGGTGATTCCGTCGAGGTCGCTTGGCCAGCCGATGACCGGCCACTGATAAGGAGAAGACGTCCAGAACATCGCGTTGAATTCTTCTTCGAATTTTCCGGTGGGCGTGCTGTCCGTCCGCATCCTGCGCTCTTCCTTCACGACATCCAGTTCGGCGTAGAATTCCCTGAAAACAGGATTGAGAAGACGGTCGGACTCCATCCAGAACCACAATTCGAGTTTGTTCGCCGGCACGTTGATGAAATAAACGGTAAAATCCTCGCTGGTTCCGGCATTCATGCCGCTGGCGCCGGCGCCGGTGTATATCTTGTCGAACTCGTTCTGAACGATCAGGTCTTTGTTTTTCTTCTCGAGGTCGGCGAGTTCCTGCAACAGTCCGTTGTGGCGGCTTGTGCGGTTCTTCGGGTCCTGGAGGTCGGAAATCTCCCCCAATCGCAACCGCCGGATCTGATCCAGCTCTTCCTTGCGTATCCTGGCCTTGACCGCGTCTATTTGCGCCATCAACCCGAGATCTTTTTGAATATCCTTTGTCCCGATTGTGCGAGTGCCCTTGAACATCATGTGTTCAAAAATATGCGACAGCCCCGTAATTCCCGGACGTTCGTTCACCGAACCCACTTTGGCGACCCACCCGGCGGCGATATTCGGATCGCCCTTCTTGGGAACCATCAACAGTTTCAGCCCGTTGGGAAGAATGTATTCCTGGACGGGGACCTGCTGAGCCGTCAGAAGAGGCGATAGCAGCAGAAAGGCCCAGACGATGAAAAGCGTTGCTCGTTTCATAGAATATCCTTTTGCAATTCCGGCAAAGATACCACAATAGTCAAAGCGGCCGGCTCTCCGCCAGCAATTTCTGGAAAGCGACGGGCAGCTCTCTATTCCAGCCCGCCTTCATCGACAAGATCCGGATGCAGCGGGTCCGGTTTGTCGGGATTCACGCCGAGTCCCCGAATTGCCGCGGCGACTTCCCCGGCGGGAATCAATCCATCCTGAGAAAGAGCGTGCATCGCAGCGATGGCGATGCTTTCGGCATCCACTTCAAAAAAGCGCCGCAAAGATTCGCGCGTGTCGCTGCGGCCGAAGCCGTCCGTGCCCAGCGAGACAAAGCGCTGCCGCACCCAGGGGCGAATGAAATCAGGAAGCGCTTTCATGAAATCCGAAGCGGCGACAATCGGTCCGGGCGCATTCCCGATGGCTTGGGCCACATAAGGGATCCGGGGGGCGGATTGGGGATGGAGCCGGTTCCACCGGTCCGCCGACAACGCTTCGTTCCGCAGCTGCTGATAGCTGGTGGCGCTCCAGACGTCGGAAGAGATTTGAAATTTTTCGGCGAGGAGACGCTGAGCTTTCAACACGCATTGCATGATGGATCCGCTTCCAAAAAGCTGCACATGATGGCGCAGCCTTTCATCGGCCTGCCGGAATCGATAGAGCCCTTTGACGATTCCATCCTCCACGCCGTCCGGCATCGGGGGGTGGCAAATATTTTCGTTATAAAGCGTGAGATAGTAAAAAACATCCTCGCCTTCCTGGTACATCCGGCGCAGGCCGTCTTTGACAATCGCGGCCATTTCGTAGGCAAACGCCGGATCGTAGGCCAGAATGTTGGGAATCGTGGACGCGAGCGCCTGGCTGTGGCCGTCCTGGTGCTGCAATCCCTCCCCGTTGAGAGTCGTGCGTCCCGCGGTGGCCCCCAGCGCGAAGCCGCGGGCGCGCGAATCGGCGAACGCCCAGAAAAGGTCCCCCGTCCGCTGGAATCCGAACATGGAATAGAAAATATAAAATGGGATCATGTATTCGCCGTGGACGGCGTAGCTGGTTCCGGCGGCGGTAAAGCTTGCCACGCTCCCGGCCTCCGTAATTCCTTCCTCGAGGATCTGGCCGTCCTTGGATTCGTTGTAGCTGAGCAGCATTCCGGCGTCGACGGATTCGTACAGCTGACCCAGTGAGGAATAGATGCCGAATTCGCGGAACATGGAATCCATGCCGAAAGTCCTGGCTTCGTCGGGAATGATGGGAACGATGCGACGGCCGATATTCTTGTCGCGCATCAAGCTCCGCAGCAGCCGGACGAAGGCCATGGTCGTCGAAACCTCCCGGCTCGAACCCGTTCCGGCCTTGAATTCGTCATACGCATCGGAGGAAGGAAGTTCCAGCGGCCTGGCCCGAACCGCCCGCTTCGGAAGGAAACCGCCCAAAGCGCGCCGTCGTTCGAGCAAATACTGAATTTCATGGCTTTTCGGACCCGGATTGTAATAAGGAGGATCTTCCAGCTGCCGGTCGCTGATGGGCAATTCCAGCAGATTGCGAAACTCCTTAAGCTGATCCAGGCTCATCTTCTTCAGTTGATGCGTAACGTTTTTCCCCAGGAATCCTTCGCCCAAAGACCAGCCTTTAACGGTCTTGGCCAAAATCACGGTGGGGCTGCCCTTGCTTTCAGCCGCCCACTTGTAGGCTGCGTAAAGCTTCCGGTAATCGTGCCCTCCCCGCCGGAGACTCTGAAGGTCCTGGTCGCTCAAATGCTCGACCAGCTTGCGCAATCGGGGATCGGGGCCGAAAAAATGCTCACGGATATAATCGCCTTTCGCAGTGGCGTATTTCTGATAGGCGCCGTCGACGGTCTCGTTCATTTTCGCGAGCAAGACTCCGTCCTTATCCCGCTGCAGCAATTCATCCCACTCGCGTCCCCAGACGACTTTGATGACATTCCAGCCGGCGCCCCGGAAAACCATTTCAAGCTCCTGGATGATTTTGCCGTTGCCGCGCACCGGCCCGTCCAGGCGCTGAAGATTGCAGTTCACCACAAAAATCAGGTTGTCCAGCTTTTCGCGCGAGGCCAGGAAAAGAGATCCCAAGGCTTCCGGTTCGTCGCACTCCCCGTCCCCCAGGAAAGCCCACACGCGCGAATTTTCGGCGTTCGCGATTCCTCGCGCCTGGATGTAGCGATTGAATCTGGCCTGGTAAAGCGCCGTCAACGGCCCGAGTCCCATCGAGACGGTCGGGAATTCCCAGAAATCAGGCATCAGCCGGGGGTGCGGATAGGAGGAAAGACCCGCGCCCGGGACGCACTCCCGACGGAAACTATCCATTTGCGCCTCTGTGATGCGCCCTTCCAAAAACGCCCTGGCGTAAATCCCCGGAGAAGCGTGTCCCTGGATGAAAATCTGATCGCCGGCCGCGCCGCCGTCTTTCCCGCGGAAAAAGTGATTGAATCCCACATCGTAAAGAGCCGCGGAAGAGGCGTAAGTGGAGATGTGCCCTCCGATGCCGTCGCTGCGCTTGTTGGCGCGGGTGACCATCACGACAGAGTTCCAGCGCTCCAGGCGGCGGATCCGTTTTTCCATCTTTTCGTCGCCGGGGAAAGCCGGCTCCTGTTGCGGAGGAATGGTATTGATGTAAGGAGTCTGGACAAGCTCCGGAACGCCGAGATGGAGCTCGCGCGCCCGATACAACAGCGCTCTCATCAGCGACGTCGCACGATTCCTCCCCCGGTCGAGAACGATCGCGTGCAATGAATCCAACCATTCCTGCGTTTCAGCCGGATCCATATCCGGCAATTGCTGATCTGGAATAATCACGACGCCTCCGGCTTTCAAAAAATGCTTATTATTTAATGTTAAAGGAAAAATCCGGCGGATCCATATTTTTTTGGCCGATCCGCGGATTTTTCGAAACCTGCAATCGTTTTTTGTGTTTATAGAATCGGGCGTTTATGGAAATTTTAAAAGACGGGAGAGGGCTATGGACTATAGGAAATTAACGATGATAGCATCCGGCTTGCTTTATCTGGCGATTGCATTGGCGCCCGCAGCCGAAGCGCAGCCAGCGAAACAGATGCGGCTCCGCGGGAATGCCGGCGATGGATTCGGCATCCGGCAATTCGCTGCAAACCTGAGGCTTGCCGAGGCGCAGCGGCAGGAAATCCGCGCCATCCTGAAGTCGCGCCAGGCGGAAATCCTGGCCGCGAGGGAAAACCTTTTGAGGGCGCGAATAGCTTTGCTGAACAAAGATCCCGATGGTCCGAGGATTTTAGGTGAAGCACAGGCTCGAACTCATGAACTGAGGCAAACGATTGCGCGGCAAATCGAAACGAAACTCACTGCAGAGCAGCTGGCCACGCTGGAGAAAAGGCGGCAGCGGCAGGCGGATCGCCTAAACCGCAGACTACTGCGACTCGCGGGCCGAGGGGCCAGCTGAGCGAATATTCTTCGGAATGGAGGCAAACGCGGCTCTCGCCGCGTTTGCTTCGCAATCTGCTTAAGGAATATTGGCAAAACCTGCGACTACAAAATGCTCACCAAAGCTAAAATCTCTGATAGTTTTATTCCGCATTCTCCCCAAAATCCAGAGAGCCCTGACGATAAGCTGCGGATTTCGTCAGTGGTTTTACGAATGATGCCCACCTGGTATATAGTAGGCAAATCCAGGGAGGACATCCGCGATGACAATCCGCAAATACGAACATCTCGTCAAACCTCTGAGCATTGGCGCCGTCCATTGGGGTAAAAAAAGAAACGCGCCGGCGATCGGGCCCGGGAATGCCGTCAGGGAGATCCGGCTCAATGGCCGCGACCACCTCGAAGGATTCAATCTCAATTTTTCCTATGGCGTGCATAAAGAGATTGGGGACTGGCATGGGGGCCTCGATCCGCATGTCCACCCTTGTCCGGAGTGCCTCCTGTTCGTAGGCCTGGATACGGCCAACGTCAATTATCTTGGAGCTGAAATCGATTGCTGCCTCGGCGAGGAGCAGGAAACCTATTCATTCAACGAGCCCACCGCCATTGTGATCCCGGCCGGATTGCCTCACGGCCCGATCACAACAAAGAAAATTTTCAGTCCCAAGGGCTTTGGTTTTTGGGCGGTCGAGCTGAATTCAGTTCCTGAAATCGCCTGGCTGGGCGAGGGAGCCGCCAATTTGCCTCTCAAGCGACAAAAAGCCGTTTCGGAAGGGATGAATTTCGCTGCGCCGGAAAAAATCCTGCACAACAAACCCGTTCCCGCAACCGGGAAATACGGACATCTGGTTAAATCGCTGAGATCCAGCGTGCTGGTCGAGCGCGGAAAAACCAAAACCGGGGTGAAGCTCGGGCCGGGAAACGCCGACCACCTGGTCATGCTGACCGGCAAGGATCTCGAGGGAATGAACGCAAGCGTTTTCTGGGGATTCTGCAGCCAGCCGGGCATCTGGCGGCGCGGCGCCCGGGCTCATGTTCATCCGGCGCATGAGGTTCTGGTCTATGTGGGCGCGGATCCGGGGGATTGGAATCATCTGGGCGCCGAAATTGAAATCGACATGGGGGAGGAGCACGAAAGACATCTCTTCAATAAACCCACCGTCGTCCTCTGCCCCGCCGGCATGCCTCATTTGCCGCAAGTGACCCGATGGGTCGACAAGCCTTTTGCATTTTTTGCAATCAGCCTGTCCGGCGGCCATGAAACGAAAGACGTCGACTGAACAGACGCAGCGCCAAAGGGCGGAAAAATATTGAGAATCCAGGAGGTGATTTGAAATGGAAAGAAAATACGATCATTTGTTCAAACCTCTAAAAATCGCGGAAATGCCCGGTCAAGCCCAGATATTTAAAAATACAGGAAACGCCGACGTCAATCGCTGGCTCAACGGCCGGGACCACCTGGAAGGCGTCGGGCTCAATTTCTCCTGGGGATTCTATACCGGCCTGGGCGACTGGCATCCCGGCATGGATCCGCACGTGCATCCTTATCCCGAGTGCCTGGTATTTGTCGGGCTCGATCCCGACCGGCCGGAATATTTGGGCGCCAGACTCCAATACTGCGTGGGGAAGGAACTTGAAATTCACACTTTCGACAAACCCACGGTAGTTGTGGCGCCCGCCGGATTTTTTCATTGTCCATCGGTTACGCTGGATGTAACCAGCCCGATCGGCTACAGCTTTTTCATTATTTCGCTCGGCGCCGATCCGACAACACGCTGGCTTGGAGACGGAATATCCGAAGAGCAGATGAAGCGCATGCAGCCGCCGCCCGATAGCGGGATAAAGTCTCCCATGAATTCTTCCTTCGGACAGAAAAGAGTGCATATCTCCGAAGAAACCGTGACGCACGGCCATGTCAACGACCGCTTTATCAAGCCTTTGAAACCGAACACGATGGCCGCGCGCCGATTGAAGAAGGAAGAAAAGGTTCTGTACGGCGAAATGGTCGAGGGCGGAAGGCGTCCGGGGCCCGGAATGTCGGAGAACGCCGTCTGGATGTTCGGCAAAGACCTGGAAGGCATCGATGTGAATTTTTGCTGGGCCATTCACAAAAATACCGGAATCTGGCTGCGCGGCCCGGGAGGCGGAGCGCACGTTCATCCCCACGATGAAGTGATGCTTTTCGCCGGCACGGATCCGTCGAACATCGATTATCTTGGGGCGGAAATCCAGATCGACATGGGCCCGGAGCATGAACGGCACATCATCAACGAACCCACCGCCGTCGTCTGCCCGGCGAACCTTGCGCATCACCCGATCGTCACCCGCTGGGTCGACAAACCCTTCGGCTTCCTTTTAATGTCGCTCGGGGCCGATCACGGCACAAAATACATCGATTAGGCGGGGGGATCGCCCATGGTCGCAGCGGATGCGTGAAGACGGATTATTCGCGAAACGTTGTTGGAATGCCCGGAAACAACCCCAAGCGCCGGAAAATCGACGCTTTTTGGAATTGAATCCGGTTCGCATCCGGATTTCCAATCCGGTTTAAACAAAGCCGTCCATGGTTGCACAGCAGCGTCGCCAGCGCTCCGTCCTCATTGGACAGGCGGGTAAAACAAATTATGATGCATCAATATTTGAGGCTTTCATGATCCATGCGCAACCGAACATTTTTGAACTCTGAATTGCTGCCCGGCACGCTAGAGATGCTGATTCTGAAAACCTTGAACCGCGGGCCGGCCCATGGCTATGCGATCGCCCGGCAGCTCGAACGCGCTTCGAGAGATGTTTTGAAGATCGGAGAAAGCTCGCTCTATCCGGCGCTCCAGCGACTCCTTCTCAACGAATGGGTTCAGGCGGAATGGGGAGAATCGGACCAAAAACGGCGGATCCGAATCTATCGAATCACTTCTCGGGGCCGCAAGCAGCTTGAAAAACTTGCGGAGGGCTTTGTCCGGCTGGCCGGCGCCATTGCCTTAGTCATGGAAGAGCCTTGATTCAAACCGGCGCTTTGCGTGCGGCGGATTGAGCCATCGCCTGAACAAACAAATTCAGCCGCAAAAAATGTGCCCTGAGAGCGGGGTGAAACAATAATTTTGCTTTTCGGATTTCGTAGGCTCGGCGAATATTGATTCCATGGCATAAAAAGCTATAGGATCTCGGATCGAAGCCGCGCCGCAAAACAGCGCTGGAGCTACAAAACGACCTGATACACCCAAACCTTTCGTTTGAATCCCTTGACGGGGCGGAAAAGCCGGTTCCCCTTCCCTTCGCGCAACTCGGGAAAAAGCTTGGCCGCAGCCGAAACCTCTTTGCCGCCGCAGGTCAAATAGCCCACTTTTTCAGAACGAAGTCTTGCCTCCCAGGCGGCAGGATCGGACGGGAATCCCCACTGATGCACGAATTTCTCCCACGGAATCCCCGAAGCATAGCGGACCGCGACATCATCGCATAGGAATCGCCGATCGGGATGCTGCAGGTGAAGCTTTCGCAGATACAGGCCGATTTCAGTTTTAGAGTTTTCGTTGCGCGCGGTCGCCAGGGTCTCGACAACCTGCGCGGACATCTGCAAAAAAAAGACGGCCAGGACAACTGCGGCAAGACGAACGCGCAACCGCAGAGGGGATGCTTCGATCGCCTTAAACGTCCACGCCAGCACAGGCAGCCCCAAAGAAAATAAAAGCAGCCCGTAGCGGCTCCAGATTTCTGGCTGATTGCCGGTGAGATAAGCCAGCAGGATGAATCCCAGGTTGGCTAGAAAAAAAACATTCGCGGCTATCAAATCGAGCTGTCCCCGAACCGCTTCCATGAACCCCGGTCCTTTCAATCGCCGGGCTGCGAGCCATGCGCCCGCAAGACAGCCCGCGAGCACCGCGAAATTGGCGGAGTCGATCAGTCGCACGGCATCGAGACTCGCCCGTTGAAAGGAAAAAACCGCGACGGCGGGATTCGCGGCCGTGTAATCCGCCACATAGCGATGGCGCTCGATGAAATAAGTGAAAAAATTCCCGGAGGCTATCCGGCTGAGGCAGAGCCATATCGCCGGAGCCAGCAGGGGGATGGCGAACGTGGAAAGCGATATTTTTCGATCCCGCAAAAATTGCCACGCCGGCAGCAGAAGGATCGACATCCAGCTCTCCACGCGCGCCAGGCCGGCGGCGGCGGCCCAGACAGAAGCGGTTTTCACGCGTTTCCCCATCATGGCGTCCAGGCATGCCATCGCCAGAAAAGAGTGGGGGATGTCGGTCAGCGCAGAAGCGGAATAAAAGATATGCAATGGATTCAGCGCGGCCAGCCCGAACGCCGCCAACGACAATCGACGATCGGACGTCAGTCGCGATGCGATCCGATAGATCAACAAACAGACTCCGGCGCCGCTTAGCGCCGACACAAGCCTGGCCACGTAGAAAGGATGTCCCGCCACGGCGCTGATCAACGAACTGATCAATTGGTAGAGCGGCAGCCAGAATCCGAACAGATCCTTCACGGAGAAGGTTCCATTCGCCATTTTGGCGCTTAAAACGTCCACATCGTGAAGATAGGAATAAGCGTCTCCAAAAGCGTTTGGCAGAAAGAAGACGGCAAGAACCCTGGGCGCTGCCGCCGCAAGAATCAGCCAAAGCCAAAAGATTTTCCGCGGGCGGGCCGCCGGACCATCCTGCAGTTGCGAAATTTTCATGCCGGCCGTCATTCCTAACCAAAATGGAAACTCGACATCCTCCCTGCCATGGCGCAATGAACGCCGGGGATCAGGGCAAAGCTAAAAACTTTCAAATTTTACTACTATCCATCCACACCGAAACATTAATTCCTGATTCCGCCCATCGGCGCCTTAAACAGGAATTTAAACCAGGGAATTTTTCCCTGATCCGGAACTGTTCCATGACGGGATAATTCAATGTAAAAATATAAAATACAATAACTTATCAGTATCCAACGGACTGGCACGCCGATTGCAATAAACAAAGTGAACTGACAAAGACTCGCCCCCCCGAACTGGAGGAATGCGATGTTTGAAATTTGGAACAAACCGGGAGGAATTATGTTACGGAATTGCAAATCGTTGCCTCTTCTGCTTGCCGCTTTCGTCCTTGCTCTTGCCGCTGCAGGATATGCTCAAAACGACAGCAGTCCTCTGCAAAACCAGTCGATAGCGGATATCGTTCAGGTTCCTGCTGGGGAAAAGATAAGCATTGAAGGCGTCGTTCTGGAAAATCGACAGGAAGACCTGTTTGTCCGTGGTTTGGGAGGGGGCGTTTACAGAGTGGCAGCCGACAACGCCGAGATCAAGGAAAGGAAGAGCAACCCTTTCCGCGGCGCCAGAAAATATGCGAAATCGGACCTTGTCGCGGGATTGCTCGTCGAAGTCAAGGGAGTCGGCAGCGAATCCGGCGCAATTTCCGCCAGGGAAATCAAATGCACCAACGATGATTTCAAAGTGGCGCAGACGATGAACAACCGGGTGGTTCCGGTTGAAAACCGGCTGAGCGCAACTCAGACGCGCTTGTCTGAAACGGAGCAGAACGCGCGGAGGCTTTCCGGCCAGGTCCAGGAGCTTTCTGCTGTTTCGAATGCGGCCAGAGGGGGAGCGAAAGCGGCGCAGGAAACGGCCGACAACGCCATGCTTGCGGCCAACGGCGCCCGAACGGCTGCCGACGACGCCAAAGCAGGCGTTCAAGCCGCCAACCAACGCATCGCATCCCTGGATGATTACGACGTAAAACACACGGCGATCGTTCATTTCAAGGTTGGCAGCGCCGTCATAGCCAAGGAAGAGATGGAGGAGCTGGAGCAGCTCGCCGAAACCGCGAAAAACGAAAAAGGATTCGTGATCGAGGTCGCCGGTTTTGCGTCCTCGGATGGCGATCTCGCGTACAATCGCAGGCTTAGCCAGAAGAGGGCTGACGCGGTCATTCAGCACCTGGCGGAAAACCACTCGATCCCGTTGCGCCGCTTCGTCATGCCGATGGGATTGGGAGAGAGCCAGCCTGTCGCCGACAACCAGACACGGGAAGGAAGGGGCGAAAATCGCCGGGTGGAAGTAAGGGTTCTCGTCAGCAAGGGGCTGATCGCGCCTGAAACGAGACCGGCGACGGATGGGACATTGAACGTATCTTCCCTGTCGCGGGGACAGTAAACTTCGGAAAAAGATCCGGCGGCCGGCCCATATGCGCAAATTGACAAAAATCGGGTCCGCAAGAATTTACTGGCTACTTTTAGGATTGGGCGTCTCTCTTCATGCCTGGACCATAAGAGCGGAAGACGCCCAATCGCTTTTCGACAGCCAGTCGATCATTCGCGTCAGATCCAGCCTCGTCGCCGTGCCGGTTTCCGTCACCGACGCGGACGGGCAGGCTGTGCACGACCTCGGGATCGACGATTTTCGCATCCAGGAGGACGGGCGGATCGAAACCATCGCGAAGATAGCCGACGCGGGCGAGTCCCCGCTGCAGATGGCTCTCCTGTTCGATCTCTCCGGAAGCCTTCATTCCAGGTTTGAATTCGAGCAGCGCGCCGCGCTCCGGTTTCTTGAAAAAGTCTGGAAGCAGGGAGATTCGGTGAGTATTATCGCTTTTAACGAGCAGCCGTATGTCCGGATTAAAAACTGCAAATTCCTTCCCGAAGCGCAGAAAGCTCTTGGGGATCTGACGCCCACCGAATCCTCAACGGCGTTTTTCGACACGGTGGTCCTGGCGTCGCGCCTTCTGCATCAATCCGCGGAACCCGAGACCCGCCGGTCGATGATTGTCCTGTCCGACGGGGAAGACAACCGAAGCGACCGGAAGGCCGACGAAGCCCTGCATCAATTTCGCCAGTCCGACGCTATTTTCTATTCCATCAATCCCAGCGGGCCGTCGGTCCGTCTCAATGAAATCAGCAGAAAGGGGCAGGAAGATCTGGCCTCCATTGCCGCCGAAACCGGCGGAACCGCTTTCGTATCCGATTTGGGCGGCGATCTGGATCCTGTATTCGCTCGAATAGCCAACGAGCTCCGCGCTCAATACCTCCTCAGCTATTACTCCTCCAATCCACGCTCCGACAATCGTTTTCGGAGAATAACCGTTTCTCTCCCCAACAGACCGGACCTTCGGGTCCGAGCCCGCCAGGGCTATATCGCTGTCCCCTGAAAGCCGCCGGCATGCGCGAACGAACCCTCGCCGGATCGTCCGTTCACGCCGGCGGTTCGTCAGCGGCCCGCTCTGCCGGATGACAGCCTCAGCGAGTCGTCGCGCCATTCGATCCGCCGATCAGTAATAGTACCAGATGCTCTCGTACTCATCCGGGTCTTCGCCGATTTCCTCAAGCCGGGAGAGATATTGCAGAAGAGGGACGTCGTATCCGACATAAGACGAACGGTCGGAAATGCCCTTTTCCCACGGATGGAAGTCGTAGACGCGGGCGCCATCCGGCATGACGGCCAGCAGATCCCGGTGCTGGAACGCTCTGAGGTAGTTTTTGCCGAGCCCCGGGACGTTGTAGACCGCCTCGTCGGTCCGCCGCGATCCCGGCAGGAGGCGCGCTTCCTCCTTCTGTTCCTGCAGCAGACGGGCCAGCGGGACGCGATAAGCGTTGGTCTCCTGTTTGCCCTTGGTCATGAACGTGTAATAAGGCTCGATGCCGGCGCGCCGCAGGAGCATGCGCAGTTTCGCAGTCTCGAACCGCCTCGAAACGAAGAATGAGTACACCAGCTGGTTGAAAACCGAAAGGCCCTGCCGTTTGAGCCGGTCCACGGCAACGACGAGGTCGGGGGTAATTTCATAGGGGTGCTCAATGTGCGTCACGACGCAAAGTTCCCGGCGCCCCGGCTCGCGCAAATTTCCCAGCCTCTTTGCAAGTTCCGGCGTCATTCGCATCGGCATCGTCGCGGGAGTGCGGGTTCCGATGCGGATGACTTCGACATGGGGGATCGCGGCCAGCTTTTCCAAAACGCCGAGGAGTTCGTCGTCCGACAATCCCAGCGGATCTCCGCCTGTTACCAGGATCTCGCGTAGCGCGGGGCGCAGGCGGATAAAGTCGATCGCGGCATCCAGTTTGTCGCCGGCGGCGAAAGCATTCGGCGACATAGCCTCCTCAATTTCCCAGTTGCGCTGGCAGTAAACGCAGATCTGCGGGCAGGCGTTGTAAGGCTTCAAAATGGCTATGGCCGGGTAGCGGCGAGTAATCAGATCCATGGGCGACGTATCCCTTTCGAGCATGAAGTCGAAAGCGCATTCCCGTTCTCCGCGATGCTCAATCATCCGGTCCACATAGTCCGGCGGAGGGATGACCTGGGCGCGCAGGGCGCGATCCCGCAACGACTCGGGCTCGTCGTCCATCAGGCTTGCATAGTAAGGAGTCACCCCGAATGGAAGTCTGCCCTCCACCGCCCGACGGATTGTTTCGCGCTCCCCATGGCGCAGCGCAACCATGCGGCCAAGGTCTTCGGCGTTGCGCGCGATGTGGGCAACCTGCCATCGCCAGTCGTCAAATTGTTCCTCGGTTGCGTTCAAAGCCGCCCGAACCTTCCCGCGTCTTATCGAGCGCCGCTTCCGTGCGTCCTCCGCAAGGCCGTCTTCATACCGGGACATCCGAGACTCCACCTGCGCCCACAGACAGTCCAGTTCATCGGAACGGCGGACCGCAGCTTCGCGGCCCGAAAGCGATCCTGATTTGCCAACCGTTTCAAACTTGAAATCTTCGGCGTTTCCTTTCAGGCCCAAAACCATATGAGTCATCTCGGCATAAAAACCCGCCTGCAGGTCCGGCCTGGGCTTATCTCGGCTTAAATCCCATAAAACCTGAATGTTGCTGAACCCGGCCCTGTCATCCGATCGCGCAGTCAAGAGACTGCGCCAGGCGCGGGCGCAATCCCGGACGATGTGAAGACTCGTTCCAAGCCCGAAAGTCGCCGCATCGAACCTTTCATATTGCTCCTCGGAAACGTGCGCATACAGCGCCCGCCGTGCAGCTTCGACAGAGGAAGCGTTTTTCACGATAGACATAAGCTTTTCGGATTGCAGTCGAAAAACCTCAGCCGTATAACGTTCTCTTATATTTTTTCTCATTGGAAGCCCTTCTCTTGCGGCCGCTTTCGCCGGTTTGTCCGACCTTTGCGCGGCGAGCTTTGGAGACCGCCTTCCGACAAAATCCATCACGGCGGATCGGACGATCAAAGGCCGCTGACAATCTTATAAATTGAAGTTGTCTGATTCTATCCAGAGGGGGGGTGAAATTGCCAGAAAAATCCGGGCCGCGAGCTTTTAGATCAAACCATTCGCCGGCGCGGCAGCTCTCAAATTGCGCCAAGAAATCGTTCGAATTCCTTTTTTCTCAATTAAATGCTCACGGACTGCTCACGGCGGCGCAGACGTTTTTCTCCAGCGATGGCCTTCTCGAATTCATCCGCGCGATTATGGAAGGCGGTTGGGCTATTTTTGCCGATGCGTCCGAAAAGCGGACATTTTTAGACGTTTTTCAGACGCCCGTTTTTTCCGCCACATAATAAAAAAGAGTGAGAAGGATGAGGATCGGGAAGCAGATCATGATGAGTCGCAAGCCTGGATCCCGCTTGATGATAAGCTGAAAACTCGGGGTGGAGAAAGGCTCCAGAGGATTCCGGGCGGGCGCCTGGCTCAGGTGAATCTGAAATCCGTTCCAATGCACTGGTTCGGCGATTGCGATAGGCTTGACGATCCTTTCGCCGTTTGCTGTCAGCAGCAGTTCGGCTCTGCATTTTCGGATGCTGCCGGCGAAGGGTCCTGTGTAAAATTCACAGACAGGCGGCCCGACCTCCATTCCCGCCCCCTCCGGAAGTGCGTAGTTCGCAGTCTCGCCCGGCCGGCATAAAAATTCCATGTTCCGGCTTCTATAACCGACCGTAATGGAGGCGAGATGTCCGGCGAGCATGACTCCAAAACAAGCATGGATGAGCGTGGGAGCGATTTTTACCAGGAAAATCCTTGTTCCAGTCAGCTGGCGCTTGCGCCAATGAAAAAACAGCCGGTCCAGAACGCAACAGGCCGTATTGACGCCCAGCAAAAACAAAACGACGATCAGCGACAGAAGCCACCAGATTTTATCCGGATTCCCCGATCCCCACTCCCGGAACCAGTCTTGAAAAAGGACGTGATTGAGGGAGTTGAATCCCATCTTATACGTCTTGACATAGAAACTGCCGGTGAGGATTAAAACGATGGCGGCGACAACAAGCCACAGGGTTGTTTTGACTCCGGAAAGGAACTGCCAGATTCTTTGCATCATTTGTCCCGCCCTAAGGTTTTAGATGGCTCAGGAAATATGGGATATAGCGAAAATAAAAGACGGGGAAAAAGAAAAACACAAGCGCCAAAGCCCGCTTGCGAACCGGCCAGCCCGGAAGGAACTTGAAGTGAAGATACAAAGCCAGCAGCAGCCAGAAAGCCGCGGAGATGAAATGTCTGTCGGAGGAGAGATGGAAAAAAACCGCCCATCCCAGATAGCTCCAGATCGCGCCGACAACCTGGGATGCGCTGAAGAGAACAAACGCCAGGATGACGTAGCTGTGAAAGAAACCGGCTTCCCCGTCGCCTCGGACGTACCGAAAAGCAAACCAGCAAGCGAGGAAAAAAAAGGCATAAGCCATGCTTTCTATTAAAAAAAACGCGGAAACCCAGCCGCTGGGGTGTGTGGGGCCGGGCGGATAAATCAGTACGCCCCGATCGATCAGGATGCGGGTTTGAACCGCAACCGCTATGGAGAAGATCAAAATAAAAACAGCCGCAGAGCTTAAAGTCCTCGTTTTCTTGGAAAAGAGCCGATGGACCAGAACCACCGCCGAAAACCCCCAAGGCATGAACGCTTCCAGCGATACCATCGTGTTTGGGAGAAACATTCCGGTTGCATTTCCGAGACGCCAGAGAAACCAGGTTTGAAGACTGAAACCCAGGAAAAGGAAAAGAACGCTCAACCATCCTTTTTTGATTGAAAAATAGCAGAGGCTGGAAGCCAGGAAGCAGCCGGCGGCGCCATATTGAATCCAGAGCGGCAGCGTGACAGAGAGGTTCATTTAAATCCCCTTAAGACAAAGAATCATGGATAATAAAAGATATTTTGTAATAAATGAAGACTTTTTTGCCGGCAACACTCATTTACATGCCGGGCATTTGTCAGCAATGCAAAGGCGAACTGCTGCCGGCATTGGCATGCTTCATGAGTTGCCCTTGCGAATGAATGTTTTTTAAACGATATTTTTCATAAACCAGTCGGCTCACCAGGCGCGGCATGACTCTCCCGCCCCGCCCGCTGCGGCGGCGCCCGATTTCCGTCTTGTGTTTTTCGGGGCGCACGCTACTATGAGTCATGCGGAAGAAAAGACGTTTCAAGACTGCTTTCATCCTGGGCGCGGGCCTTGGGCTGCGCTTGAGGCCCCTGACCGACGATTGTCCCAAGCCGCTCCTTGAAATCGGCGGCCGGCCCGTGATCTCCTATGCCATGGACCACCTTCTCGGCGCCGGCATTGAGAGGTTCATCGTCAATACGCACCACTGCCCGGAAGCTTATCTGAAAAAGTTTCCTGATAGAAAATGGCGCGGCGCGCCTGTCTTTTTCCGCCACGAATCCATCCTGCTGGACACGGCAGGAGGCTTGAAAAACATCGAAGACCTTCTCGAAGAGGACCAGAGCATCTTATGCTACAATGGCGACATTCTCGCAAACCTCCCGCTAAGCAATCTGCTGGAATTCCACAACCGCCGGCGGCCGGAAGCGAGCCTGGCGCTGCGAAGCGGCGGCCCGGTCCTGAATGTGAGCGTCGACGGCAGCGAAGCGGTCTGCGACATGCGCCAGGCGCTGAATAATCCCGGCTCGCGGCAATGTCAGTTCACCGGAATTTACGCAATCGAAACTTCCTTGCTCCAATTCATCGAACCCGGCAAAGTTGAATCCATCGTAGCGGTTTTCATCCAAAGGATCCGTGAAAAGCCGGGGTCCATAGCCGGGATTGTCATCGACGACGGAGACTGGCACGATATCGGCGCCCTTACGGTCTTCGAATCTCTAAAAAAAACTTATGGACATGCAAAGCAAGATTATTGACTTCGCCCGCCAGGCCTTCGGGATCCCTTCAGCAACCGCCGTCCAGCTGCTTCCTCTGGGCGGAAGAGGCTCAAACCGGACCTACTTCCGCCTGATATGGAATCGAGATAAGTCGGCCATCTTGTCGCATTACAATCCGGAGCGGGTCGAAAACGCTTATTTTGCCGACATCGGTTCATTCCTGTCGGGCATCGGAATTCCCGTTTCCGGGATCATCCGCCACGATTCCGACGCCTGTTTCATCGCGATGGAAGACCTGGGCGATGCGGACCTCTGGTCTTTGAGAAACGAGTCCTGGGAAACGCGCAAACCGTTGTACCAAAAGTCCCTGGCGATTGCGCACCGTCTTCACTCCTATCCCATCGAGCGGTTCTCCTCCCATCGGGTAAAACTGATGGAATCGTTCGGCCCCGGCTTGTACGGGTGGGAGCGCGGCTATTTCATGGATCATTTTGTCGCGCTTCTTTGCGGGATTGAGAATGATCCGGCTTTCAAAAACGAATTGGAAGCGGAGCTTTCGGGTCTTGCTGAAAGGCTTTGCAGGAACTGCGCGAATCTTGTGCACCGCGACCTGCAGTCCCAGAACATAATGATTTCGCATGGGGAACCCTTCCTGATCGACTTCCAGGGGATGCGCTTTGGGACGCGCTTTTACGATCTCGGGTCCCTCCTGTTCGATCCTTATGTGAGTTTTTCCGAAGCCGAACGGGAGGAGCTGCTTTTCTTCTATTTCAACCTTCCCGGAAACAACCTCGAATGGCGAAGTTTCCTTGATGCTTTCCATGAAGCGTCGGTGCAGCGCCTGATGCAGGCGCTGGGCGCCTACGGATTTCTCGGGATCAGGAAGGAACTGAAAAGCTACCTGGCGCACGTTCCGACGGGAATTCGAAACTTGCGGATTGCGGCGGGAAAATGCGGTTCCCTGCCATGTTTGCAACGGCTATTGATTCGATGTGAAAAGGCTTTGAATTAAAAAACCGCGGATTTTGCGCGCAAAATAAACTGAAATCAAATAAAATCGCCGCGATTCGTGACAACCATCGTTCCGTTTCCCGTTTTCCCGACAAGCTCTTTGCCGGCATCGGAGGCAAGCCGATGAGACCCAGACTTTTTGCAATCATTTTGCCTGCGGTTTTGCTGCTAACCGCTTATGTCGCTTTTGTCCAGGGGACGGCCCGCGTTCAGGAATTTTCCCCTCAGGGGACGGTCCGGACGGTGCGGCAGGCGCGCGTTCAATTTTCCGAGCCCATCGTTCCCTTCGGGGATCCTCGCGCCGCCGATCCTTTCGACATCGCCTGCCCGGAAAAAGGAACCGGCAGATGGGCCGATCCATCCAACTGGACCTACGATTTCGAGCGGGATCTTCCCGCTGGAGTTCGCTGCGAATTTAATCTCAAAGACAGCCTGAAATCGCTTTCCGGCGGAAGCATCCAGGGGCGGCGCACATTCTGGTTTTCGACCGGCGGCCCCTCGATCCTCCATTCGCATCCTTACCAGGGAAGCACTGTTGAGGAAGACCAGATTTTCGTCCTGGAACTCACCGGCGCCCCCCTAAACGAGGAGTCCATTGTTTCGAACGTCTCGTTCTCCATAGGCAAAGCGCCCCGGAAAATCGGCGTCCGGATAGTCTCAGGTCCGGAAAGAGAGGCGATACTTGATTCCATCTACCCGCCGCGCTATTTTAAAAAACGGCCGGACCATCTCGTCCTGATTCAAGCCAAGCAGAAATTTCCGGCAGAATCAAAAATCGAGCTGATATGGGGCAAGGTCGCATCCTTCTCCGGCGGAGTCGCAAGCGAGCAGGAACAGATTCTTTCCTTCACCGCCAGGGCGCCGTTTGTCGCCACTTTCACCTGTGAAAGAGAAAACAAGAATGCATCGTGCGTCCCCGTTTCCGACATGCGGCTGTCTTTTTCCGAATTCACGCGCTGGAGTCTGGCGAAGCAGGCGACATTGACAGGTCCGGACGGGAGAAAATGGAAAGCCGCCATCAGAAGGGGCTATGGAGACGAAGAAACTCTGTCGGAAATCACGTTCATCGGCCCTTTCCCGGAAAATTCCTCCTTCACGCTCGAGATCCCCAAAAACATCGAAGACGTCGCCGGCCGGAAGCTTGCCAACGCCGGCAGCTTCCCGCTGACGGTGAAGACGGCCGAGCATCCGCCTTTGGCCAAATTTGCCGCGGATTTCGGCATCCTCGAATTTAAAGGCGGCGCCGTTCTCCCGGTCACGCTGAGGAATATTGAACCGGAAGCGCAGGCAAAACAGTTCGAGGCGGCCGGAGGCGAAGATAATTTCGATCCGCCGCCCGAAAAGTCCGCTGACGAGCCGGGGGAAGAAATTCTGAGCGGAAAAGCGCTGCGAGTGCCGATAGACAAATCCGATCAGATGCTCGGCTGGATCCGTAAAGTGTCGCAACGAACGTACAAGGACCGGGACCAGTCCGTTTTCGGCCCGGTCACCGCGCCGAAGGCAAAGGCCTTTACTATTCCAAAGCTGCACGGCGACAAGGCCTTCGAAGTCATCGGCATCCCGTTGAAGAAGCCCGGATTTTATGTGGTGGAAATAAAAAGCGGCCTTCTCGGCGCTTCACTGCTGAAAAGCTCCAGACCGATGTATGTTCCCACAACCGTCCTGGCCACCAATCTTTCGGTTCATTTCAAATGGGGCGCCGAATCCTCTCTGATCTGGGTCACGACGCTCGACGGCGCCAAACCGGTGAAGCAGGCGGCTCTTCAGGCGAGGGACTGCGAAGGCAAGGCTCTCTGGAAGGGAACGACGGACGGCAGCGGAATCGCGCGAATGAAGCTGCCCGGGGAGGAGGAACTGCCCCAGTGTTCATACGGCCGGCTCGGGGGAGGCCTGCTCATAACAGCGCAAACCAGGGACGACATGGCCTTTGTTCATAGCAGCTGGGGCGATGGGATCGAGCCCTGGAGGTTCCGGCTGCCGACGGAATGGCGCCCGAGCTTTGCGGCGGCCCATACGATTCTCGATCGAAGCCTGTTTCGCGCGGGCGACACTGTGCACATGAAACACATTCTGCGCCGGTCGACGCTTGCCGGTTTCGCGCAGGAAGTCAGAGGGAACGAGCCTGAGAAACTGATCATCCGGCATTATGGAAGCGAACAGGAATATGAATATCCTTTGCAATGGGATTCCGGCGTCGCCGAGACGACCTGGAAAATCCCCCAGGAAGCCCGGCTCGGATATTACGCTCTATGTCTGTTGAAAACATCATCCGATCCGAAGGAAGACGGTCATGAAATTCAATCGGGATTTTTCCGGGTCGAAGAATTCCGCGTTCCGATGATGCGCGCCGTCCTGTTGCCTCCTTCGGAAAAGCTCGTAAACCCGGGCGGCGTGACGGTGGATATGACGGTCAGCTACCTCAGCGGCGGAGGCGCAGGAGACCTCCCGGTGAAGTTCCGCTACGATGTCAGCGACCGATACAGGCCAAATTTTGAAGGCTTCGAAGATTTCGCCTTGTCCAATGGCGCCGTCAAGGAGGGGGTGACGCGTTCGGAGGATGAATGGGAGGAGGAGCGAAGATTCGAGCTCAAGAGCATCGATCTGAAACTCGATAAAAACGGATCGGCGCGAACGACGATCGCCGGTTGGCCTGCCTTGGAAAAGCCGATGGAGATCAAGGCCGAATTGGAGTACCGGGATCCGAGCGGAGAGACGCAAACAGCGTCTTCCAGAATCCCAATCTGGCCCGCCGAGAGGCTCATCGCCATACAGCCCGACTCCTGGATGCAATCCAAAGACGCCCTGAGACTCAAAGCCGCCGTGCTTGATTTGAATGGCAAACCTGTAGCCGGCGCTTCCGTCAAGGTGGACGTTTTCCAGAAAAAAACCTACTCCCACCGCAAGCGGCTTATCGGAGGATTTTATGCCTATGAACACATGACGGAAACCACGCGTCTGGGTTCTTTCTGCGAAGGCAAAACAGACAAACGGGGGATGCTCATTTGCACAAATCCCGCTCCCGGTTCGGGGAGGCTGATCGTGCAGGCGGCGACGTTCGACGCCAATGGGCGGCGGACGGCGGCGAACAGAGAACTGTGGATCGCCGGAGAAGACGAATGGTGGTTTGACGCGAAAGACGACGACCGCATGGATGTGCTCCCTGAAAAAAAACACTATGAGCCCGGAGAAAAAGCCAGGTTCCAAATCCGGATGCCTTTCCGGAAAGCCACGGCGCTCGTGACGATTGAACGGGAGGGCGTGGGCGAGGCGTTTGTCAAAGAGATCTCCGGCAAGGAGCCTGTCATTGAAATTCCGGTCAAGGGAGGGTATTCGCCGAACATTTTCGTTTCGGTTCTTGTCGTACGCGGCCGCATCGGCGACGTGCAGCCGACGGCCACGGTGGATTTGGGCCGGCCGGCCTTTAAACTCGGCATCGCAGAAATCCATGTAGGCTGGAAAGCGCATGAACTCAAGGTGAAGGTCGAAACGGACCGATCCCAATATAAAGTTCGCGAAAAAGCGAAAGTGCGGATATCGGTTAAAACGACGGAAGGATCGCCGCCGCCCAAAGGCGCAGAAGTCGCGCTGGCGGCTGTAGACGAAGGATTGCTCGAGTTGACGCCCAATAAAAGCTGGGATCTGCTCGACGCGATGATGGGAAGACGCGGCTATCACGTCGAAACCTCCACCGCACAAATGCAGGTGATAGGCAAAAGACATTTCGGATTGAAGGCCTTGCCTCAGGGGGGAGGCGGCGGCGCGCAGAGAACGCGTGAACTCTTCGACACTCTGCTGTTTTGGCAATCCCGGCTCCGGCTGGACGAAAAAGGGATTGCCACGGCGGAAATTCCTTTGAACGATTCCGTCACAGGTTTCCGTATTGTCGCGGTCGCGACGGCGGGGGTCGACCGGTTCGGCGCCGGCGCGACTTCTATACGGTCGACCCAGGATCTGATGATCCTGCCTGGAATTGCGCCGTTGGTGCGCGAGGGAGACCGTATTTATTCGGGCTTCACGATTCGCAACACGACGCAGCGGCCGCTCGATGTCCGGATCGACGCCAGCGCGGCCGGCGCGCAGGCGTCGCTGCAGCCCCAAAAAATTTCGCTGAAACCGGGAGAGTCGAAGGCGATCGGCTGGAACATTACTGCGCCGGCAGGAACGGATTCCATAAAATATCTGATCGAGGCAAGCGCCGGAGAGGGCGTCATCGACCGCCTGTCGGCGACCCAACGGGTCGTCCCTCAAACGCCGGCGAGGACTCTTCAGGCGCAGCTTGTGCAACTGACCGGCAGACACGTCGTTGAAGTGGAGCGTCCCAAAGACGCCATCCCGGGCTCGGGCGGAATAGACGTCTCCTTTCAACCGACTCTTGCGGGCGGATTGAGCGAAGTGGCCGAATACATGAAACAATATCCTTACACCTGCCTCGAGCAGAACGTGTCCCGGGCCGTCGCCCTGCAGGACTCAAAGCTTTGGGCCAGAATAGCCGCTTCGATTCCCTCCTGCCTCGACTCCGAAGGTTTGCTCAAGTACTTCCCTTCCATGGCCCTTGGCAGCGACGCTCTCACCGCATACGTTTTGTCCGTTTCCGAGGAAGCCGGCTGGCCGCTTCCTCCGGATGTCAAAGGAAGAATGATAAAAGGGCTGCGCGATTTCATTGAAGGGAAAACAATCCGCTCCTCTTCTCTGCCGGCCGTCGACCTGGCGCTTCGCAAACTGGCGGCTGCCGAAGCTGTTTCCAGATCGACGGAAGTGGCGCCTTCGCTGCTTTCCTCCATCCGGATCGAACCGAATCTCTGGCCGACTTCCGGGTTGATCGACTGGCACGCCTTATTGAAGAGAGTCTCTTCCATCCCGAAACGCGACGCCCGCCTCCGCGAAGCGGAGCAAATTCTCAGGTCGCGGCTGAATTATCAGGGCGCCGCGATGAATTTTTCCACCGAGAAAACAGATTGCCTGTGGTGGCTGATGGTCTCGCCCGACGGCAATGCGGCGCGGCTGATTCTGAGCGTTCTGGACTCTGCGAACTGGAGTTCGGACATTCCCAAAATGGTTCGCGGCGCCCTTGCAAGGCAAAAACGGGGGCGGTGGGACACGACAGCCGCCAATGCCTGGGGCGTGCTGGCGTTGAAAAAATTCTCGGATATTTTCGAAAAAGCGCCTGTCTCCGGGACCAGCACGGTCGAGCTTGCGGGCAAAACCCAGACGCTAAACTGGGATTCTTCCGGCCGGGGAACGACCTTTTCGTTCGGCTGGCCGGTTCAAAAATCCAACCTGTCGATCCGGATGTCCGGCGCGGGGCGTCCTTGGGCGACGATCCGAAGTTCGGCCGCGACGCCGCTTGCGGCGCCTTCTTTCAGCGGATTCAAAATTAAAAAAACATGGATCCCGGTGGAGCAAAGCCGGCCCGGCGTCTGGAGCAAGGGGGATGTCGCACGGGTCAGGCTGGAACTGGAAGCCCAATCCGACAGGACCTGGGTCGTGGCAACCGATCCGATCCCGGCCGGTGCGACCATTCTGGGAACCGGCTTGGGCCGCGACTCGCAACTGGCCGCACGGGGAGAAAAAAGCGAAGGATGGGCGTGGCCCGCCTTCCTGGAACGGTCTTTCGAGGCCTTCCGGGCCTATTACGAGTATGTCCCGAAAGGGTCCTGGACCGTTGAATACACCGTTCGTTTCAATAATGAAGGAACGATGAACCTTCCTCCCACCAGAGTCGAAGCGATGTATTCACCGGAAATGTTCGGCGAAATTCCGAACCCGGCGATGAGAATTCAATGAAGGTTAAAACGCTGAAGATACTGGCATCCTATTCCCTTTTGCTGACGCTTTTTACGTGCCTCGCGTCTTTGGCGTTTATCCATTACTTTGTTTTGCAGCCGCTCCCCGGAGTTCCTTCCTTTGAAAAAGTCCGAAACTCCCATCTTCGATCGGACAGCCTCCTGTTGGATCGAAACGGCGAGATCATCCACGAATGGAGAACGGACAAGCGGGGGCGGCGCCTGGATTGGACGTCCATCAAGGACATTTCGCCGGCCATGCAAACGGCGATCCTCGCCGGAGAAGACCGCCGCTTTTACACGCATCGCGGCGTCGATTGGATTTCGGTTGCGGCGGCCGGCTGGAGCGCTTTCGACTCTTCCCGGATGCGCGGCGCGAGCACTGTCACGATGCAGCTTGCATCCATGCTGGACGAAGAACTCGATCGCGGCGGCGTCCGACGTTCCGCGGCCCAAAAAATCAGGCAAGCCCGAGCGGCCCGAGCTTTGGAAAAATCCTGGTCGAAAACGCAGATATTGGAAGCCTATCTGAACCTTGTCGTTTTCCGCGGAGAGCTTCAGGGCGTGGACGCCGCGGCCAGAGGGCTTTTCGGAAAAGAGCCGCAGGGGCTGAAGGATTGCGAGGCCATCGTCCTGGCGGCGCTGGTGCGCGCTCCCAATGCGGGAATCGAAACCGTAAAAAACAGGGCTCTCGCGCTGGCGGAAACGATGCAGTTGCATGCGGCGTCGACGGAGATAAAAGCAGCCATCGCGCATTCGCTCGGCCGGCCGTATTTCATAAAACCGCAAATTGCGCTGGCGCCCCATGTAGCCCGCCGTCTTTTCAGTGAAATGGATTCCTCGGGCGAGCGGCAGCCTGCCGTCCTTGGATGCTCTCTGGACGGCAGGCTGCAAAGCTTTACGGCGGAAGCGCTGCGCCATCACGTACTGTCGGCAAGAAATCAGAATATGCACGACGGCGCGGCTCTGGTCGTCGACAACAAGACCGGAGAGGTGCTGGCCTACGTCGGCAATATCGGCGTCCAATCGAGTGCAAAGCATGTCGACGGGGTTCAGGCGGCGCGCCAGGCGGGCTCCACGCTGAAGCCCTTTCTGTATGCGCTGGCTTTCGAAAAACGACACATCGCCGCCGCTTCGCTGATCGAGGACAGCCCTTTGGACGTCCCGGCGCCGGGAGGCGTCTACAGGCCTAAAAACTACGACAACCTTTTTCACGGGCCTGTGACGGCGAGGGTCGCGCTCGCATCCTCCCTCAACGTTCCTGCCGTAAAAACCTTGAACCTGGTCGGCGTGGATTCTTTTGTGGAATGCCTTGGCCGATTCGGCTTCGGCAATCTCGAGCCGCCGGAATTTTATGGCCCTTCGCTGGCGCTCGGCGCCGCCGATGTAAGTCTATGGAATCTCGTCAATGCCTACCGCACGTTGGCCAACGGCGGGGTCTGGCGCCCATGCCGGATGTCTTCAGGAACGGAGGACGCAACATTCAGGCGGGCGGTTTCGGCCGAAGCGGCATTTCTGACCGCGGACATCCTCTCGGACCGCGAAGGCCGAAGCCGCACTTTCGCCCTCGAAAATCCAATGGCCACGCGATACTGGACGGCGGTAAAAACGGGAACCAGCCAAGACATGAGGGACAACTGGTGCATCGGATTTTCCGACCGTTTCACGGTCGGGGTATGGGCCGGCAATTTTTCAGGGCAGTCGATGTGGGATGTATCCGGAGTCACGGGAGCGGCGCCGGTCTGGGTGGAAGTGATGAATTGGCTGCATCGAAGACAAAGCAGTCGCAAGCCTCTTCCCCCTTCCGGGCTGGTCCGAAAAGCCGTTCGGATTGGAGGCGTCGATCGGGAACAAATGGAATGGTTCTTCGACGGCGAAGACTCGACGCTGGCCGAATGCGCGACCCGCCCGGCGCAGGCCAGGATTCTCTACCCTGCGCCGGGAACGATCGTCGCCTTGGACCCGGACATCCCCGAAAACGACCAGAAGATGTTTTTTGAAGCGTCGCAGACGTCAGCCGCCATGGAATGGCGTCTGGACGGCCGCATCATCGGACGAAAAGCGCTGACTCTGTGGGCGCCGGAGAAAGGGAAGCATGTATTAAAACTGGTTGAAGGTTCAGAAGAGCTGGATTCGGTGGATTTTGAGGTTCGTGGAAATTAATATCGCTGGGTGCAGTTCCGAAGGCG
Source organism: uncultured Acidobacteriota bacterium (assembly GCA_964642735.1). GTDB lineage: Bacteria > Acidobacteriota > UBA6911 > UBA6911 > UBA6911 > UBA6911. Next base: position 35,883 of record CAZXSV010000016.1, read on the forward strand.
GAAGGCCCGGCTGCCGGGCATGCGGGATTCCGGAAATATAGAGCCCAACGGTCCGGAGAGAACCGGCGTTTCTACGGCGCTCCGAGACGGAGAAACTCTTTGGCATCGCCAGCTCACGGCTTCGGCCTCGAAACTCCTGAATTCTGCGGGTTGCTTTGATGAAAATAAAAACTATCGCTATTACGAGCCTTCTGCTTGCCGCCTCCTTCCTGCTTGGCGCGCAAAACCCAAGGAGGAGAAGTCCGATCATCCGTCAGGTCGATCAGATTTTGATCGAGTCCGGAGATCCCGAGGCGCTGTTCCGATTTTTCACCGAAACTCTCAATTTGCCGATTGCCTGGCCGCTGGAAAAGCGGCAGGGAAACGTCAGGGGGGCGGCGGGCGCGGGGAATATCATTCTCGAGTTTTTTCGATATGCGAAGACCACCCGGCTCCAAATGTCGCAGGCGCGTTTTTCCGGAATTGTTTTCGAACCGCTTCCTTTGTCCAAGGCCTTGCCTGAAATGAAAATCAGCGGAATTTCGTTCAGCGCGCCCCAATCGCAATATTCGATCCTTCCGGATGGATCCCGGGGAGCGGCATTGACGATCGTCCGGCTTTTGTCTTTTTCGAGCGGCGAGCTTTCAACTTTCCTTTACGAGTACAGCGATGCTTTCCTCGGCGCGGATTTCAGGAGAAAGCAACTGGGAAACCGGCTGAGATTGAACCATGGAGGCGCCGTGGGGCTCAAATCAATCGGCGAAATCGTCATTGCCGTCTCAAATCTTGAAAAAAAACAAAAAGACTGGAGACGACTGCTTGGCAATCCTAAATCCGCAGGAGTATGGCAAGTCGGGAGCGGCCCGGCAATCCGCCTCATTCGAAACACGGGAGGAGAGGATCGCATTCAGGAGATAGTGGCAAACATTGAATTGCGGGACAAGGCGAAAGATGTTTTGAGAAAAAAAAGAATCATTTCCGCGGACGGCGATTTCATTCATCCCGCCAGGGCGCAGGGGCTCAGGCTCCGTCTGGCCGACCATGCGGATTAAAGCAATTGTCATGGGATTGTCGCCGACGGCGCTTTCTCCGCCGACGGGATATTCCTGCCTCTCCCTTCGCTGGACGCTTCGGCCGTAATGGAAACATTCCGGCGCATGTTCCTTCCGCGTCTGCACAAGACCGACAGGCTGTCCGAGAGCTTCGAGCAGCAGCTGTTGTCATGGTTCCACTCCGGATTTTCCGCAGCGGCCCGCCGGCAGAAGAAATGAATAAATTCCTACAGCTGGCGGCCGATTCTAATCCGCATTATTCATGAAGGTTCGTAGCGAGGAGGGGGGGGCATGGATACAAGGCGCGCGACCGAGGGCCCCGCGTTCTCGACAGTGCGTCGAGGAGCCCGACGGAGCGCAACGCAGCAGGCATGCCCGGATCCGCCTCCGCAGTAGAAGCTTTACGAACAATGCGGGCTAAGGCGTCTTCTCGAGATCAGCTATCTCGGCGCGGCAGGCGCCGGCGCGTCGTCTGGCATCCGCGAGGCTCTTTTCTTCGCGCTCCACATCGAGTTCCGCCAGAACCACCTGAGTGTTGGTGGCGAATTTCTCCTGGCGCAATTTGGCGATTTTCTGCAGGTACTGGCTATTGTATTCCAGGTTGTTTGCGGCGATCTCGATTCCCTTGGCCAATGCATTGCAATCCGCTCGCCGGTACTGAAGATAGGTTTTTCGGATTGCAGCCGCCCGTTCCTGCATTGCGCCGCCTGACAAGCTTCCGTTGCATATCAGACGATACTGTTCTACCAGAGCGCTCTGTCTTTCAAGGATGAAATCGTTTTTTTCCAGGGTGAGCTTGGCAGCGTCCCGATCGTATTTGGCTTTGATGTAGTCCATATCCGGGATTGTTTTGGCGTTCCACAATCCCTTAATCATATCGAATATCTTTTCATAGGCGGCGAAATCCGACCTGGCAAGGTCGACGGCGACTCGCGCGTCCGCCAGCTCGGAAAGCTCCTCGTGAAGAACGACCTCGCAGACGGGCTGAGGATAATTCTGCGCTCGAACATTCGCGACGCCTGCAATCAGAAGCAGAACAGCTGGCAACCATGCCAATTTCGCAAAATTAAGCATAACGACTCCTCCGCATCAGGTAAAAACAGAATAGCGTCCATGTTTTAGAGACTACGCAGAGGATCCGTAAATGTTGCGGATATATTAACCCGGATTATTCATGAAGCTCCTGCTGCTGCGGCGGCGGACCCGGGCAACTGCGCCGTCTCGCAACGAAACCTGCTTCGAAAATCGACCCAACTTGCATGTGGGTCGCGGCTTCAGCCGCGACACGTCGGAACCTGAACATTTCGGGGCTAAAGCCCCGACCCGCATGCGGGAACCGTTGCCATTTTCATGCGTCGCCGGGTGCTCCGCCAGGCCGCATGAGAGGCTGGCGAGAAAAGCAAATTAAAGCAAACGCCGGAGAACCTGCGGCAGGATGCCGCTGTTTCCCTTTGCCTAGGCCGGCGGCGTGCTTTCGAGAAAAGGCAATGGCTTTTTTATCCCCGATGGACGATACTGGAACTCATGACAGGAGCCTTGCATGAAGCCCGAACTGAATAGAAGGGAATTTCTTAAAGCCTCCGCCATGGCCGGCGTGGCCGGGAATATGAGCTTCGGCCTCTTCGCGTCGACGAAGCCCGGGCAGGATTCCGCCGGCTGGATTTCGTCTCTCATCGTCGGGCGCGTCGCAAATTCCCCGTCCAACTCCATCAGGAGCGCGGAAAATGAAAAGGCGTGGGACGAGCCGCTGGTCGGCTTTGCCCGGGGCGACGACCCAGTTTTCCAGTCCTTCAAGGAGCATGTGGGGCCCTTTCACTGGACTCCGCTCGAAATTTTCAGCCTCGAGTTCCCGGGCGCCGCCGCGAAGCCCGAGGAGCTGGCGGTTATCTCCTGGGCGCTCCCCCATACGGAATCGATCAAGGCGGATCTTCGCAAGCAGAAGACCAACCCTTCGGAAAAATGGATCCGGGCGCGCATCTACGGCGAGGAGTTCAATGAGGAGCTGAGGCGGTTCGTGGCCGAAACGCTCACAAAGGCGGGCTACCCCGCCGTCATTCCCGTCTTTTCCAAGAGCTTCAAAATGGGGAATTCGGAAAGGTACGGCATGGCTTCGTCCTGGTCCGAACGGCACGCCGCCTATGCCTGCGGCCTGGGAACTTTCGGATTATGCGACGGCCTGATCACCGCAAAGGGGAAGGCAATGCGCTGCGGCTCCGTGGTCGCCAAAATCGAAATCCCGCCGACGCCTCGTCCCTACCAGGACCATCACGCGTACTGCCTGTTCTACTCCACGGGAGGATGCGGGATCTGCGCCACCCGGTGCCCTGCCGGCGCCGTCACAAAGTCGGGACATAATAAGATGGCGTGCTTGAAACAGTGCAACGCGACGGAGGAGTACGCCGGCAAACATTACGGCTTGAAGGGCTATGGTTGCGGTTTCTGCCAGACCGGCGTTCCCTGCGAGTCGAGAATCCCGGTGTAGTCGGACCCGGGTTGCGGGGCGATACAGGATCGAAAACACGGCACAAACAGCTGAATGGCCGGGAACATTCCGGGAATCCGGACATGTCCACCGGACCATGATCCCTGCCGGCCCTGTTTTCCGCTCCAATTCTTCCTGTTTCTTTCCTCCGGGATTTCTAAGATTCCTTCTTTTCCCTCAGAATAGAAATGCTTATCTATGATTTTGGATTGGCGCCGTTCATCCCTGTCATGGACTCAGGATCGAGGTCCATTTTTTTACAGGCTTGTCCGCTGAATCAAGAAACCGCGCGCATATATCACTGACGCCAGGCGAGTTGACGACGGCGCATCGCACGATGTTGGGCCCTTTCCTGAGTGAAAGGCGCTTGGACACGCCGTCGTCGACAACCATGTGGCGGTCGCCGTAAATGCCGATGACTTCTGTGCCGTTGATCCACCAGATGGAGGCAGCGTTAGAGCCGACAGCGAGGCGAACATTCCTCATCTCCTCGGGGCAGTTGACGATTGCAACGGCCCAAAACAGGACGTTGAACGCCTGCTTGTTCAGCGAGCGGGCAAAGTGGTAAAGGTTGATATGGTACGAGTTCGAGTCGACCGCATGCCATGTGAGATCCGAGCCGTTCACCGTTGCTTTGTCCCCATGGCGCGGAATCACATTGTACTGGTTGGAAAAGTAGTCGGTTTTGATCGTCGCCTGGACGAAGCTATCGTTCAGCTGAGCGTTGGAGCGAATCTTTATCGCGATAGGTTCGAGAACCAGCCAGCGTTGAATGAAACCATCAGCATCGGGCGGCCTCTCTGCAGAAACCGCCCGCGTGAGTTTGGACGCCGGATGGAGTCGAATCCCGTCCTGCACGCCGGCCATGGCCAGAAGCGCCGCGCCGGCCACAGCGGCAGATACAAGCGTCATAAAACGGCGGACCATCCTCATGGAAACACCTCAGTCGGCGCGTGTGTGCGGCAAGCATCGAGCGTCTTGAAGGCCATTACCTCGTTTTGGGGGACTTTGTCGAACTGGAAGCGCCGTCCCTGAACAGCAGAGGCGCAAAAACATACAAACTCCTTCTCCACGTCTGCCATTCATGCGAAGTGCCGGGAGAGATATATACGTAGCTGTTTTTGATCCCTGCGGCAATGAGCTGTTCCTGGTGCCTCTTCAGGCCTTCGGGATTTTCCAAAGGCGGTTCCGAGCCGAAACTCATAAAGAGGACTTTGACCTTCTTGTTGAATTCCGCCGGGTCAGCCATAGCGCCGCTATAGATCGTCTTAAGGTCCAGCTGCGCAGGCGCTGCAGTTGCCCCCCCTCGGCCGCCGGCGCCAAAGCCTGTGGCTGCGCCGCCGCTAAACAGGCCGATGTACGAGAATTTATCGAGGTTGGCCATGGTGACGGATGCGGTTTGCATGCCGCCCATCGAAAGGCCTGCCATAGCCCGGTGATTCTTGTCGGCAAGAGTGCGGAAGTTGCCGTCGACCCAGGGAATCAAATCATTAACCATTAGCTGTCCGTAGGGACCGCCCCCGGGACCGCCGAATCCGCCGAATCCGGGCCCGCGGCCGGGTCCAGCGCCGGCCCCTGGAGCAGCGCCGCGGCCGGCGGGAGCGCCCGCGCCGGCGCCCCGGCCAGGGCCGCCCTGGCTGGGCATGTAGCTGGTTTCCATCACCACAATCATCGGCTTGACCTTGCCTTCCGCAAGCAGGTTATCGAGGATTAGATTAGTTCGGCCCATCTCAATCCACACCCGTTCATCCTCGCCTCCGCCGTGCTGCAAATAAAGCGTCGGGTAGCGAGCCGCAGCATTTTTCTCATAATCCGGCGGCGTGTAGACGAAAATGCGGCGCCAGGAGTTGATCGATTTGGCAAAGTAATTCTTGATCAGCACGCTGCCGTGCGGCACATCTTTCAAGTCATAATAGCCGACGCCCGGCTCTGGAATTTCAAAGCCGTTGCACATGTGACTATAGCCGATGAAAGCATTGGTTCCGGGGTCCAACACAATCGCGCCATCGACCAGCATCCAGTAGTTGTGATATCCGGGGCTCTGCGGCTCTTTGGTAGTGTAGGTCCACACGCCATCGTCGCCTTTGACCATGTCATACGGAAGAGGATTGAGCGAATTCGAACCGGAAGTGACAAGGGCGACCTGCACCTTCTGCGCCGTGGGGGCGTTGAAGCGGAAGGTGACGCGCGAGTCTTCTTCAATCCTCGGATACTGAACCCCCATAAGATTATACGGCGAAGAATGCGCCGCAACGGCAGGCGCCGAGGGCGATCGCAGCGGAGCAGGGACTATCTCCTGCCTCGCCGCCGTTTGCGCTAAACAGATTCCACAAGCGAAAATGGCTGCCAATAAACAAAATAAAGGCGATCTTTTCATGGGCTGCAATCTCCTGATTAATCGTTTTGGCTTCAATATAGCATATTGCATTTATAGGTCTTGGAATGGATTTTTACATCGGTCGAATGATCGAAACCGGCTGTCGGGCGCCTCTTTTCCATCCCAGTCAAAATTGTTTATCTCATGCGGCCTGAGGCCGACAAGTGGATGCTTTCGGCCGGTATGGGGACGCATGCATTCGAATCTATCCCGGTCAACATCATCTGTCAAGAAGGATGTCACAATAGTGTGACAAGCAGGCTATCCCGATGGGCCTATTGAAAAAAGCGATATTCTGCCGCCGATTCGCTGAATCGAAAAGCGGACGGGCGTCAATCGCGGCATGGCCCATTCGTTCATAAGGATGATGAATGGCCTGTGTCATGAGACGATTCCAACCCGGATTATTCGCAAGAGTTTAAAAAACAAAAAACCCCAATCGGCGTATTAAGGGCCTGTCAATGAATAACGTTTACACTTTGGCGCGAGCGCCGGGCGGACAGATGCAAGGCGCCGCGCTCGCGCGTAGCCAGCGAGTCCGGGGGCCAGCAGCAAAGTGCAAATGTTATTCATTGACAGGCCCTAAGCAACAGCGACAAAACTTTCACGCGCAATGAGAGGCTTTTTAAGGAAATATTATTCCCGCGGGCGGCGATTTCATTCATCCCGCCGGGGCGCAGGGGCTCAGGATCCGTTTGGCCGACAATGCGGATTAAAGCAATCGCCGGAGAACGTACGGCAGAATGCCGCCGTTTTTGCAGTGCTCCGCTTCGACTGGCGTATCGATGCGCAGCGTGACCGGGACGGATTCAGTCCTCCCATTGGCCCTATGAATGATCAGCGCCAGATCCTGCCTCGGACTCAAATCGCCCTCGGCGCCCGGCAGGTCGAAGATCTCGCTGCCGTCCAGATTTAGAGAGTCAACGCTCGCGCCTTCCTTGAACTGGCATGGCAAAACTCCCGATCCGACCAGGTTGCTGCGGTGGATGCGTTCAAAGCTCTGTGCGATGACAGCCCGGACTCCGAGCAGCCGGGTTCCCTTGGCGGCCCAGTCGCGCGAACTTCCGGTCCCGTATTCTTGTCCGGCCAGGACAACAAGCGGGATTGCAGCTTCCCGATACTTGCAGGAGGCTTCGTAAATGCTCATTTGCACGCCACCTGGATAATACAGCGTCACGCCTCCTTCGGTTCCGGGCGCCATCCTGTTTCTGATCCGCACATTGGCGAACGTCCCACGCACCATCACTTCGTGGTTGCCGCGTCTGGAGCCGTAGCTGTTGAAATCGGCCGGTTCGACGCCCTTCTGCTGCAAGTAACGGCCGGCCGGCGAAGCCGGTTCTATGGAACCCGCGGGACTTATATGGTCGGTGGTCGCCGAATCGCCGAATATCGCCAGAGGGCGCGCGCCTTGAATCGGCGATATCTTTTCGGGCTTCATCTGGAAGTCTTCGAAATAGGGAGGCTCACGGACGTAGGTGGAAGTTTCGTCCCATAAATAAGCGTCGGCGGCGACGGAGGGGATCTCATTCCAGAGTTCATTCTGCCCGGCGATATTCGAGTACAGCCTCCGGTGCGTGTCGGGATCAAACGCCAGGTTCATGTAGGCTTCGATTTCCTCTGATCCGGGCCAGAGATCCCGTAAATAGACGTCTTTCCCTTCGGCGTCTTTTCCCAAAGGCTCCCGGGTTAGATCGATATCCACACGGCCGGCGAGCGCGAAGGCCACGACCAGGGGAGGGCTCATCAGAAAGTTCGCTTTGATGGCCGGGTGGATTCGCGCCTCGAAATTGCGATTTCCGCTCGAAACGGACGCCAGGACAAGATCGTTTTTTGCAATGAGGTCTTCAACGGCGGGGGCGAGCGGCCCGGAATTTCCGATGCAGGTTGTGCAACCGTACCCTACAAGGTGGAATCCTATCCAGTCCAGATATTTCTGAAGCCCGCTTTTCTCCAAATATTCGCCGACGACGCGCGATCCGGGCGCAAGAGACGTCTTCACATAGGAAGGAGGGCAAAGCCCTCTTTCCACCGCTTTCCTGGCCATCAAACCGGCGGCGATCATGACGTTGGGATTGGAAGTGTTGGTGCACGAAGTGATCGCAGCAATCGCAACAGAGCCGTGGCGCAGGCTTTGCGAAGCGCCCGCCGCGGCAGCCTCAATACTGGAGGCCGACCGGGCGACGGCCGGATGGCAATCGGCTGGCAGCGCAAAGGTTTTATCGATTTCAGCGGCAGGCTTCCGATACCCTCCTTCTGCAACCGGATTCTGCAATGTTTTCCGGAATTCGGTCTTCAGGTTTTCCAACGCGATACGGTCCTGGGGACGCTTCGGCCCTGCGACGCTCGGAGCAATTTCCGTCAGATTGAGCTCAAACAATTCACTGTATTCCACTTCATCGCCAGGAGAGCCGAACATCTGCTGGGCTTTGTAGTAGGCGCGAACGGCATCGACAAGGCTCTTGGGCCTGCCCGTATTGATGAGGTACGAGCAGGTCGCTTCATCCACCGGGAAAAATCCCGCGGTGGCGCCATACTCGGGCGACATGTTGCTGAGGGTGGCTCGATCCGGAACAGGCAAACCGGCGACGCCGGGCCCGCAGAATTCGACAATTTTCCCCACCACCTTGGCCTTGCGCAGCATTTCGGTCGCCCGCAGCGCCAAGTCGGTGGCGGTGGCGCCTTCCTTAAGGCAGCCGTGCAATCGAACGCCCACGACGTCCGGAGTCAGCAGATAAACAGGCTGCCCAAGCATTCCGGATTCCGCCTCGATGCCGCCTACGCCCCAGCCCAAAACACCCAGGCCGTTGATCATGGTGGTGTGGGAATCGGTTCCCACGAGCGTGTCCGGAAAATAGACGCCGTCTCTTTCCTGAACGACTCTTGCGAGATGCTCCAGATTCACCTGATGGCAGATCCCTATTCCGGGAGGAATGACATTGAAGCCCTGAAAACTCCGGGCGCCCCACTTCAGGAACTGGTATCGGGCGCGGTTGCGCAGAAGTTCCATTTCCATGTTTCGCTGCAAAGCGTCGGAATCGCCCCAAAAATCGACCTGCACCGAATGATCGATGATCAGGTCCACCGGGACGAGCGGCTCGATCATCCTGACGTTCCGGCCGAGCCTGGCGACCGCGGAACGCATCGCCGCGAGATCGACCAGAAGCGGGACTCCCGTGAAATCCTGCAGAAGAATCCTGGCTGGCAGAAATGGGATTTCCTCGGTTCGGGTCGATTTCGGACGCCAGTTCGCCAGACGGACGACATCCTGTTCCGTGATTCCCTTGCCGTCGCAATGGCGCAAAACCGATTCAAGCAGGATTCGGATGCTGTAGGGCAACCGGGATATCGCGCCCACTCCCTCTTTTTCAAGTTGAGCCAACGCATAATATTCGCCGGCGCGGCCGTCTGGAATGTGCAGTTTTTGGAATGAATGAAATAAATTATGTCGCATGCACGGCTCCTGAACGATAAGCGGCGCGACCCGATCGCCGCAACACGCATTTCATGATACCACCTGGAATAATATGTTTGCGACCGGCGGATCCGTTCGTTGGACCGGAGGTCGCCGCAGGTCATCTGTCGTTTGTTCTTGCGCGATAGCTGCCGCGGTTTCGAACAACCGCGTCCTGCAGTTCGACTTTAACCGCCAGCGAATGCAGGTTTCCGTCCAGCTTGGAATGGTCGGGATAGAAGCCGATGAGATATTGAGAATGCAGTTCCTCCGAAATTTGCCTGAAGGCCCGATCCAGTTCCGCCACTTTGCTCCTGTAAAAGCGCCCGGCCGAACGCTCGGACAGGTCCTGCAGAAATTGCGCCGCTTTTTCCATTCGTTCGGTCCAGGCGGAATAGAACTCCTTTTTTCTCTTCGGAATGTATCCGAACAATTCTTTCATCAACTTCCGGAGGTCGATCTCGTAAAAAACCGAATAAATCTGGACTCCGGAGGACAAAGCCGCCTCTTGAAGCTCCGGCTCGGCGGTTGCGCTGCCATGATCGTCCCCGTCCGTGAGCAGCACAATAGCTTTGCGGCCGGAAATGGACCGGAACCGGTTTTGGAGGCTGAGGATGGAATCCCGCAATCTTGTATAAGCGCCGCCGGCTTTAACTTTCTTGATAGCCCGTTCAAGCTCCCGGCGGTCGGAGCTGAACGGGCACAGAATCCGGACTTCCGAATCAAAACTCACGACCATTGCCATATCGTTGGGGCGCATCTGCAGCAGAAAACGCCCGGCGGTTTTTTTTATTTCGCCCAGCGCGGCGGCGGTGCTGGTGCTGGCATCCAGAAGGAGCGCAATCTTGACAGGATCGTCCGAGGAAAGGAAAAGGGATATTTTTTCAGGCGCGCCGTCATGAAAAAGTTTGAAGTCGCCCTGTTTCAATCCCGGAATGTATCTTCCTTTTATATCGCTGACAATAACGGGAATCGAAACAAGAGCGCTGTCGACTCGAATGAGCTGAAGAGCGGACGTCGATCGAAATGGAGCGAGGGACAGGGCGACAAGCGCAATCCCGGGGATCAGCAATCGGGCGAAGCGTTTTTGCATCGGTTCCATCCGCATCTCACAATATAACATAAACCGCCTGACGGAAGAATTCCGCGGCGCAGTGTGGAATTCGGGCTATATTTTCCGGACCCGGCCGCTTTTCTATGGGATAATAAGCCGTCCGGTTTACAGGGAAAATAATGAACCATCGCTCCAAAATTATCGGCGTCATACCCGCCCGATATGATTCCGAGAGGCTGCCGGGCAAAGTCCTGCGTGAAATCGGCGGAAAAGCGATGGTGCACTGGGTTTATGAAAGAGCCCGGGAGTCGGTTTTGCTGAATGAGTTGCTGGTAGCGACCGACAGTGAAGAAGTCTGCCGTTATTGCGCGGATCATGGCGTCCCGACAATCATGACCGCCCGGCACTCCTCCGGCAGCGACCGGCTGTTTGAAGTGATGGAGCGCACGGATGGCGCCATCTATGTGAATCTGCAAGGAGATGAACCGACACTGCGGCCCGACCACATTGAACGGCTGCTTCGCCCCATTCTCGCGGGGGAGGAAGAAGTCACAACCCTGAAGGTGTCGATTGATTGCGCGGCCGCGCAGGATCCGAATTGCGTGAAGGTCGTGACCGACAGCCGGAATCGGGCGCTTTATTTTTCCCGTTTTCCGATTCCCTTCAACCGGGGCGCGCTCAGCGGAATAAAATGCTATAAGCATATCGGGCTTTACGGCTATACAAGGAAGGCTCTGAGACTTTTTCACGCCCTGCCCCAATCGGCGCTGGAGCTTTCCGAGAGGCTCGAGCAGCTGAGGCTGCTGGAAAACGGAATTGCCGTTATGGTTCTTGAGACGCCCTATGATACGGTGGGTGTCGACACGGAGGCTGATCTGAAAAGGGCGGCAGAGTTCCTCCTGGGCGCCGGCGCCGGGCTGAGGTCGTGATGTATTTTTTATACAGCTTGCTGCTGGCAGCCTGGGGAGTCCTGTTGATTCCGGCGTTCCTTTATAAAGCATGGCGGCGCAACCAACGTCTTCCGGGCCTCGGGCAGCGCTTGGGGCGGCTGCCGGAGGCGCTGAAGCATGACGGCCGGTTCACCATCTGGTTTCATGCATGCTCAGTCGGCGAAACCCTCAGTCTGCGGCCTCTTGTTCGTCTGTTTCATAAAAAATACCCGGAAACGCGCTTTGTATTTTCAACTGTCACGGCGACCGGACAGGAAGTCGCCGTCCGGAGCTTTTCCGCCTGCGGGCAAGGAAGCGCTTTCTATTTCCCTTTGGACTTTGCATCCATCGTCCGGCGCGTGTTCGACCGGATCCGTCCGTCTCTGCTGATCATCGTCGATACCGAGATATGGCCCAACACCGTGCATGAGGCTCACCGGCGCGGCATTCCTGTCGCGCTGGTCAATGGGCGGATTTCGGCTTCCTCTTTTCGATATTACCGCTGGGCGAAACCGGTTCTGAAAAGGGTTTTCCAAAACTACCGGTTGCTGATGATGCAGTCCGAGGAAGACGCAGGCCGCATACGAGCGCTTGGCGCTCCGGCCGGGAAAGTTGCGGTGACGGGCAACATGAAATATGACTGGGACGCCGCCGGCGCGAACGCTGAAGAAAAGGCGGAAGATGCTTTGGAGCGGGCATTCGGATTGGAAAAGGGAAACGCGGCGCTGATCGTAGCCGGCAGCACTCATCCGGGAGAAGAGGATATTCTGCTTGAGGCGTTTGGGAAAATCCGTCGTTCGCCGGATCTGGGGACGATTCGACTAATGCTGGCCCCTCGCCACCCCGAGAGGTTCGACGAAGTCGCCCGATTGGCGGCTCGCAAAGGCTTCTCAGTCCGGCGCCGCACGGATCGATCGAGCGGCATGGAAGACGCCCCGGGAATTCTCCTTCTGGACTCCCTGGGAGAGCTTGAGACGGCATACAGATTCGCGACAATCGTGTTTGTCGGGGGCACGTTAATCCGTCACGGCGGACACAGCATCCTGGAACCCGCACGCTTTTCGAAAGCAATCGTGATCGGCCCCTACATGGACAATTTTCGTCAGATCGCGGAAGAGTTCCGCAAATGCGGAGGCCTTTGTCCGATCGCCGCCGGGGAAACAAACAGAAGCCTGCAGGTTCAGCAACTGATGGAAATTTTCTCGCGCCTGCTGCACAATTCACGCGAACGGGAAGATTTGGGCCGCGCGGCGTTTTCCATTCTCGAACGCAATCGCGGCGCCGCTGAGCGCGCAATGCAAAAAATAGCCGCAATTTACGAAGAACAAACAGCTCAAAGTGTTTCGAATGAAAATTAAGAATCATATCCGCAGCCGCCTTGCCGCACTGCAGCCAAGACAATTGACCGCCGGTTTTACAAGGGAAGCGGCCGTCCTGATGCCCATATTCAAATCCGGAGGCGAATATTACATGCTGCTTACTCTCCGGACTCTGGATGTGGAAACGCATAAAGGCCAAATCTCCTTTCCCGGAGGGATGCGGGAGGGGGAAGAAGATCTTCTGAGAACCGCCCTCCGGGAAACCTTCGAGGAAGTCGGGATTGAAGAGAGCAGAATCGAGCCTCTCGGAAGATTCCACGATTACATTTCCATCACGGGATACCGGGTGACTCCCTTTGCGGGCTTTATCGAGACGCCTTTCCAAACCGTGCCTCAGGTCCGCGAAGTCGCTGAGATCCTTCAGGCGCCTTTCAGAACATTCCTCGATCCAAGCCTGCTCCGGATCGAAAAAAAAGCGTACCTTGGCAGAGAAGATGTTTATTATTACTCCTTCGGCGCCCACCAGATCTGGGGGCTGACGGCGCGAATTCTCAAGGATTTCTTCGATGCGCTGAAGCTGCCGTTGGACCGGGATTCCGATGACGCTTGCGATGCAGGAAGATGATGGATGGCAAAATATTTCCAAAACGACAAATATTCTTCAGCGCGCATGTCGGTCGCGGTTAAAATTTACGGCGCGATAGAATCGCGCCGTCCTGGGAACATCCCGCCCGGGAGGTTTTTCTCTTCGGAGCAGGCCCTGTAACTATGAGCGGTCCCATCGGGATTTTCGATTCTGGATTCGGCGGGTTGACGGTGCTGAAGGAAATTGAGCGCCGTCTTCCTCGGTACGACTTTCTCTACCTGGGAGACAATGCGCGTGCGCCTTACGGCGCCAGATCTTTCGAGACGGTTTACGCCTACACCCTGGAAGCCGTTCAATGGCTTTTCGACCGGGGCTGCCGCCTTGCGATCCTGGCCTGCAACACCGCCTCTGCAAAAGCTCTCCGCACGATCCAGCAGCGGGATCTTCCACGGATCGCGCCCGAGCGGCGCGTCCTCGGCGTGATCCGCCCGGTCACCGAGCGCATCGGCTTAATGACCCGATCGAGGCATATCGGCATTCTGGCCACCGCGGGAACCGTCGCATCCCGATCCTACCTGATCGAAATCGAAAAGTATTTTCCCGACATCGCCGCCGTCCAGGAAGCCTGCCCCATGTGGGTGCCGCTGGTCGAAAACAGCGAATTCGACCGGGACGGCGCCGATTACTTCGTCCGGCAGCACATTGAACGCCTTCTTGCGGCGGACCGGCTCATTGACGCGGTCATTCTGGGATGCACGCACTACCCGCTTCTGGAACGCAAGATCCGCAAATGCCTGCCTCCAGGCGTCAGGATTGTCGCTCAGGGGCCGATCGTCGCGGAAAGCCTTGAAAACTACCTGGAACGGCATCCCGAAATCGAAAACCAGTGTTCCCGGGAAGGGCGCCGTCTTTTTTATACATCCGAAAAAGCGCACATTTTCGACAGGCTTGCGGCGATTTTTTACGGCGAGGAAATCCGTTGCCGCGAGATGAGTTAAACCGCACTATTCATGAAGCTTCATGAATAGTGCGGTTTAAAGAGTCGCCGTAGAAACAAACGGGAACCAAAGAGGACGGCGAGAGGATGTCCGGCGAACGGCTCCTGGCTTTTGTTGAGAGGTAATTGCATGTATTCATTTGAACCGACAGACGAACAAAAAATAATCATCGGCGCTGCCAAAAAACTGGCTTTGAAGGAATTTCGCAGCCGGATGCGGGATGCGGATGAAACCGGCGAACCCGCTTTGGAATGGACGCAGGCCGGCTGGGAACTGGGGCTGCTGCCTGCTAGCGTGTCGGAAGAATTCGGCGGATTCGGCGAACGCTCGGCGTTGACCTGGGTTCTGGCGGCCGAGGAACTGGCTTGGGGAGACTTGAGCGCAGCCCTGACGTTGACGGCGCCCAATTTGATCGCGATCCCGTTGCTGCTTTGCGGCGACGCCGCGCAGAAAAAAGAGCTGCTGCACCTGTTCTGCAGCGACTCCTACGTCCCCGGATCTGCGGCGCTCATGGAGCCCCGTTTCAATTTCGATCCCAATGCGCCTCAAACGACCGCGACAAGGAAAAACGGCAAGTACGCGCTGTCGGGCTGCAAGTGCAACGTGCCGTTTGCGGAACAATCGGAATGGATGCTTGTTTACGCCTCGCTGGAAGGAAAATGCCAGGGGTTTCTGGTCAAGAAAAATTCGCCGGGGCTGACTGTGCTGGAACGGGAAAAGAATATGGGAATGAGGGCTTTCCCCCTTTACGGAGTCAAGCTGAGCGAATGCGAAATTCCCGCCTCTCAAAGGCTGGGTGGCGAAGCCGGATGCGATTTTCAGCTTTTGCTGAATTCGTCGCGAACGGCGCTGTCGGCGATGGCCTTGGGAGTTGCGCGCGCCGCTTACGAGTACGCCGTGGATTATACAAAAAACAGAACGGCATTCGGCGAGCCGCTGGCCCGACGGCAGTCGATCGCATTCACTCTCGCAGAGATGATCACCGAGATCGAAGCGGCTCGCATGCTGGTTTGGGAAGCGGCCTGGCGTCTGGATCATGGGCGGGACGCCACGAAGGAAGCTTACTTGGCGATGAATTACACAAGCGACATTTCGCTGACGATAACAGACAGAGCCGTCCAGTTTCTTGGAGGGTACGGATATATCCGGGACTACCCGGCGGAACTCTGGCTGCGCAATGCGCGCGGATTCGGAATCCTCGAAGGCATTTCCATTGTCTGACGGACAATGGACGGATGACAATTGGATTTACACAAACAACGCGGAGATACCGGGAATGATCAGTTTTGAGAATTCCAAACTCATAGAAGAGCAACAACAGTATGCGGAAAGCGTCGCGAGAGAGAAAATCCGTCCCAACGCCCGCTACTTCGACGATTATGAACACGAGCACGAACTGCCGTGGGATTTCGTCAGATTCATTTGGAGCACTGCCCGCAAAAAGCTGGACAGCCTGATGCCCGGGGTCGCAGTCCCGGAAGAGTCCTTCATGCTCCAGATGCACACGACGGAAATGATATCCTGGGGAGACTTCGGTTTTTTCATGTGCCTGCCGTGGCCAGCCCTAGGGGGGAACGCGGTCAATACCGCCGGGACCGAAGAGCAGAAAGCTCGCTTGAGAGAAAGATTCCAGGGCGATAAACCCACCTGGACTTGCATGGCGCTCACGGAGGCGCATTGCGGTTCGGACTCGTCTGCGATTCGCACCCGGGCGGTGAAGGACGGAGACAGCTGGGTCCTAAACGGCGAGAAGCTTTTCGTCACCAGCGCCAAAAAGGCTCTGATCGAGTCGGACGGAGTTCTGGTCGTCTGGGCTACCACCGATCCTTCCGCCGGACGGGCGGCGATCAGACCTTTCCTGGTCGAGGCAAAAACGCCCGGCGTCAAAATCGCCAAACTGGAAAACAAACTTGGTCTTCGGGCGAGCGACACAGCCGTGGTGCTTCTCGAGGACTGCCGGGTGCCGCTGGAAAACATGTTGGGCAGCCAAACGAGCAAAGGATTCAAAGGCGCCATGGCTACCTTTGACACGGCGCGCCCTGCGGCGGCCGCCTGCGGGATCGGAGTCGCCCGCGCCACGCTGGATTTTCTCAAGGAACAACTTGCCCTGAATGGGATTACAATACGGCACGGCGTCCCGCGGAACCTTCTCACGTCCATCGAGCGGGACGTCGTCGACATGGAGGCTCAATTGCGGGCCGCGTGGCTGCTGGTTTTGAAGGCCGCATGGCTTGTGGACCAGCGCAAACCCAACACGCTCGAATCCTCCATGTCAAAAATCAAAGGAGGCGAAGTCGCCACCAGAATTACTCAAAAAGGAGTCGAGCTGATGGGAATTCTTGGATATTCCCAAAAACTCCTGCTCGAAAAGTGGATGCGGGACGCAAAAGTCAGCGATTTGTTTGAAGGCACCGGCCAGATCAACCGGCTGATCATTGCCAGACGCATCCTCGGCTACACCAGCAAGGAACTGAAATAATTCTGCGCAAGACAGAGGGGGAGACGTCTTGTATCCGCCGCCCGTCATCATTGGTTTGAATGCGGTCATTGTCGCGGTTACGGAAGAGACTCCTCGCATCTTGACCGTGAAACGGGCCGAACACTCCCTGGCCGGGCGCATGAATCGTCCCTATGAAACCGGCGGTCTGGCGGAGCCTCCGGACGCCATCCCGTTCGGACCTTTCGATCCTTCCAGCGACCGGACTCTGGAACTGGGTTTGCGCCGGTGGGTTCGCGAACAAACCGGACTGGAGCTGGGCTATGTGGAACAGCTGTACACATTCGGGGACCGCAACCGGGACCCTTCCGAAGGGGAAGGAGGACCGCGCGTCATCTCAGTAGCCTATCTGGCGCTGGTGCGGGAGGGAAAACCCTCCGGGGCCGCTGGCGCTCATTGGAGGGAGTGGCGCCAATTTTTCCCATGGGAAGATTGGCGCGGCGGCAAGCCTGAAATCATCGACAAGCACATCGCCCCGGCGCTGGACCGTTGGATCAAAAATTCGCCTGAAACTCAAATCCGCAAAGAGCGCAAAGAGCGATGCGACATCAACTTTGGATTCAATGGCGCCCCGTGGGTTCCGGAGCGGGTTCTGGAGCGGTATGAATTGCTTTACGAAGTGGATCTCGCGGTGGAGTCGCTGCGCGATAGAATCTCCTCAGCCCCCGCCCGGCAACCCTCCTGGATTCAATGCCTGGGACGCCCGATGGCTTTGGATCATCGCCGGATTCTCGCCACCGCATTGGGACGGCTGCGAGGGAAACTAAAATACCGTCCCGTGGTTTTCGAGCTGCTTCCTTCGGAATTTACGCTCCTGCAGCTGCAGCGGCTTGTCGAAGCTCTGGCCGGCGTACGGCTTCATAAGCAGAATCTGCGAAGGCTGGTCGAAACCGGCGGATTGGTGGAAGGCACCGCCCGTATCGTTTCCAAAACCGGCGGACGTCCTGCGGAATTATTCCGTTTCCGCAGGGATGTTCTGCGGGAGCGCCCGGCCCCCGGCGTGGGCTTGCCGGGATTTCGCCATTCCCAGAGCGTCCAATGAATTCAGAGTCGGGAGGCTTCAACCATGAATGATTTAAGGTATCCGATCGGCTTGTTCGATTTCGACGCTCCTGCAGACTCAGGCGAGATATCCTGGCTCATTTCTCAATTGTCGGATGCTCCCGACCGGCTCCGGGCGGCGGTGGAACGCCTTTCGGTGGATCAACTCAACACTCCCTACAGACCTGGAGGATGGACAGTGCGCCAGGTCGTTCACCACCTCGCGGACGCCCAGATGAACTGGTACGTCCGAACGAAGCTGGCTCTTACGGAAAAAACGCCGACGGTTAAACCCTATGACGAAGCGTTGTGGGCTGAACTGTACGACTCGCGCACCGGGCCTATTGAACCCTCTCTGATGTTGCTGGACAGCATTTGCCGGCGTTGGGTCGATTTGTTCCGGTCGTTGTCCGAGGATCAATGGAAATGCGGCATAAACCACCCGGAACGGGGTTTTTTAACGCTCGATTTCGTCCTGCCGCTCAACGTCTGGCATTGCAAGCATCATACCGCCCATATTCTGGAGTTGCGCAAACGCAAAAGCTGGTGAAAACGCCTGGCGATTGTAAGGCGGCGGCCGCGTTTCGCTTATTCCGATTTCTCTTTCGCGCCTCTGGAGCTTTCGAGAAAAGAAATCACCTGATCGCCCAACTGCTGGAGCGATAGAGAAGCTTTGACAAGGTAGCCCGCAGCGCCCAGGTCTTTGGCTTTTTGTATGGTAGGTTCAACGGATGAATTGGACAGAATCACCACCGGAATATGGCGGGTTCGATCGTCTTTTTTCAGCTCCGCGAGCGTTTCCATTCCGGAAAGCCTGGGCATGAGCATATCCAAAAGAATAAGATCCGGGGAATCGGCGCACGCTTTGCGGATGCCTTCTTCTCCGTCGGACGCAGTCAAAACAGCAATGCCCCTCTTTTGCAAACCTACTTCACAGGCCTTTCGCAAAAGCTTGTCGTCTTCGACCAAAAGAACTCGAGCGTTTTTCATTGAATCCTCTCAGCCTGCAATGGAAGGACAAAACGGAAAGTCGACCCCACATTTTCCTCGGACTCGCAGGATATGTTCCCGCCCAGCCTTCCCACAATCAAGCGAACCAGATAGAGTCCCAATCCGGTGCCTTCGGTTTCGACCGCCAGGACGTTTCCCGCTCGGTAAAATTTTTCAAACAGCTTCTCCATGTCCCCTTTGGGAATTCCGATTCCTGTATCCTGGATTTCCCAATGAATCCGCTCCGCGTCCATGTGCATGCGAATAGTTACTTTTCCGCCGGCCGGCGTATATTTCACCGCATTGGAAGCGAGGTTGAGTACGACCTGCCGGAGCAATTGCGGATCCGAAGATATCGGCGCCGGCTTCTCGCCGCCTTCAAGCGAAACCGACAGTCCCTTTTCCATGATCAGAGGCGAAACTTCTTTCACAATGCTTTGAGTCAGGTCGGCCAGATCCACGCGGCCCCAGGCGATTTCAAGCTTTCCGCGCTCCAGCCTCGAAATATCCAGCAGGTCGTTGACCAGCCCGATAAGCCGGTCTGTGGAAGTTCGGGCGTCCTGAATATAGATCCTCATACCCTCGGCGCTCTCTGAGCCGTCCATCGCCAACTCCAGCATCCATTTGACGCCGGAAAGCGGCGTGCGCAGCTGGTGCGAGACAAATGATACAAAATCGCTTTTCATCTGTTCCGCCTGCTTGCGCTCCGTGATATTGCTGATAGCTCCCACCAGTTTTATGGGCTTGCCGAGCGCGTTCCTGATGGCGGTTCCCCGATCCAGGACGTTGATGTAGGAGTTGTTCACGTCAAGAATCCGGTACTCTTCGGAAAAAGGCTTGTCGTTTTGGAGATGCTCGGCGACAGCCGACTGAACGCGCTCGCGGTCGTTCCGGTGAATTCTTTGGGCATACTCCTGTCGGGCGCCTTGTGTGTTGTTCACGGCGGCCTTTGATATTTCATAGGCGGCGCCGAAGTATTCGACGCTGTCGTCCGACAGATTCCAGTCATAGACGACATCGCTGGCGCATCCGGCGGCGATCCGGAATCGCTCCTCCGATTCCCTCAAAGCATCCAGCAACCGGGCGTTTTCGACGGCGGCGGCGGCGTTGTTTGCAAAAACCGAGAGCAGGCGCGCTTCCGCCTGAGTGTATTCCCTGGCGGTCCCCACGACCTCGTGGACTCCAAGAACTCCGATCAATTCGCCCCGGCGCATCATAGGAACGATGATGGTGGCGCCGATCGGCAATTGCTTCAGCGAGGAGGCGCGTTCGGGCCATTCGTGGTAATTGTTCACGATCAGCGGCTGCAGCGTTTGGACGACGCGGCCGGACAGCCCTTCGTTCAGGGGAAGGTGCGAGCCGATGGGCATCCCCACCCCGATTTCCACCGCAATCTGAAAATCGTTTTGAGCCTTATCGACAAGAAAGATCGCCCCCCCGGCGGTGTTCAGCAGAGACTGAGCGCGTTCTACGATATTTTGCAGAATCACCGGCAGGCGCTGTTGCACCGAGACATCCTGGGAGGTGTCGTATATCGCCGCGATCTCCGTCGTGCGCTGTTTGGATTCCTGCAAGAGCTCCGCATTTTTTCGGGCGTCGATCTTCGCCTGCCGGACGATCCGGGCGCCGAAGAAGACCGTACCTGCAAGCATGAGAAGCGCAGCCAGAAATGCAATCTGGTCGAGGCTCTGGAGGCGGCGGGAAGGATTTTCTATGGAACGATAAACAAAAGCGTCGACGCAGATCAGTATGAAGGCCCCAACAATCAGAAATCGGCAGATTCTGCTGAGACTCAGGATGGGGGCGATCGCGCGATCGTTCAGATCCTGGATCCCATCCATTTTTTGATGTCCTGCAGGCCCGTCCAGAGACTTCATTTCCCCTGCTCCCTGCCGAGCGCGTCGAATTCCGGCAGAATGCGCTCAATTTCATTCTCAATATCGGCCAATAATTCCGCGGCGTCTTCCAGGAAACGCAGCCTTCCCATGGTTTCCAACCGCAATGCCTTGTCCCGCAAATAATCGATGCCAAAGAAAGCCAATCGACCCTTCAAGGTGTGAGCCGCTCTTTCCAGCGTTGCGGCGTCGTTCTTTTCGACGGCTTCCCGGGCTTTCTTCAACAATCCCGGCGAGTCGTTCGAGAACATCGCCGCCAGTTCCGCAAGCAGCTCCCTGTCGTTGTCGACATACACCAAAGCCATTGTCCAATCAATCGGCATGATCCGGATCTTAATGCATCCGGCCGAAGGAGAAAAGCAGAATCGGGCCGTCCCCCTCATTCGAGGGACGCTGCCGCACCGGTGCGCTTAGGGCCTGTCAATGAATAAGTCCATGGAAGGCGGAAGTTTTTGCTATCATGGCTTCCGGCATGTTCAAATGGAAACTAATTCTTGAGTATGAAGGCACACGCTATCGCGGATGGCAGGAGCAGGCGAACGCCCGGACGGTGCAGGGAGAGCTGCGCAAAGCCGCCGAAGGCTTTTTGGGAAAGCCCTTGGAGATAGCGGGCGCCGGTCGAACAGACGCAGGCGTCCATGCACTCCATCAGACGGTTCATTTGACTTCTTCGAAACGGCTTCCCGCCGGTCTTTTAAAGCAGCAAATCAACGACCGCCTTCCTCCCGACATATGCGTCCGCGAAGCGACAGACGCCCCGGCTGATTTCCATGCCCGGCATCATGCAAGGGAGCGCTTCTATCTCTATCAGATTTCCACACGGCGAACGGCGTTCGGGAAGCATTTTGTGTGGTGGGTCAAGGACCGGCTGGACGTGCAGGCAATGAACGAAGCCGCTAAAACATTTGTCGGCCGCCATGATTTCGCCGCTTTTCGCGATAAAAGAGACGAGCCGTCCGGCGCAATCGTGGAAGTGACTCAATGCGGACTCCGGGTCGAAGGAAGCTTGATACTTTTCCGGATCGGCGCCTCGCATTTCCTGTGGAAAATGGCGCGCCGGATTGTCGGCGTTCTGGTTGAAATCGGCCGCGGCAATCTTGCCCCTGAAAACATCCGAAGACTGACTGCGGCGGATATTGCGCGCTGGACGGCGCCTCCGTCTGGACTGTTTCTCGAATATGTCCGCTACGCCGGCGGCAAGCCGCCCGGCCCCATCGCCCCCGCAGTCATTTTCCGCTGAATTCAATCAAAGGAAGGTTTTATGAACGACCCTTTAAACGTGCTGAAAGAGGAAATAAAAAACCGAGCAAGGATCTACGTGCACATCTATCGGGAATTATCCGCAGAGTTGGGACAGGATCAAGCGGCCGAAATATTGAAGAAAGCGCTTTACGCGCGGGGTCAGGAAAAGGGCCGGCAGCTCGCAAGCAAGCTGGGAAAACCCGATCCGATCAAGTTGGCGGCCTCGTTCATGGAAGGAAAAGATGAAATGGACGCTTTCGGCCATGAAATCGCGGAAAAGCGCGCAGATCATGCGGTGCTTCGACTGAACCGCTGCCCGCTGGTGGAAGCGTGGAATGAGGCGGGGGTTTCTCCCGAGGAGATTCGGCGGATGTGCGACATCGCCTGCCGGGTGGACTTCGGCAAATTTGAAGCGGCCGGATACAAGCTGTCGTTCGATTGCCGCATTGCAGACGGCTGCAGAAGCTGCGACCTGCGCGTCAAGCCATAGTCCGGAAACAGAAGCCGGCGTTCGTCAGTCCGCCGGGAGTTTATTGGTGCAAAGTCCACATGCCGGCGTTCGTACGCATCAACGGGCCGAAAACGATGGCATTGCTTCATCGCGCTTTGTGCGATTTTTCTTTCATGACCAGTCCGGCGCCGAGCGGTTCGGGCAGTTTGATCATGGATGTCAGGTCGAAAGCATCCACAATTCTGCCTTTCACCAACACTTTGGCGCCTTCTCTCGGCACTCCGGCGTCAGAAACGACCCAAAGCTTCCCTGTCCCGTCCTCGATTTCATAGACGCCCCTGCCGATAACCGAAAAACTCCGCACCACAGTGCCGGCGACCGAGACATCCCGATCGGCATAGCGGCTCGGCTCCGCCCGGATATCGTTGATGCTTTTTGTTTCGCAAGCCGACATGGCGAGCGCCAATACGATGCAGGTCGCTACAATGGCTAAAAATCTGGATTTCCCTATCATAAGCTTCTCCTGAATCATTGGAGTCCAAAAGCTTCCCTTTGTCTCAAATGATACCGCTATTTCAAATTATCAGATATAATTATTGAAGACGTCCTGGCAAGGGAGCGACTACGGCTGAAGAAAGGGGCAGCGATGCCTGAATGGTTGATTTTTTTGGCTTTTTTTGCCGCATACTTTATCTTAATGCGCTGGGTGCTGCCGAAATTCGGCGTTAAAACCTGAATGTCGGAATCGTGCGGCGTCGAGTCTCGACGCAATCCATCTCCCGAAGCCTCGGGCGACGAAAAAGCCCCCTTGGAATAAGCGCAGCTTTCCCGCGATTGCCGGCAGAGTGAATCCTCGCCGGACAGGGCGTTTCTCTGTTTGTCGACAGCTGCAACTGAAGGATGAGAGCTTGTTTTGGTGCCGAAGGGGGGACTCGAACCCCCACGAGTTTCCTCACCACCCCCTCAAGATGGCGTGTCTGCCAGTTCCACCACTTCGGC
>CAZXSV010000017.1:0-58502 GCA_964642735.1 uncultured Acidobacteriota bacterium
ACGGGGGCGATGCGGCGCCATCGTCGCGGAGCGGCAACGAAGCAGATGCCCGCCCGCCGCCGCGCCCCTTCGGGCTGCGGCCCGCAGGCTCGCTGGCTTTGTTGCTCGCTCCTTACATGCACGCCAGCATGCTCGTCGCTCGCGCCTGACCAGCGAGTCCCGGGGCCAGCAGCAAAGTGCAAACGTTATTCATTGACAGGCCCTTAACCCGGATTTCTCATGAAGCTTCTGTTGCAGCGGCGGAACCGGGTCTATATACGGCGCTTGCGCTCCATCGGGCGCCTCGATACGCTGCCGAGAGCGCCGGCCGGGAAGCTGCCGGATGCGCCTTGCATCCATGCCTGCCCCAGCCGCCTGGCTGCGAACCTTCATGCCTCATCCGGTTAAGACTGAAGATGAAGAACAATCGCATCCTTCAAAAACATCAGCCGAGATTGCCTGCAAAAGCCGGTTTGTTTTCTTCCAATCAGGATTCATGGCGTGAGGAATAAGAACAGTATATCGAATGCATATTCCAAAGAATATTTCTAAAGACCCGAGAGATATATCCGATACCTGTATTTTAAGCTAATGCTGTGTTATTAGCTTATTTAGAGGCATTTGAATGAATTGCCGGCCATTATGCATGGCTTGGGAAATGTTGAGACCTATTGAATGAAAACCGGACCCGGCTCTGCGGAATGGTTTGGTTATCCATTAACTTTCGATCCGGCAATGCTAAAAAAATCATCGGTGTTCTAAGTTAATTCAACCCTAGGTGCTTGTTCAACCCTACTTTCAGGAGAGAAATGTAATGCGGAAACTTTTGTTAGCAGTCGCGCTGTTTGGTCTGTTCTGCATGCCGCTGTTCGCCCAAGACGCCCCCAAAACGGAGGTGTTCGGCGGCTATCAGATGTTGCATGCCTATGATACCACTGTGAACGGTTTCACCGGCGCTGTTGAAGGAAACATCAATCAAAATGTTGGAATTGTCGGCGACTTCGGCTTTGGAAGAAAAGACGGCGCCAACTTCTATTCTTTCTTGGGCGGGCCCCAGTTCAGCTACCGCGCCGAAAAATTCCGTGTATTCGGACGAGCTTTGTTTGGCGGCGCAAAAACTGCAATGGTGGATACGGAAACTCATTTCGCATTGGCGTTTGGCGGCGGAGTCGATATAGCCATGAATGAAATGATTTCCTTCCGTCCGGCTCAATTCGACATCGTCAAAGTGAAATACCCCGGAGTGTGGAGCGAAGCCATTGTTCGCTACTGCGCCGGCGTTGTTTTCAAATTGGGCAGCAAATAACTTCGAACCCATAGCCGGTTCTGCAGAGCGTTCTTGATGAATGCCCTGCGGACTGGATGTCGGCTCCGGACGACTGTCCGGGGTGGATCAAGATGGATGCGCCGAAGGCGTGCGGCACCTCGCGCCTTCGGCGCTTTTTTTTGCCCGCAGCTAATTCTCTGTCCGGAAGAATTCCCTGATCCGATGCAGGTGTTCGGCGGCGTTGCCGATGGCGGGGGACTGCTCCCTTGGATCTTCGATCAGATCGAAGATTTGAACGTTGCGTCCCAGCACGTCGAAAAGATATTTTTTCGGGTGCTGAACGACGGAAATGTATCCTCCGCCGTAAGGCTGGACCGAAATCTTGGTTTTTTTCGGCGCCGCTTGGCTGGAGCGCTGCGAAGCCAGGATCCAGGGCGCAAACGATTCCCCGAGCATGTAGTCCTGCTTCAGTCCGATCAGATCGAGAACCGTCGGGACGATATCCATCTGGCTGAAGCGCTGAGAAACCGTTGAACCGACAATGAATTCGTTTTTTCTGGATTCCGGAGGGACGAAAAGCATCGCAATCAAAAAGTTCTCTTCGAAGGCGCCCCGTTCATTGTAGATGTTGTGCTTATGGATCGGAGTCGGCCACGCGTGATCGCTGACCGCCAGCAGGGATCCTCTTCGGGCGTAATGTTTTTTGAATATTTCGTATAAAATCCCGAGGTAGGAATCCTGAACGAACGTCGTGTTCGAAAAATTCTCCTCGAATTTCTCAGGTTGAGGGAAGGGTATTTTGTCCAGAAGTCTGTCGTCCAGGACTTTAAACGGCGTATGGTTCGTTGCGGACGCCGTGATGAAGATAAAAAGCTTCTCGTTCCGATGATGCTTTTCAAGATATTCATGCACGCGGGTAAAATAGATGTCTTCCCGGTATCCCCAACTGTACTGAACGTCGCCGGGCTTCATGATATCGTCCGCCAGAATTTTTTCGAAGCCGATGACCTCAAAAAGATGAGTGACTCTCGGATTCGGATTCCCGGAATAGAAAAGCAGAGGCCGGTACCCGAGATTTTTAAAAATTCTTGGAAGACAAGGGATCTTTTCAATGGCCTCGTCAGGGTAATCCCGCACCAGATCCCCCTCCGCGCTCGGAGGAACTCCGCAGAGAATGCATTCGTAGCCACGATCGCTCTGAATGGAATTCCCGTAGAGTTTCCTGAAAAGCAGACCGTCTTGGGAGGCCTTCAGTATCTGCGGGGTGATCCTGGGATCGATCAAAAGATCGCTCAGGCTTTCCTGTTGAACGAAAATGATTACATCTCCCAGAATGGACGGATCGACCCGGGGGCCGGCCTTCGGTCTTCTGGACTGAAGGTCCTTTATGTGCCTGTCATAGAGTTGATGGTATTCGTTCTTGAGGCGCCGGTCGGCAAAAAAATTTGCATAGAGGAAGCCCGCGGCGGAAGTGCGGACGGAGCGCACCGTCGCCAGCTGGCAGATCAAGCTGACAAGCGCCAGCGAAACGACCCCTATCCGGGCTCTCCGCGATTTTTTAAAGATCTCGGTGAACGGGGAAAAAGCCGTTTTTTGAATAAGGGCAAAGGCTGCGACGGATAGGGCGAGGGCGAACAGCCACGGCGCGAAAAGCTTCCAGAGCACCGACAAGGCGACAGAAAGGTTGTACCAGAAGAAATAGAAATCAAAATCGATATGCCTTCCGGCCTTATAGATGGAAAACAGGATCGCCAGATGAAAGTAGATGGAGTTCAGGATCAGTATGCCAATCCGGACTGCCCGACTGGAGCTGAAAGGCCGGACCGAAACCGCGACGGCATACAGAAGAGGCGGGAGGAGCAGGACGAACAGGGCGTTGACAAAAACAATAAGCGTGTTTGCCTGGAAGAACGGCAGGTCTTCCACGTAAGTATAAACTTCCAGACCGCAATAGCTGCCGAAAACTGCCAGATAGAGAGTAAAAAAGCACCAGCCGATTTTCTTTGACATATTTTCAGTTACTCGTATCTCAAAGCTTCGACTGGGTTCAACCGGGAAGCTCTTAAGGCCGGAATCATGCCGAACGTCAGCCCCACCAGGAGCGTAACGCCGAATCCAAAAGCAATGGCTTCCAGCGGGATTGTGATTTTAATAGCGGACGTGAAGAAGCGGATCGAATAAGGAACGGCCGCGCCCAGCAAAACTCCGACAAACCCGCCGCCGCAGCTGAGAATCAAGGCTTCCAGCAAAAACTCCATCAGCAATACCCGGCGTGTGGCGCCGATGGATTTTTTTAGCCCGATCTCCCTTGTCCGCTCCGTCACGGTGATGAGCATGACGTTCATGATGCTGACCCCGCTGGCGATCAGGGAGATGGCGGCGATGGCCAGGAGCACCACGGTGAGGCCTAGACTTATTTTATTTGCGGCGTTTAGAAAGGCCACGAGAGTGTCGACGCGGTAATAATCGCGGCCGCGGTGGCGGCTGACAAGAAGCCTTTTGATCTCGGCGGAGAGTCGGGGCACCATCGCCATGTTGTGCGCGGATACATAAATCTGATCGATGGTGTCCGTCGACATGAAAAAGCGCATGACCGTGAGGGGGATCAACACGCTGTAATCGGAGACTTCCGTCTGGCCGAAAGTGCTGGTGCGCTCCCGGAAAACGCCTATCACTCGAAACCGCAGCCCATAAAAAATGATGTAGCCTTTATAAAAAGGATCCATCTCCAGCTTTTTTGCATAGGGTTGAGTGATCAGACAGACTTTGTTTCGGAATTTCTGGTCGGATTCGTCGAAAAAGGCGCCTCCCGGGAGGACTTCGATATTTCGGACAAACCGGTATTCAGGATTGGTCCCGATCAAGTTGATCCTGCGCGAGATCCCCTCCATCGTAACGGTCGGGTGAGTCTCGACCACCGCCGCAGCGCTTTGAACTCCCGGAACGTCTCGTTTGACGGCCTCCAGGTCTTCAAAATTCAATCTGTCCGCCAACGCTCTTGTCCCGGCGTCCGTCGACTCGTTGGAGACTATGATCAGATTCGATCCCACTCCCTGGATTTGCTCCAAAACGTAGGCCCTGCCGCTGATGCCCGTGACGACGACCAGAACGAGAGAGGCCGTTCCGACCACCATGCTCAGCGAAGTCAGAACAGCCCGTACCCAGTTGCGGAGCAGAGCTTTGCCGGCGTTTTGCAGTATTTCGGTCAGCGGCAGTTTTGATTTCAGGAGCATGTCAGGGTTGACGCGGCGTTTCGCCGCATGCGCTTTCGAGAAAGAAATCAATGGGCTGTTTCGGATTCGCCAGGATTTATCGCAACCGAATCCCCTTCGTTGATTCCGGAGATTATTTCAATTTCCCTGGAATTAAAAAGCCCGTATTCAACAGGTTTCACGAACGTCTTCATCCCCTCGGATAAAAGCACCGCAGGTTTGCCGTCTCGATTGAAAACAGCGCTTCTGGGAACGACCAGCGTATGGGTCTTATGGGCCGTCGTGATTTCAACCTGGACGTTGAGATTGGGGATCAGCTCTTTGGGCTCGCCCGCAAGAGAGCACAGGACATACCCGACCGATCGGTTGTTCAGCGCGACGACCTGCTCCGCGGGTTTTTCCACGGCGCCGGTCCATTGGCGATCCGGCAGCCCGTTCCATTCGATCAGGGCCGGCTGTCCCGATTGAATACGGCCAAGATCCGGCTCGTCCACATAGGCGCGGAGCCGGACGCTTCCGGGTCTATAAATTTCAGCAAGCAATTGCCCTCTGCCGACATAAGTCCCTGATTGGACCGCAAGCGAATAAAGAAGTCCGGATGCGGGCGCGGCTATGGACTCCGATTCGAGCTGCCGCTCCAATAATTTCACCTGGCTGGTCAGTTCGCCGACTCTGTTTTGCGCCCATTCTTTCTCTTTGTCAGAATAACGGGTATAGAGGTTTTGCTTTTTTTCTTTCAGGGATTCCGATTGCAGCTGAAGCCGGCCTCTTTCTTTCGTCATCTTCTCGACGGATTCTTTTGAAGCGGCGCCTTTGGCGTACAGAGACTCCTCGGCCCGGAGATCTTTCAGGATCTCGTCCAGACTCATGGAATTTTCCGCGATCGAAGCATTCACCGCCGAGACTTCTTCCTGGAGAGGGCCGGCCACAACCCTCTGCGTCTCGCGCATGGCTTCCAGCAAGCCGGCTTTGGCTTCTGCCAGGTCGGCCCGGATCTGGTGTGCTTCCAGAATCATCAGAACCTGTCCCCGGGCGATTTCCATTCCTTCCGCGACCGGGATGGACTTGATGAAACCGTCGATGGGCGAATAAATTTGAGTGCGGTTTATCGGTTCGATGACGCCGTTGGTGTTGATGACCATCTTGATATCCCGGCGTTCCGCTTTGGCCAACTGCAGTTGCGGAGGTTTTGAGCCGCTTCCTAGAAAGTAAATTCCCAAAGCCGCCGCGATCAAGGCTAAAACTGCCAAAACAATTAAGATGCGGTGTTTTCGAACCATAAGCCTCTCGCTTTTTATAATCGAAGAAACTTCGCGTTGCATTTTATCCTATGGACTCGAAAGGCCGAAGGGAAAAGAATTCAGAAAGTCTCCCGCTTCCCCGTTTTCTGCCGTCCAACGCCAATCGGGCTCGGAGATTTGCGCTCAAATGACCGTCGACGAAAAAGGCGGGATCTTGTTTGGAACGATGGACGGAATATTAGGACTTTAGTACTCCATGGAATATGAAACGACGATATGAAATAATATAAAATTTCCCATTGGAATAAAGCGCTCGCGGCGCTTCGGATTGAAGTTCAAAACTGAAAAAAGGAGCCTGGGATGTTCCTTCGTCGACGCACTGTGGTTTTTCTCTTATTCGCGCTGGCTTTGGCAGGTTCGGCGCAACCCTTCCAACAGAATGATCCGGCTCAGGAGATGGTGATTCGCGTCAATGTCGAGCTCGTGCAGGTGGACGCCACGGTGACGAATTCCAAAGATGAACCGGTCATGGATCTCAAGGCCGAGGACTTCATCATCCTCCAGGATGGCAAGCCTCAGGAAATCACGAACTTTTCGTTCGTGATGACACGCAAGCCTTCGACGGCTCTGTCGAAAAAGACTGTGTTGGAGTCCAGAGAATCGATTGCGCCGCCTCCGCCGCCTGCGCCGATCCGGCGGGAAAAAGTCCGCCGCTCCATTGCGATGGTCGTGGATGATTTCGGGCTTTCCTATGAAAGCATCGGCCATGTTCGCGATTCGGTCAAAAAATGGATCGGCGAGGAGATGCAGCCGAACGACCTTGTTTCCCTGATGATGACCGGGGGAGGCGAAGGCGCGCTTCAGCAGTTTACCAACGACAAACGCATGCTTTACGCCGCCGTCGATCGGATCCAATACAATGCGGCGTCGCGCGTCGGCGTCACCGGCTTGAGCGGGCTGTCCGGGGGGGACCAGGAGCGAAAGCTCGCCTACACCAAATTCACCATCCAATCGATTCTGGACGTGATCAACGGGCTGAAGGATCTGCCCGGAAGGAAGGATCTGATCCTTTTCAGCGAAAGCATGGATATTATGTTTGAAGACGGCGGCATGTCCCAGGGCCGCGACCTGCATATGAAGGAAATGCTGCAGCGAACCGTCGACGCAGCGAACAAATCGGCGATTGTCATTCATGCAATCGATCCCCGCGGCGTCATCGGCTTTGTCTCGGCGGAGCAGTCTTCAGGGGCGGATTTTGCTCAACTGTCGACCCAATTGAACGCTACCAGGGCAGGAATGGCGCAATTGGTCCAGGACACCGGGGGGCTTTTTATCCATGACCGAAACAGGATCGACCGCGCCCTGGTGACCGTGGTCGACGACGGCGACGGCTACTACCTGATCGGCTATCAGCCCGACGAAGCGACGATAGCTGAAATGAAGACTGGCAACTCGAAATATCACAAAATTCAGGTGCGCGTGAAAAGGCCCGGATTGCACGTGCGCACCCGTTCCAGGTTTTTCAGCACTCCCGAAGTTTTTTCACCGCCCAACCTCATGGCCCGCAAAGAGCGGATTGAAGACGCCATGCGCTCTCCCTTCGCGTCCGGCTCATTAAGGGTGCGGCTCACAGCCTTGTTTTCGCAGACGAAGGACGAAAAACCCTGCATCAATGCGCTGCTGCATTTTGGCGCGGCCCAGCTGAGTTTTGCCCAGGAACCGGGCGGCTGGCGCAAGGCGTCGGTGGAGATCGTCGCCGGTTTATACGACAGCAACGGGCAGCAGATCGAATTCGCGGACAAGGCCTGGAGCCTTCAGCTCAAAGACCAGTCGTACGAAAATGCGAAAAGAAACGGCATATCGTTTCTGATGAGGCTGCCGGTGAGAGAGTCCGGCGCCTACCAGATGCGCCTGGTGCTGCGCGACAGCGCGTCCGGCCAGTTTGGCAGCGCTTCGCAGTTTATCGAAATCCCTGACGTTCGAAAAAACAGACTGGCTCTTTCGGGAATAATATTGGCGTCCAACCAATCGGAAGCCAAAGCGACGGAAGATCGGGTGGAAGGGATGATGGAAGATTCGGGCTCCAACGGAACTGCGGCGGTGCGCGTTTTCAAACCCGGCACTCCGATTGCGTGGGCATATCAGATCCTGAATGCAAAAAACGACAAGGACCAGAAGCCGAAGCTCCAGATGCAGATCCGGCTTTACCATGAAGGGCGCGAAATTTATGCAAGAAAGCCCTCCGAAATGGCCGTTGCAGCGTCAGGGAGTTCCAAGCGGATGATTGCGGCGGACCAGCTGAAGCTGAATCAACTGCCGCCGGGCTATTACGTTCTTCAAGTGGC
This sequence comes from uncultured Acidobacteriota bacterium, assembly GCA_964642735.1. GTDB lineage: Bacteria > Acidobacteriota > UBA6911 > UBA6911 > UBA6911 > UBA6911. Next base: position 8,045 of record CAZXSV010000017.1, read on the forward strand.
CGTTAAGGATCTGCTGGCGGAAGAAAAGGACCAGATGGCCGTGCAGTCCATCGATTTCGAAGTTCCCAATGCAAGGAGCGGCAGCTGAAACCTTTGCAGGCCGGCTCTCGAAAAAAATCGGGCTTGAAGAAAAAACGCCACGAATCCCCGGGTTTTAATGATTTTGGGTTTAATTGATGAAACCTGGGGAGGTCGTGGCGTATTTATATTGAAACAGCTCAGTGAGGGAGATCGGCATGATTGTTCATCGACGGTTCTCGCTATTGCTTGCGTTCTTGTTGGCGCTGGCCTATACCGCAAAACCAAACCCGCAAAACGATCCGGCGGAAGAAATGGTCATCCGCGTCAATGTCAACCTTGTGCAGGTGGACGCCACCGTCACCGATTCGAACGATGAACCTGTGTCCGACCTTCAGGCGGAAGACTTCGAGATTTTGCAGGACGGGAAGCCGCAGGCAATCACGAATTTCTCTTACATCAGAAAAAGGGATTCCGTCAAACCGGCCCCGGCGAAGGCGCCGGATGCTCAACAAACTCCTTTGCCGCCGCCGCCCCCGGCGCCGATGAAGCGGGAAAAAGTTGGCCGAGCAATCGCTCTGGTCGTGGACGATCTGGGATTGTCGCACACAAGCATGGAAGAGGTCCGGCGGTCGATCAGGAAATGGATTGATGAAGAAATGCAGCCGGCCGATGTCGTCGCTATGATCCTGACCGGAAGGAGCGAGGGATCGCTTCAGCAGTTCTCCAACAACAAGCAACTGCTCCAGGCCGCCGTCGAACGGCGGGTTCATTACAACACGGCGTCGCGTGTGGGCGTCGTTCCCCTGACGCAATTGGTGAAGCTGCCCAAGGGCGGCAAAGATAATTGGGGATTTGATACGGTCGATCCGCAACAGGAGCGCGACCTTAATTATGCCAAGTTCACGCTGCAGTCGATTCGGAGCGTTGTGGAAGGGCTCAAAAACCTGCCCGGCAGGAAGGACCTGATCCTTTTCAGCGAAAGCATGGACATCATGTTTGATTCCGATCCGGGGCTGTCCCAGGGCCGAGACATCCACATGAAAGAAATGCTTCAGCAAACCGTCGATCTGGCGAACAAGCATGCCGTCGTCATTCACACGATCGATCCCCGCGGGGTTCTGGGTTTCATGTCGGCGGAGGAAGGGCTTCCGGGAGGCGGCGCCCAGGACGCCGCCCCTGCGGAGGGCATGGCGGCGGTCACCGACGCCAAGTTGAACCAGTTGAACAATTCACGTCACGGAATGGTGAAACTCGCCCGGGAAACCGGAGGGCTTTTCGTACAGAACCGGAATGACACTTATCAGGCCTTGGGAAAAGTCGTAGAGGACGGGGAGGGGTATTATTTGATCGGATACCAGCCCGATGATCCCACGGTTTCCGAAATGAAAACCGGGGATTCGAAATACCACAACATTCAGGTGCGCGTCAAACGGCCGGGTTTGCGCGTGCGCACCCGTTCCAGATTTTTCAGCGCTCCTGAAAATAAGACTGCGCCCGATCTCACGGCCAGGAAGGAGCGCATCCAGGAAGCCCTGCAATCCCCCTTCGCATCGGGATCGCTGACGGTGCGCCTGACCGCCCTGTATTCGCAAACGAACAAAGATAAATCCGTTATAAATGCGCTGCTGCACTTCGGGGCCGGTTCCCTGACTTTTTCCAAAGAGCCGGACGGCTGGATGAAATCTCCTGTCGAAATCGTCGCCGGCTTATATGACGCCGACGGGCGGCAGGTTGAATTGATCGATAGAGTCTGGACTTTGCAGATAAAAGAACAGTCCAGAGAAAAAATATTAAGGAACGGGGTCTCATTCCTGATGAATGTTCCGGTCAAGCAATCCGGCGTTTACCAGATGAAAATCGTTTTGCGGGACATCAAATCAGGACAGCTGGGAAGCGCATCCCATTTCGTTCAGGTGCCGGACATGCGGGGAAGGAGTCTGGCGCTTTCAGGCATCGTGCTTGCCGCCGACCCGACGAGCGCAAAGAACCTCCAGCAGCAGCAGGAGGAAGGAATGATCGAGGACTCGGGTTCGAACGGAACCGCGGCTGTGCGCATTTTCGAGCCCGGGACTTCGATATCCTGGGCCTACCAGATCCTCAACGCGCGGACGGACAAGGACCGCAAGCCCAGGCTGCAGATGCAAATCCGCCTTTTCCATGAAGGCCGCGAGGTCTATTCGAGAAAGCCGCTGGAAATGACGATGGCGTCCCGAGGGGATGCCAGGCGGATGATTGCCGCCGATCAGTTGAAACTGAACCAGTTGCCGCCCGGCTATTACGTCCTTCAAGTCGCAGTCGCCGATTTGCTTGCGGAAGAAAAAGACCGGACGGCCGTGCAGTCCATTGATTTTGAAGTGCAAAAAACCAGGATTGCCAGTCGCCTGCCCAACCGGTAAAGCCCGGCCGGAAGAATCGCAATTCAGCTGCGGAAATCGATTGTCTTTCCCTTTTTCATTCCGCGCCTTTCGTGCGTTCTTTTTCAGCGGCGCGAAAGTCAATCGTCTGAAAACATCGGGGAATTTCTTCCTCGCCTGGCGTTGCCGGCTTGGCCCTATCGAAAATCTCATTTTTTTGGATTGAATTGCTCCCGACTCCAGATAAAGATCGAGTGTTTCAATCCTGGTCCAGGAGGCAAATCTGTTATGGACGCCGGTCGACCCGTGAAGATGGAAAGCCAGACGGCCCTGTGGCCCTGGCTTCTCCTTTTTTTTGCCACTGCACTGTGTTTCCTGCCGTTTTGCGGCAAGGCGTTTCACATAGACGATACGCTCTTCGTCTGGGCTGCCAAACATATCCAGTCGCACCCGGGGAATCCATACGGATTCGCCGTCAATTGGTATGGCAGCGAAATGCCGATGTCCGAGGTTACAAAAAATCCGCCTCTCAACTCTTACTTTATCGCCGGAGCGGCTCTCTTCGGCGGGTGGAGCGAAACGGCGCTTCATCTCGCTTTTCTTGTCCCCGCTTTGGCCGTGATTTTCGGGACCTATCGGCTGGCGGGATTTTTCTGTAAAAATCAGCTCCACGCAGCCCTGCTGACGCTTTTTTCGCCGGCGTTCCTTGTGTCAGGCTCTACCGTTATGTGCGACGTCCCGATGCTCGCTTTCTGGATCTGGGCCATCGTTTTTTGGATGCAGGGCATGGAAGAAAACAGCCCCTGGCGGCTAGTCCTTGCCTCAATCCTGATCGCCTTGAGTTCGTTGACAAAATATTACGGCATGAGCCTGATCCCGTTGCTCGCGGCATATTCAATCTACAAGAGGCGCGGGATCGGATGGTGGATGGCGTATTTACTGATTCCGGCATTCGTTCTGGCGTGCTACCAGCACGCCACCCACACGCTGTACGGGCGCGGACTGCTTCTGGACGCGGGGGAATACGCGGCGGCGACGCGCGAAGGATACGGCGCAACATTTGTTCCCAAAACGCTGGTCGGCCTGGCGTTTCTCGGAGGCAGCGTAGCCGCGGTTTTCGCCTACGCCTTCTTTTTTTGGTCCAAAAAGCGCCTGGCTTTCGGCGCCGCCTGTATCGCCGGATTGATTCTGATTCTATCCTACGAAAAAAGAATAAGCGGATTTGCACTGGCGAATCAAGCGGGTGAAGTCCAGTGGCTGATGATTTTGCAAATCGGTATTTTTGCCGCAGGCGGCGCGGGCCTTGCCTTGCTGGCGGCGTCCGATTTCCTGCGTCGCCGGGACGCCGGAGCGCTCTTATTGGTTTTATGGATTCTCGGGACTCTGGTGTTCGCCGCCTACGTAAACTGGACAGTCAACGCCCGGTCTATCTTGCCGCTCCTCCCGGCGGCGAGCATTCTGCTGATGCGCAGGCTGGAGGATTCCCGGCCGCCCTTGAAGTCCAAGCCGCATACGAAAAAGAAAAAAATTCCCGCTGAGCCGCCGGGATTTCCTGCGCCTTGGATGCGCCTGACGCTTCCGATGATTCCGGCGGCCGTCCTGGCGCTCCTGGTTTCGTACGCCGACTACAAGTTGGCCGGAAGCGCAAGAGCAGCGGCGGGCGAAATCCGAAAACAGTACAGCCAGGACCGAGTGTTTTTCGAAGGCCATTGGGGTTTTCAGTATTACATGGAGTCGTTGAAGGGCGTCGCGATCGATTTTCAGAATACGGAGAATATTTCGGTTGGCGATTTGCTGGTGGTTCCGGTCAATAACACCAATACGACACGGGGCATGATTCCCGAGAACATCGCCGCGCCGCTGCCGGAACTGCAGTTCACGGCGTCCAGATGGCTGTCGACCATGAACTCCGCCGTAGGCGCCGGATTTTATGCGGAGCTTTGGGGCCCCTTGCCCTATGCGTTCGGCGCCGCGCAGCCGGAGAGATATAGGATTTACCGGATCAAGGCCGCCAAATAGGCGATTGGCCCAGGATGACTGAATCTTCCACGCTATAGCGGCGGCGCCGTCGGCCATCCTTTCCTCGCTTGAATATCACGAGAATGCGGAACTCTGTGGACGGCGTCGGAACAGCCCTGAAACCGGTATGAAAATTCAGCCGTTCCGGCGGCGCCGGTCGGGCTCCAATCCCGGCGCAGCCCAATGGCTGCGACGCGATATCTGTTCCCATTCTGAAGAAGAAACATTAAAATTCAGTCCAGAAGCGTCGGCGGTGCATCTCTTTCCGCACCCCACAGGTCTTTGGCGGCCCGGATGGCTAAACTTGCTGTTGAATGACGAACGGTTTATCTCGATAGAATGCAGGGGTGATCGACATGTCAAGAATATTGCATGAAATCAAAGCCGGAAGGATTCTTCTATGCGATGGCGCGATGGGGACCCAGTTGCACAAAAGAGGCCTGGAACTGAAAACATGTCCGGAAAGCTGGAATGTATCCCATCCGGAGGATGTCGAGGCAGTGTCGGCAGAGTATGTCGCGGCGGGATGCGATATTGTTGAAACCAACACTCTGGGCGCCATAAGGCCGAGGCTGGCGCATTATGGGCTGGCGGATCAGGTCGTTGAGATCAACAAAAAATCCGCTCGTCTGGCCCGCCTCGCAGCCGGGAACGATCGATTTGTTTTCGCCTCCATAGGGCCGACGGGGGAAATGATGAAGCCCCTGGGGCCACGAACCGAATCGGAAATGGTCCAGATATTCGCCGAGCAAATAAAGGCTTTGGCCGAGGAAGGCGTCGATGCGTTCTGCATCGAGACCCAAATCGCCCTGGACGAAGCCCTGGCCGCCGTCAAGGCGGCCAGGGAGAATACGGACTTGCCGGTGGCTGTCACTCTGACATTCAATAAAACCGCCGCCGGAACCTTCCGTACGGTGATGGGGGTGTCGCCCGAAAAGATGGTGGAAAAACTCTCCCTGGCCGGGGCGGATGTGGTCGGCAGCAACTGCGGCCAGGGCCCGGAGCGGATGGTGGAATTGTGCGGAAAATTCCGCTGGCTCACCGATCTGCCTCTGATGTTTCAAGCCAACGCGGGCCTTCCGGTGATGGAAAACGGCCGGACAACCTTCAAGGCGACTCCCCGGGAGATGGCCGAATACGCCGTCGCGATTCGAGCCGCCGGCGCCAATATCATCGGCGGGTGCTGCGGAACAAATCCCAGCCATATCAAGGCTATGCGAGAAAGCCTCGACCGCTGACCAAAGCCCTGTCAAGGCCCGAGCCGGCGCTGGTGGGGCCGCAGCCCCGCCGCCCGGAAATCTCAAGGCGCAGGCTGCGGCTATTGGGAAGAGCCGATTAATATCAGAAATCCTATAATAGCGATTGCGGCGAGGGCTGCGCCCGCTATTTTCCATGCGCTGAAGGGGCGTTCGCCCTGAACTTCCCCCGTGCGGGCGTTGATCAATATGCGAAAGGTTTTTTCGCGAAAGCGATAGGCGCTCGCCCACACCGGGAGCAGGATGTGCTTGAAGGAAATGTTTTCGTAGCGCGTCTCGGCCGAGTGGATCCGCTGCTCGTCTCCCCCGATGTCGCTCCGGATCGCGGCTTCAATCGCCGGCGCCATCGTTTTTTTTGCAACTTCGAATCCCTCTGCCAGCGACAGGCTGTAGCTTTCAGCCCGGAATCCGCTGAGATAATCGTCGGCATAGGGCAGAAGGGCGGTCAGATCCCACGGGGCCAGCCGGTCGATGTATTCCTGGGGCAGGGATTTCCCGGCGAGGACCAGGATATCGTCGAAATTCACAGCCGCCGTCCCTTCCGCCGGACGCCAGCGGGTATGCCGCACCCGGCGCGAGAGCGTCGTGGGCCGCCCGTGCACTCGCGAGACATAATTTTCCGTCGTGTAGTAATGCTCCCCGCGCTCGCCGGCATAGGCGGTCGAGGTTTCGCTGTCATAGGTCCAGAAGGGAAGATAAACGCCCGCCAATTTATCGCCTGTTTGCGCAAACCGCTTCAGGCTTCCCGGCGCGAACCATAGCCCATGGATCCAACGCCGGAGTCTGTCGGCAGCCTCTTTTCGCTTCACTTGGAAGGGCAGCACTCCCTCGGGCTTCAGGACTCGGGAAACGCTTCTGGAAAAAACCCGGTTGGCGCCGCAGAAAGGGCACTGGTCGGCGGCGGCTTCCGGAGGGACCGTGGTTTCGGCGCCGCATTTTTCGCACTTCACCAGCAGCGTTTCCTGCGACCGTTTCTCCCCTGCCGCTTTCTCTAGATAGCCGTGATAGTCGAGTTCAGCGACCAAAGCTTCCGCATCGGCGATCGGAGATGCGAAACCGCAATAGGGGCATTGAAGCGTCGAGGTTCCGGGCGCGAAATTGAGTTTCGCTCCGCAGCGGCTGCACGAACGCTGTTCTGCTTCCAAAGCGGCCGGATTGATTTCCCGATCAGCCATCAGACATGCTCTTTTCGAGAGGCCCTGGCGGCTCGTTTTTATTGCGGAGTTCCGGCGCAGAGTTGCTGCAACGGGATCCCGCTGCGAAAGGCGCCGCGGGTAAAAACGGGAAGAGATCTTCAGCGCGTCCTCCGGCGCCGTTTTTGCCGCGGCTGTTTTTGAATCAGCTCAAAAAAACTATGGATTGGGCGGAAGCGGGGGAGGAACGCTTGCGAAAATCCCCGCCAGCGCCGGCGTCGCTCCGGCAGTCGTCCACTGGGACATGCCTTGAGTCCAGACGAGAGACTCCCTGGTCAAACGGCCGGATGCCGCTTCGGCGGCCAGCGCCTGCATGTTGAAAGGGCCCGTCTGTTTGCCTGCGACGGCGACATAGTAGGACGGTTCTGCCGGAATCGGCGGCGGCGTTGCAGCTGTGGACTGCTGGCCCGAGAGGGCCTGGGCCATCGGCCCCGCCATGGCCATGCCCAATCCGATCCCGGCGCCGGCCGCCGCCAGGCCTCCGGGATTTTTGGCCGCGTCCGGAATCGAGTTGGCGATATTGAACTGAGTATAGGCTGCGAGGTTGCCGACAATGCCCATGCTGGTCCGCTTGTCAAGAGCTTCCTCCACCGCCGGCGGCAGCGAGATGTTCTCCACCAGCAGCTTGGTCAGCTCTAGACCGTAGGACTGAAACTCGGGCGCGATGCGCTTGGTCAGGAAATCGCCCAGTTCGCTGTAATTCGCCGCCATGTCAAGGACCGGGATCTTGCTTTGGCCGACAATCTCCGCAAACCGCGAAACGATCAGGTTTCGGAGCTGGTTGACAATTTCGTCGACGGTGAAGCGGCCGTCCGTTCCCACGATTTGCCGGATCAAGACCGGAGGATCGCTTATTTTCATGACATAGGCGCCGAAAGCCCGCAGCCGCACGGGGCCGAATTCGGCGTCCCGCAGCATGATCGGGTTCATCGTGCCCCATTTGAGGTCCGTAAACTGGCGCATCGAACAGAAATAGACTTCCGCCATGAATGGACTGTTGAAGCCGTATTTCCATCCCTGAAGAGTCGAAAGCACGGGAAGGTTTTTAGTCTCCAGCCCGTACATCCCCGGCTGGAACACGTCTGCGATCTTCCCCTCGTTTACGAACACCGCCGCCTGTCCTTCCCGCACGGTCAGCTGAGCGCCGTATTTGATCTGGTTGTTGTACCGTTCGAAACGATACACCATGGTGTCGTTGGTATCGTCGATCCATTGAACGATGTCGATGAATTCGCCGCGCACTTTGTCCCAGATGCCCATTGTTTTCACTCCTTTATTCCCAGGATAGCATGCCTGGGATATGTCCAAGGATACAACAGCGGAAAACAGCGGCGCCACACTATTCCCTGCCGCGCCGCAAAGACCCGATGGCGCGATCGACCGGAACGCGAGCGCCGAACATCGCCGTCAAATCTGAATAATATGCTTGCATACCGAGCATGATCAATGGCACAAAAGATCCGGCAATCAACGAACAATCGCTCCAATCGACTGCGGACGGGCTTTCATGCTTCGCGCCAGAGTCCCGTAGACCTGACAGAGGAGAACCGAGAATGGCAACAGCGCGGCAGCAAACGGCTGAATCAGCCGGCGCGGGAAAAAACACAGGGTTGACGCTCATCACTATTTTTCTGACTTATTTCGTTTTCGGCTATTTTCTGCAGATCCTGCTGGCGGCGACGCCCAAAATCGCTGCGCTGCTGAACGGGATGCATATCTATTCCTGGGGCGTGTCCATCCCCAACCTTGGGCTGGCTTTTTCCATGCTCATGGTGGGCAAGCTTTCCGACATGTTCGGCCGTCGAGCGTTGATGCTGATTTGCCTGGTCGTCTGCCTCATCGGCGCCGTCTGGAGCGCTCTCAGTTCCACTTTTATCATGTTGATCGTCGCCCGCACGTTTCTTTGCATAGGCCAGGGGGGGTTGGCGCCGCTTTGCTACTCTCTGTTGGGCGACATGTTTGAGCCGGTGCAGCGCAGCCGGTGGGTCGGCCTCCTCAACATCCCTGCAGGTTGCATGGCCATGTTCGGCGCGCCTCTGGGCGGCTGGTTCGTGGAGAGCCTGAGCTGGCGCTACATTTTCTGGACCGGAGTTCCGCTGCTGGTTTTGTGCCTCTTCATGGCCGTCTACGGCCTGCCCCGCAAGGCTCAGAACTCGAAATCAAGGATCGACAGCCGCGGCGCATTGTTGGCGGCGGTGGCTTCTTCGACGCTGATCCTCGGGTTCTCCCTGGCCGGAACCATCTACCCCTGGGCCTCCGTGGAGGTGATAGGGCTGCTGATCGCGTCCATGATTTTTTGGGCGCTTTTCATCAAGGCGGAAGCCTGCGCCGAAGAGCCCATCCTGGATCTTGAAGTCCTTAAAAACCGCACTTTTATCACCATCATCTGCGCGTGCCTCCTGTCCTGCTTCGGCATGATAGGGCTGATGATCTACTACCCGCTGATGATCCAGGGCGTGCAGGGAGTCAGCGCGACGAAGGCCGGGTGGATCATTGCTCTCGGAAACGTGTTCATGAACTTCTTCGGCGTTCCCGCGGGTTTCATTCTCGCACGAACCAAACGCTACAAATGGATGTTTATCGTTGGCTATGGGATCACGGTGGCGGTTATGTTCGCTCTGATCTTCTTCACGTCTTCCACCCCTGTCGTCTGGGGATTTCTGGCCATTACGTTGGCCGGCATGGGAATGGGCGCCATCCCGACTTTGAACACTCTCGTCGCTCAATACGCTGTTCCCAAACGATTGCTGGGCGTGGCCACTGCCGCTCTTTATTTTACCGTCATGCTGGGACAAGCCATCGCGCCCGCCATTCTCGGCTCCGCCATGAACATCAAATACAATGACAATCTGAAAACCAGTCTCCCTGCCGAGGTGTCCCGGATGTCCGATCAAGCCACCATGACCTCTCTCGGCAATCCTCGAGTGCTTCTTTTGGAAGAAGAAATGGCTTCTCTCCGGACTAAGATTGACAAGACGGGTCCAAACGGCCAGGCAATTTTCAATCAAACTGTTTCGGCCATCCGCCTCTCGATGGAATCGGGCTTGCGAATCATCTATATCGTCGGCGCAATAGCCATGCTGCTGACTTTTTTGATTATATGCACCATCCCGGAAATATCCATTGACGCCGTAGTGGAGGATAAAAAGCCGGCTGTGAATCAGGGATGACGAGCGGCGGCGACCGGAGATGTCGATGAATCGGCGCACATACCTTGGAATGATCGCCGTAGCGGAGCTTCCGGTCCGATAGAGCCGGCGGCATCGCCGGAGATCGAACGATTCGAAATATCGGAGCGCGGCTCTATGCAGTTCGCGATTTCATGTGGCAGGAATGTGAAGGCTTCCTCGCAAAAATCGCCCAAATCTGATGCAAAGAAATTGAATTGGCTGGTTTCAGACGGATTCCCGTCAGCGGCCTGCGCCGCATGAAGATCTGACAGCGTTGAAGCGCTTATTTTTTCTTGGCGCTTCTTTCCAATGCTTTTTCCGATTCGATCTCGATCAACGCTTGCCCTTTGACTACTTTCTCGCCCTTTTTGACGCACACGGTTTTTACCGCGCCGCTTAGCGGCGACAGGATCCGGTTCAGCATTTTCATGGCTTCGAGGATCATCAAAGCGTCGCCTTGTTTGACGGGCGCGCCGGCCTTGACATTTATTTCGGCCACGACGCCGGGGATAACGGCCCTTATTATCCCGGGATCCGCTTTCTGATAAGGTTTGCGCGAGGCGAACTTGCGGGTCAGACGTGTTTCAAAGACGCCGCTCTCCAGTCCGATCTCTATGAATTTGTCCTTTTCACTCACCGGGATAGTCCTTTTTAAAACGGCGGGATGCCGTGTTTCCTGGCCGGGCGAACTTCTTCCTTGTTGCGCGTCAATTTCAGGGCATGGACGAGATAGGCGCGCGTCTCCTGAGGCGCGATGACCGCATCCACATAACCGCTGGACGCCGCGACGTACGGGTTCGCGAACTTGTCGCTGTACTCCTTGACCTTGAGCTTGCGCATTTCTTCGGGATTTTTCGCCGACATGATTTCATTTCGGAAAATGATGTTGGCTGCGCCCTCGGGGCCCATGACGGCGATTTCGGCGGTCGGCCAGGCGAAAACGAAATCGGCGCGCAGGTGATGGGAGCACATCGCGATATAGCCGCCGCCATATGCTTTTCGCAGGATCACGGTTATCTTCGGCACGGTGGCTTCGCTGTATGCGTAAAGCACTTTGGCGCCGTGACGGATGACTCCGCCGTGCTCCTGGTCGGACCCCGGCAGATAGCCGGGAATGTCGACGAGAGTGACCAGCGGGATGTTGAAGGCGTCGCAAAAACGGACGAAGCGGGCGATTTTGTCCGAAGCGTCGATGTCGAGCACCCCGGCGAGCACCAGAGCCTGATTGCCGATTATGCCCACCGTTTCTCCGTTAATACGGCTGAATCCGACGATCGCGTTCGGCGCGAACCATTCCTGGACTTCGAAGAAATCGGAATCGTCGACAAGGGCGCGCACGATGTCCCGTATGTCGAACGGAATTTTGGAGTCTTTGGGAATCAGGTTTTCGATCTGGTAGGTCGGCTTGGGCTCCATTTTGTGGCCCGTGGGGCATTTTTGCCGGTTGCTGTCGGGGAGGTAACTGATGAGCTTGCGGATCTGCTGGAAACATTCCTGCTCGCTGCGCGCGAAGAAATGAGCGTTGCCGGCCGTCTCCACCTGCACGCGGGCGCCGCCAAGCTCCTCCATGGATATTTCTTCGCCCAGCACCGTTTTGACAACCTCGGGCCCGGTAATGAACATTTTGGAAATCTGGTCGACGACAAAAACGAAATCCGTCAAAGCCGGCGAATAGACGGCGCCGCCGGCGCAGGGGCCGAGAATGACGGAGATCTGCGGGACAATGCCCGACGCCAGCGTGTTGCGGTAAAAAATTTCGCCATAGCCGGCGAGCGAGTTGACGCCCTCCTGAATGCGCGCTCCGCCGGAGTCGTTGATCCCGATGACCGGGATCCCCATCTTCACCGCATGATCCATGATCTTGGTGATCTTGCGCGCGTGCATCAAACCCAGCGACCCCCCGGCGACCGTGAAATCCTGCGCATAAATGCAGACCGGCCGGCCGGCGATGGCGCCGGAGCCCGTGATGACGCCGTCTGCGGCCAGTTCCTTGTTCCCCATGCCGAAATCCTGGCAGTTGTGTTCGACAAACAGGTCGTATTCATGGAAAGAGCCTTCATCGAGCAGTGCGGCAATCCGCTCGCGCGCGGTCATTTTCCCGACGGCCTTTTGCTTGCTGATAGCCTGTTCGCCGCCGCCTTTTGCGATGGTCGATTTCTTGGAAAAGAAATTGGCGAGTCTTTGCATGAAAGTCATAGTTCCCACCCGTCGATGATCGAATCCATTCTCGAAGGCTGAAGTGTATCAGAAAAACCACGGACAGACCTTCATATTTAACCGACATAAGGGAGCGCGGCGGGCATCTTGAAATGCAGTGTCAAAGATGCTTTGCGGCGCCGGTCCGTTTTCGCGCAGTGTCTGGCGCACTCTTTCTGAAGCGACGGATGGCAAGATTCGCGGCAAAATTCGTAGTTTAATCCTTGCGCTTGGAAATTCGATATGCGATCGACATGCGGTTTTTTCATCCGGCGGCCATTATTTGTTTTACTCATGAATGAGAAAGCTTATAAGATATCCGCAACCGGCAGTTCCACGCTTTTAACCAGATGAACGGGGATAAGGATATGACACCAGCCAAACCGTGGGCGGAAATGACGTGGCAGGAAAAACGCGAAGAACGTTTCAATCAATGGCTTGCGGCGCCCGGCGTGCAATTCGTCAGCGCCGAGGCGGAACGGCTTTATAAGCAAAGAGCGACGCGTTTTATTCAAGCCATAAAATTGCAGGAGCCGGATCGCGTGCCGGTCATGCTGCCCGTCGGCAGCTTCCCGGCTTACTACGCCGGATCCTCCTTCTACAACATAATGTACGACTACGCCGAGCTGAAAAGATGCTGGATCCGGTTCATGGACGATTTCGGCGACATGGACGCTTTCACGGGCCCCGGGTTGATCCCGTCGGGAAGAATATCCGAAGCCCTTGACGTCAAGATCATGAAATGGCCCGGTCATGGCGTGGGCAAAGACGTCACTATGCAGCAGATCGTCGAAGGGGAGTACATGAAGGCCGACGAGTACGATTGGCTGATGATGGATCCTACCGATTACAACCTCCGGGTAACGCTGCCGCGTACAAACGGTTTGTTTGAACCTTTCAGCAGAATGCCTCCGATCCGGACGCTTTTCGGCGGCGCAAGCTGGGTCGGGCTTCTGGCGAACCCCGAAATCCGGAAAGTGTTTCAGACCCTGATGGATTTGTCCGACGAATTCATGCGGCACCAGGCGGCCGTCATGGAAGTCAACAATGCCGCATTGTCCCGCGGGTATCCCTCGACGTTCGGCGGAGTCATGGCGCAAGCGCCTTACGATTTCTTTGCCGACATGCAGCGGGGCACCAGGGGCATCGTCCTGGATTTATACCGCCAACCCGAAAAACTGCTTGAAGCCATCGAGGTCCAGCTCAAGCTCACGATCGAAACGGTCATTAAAAACTTTCCGATGACCCAATGCCCCATTTGCATGATGCCGCTGCATAAGGGGGACGACACCTTCATGTCGGATGCGCAGTTCGAGAAGTTCTACTGGCCGTCGCTGAGAAAACTGTTTCTGGCCATGATCGAGGAAGGCCTCGTCCCATTTCCTTTCGCCGAAGGCAGGTACAACAGCCGGCTGAAGCAGATTGTCGACACTCCCAGGACCGGCGTCGTCTGGTACTTCGATCAGACCGACATGGCCGAGGCCAAGAAAACGCTGGGCCATGTGTCCTGCATCGTCGGCAACGCGCCTTCATCCATCGTCATGACCGGAACCAGCAGGCAAGTGAAGGAATATTGCCGCAAGCTGATCGAGACGTGCGCTCCGGGAGGAGGCTACATATTGGCGGGCGGGGCCAGCATCGACACTGGAGATGTCGCGAATCTGAAGGCCATGATGGAAGCCGCCTATGAATACGGCGTCTATCGCAAATGAACGATTCCGAACAGCCGGTCGTCCTGCGTTCCGGGACGTTGAATTAGCCCTGTTTCGATTTAATTTTCGTCCCAGAGTTTACAGCTCCATCTTACTGTCGCCTGCTTTCAGGGCATAGGGACGATTCTTCCAGATGAACGTTCCGGACAGGCCTGCCGGCAATTGAATCGCGATTTTCCATTTTCCACGAACCCATTCGTATTGAACGCGGATTTTTCCTTTGGGGTGGGGGATTTCGCCTCCGACTTTTCGAAGGGCGCCGAGGTGCGGTTCGATTCTCACTCTGGCGAAACCGGGAGCGCCGGCGTCGATGCCAAGTACGGTTCTGTAAAGCTCGATGTTGGGGCTGGATCCCCAGGCATGACAATCGGAGCGCGATGTGTCGATATCCTGTTTTTCCGCCCAGGTCGTCAATCCCATTTGGATGTTTTGACGCCATTTATCAAGCCAGTTCAGGTAATCGTTCCCCAGGCCGGCTTTTATCAGGGCGAGGTGCAGGTAATACTTGAAATAAATCGAAGCGGGGGCTAGGCTGCCGTTTTCAAGAAGCTTTTTACCCAAGGCTGCGGCTTCCTTGCCCGACGAAACGCCGGCGAGAATCGCGAGAGAGTTTGCATGCTGCGAGAAACTGTCTTTCTCCGGCGTGTCCGCAAACAAACCTCTGGCCGGATCCCAGTATTTGCGGCGGATCGACTGCGCAAGCCCAATGGCGTTCCTGCGGTAAAGTTGAGCATAGGCTTGCAGGCCAAGGCTGTCTTCCAGCTCCGCCGCCGTCCGGTAGGCCAGCAATAACTGCAGGTCGAGCGCGGCGGAGCCGCCGTCTCTCCCGACCGGCGCCATTCCGCGCACCCATCCCCGATGGTCCACCCAATCGGTAAAATTCCAGTAAGGGACTTTTTTCAGCGAACCGTCCGGCTGTTGATGGTTGCTGAAAAAATTCAGGATTTGCCGCGTTCCGGGAATCTTCTCTTTCACAAATCCGCCGTCCTGTCCGTACATCCAGTAGTCGTGGAGCATGCCGATGTACCAAAGAGAGAACGTGGGGATGATCTGCGGCGAATAAGAAGGATGGCGACTCGAAGTGAGGCCTTCGGATATTCGGGAACGGTCCATGTGGTTCAAAGCGCTGCGCACGAGGCGGTCGTCGCCGCTGTTGAACAGGCTGACGAGGGCTTGAATGCGGGCGTCGCCTATATACTGAAGCTGTTCGTAATAGGGGCAGTCCATATACGTTTCCACGGCGCAGAGGCGCGCAGTGCGCCAGCCGATTTCCAATATTTTCCCAAGCTCCTGCCTGTCCGACGTGAAATCCGAATTCTTTTGAAAGGGATATCCGGTGAAAGTCCCGAAAATATCCTCAAGGAAAAGCGGCTCCCCTTTTGTTTCCACGCTCAGCTGAATATAGCGGTAGGTCCGCCAGGAAAGAGAGTCGAAACGCTGGCCGGTCGATCCGTCCGAAATGAGGCTGTCCTTTCTGCCGAGAAAAATCTTTCCTTTCACCTCGTTCCGGTTCCCTTTGCCTGCCGGGCCTCGTGACGCTGATGCTGCCGGCGCATACAAAGCTTCCGCGTATTTCAGGGAAATCGCCGCATCGCGACCGCGGCTGAAATTCAGGGTTATGTATGCGTTGGTCAGGAATCCGTTGTCGAGCAGCATGACCGCTTTGGCGTTCGCCGGAATGCGCACTTCGCCGGCCTGTGCCGGAAAGCCGGCGGGCTCCGCAATTGCCTCCGCTTCGCGCACGCTTTGCAGACGCTGGATGGATAGCTCCATCTGCGGGAGCGTGGACGGCACGAGCATCCACCCGGAAGCGTCGATAAGGCCTTTGGGCGAACCGCCTCTCCAGTGCGCCAGGTTGGCATTTTTCCACGACGAATCGTCGAAGCCGGCTTTTTCCCAGCTTTTGACGTGCTTTTTCATGTCGATGGATTCGCCGGGACCGGCCACATAATAGCCGGAGATCTCGGAAGTTTCCAAAGGCCGGTAGCTGTCGTCCCGGACGCACTTCCAGGAGGCGTTGCTGTTGACGGCCGATTCGG
The DNA here is from genome assembly GCA_964642735.1 of uncultured Acidobacteriota bacterium. GTDB lineage: Bacteria > Acidobacteriota > UBA6911 > UBA6911 > UBA6911 > UBA6911. The sequence goes on from CAZXSV010000017.1 coordinate 24,005, forward strand.
CGGCCGTGTCTCCCTGCAGGATAAAGCCCGTGCGCCAGGAAATTTGAGCTTCCGGCCTGTATTCGGCTTCGTTCCAGACTTTTGCGGCGATGACGTTGTCGCCGGGAACAAGCCAAGGCGAGAGATCTACGGTTTCATAATTCCAATAAAAGAGATCTCCTCGAGCAGGGCCGAAGGAAGCCGGCTTCCCGTTCACATACAGCTTGTACCGGTTGTCGGCCGACACATGCACGACAAAAGAAGACGGCACGGTCTTCAATTCGATGCGTTTTCGAAAGATGTATACGCCGTAAGCGTTATGCGGCGCCCCGGGGACGGCAATCCATTTGGCCGGCCATTCATTGACAAGCAGGTCTGGATTGGGAGTCGCAGGTTTTGGCGAAACTGCCAGGCCCGTCGTCAGAAGAGCGATCAGGAAAATTGGGTTTTTCATGGTTTTGATGGCGTTGGACGCCTGCGAGCATTTTAGGACGAAAAAGCCGCGATCGAAATGGAAATTGTTCCCGGCGCGCTCGACCGCCTGTTTTTTGAGGCTCGCGAGCTTTTCCCATTGTCTTGCGCGAATCGGGCCGGGCGCCTTGACAAGCCAGGCCGCAAGAAGGATCGCACAATTCGAGGCCGTTGAGGCGGGAATGCGCGGCTATTGGATGAACGGCCGCACTCCGAGTTCGAGAAGCGCTCCGAACAGCGCCGAACAGGGGATGGTCAGAATCCACGCCCACACGATATTTTTCGCAATCCCCCATCGCACCGCAGAAAGCCGCCGGACCGATCCCGCGCCGACAATTGCGCCGGTAATGGTATGGGTGGTGCTGAGCGGTATCCCGAAGAGCGACAAAAAGACTATCGTGACCCCGCCTCCCGTTTCCGCGCAAAATCCGCCGATGGGCTGCAGCTTTGTCAAACGCATGCCAAGAGTCTTGACGATCCTCCAGCCGCCGAAGTAAGTGCCCAGCGCTATGGCGGCATGGCAGGAAAGAATGACCCATAGAGGCACATGCGTTCTCGCCCCCGGGGCTGCGGCAGGGTATAAATTGGCGGAGATCAGCAGCGCCAAAATAATGCCCATGGTCTTTTGCGCATCATTCATGCCGTGGCTGAAGCTGAAGATGGAAGCCGAAACCAGCTGACCCCTGCGAAAAAAGTTGTCGACGTTCCGCGGGGAGGATTTTCGAAAAATCACATACATGAGCAGCATCATCAGGCGGCCGAGAACGAGGCCCACGATGGGAGCGATGACGATAAAGGGAATTACCTTGAGAAGCCCTTCGGGTTTCAGAGCCTGCCACCCCGCTGCGGCGACCGCCGATCCGGCAAAGCCTCCTACGAGCGCATGGGATGAGCTTGTCGGCAGACCCAGCCACCAGGTGATCAAGTCCCAGATTATTGCGCCGAAAAGCCCGAACATGACGATGTAGGGATCGAGAAATTGCTGGTGGACAATGTCCTTCCCGATTGTGGACGCTACTTTGGTTTCCAGCAGAAACGCCGCTGCAAAATTGCATACGGCCGCCAGCAAAACGGCGGCGCGGGGAGATAAGACTCTGGTTGAAACTACTGTGGCGATTGAATTTGCAGCGTCATGAAATCCGTTGAGAAAATCGAATAAAAGCGCGACGGCGATCACGATGAAAACTAGCGTCAGCTGGCTGTCCATTCCCGCTCCTAAAAGTTCCGCACATGGGCGGTTAAGATATTAAGCTAGTATTAAGGATTTGCAAATAATTTAAAAACCGGGCCGGTGAAACAGGAAGCGGATGAAACCAGCGGTCAAGCTGCGGCAAAAAATATATTAATGCCCAAAGTTTTGTTTCATAGTAAGATTTAAAAAATGGCGGCGTTCATTATGGAAGCCGATGGGAAATACTATTCCAAAAATACGAGTCAAGAGCCCTTGTTTGCAAAGGAGAATTCTCTATGGCTGAATCCAGAAAAGCCGGAGACAAGAATAAGTCGGTTTTAAGACGGGAATTCCTTGTCGGCGGCGGCGCCGCAGTCGCCGCCGGAGCTTTAAGCGTATGCGCGCCGTCTGCCGCCGCGGTTTCTCCCGCCGCCGCGCCATCGTACCCGGCGTCCACCGGGTATATCGTATACGACAGCCGGCTATGCTTGGGCTGTCAGAGTTGCATGTTCGTCTGTTCCCTGACGCATGAAGGGGAGGGGAACCCTTCGGTATCAAGGATCCAGATCATACGCGACGCTCCTTCATTCACCAAATATCCCTACGACATCGTCATGGCTGTTTGCCGGCAGTGCGCTGCGCCTCTTTGCGTTCAAAACTGTCCGACGGGAGCTTGTCATGTGGACGCCGCCAATGGCAACGTGCGGAGGATCGACGAAAAGAAATGCGTCGGCTGCAAACGATGCCTCGACTCCTGCCCGCAAAGGCCGCACCGGACGGTCTGGAATCCGGCGAAGAAAAAATCCACAAAATGCGATCTGTGCCTCGACGCGCCTTACTGGAGTTTGCAGGGCGGACCCAACGGCCGTCCCGCCTGCGTCGAGATATGTCCGGCCAAGGCCTTGAAGCTTGTCAGCGAGGCCCCTCCGCAGAAGGATGTTTCCGGCTATGATGTCAACTTGGCGGCGGCTTCGAAGCCAAAAACTACCCCGGCGAAACAGCAATAGAGAAGGAGCGCAAAATGACGGGCGGATATACTGGAAAGATACTTAGAGTCAATCTTACGACCAGGTCGACCAGCATTATCGATACTGCAAAATATGAGGAGTTCGGCGGCGGTTACGGCATGGGCGCCGCCATTTTCTGGGACCTTGCAGTGGCGCCGGGCGAATGGGATCTCAAGGACGCTTTCGATCCCCGGAATGTCATTCCGCTTATGGTCGGTCCTTTGGCGGCGACCGGCGTTCCGGGCGGGGGAAGAACCAGCGTTTGCGGCCTGTCTCCGGAGACTTTTCCCACCTGTGAATTCTGGCAAGGCAATTTGGGCGGACGGTTTGGCACTTCGCTGAAGCTCGCGGGATGGGATGGAGTGGTGGTGGAAGGCAAGTCCGACAGGCCGGTGTGGATCAACATCATCAACGACCAGGTGAAGATCGAAGACGCCAAAGAGCTTTGGGGCCTGGATACCTACGAAACGCAGGACCGGATAACAAAAATGGTGGGCGGAAGAGTCCGTTTCGGCGAAGAATGGCAGGAGATCGGGAATTCCTACACTACAACCCGTCCGCAAATAGTCTGCATTGGCCCTGTAGGCGAAACCAAGTCCCGGCTCGCCGCCCTGATTTCCGGCAGCGGGATCAGTGCGCGGATCGGCGGCCACGCGGCGGTTTTCGGCGCCAAGAACCTGAAAGCCATCAGCGCTGTCGGGACCGGAAGCGTACAGATGTCGGATCCTAAGGGCGTCCTGGAGGCCAGGCTTCACCAGATGAAAGCGTCCCAGACAGGATTCGCAAGCATGTATCCGATCCGGCCCGGGGCGGCGTCCTGCATGCCTTGCATGCGAGGCGACCGGCGCAGGAGCAATTATCATGGCGGCGAAACCATGTGCGCCTGTCAGGGATGGCTTGGCGGCGAGGGATCGGACATGGCCGCCGAGGCTTTGATCAAATATGGCCTCAGCAGCTGGTCGGCGCATTTTCATGCGATGTCGACGGAGATAGCAGGCGCGCCGGAGTTTTTCCATGGCAAAGTGCCGGTGGATTCCGGCCTTGGCTGGTATCTCCAATACCTCCACGAGCAGGGATTGCTGGGTCCGGGAAAACAGATCGACTCGGCCCCGCTGCCCATGGATCAATGGGGCAAACTGAGTTTCCGCCTGGCCTTGCTGGACGCAATCGCCCGGCGTGTGGGGATAGGCGATGCTCTGGCCGAAGGCTGCTGTCGGGCTGCCGAGAAATGGGGGCGGCTGGAAACGGACAGGGACAGCGGCGCCCTGCGTCTTCCCGCCTGGGGAGCGACGAGCCACTGGACGATGCCTTGGGTGGATTGGGCCTATGGCTATATTCTCGGAGCGGGAGATCAGACCTGGCATGGATTCATGGCGCCCGTCGGCGCTCCCAGCGGCGGCATAACCCTGGAACAGTCTCTGGAGAAGCTGTCGAAGAAGACCATCCCGTATACAGACGACATCTTTATGTTCAATTATGCGTGGAAGGGAGAAGAGGCATGGAAGACCGGAGTCTATTCCCCGCATAAGGCCAAGCAGGTGGCTTGGGGCCGCCACTTCACCAGGTTCTGGAACGAGTCCATGGCGTTCTGCGAGATGTTCCTGCCTGAACTGGGCAGCGAGAGCCCAGATATAGAGATGATGTACTACAAAGCCGTCACCGGAAAGAAGGACTCGTTTGCCGACACCATGCGGATCGGCCAGAAGATCTGGACTCTGGAGCGTGCCATCCGCGTGATGCACGGAAGAAGCCGGGAAAAGGAGGATTTTTTCCCTTACATGTACAAGCCGGGAGCTTCGGGCATGGCTATCTACGGCGGAGTGCCCATATACGAGAACGGCAAATGGCGCAGCGACAACGCCCCGGACATGCACCTGGACCGCAAAGGCGTGGACGACTTCAAAACCCACTTCTATGCCCTCGAAGGCTGGGACAAAGAACATGGCTGGCCGACCCGAAAGACTTTGGAAGACTTCGGTTTGAAGAGAGTCGCTGATGTCATGGCAGGCAAAGGAAAGCTTGGCGCCTGAAGCTCTTTGGAGTCGGCGAAGCGCACGAAATGCGCGAAGAATGCCATTGGGAACTTTTGGATTTTCCGGGTTTTCCCTCATTTAAAACCCGGAATCTCCTGTTATCGGATTTCGCGCGTTCCAGTGACAGATCTCTCTGCCAGGGAAAAAGGCGCGGAAAGCGCTGAAATATAATTTCCTCGTTTCCCGTGGGGGAGCTTTCATTAATCCTCCCGCCGCTGGAATGCCACAATAATATGCGCGCCCCACAATGCCGCCGTTTCCATTATGCCCGGCAGACCGGCAAAGAGCTGTTGAGAGCGGTCCCGCCCCATTTCTTCTGTTTCGGGCCTGCATTTCATGGTGCATATTGACGTTATTGTAAGTTATTATTCACGACTCATGGGTTGATTTGGTAAGATTGTTGTCCGATCAAATGGAAATCGGGTTTTGGCTGAAAACGCCCGGAATCGTGAAGAGCTGTGTATCAGAAGGGAAGGAATCATGCACTATTTAATCAGGAACAGATTCGCCGCCGGAATTTTCGTCTTCGCGGCAATAACACTTGCGGCCGCTGCGGGAATATGCGCCTATAAAACCCACACCGAAAAGGACTCCGGCCTGTTTTTCGCCGCTTATCCGCATCTGGCCGGAACGAAGCTGGACGGATGCGATACGTGTCACAACCGGATTTCCGCTCTTCCTCCGGGCGCCGTTGGCGGGAAGGAAGTGGTTCTGAGCGCTTGCGATTCCTGCCACCGAATCACAGACTACGGTCGCAGGAAGGGAGATGCGCTGACCTCTTACGGCCGCCACTATCTGAATGCGGGAAGGGATGCAGCCGCGTTCGGGGCTATTGCAAACCGTGATTCGGACGGCGACGGCGCCGTGAACGCGGCCGAACTCAAGGCCGCGACCAATCCCGGCGATCCTGCGAGCGCGCCCGGCAAACAGCCGGCGCCGCGGGTGGAATTGTCGATTAATGAATTGATTCAAAGAGGAGTTCGGTCCCACGTTCAGACAGTTTTTGTAAATGTGACAAAATCGAAAGACGGAGACAGCTATTCCGATCTGCGCGGATTCAAACTCATCGATGTGCTCGAAGCCGCAGGATTGACCAAAGAAGCGACAAGTATCGACGTCATCAGCCTGGACGGATACATGACGACATTTTCCATCGAGCAGCTGCGCCGGTCCTACCGCCAGGCGGCGCCGGCGATGGGACTGGACCAGAAGACCCTGGGAGAATGCGGATGGGTGCGCTACGGCGCGCGAAACCTGAAGGAGGGGATTCCTCTTCCGGACGCCGACATTCTTCTGACCTATGAAGCAAACGGCGAACCGTACCCGCCCTCTTCTATAACCGGAGAAAACCGCCTGTCGGGAAGCGGTCCGTTCCGCGTCGCCGCTCCTCAGATGATAAATCCGGGGATTCCGGACCTTTCAAGCCGTGCAACTGCCGCCTGCGTGGAAAAGCTTCCTGCAAAATTTCATTACAACCGAGACTACGAAAAGAACTCCGACTACTGCGCTAAAGCGGTGGTGGCGATCAGGGTGAACCCGTTGCCGGCCGGCACGATGGACATCGACTGGCCTCGTCTTGCCGCCAAAGCGATTGCGGAGAAAAGCGTGGTCATTTTCGGTGCGCTGAAACCGAAGCGGCCGGGGAAATAGCGTCCGGCCGGGTCCGTTCCTGCGGATCCATCAATCCTTCGTTAGCCGCGGACAAACGGCATCCGCCGATACCCTGTTTCCCGCTGATGGATTCCTGATGGGAAACCGGAAACAGGAAACGTTTTTAAAAAAGGCATTGCAATGATCCAGACGCCATGGTTTTTCGGTTTGATCGCCGTTCTTTATGCCGCCGCGTTGCTGTCCTGCTGCAGGCAGAGTCTCCGCAGCTGTGGAATTTTTCTAGCCCTCGGCGCTCTGCTCAACGCCGCGTTCCTGATCCGCCAGGCGCTCTTTACCGGAGTCTTTATCTGGAATGCGCTTGTGGACTCCGTATTTTTCATGCCCTTTGCCATCGTTTCGACGATTCTTATACTTTCTTTAAAAAGAGAAAAGCCCTTCCGGGGCATGAATCTCGCGATCCTTTTCCTGATGGCGGCCACGGTTTTTGCGGCCTTCTACCCGAAAGGGATCATCCCTCCCGCGGCCAATAAGACCGGTGTGTGGCCCTTTCTCTTCTTTGTTTTCGAGAATGCGGCCTACGGGCTTTTCGGGCTGAGCGCCCTGCTGGCGATCCCTTTTTCGAAGGAAGAGATCCTATTGAAAACCCTCCGCCGCATGATCGTAACGGGATTCCTGTTTTTCTCCATCGCGCAGGTTGTCGGCGCTCTATGGTCGTTTCAGGGATGGGGGCATCCCTTCATGTGGGGCTCCAGGCATCTGAGCTCCGCGGCCGTCTGGCTTTTCTACGGCGCCCTGATCCATATGCGTCTGCTCTCTTCCTTTGCTATTCCCGAGCGCTGGCTGGCGACAGCCGGCGGCTTGCTGGCGGTCTACGTTGCTTATTCCCATCTGATTTCCGAAATGGGCATTCAAAGGATCGGGGGATGAGAATGAATTTTTTGAGCATGATTTGGCGCAAGGCCGGAGCTCTTTCGCTTACGATTTGGCTTTTGTTGTTTTCATCCCTGATGATGGCCGTCAATAGCCATCTCGCTCTCGGCGACCGCTCGCAGCTTTATCACGACCTGAACACCGCGGCGATCTGGCGATGGATGGGCGATGTCCGGTCCCGGGATTTCGCCGTGTTCGCGGCCATGGCTCTTCTGATCGCCGCTCTCGGAGCGCTTGCCCTCAACACCTTTGCCTGCACGGTGAATCGACTGGTTGAACTGGCCCGCTTCAACGGAAAGCGGACGGGGAAAGCGAGGATGTTCCAATTGTGGGCGCCGACGTTGATGCACATCCTCTTTTTTATGGTGCTCGGCGGTCACATGGCGACGTTTACTTTCGGCAAATGGCGGCAGCTTGCCGTTCATAGCGGCGACGTCCTCTCGTATTCTCCCGGCATGCCGCCTTTGAGCGTGGGAGATTTCTCGCGCCGGGTCTATCGGAACGAAGGGCTTTTGAAAGGCGGTGTGATACGCCATGAACTTCAGGCGGAGATCGGCGGCCGGCGCCATGCCGTCAGCGAGTCGCGGCCTCTGCGGCTGCCCAACGGAGACTGGCTCCTGCTGCTGCCGCCGCAAAAGAAGGAGCAGCCCAGCCGAGAACCGGTTGAAGACCCGGTGGACTGCAGCGGCGAGGAGCGGCATGTATCGCCTCCTTCTTTCAATCCCGCGCAGCCCGTCAAGCTCAAGCAGGTCTCCGATCCCGGCATTTTCTTCCTTTTTTCAGGGTTTGGACTGATCCTGATTCTTATGGGAACCTACTACGCCTTCAGCTGGAGAAACAACGCCGGCCGTCAGTGACGGTTCAGGATCTCCGACGTTTTTTCATCCCTATGCTTTCACTGCATTATTGGGAAGCTTGGATTGCGTCGTCGGGTCCGGTCAGGTCTACGGCGCTTGCGCTCCGTCGGGTCCCTCGGCTCTCTGTCGAGTGGGTCTGCGAAGCCATCGAGTCGCGCCGGCCGGCGCGATTTGGCTTTGCCTTTGGCGCTCGCCGCCCATGCAGTCGGCTTGCATGGATGGATTGTGGAAATGCGTCCGGAACCGGGAAGACCCCTTGGCGACGGACCGCAGTCTCCTCATTTCCATGAATTTGCCGATTTGATGCGCCGCCGCGATTTTACCTGTCCCTGACAAGCTTGTCAGATTTATAATGCTCCGAGAGGTGACATGAAGTGAATGAAACGACGCCTTCCGGAACGGCCGATCAAACAACGGATTCTCTGGTCGGTTGGACCCATGCCATTTACGCGCTGCACGCTCTGAGCCTGCTGACCGGAATTCTCGGCGCCGCTACCGTTGTCGGCGCATTCCTCATCGGGTGGCCTTCCATTATCGCCGTCATTCTGAATTATGTGAAGCGGCGCGATGTCGGCGGTTCGTGGCTGGGATCGCATTTCCGGTGGCAAATCCGTACGTTCTGGTACGGCCTGTTGTGGGTATCGATTTGCATTCTGATCGTGGTCTTGACGCTCGGGATCGGCATCCTGATTATGTGGCTGCCGCTCGCGATGGTGAGCGTCTGGTTTGTCTATCGGATTGTCCGCGGCTGGATTGCGCTGAACGCCCGGCGGCCGATGTATCGATAAAGCCCGGCCGGGAATCAGGCATGACAGGATGCGCAATCTCCCCATTCCGCTCTCAGCCGCGCCTCCGTCCTGCTCAGGGCATGGGATTGGATCCGCAGCGAAGCCTCAAGGCCTGCTTGAGCCCAAGGATCCAAAGCGTTCCGATGGCGGGAGGAATTCAGACAATCTGTCAGCCATGCTCCGCGGGGCGACCTGCTTTCGGAGGATTTCACGGCTGAGGATCTGCGGTTCAACCTCGCCGAAGGATGACTTCTCAGGACGGCGTTTCCGGCGGAGGGCAGGCCGGGCCGATTGATTGCGCGGCGTGCATATTTTCGCATGCCTTCCCTTTTCAACCGGCTTTGGACTGCGGTATGATCGGAATGAAATCGATAAGGGGCGGACGCAGCCCGGAACGGGAGGAATAATGAAAAAATCAGGATATTTGAGGGCGCTCGGACTTTTCATTTTTCTATTTTCCATAGCGGGTTCTGCAAGCGCGCAGTCATGGGTTGCCAACGCCAAGAAGCTTTTTGAAAACGACGAGTATCAAAAAGTCATATCGCAGATGGAAAACATCAAGAAAGACAATCTTGCGACCATGTTTTTAGCTTTCAGCCATCTCCAGGAATATGTTTTCAATAAGACCAAGTTCGACCAGGAAAAATTCAAAGCGTACAAGATCATGCTGGAGGCGAAGCTTAACGCTAATGACATCGATAATTTCCTCTATTTTGTGAACTTGAGCGACAAGCCCATGGTCGTCAAAGAAGCCAGACATTTCACCAAAAAGGCCTTTGATTCGATCAGGCAAATTGAGGATGTGCCCAAGCTGATAACTTTCCTCAACTCTTCCGACAAGGAATCCAGAAAACTGGCCATGGCGGCGATATCAAAAATACTGGCGTCCAAGAGGAAATACGTCAAGGATGGCGGCACCTTGAGGAGCAAGGACGTTGAAACAATGGGCAGCAAGCAGCTCATTACGGCTCTTCTCGAAAACATACAGGAAAGCGAGGCCAAAACGTCCCTGGAACTCATTGAGGAGCCTGTATTGCAGTTCCTGGACCAGTTCGAAAGCGTTGAAACCGCGAAACTGGAGACGCAAATAAATAAGGATATAGCATCAAGAAAGAAAAAATATCCAGACAGCAACTGGTACAGTGCGACCGGAAAAACGCGATAGCCGATTCCATAAGCAAAACAAGGAAGCTTCTGTTCAAGCGAAAGCCGCCTTGTTCTCCAGCAGGCCGCTTATTTCACCTGCAGGCTCAAAGAACCGTCCCTGTCATTCCAGCCCGTCCATCGCCGGCTTTTATCGTTGCTTATGATGCCCCGTCGGAAAACAGGACGATGGGACTGATGGGCCGCTCCTGTCGAAAAATTCACCGATGCAATCCAAGCGCCAAAAGGAGCGACGCCTCGCCGGGCGATTCTTTCAATTTCAAATTTTTATTCCGATTCTGCAATCGCAGGCTGATCGAAAAGGGAGAGGTGGAAAAATTCAGGCGCAATTTTTCCAGACCTGCAGTAAAATAGCTCTGAAATCGAGAAGAATTCCTGAAAGCTTGCACAATAGAACCGTAGCAGACGCCCAGAGGATTCGCGGAGCACGAGCCGTGCTGAAAAAGGGCTTTCGCTCCGCTGATCGGCCTTAAATCCGTTCTTGCTGCCCGGGATGTTCAAAACATGCTTAGGGCCTGCGCAAAAATAGCTTCACATTTTGCTGCTGGCTCTCAGGTTGGTTGAATATGCGAAAAAGTGACATAGATATTTGCAATTCTGAGAGCCAGCAGCCCTGCGGGGCGCGGCGGCGGGCGGGCATCTGCTGCGTTAGCGCTCCTCGACGATGTCCCACATCGCCTGCGTCGCGCCGCCTTGCATCTGCCCGCCCGGCGCTCGCGCCAATATGCGAAGTTATTTTTGCGCAGGCCCTTAGAATCCGGCTCGCCCGATAGAGCTGTTTTGTTCTTGATCGGGTGGCGTATGTGTTTTGCTTGCCGCTGGAGGGGAAAATGTCACAAGCAAAAATTGGAGCTGAATCGTTGCCGGCGTTGACGAAGCTGGGGCTGGCTGCCTTGTTTCTCACGTACTTTTTGTCTGCTTTCATGGTCAACGGCTTGAGCATCGCATCGCCGAAGATTGCCGCGTACCTCGACGGGATGGATCTTTTTTCCTGGGCGCTGTCGCTGCCCGCCCTCGCTGCCGCATTTGTCACCTTGCTCTATGGAAGACTGTCCGACCTTTACGGGCGCAAAATAATGCTCCTGATCTCCCTTGTCTTTTTCCTGACAGGGGCGGTCCTGGCCGCAGTCAGCCAGACTTTCGTATTTAATATTGTTGCCCGCGTTATCAATTCCCTGGGGTTAGGGGCCCTGGGGGCGCTCTGCTTCGCCGTTATCGGCGACTTTTATGCGCCCGTCCAACGAAGCAAATGGACCGGTCTGCTGCAAATTGCGGCACTGGCAGCCGCACCGCCCCTCATTGGAAATCTCATAGACAGATTGAGCTGGCGCTACTTTTTCTGGCTTTTCGTGCCGGCTACGATCGCCTGCATAATACTTGTTGTGATTGGCATACCTTCGAAAACCGAGCGCTCCGCTCCTAAAATAGATTATATCGGCGCCGGCTTCCTCGCTGTCGCTTCGTCGACCATGATTCTCGGTTTTTCCTTCGCCGACAGGCGGCCATGGATTTCCCTGCACGTTCTTGGCCTTCTGCTCGTTTCCCTCGTCTGCTGGCGGCTGTTCATCCGGATTGAGCGCAAGGCGAAGGAGCCGATTCTGGACCCGCAGGTATTTACAAACCGCACTTTTCTCACGGCTGCCGTGGCCTGTCTTCTGTCGTTTTTCGGGTTTGTGGGCATCATGAGCTACTACCCGCTTTTCCTGCAGGGCGTCCAGGGCGCCACCGCCACTTTAAGCGGGTGGGTGCTATGGCCGTTCAGCATGCTCATGGCCGTAATGGGAGTTCCGGCGGGACTGCTGTTGGCCAAAACGAAGCGTTACAAATGGATATTGGTTTCTAGTTACGGCGTCCTTGTGCTCGGCATGTTCAGCATGGTTTTTTTCAATGTTGAGACGCCTGTCTGGCTGGGCGTTTGCGTCATGGTGCTGGCCGGATTGGGGGTGGGATCCATACCGACCATCAATATTTTGATCGTCCAGTTCGCTCTTCCGAAGCGGCTTCTGGGCATTGCCGTGGCCGCAATCTTTTTTATGGTAGCCATGGGCGGGGCCGTCACGCCTGCCATCATGGGTTCCGCCATGAATGTCACGTATGAAAAGAAACTGCAGAATGCACTGCCGAAGGAAGTAGATCTGCGTCTGGATAAAGCGGCACTCGGGTCCCTCGCCGATTCGCGCGTTCTGATGAACGATAAGGCCATGGCCGGACTGCAAGACGCTCTCAGCGCCGATGAGCAGCTGTACAACCAAACGGTGCGCGCGATCCGAAGTTCCTTGCGGTCCGGGTTGAAGACGGTCTTTGGGATCGGCGCCGTTGCCATGTTGATGGCATTCCTCTTAATAATAACCATTCCGGAAGTTTCGATGGATGTCGAGGTCCAGGATAAAAGGCCGGGCTCCTAAAATATTTCGATGGGGAAATTGACGGAATATTTCCACAGGAATAATTTTCTGCTGATCAAAAAATCTCGCGTCCGGGTTTTCGAATCGGTTTAAAAAATTAAGGTTTGTTAATACTTTTGAATCCAAATCCGGGGAGAACTGTCGGAAAATGCGATTTGATGAGCAGGGCCTTGGCGTTCCGGTTCAGATTTCCCGACATCCTTGGAATTGCGATTGACATTCGATCTTAAAATGCTTAAAAAACCAGTTGTTGCTCGCGGTAATTCAACACAGGTGCTTGTTTAACCTTAATTTCAGGAGAGAAATGTAATGCGGAAACTTTTGTTGGCGATAGCGCTGATATGCTTGTTTAGCATGCCTTTGTTCGCACAGGACCTTACAAAAGCTGAGGCTTTTGGCGGGCTTGCTTTTCACAGAATGAACGGGGACGGCTCCGTGGGCCTGGTGGGAGCATTGGAAGGAAATATAAACAACACTTATTCGGTTGTTGGCGAGCTTGGGGTGGGGTTTAACGAAGGTCAAAAGTCCTTTACTTTTATGGGCGGTCCGAGAATCAGCTACCGTGAGGTGGAAAAAGTCCGAATCTTCGGTGAATTCCTGGTCGGAGGCTTCGCAATGACCGGAAATAACGGATCGGGCTTCGCCTTGGCTTTTGGCGGAGGCCTCGATTATTCGGTGACCGATAAGATATCGCTTCGTCCCGTTCAGTTTGATTTCATCAAGGGACACGACAACGGATGGACTCCGATGGATTATCGTTACGCCGCCGGCATTGTTTTTAAACTGGGCGGATCCAAGTAGCGCAGAATCATTGTCCGGCCCTCCATAACGGAGCGCTTTTCGGACTCGGCATCCGCATGTCTTCGGTCCTCCGTTGACATAAGGCTGTAACGAAAGGCTCCTTTCAAGCGAGAATGTGGGTTTGGTTGCCAACATCGTGCGCTCGAAAGGAGCCTTTCAATGCTCTTCCGTAATCGGCCCTATCAAACATCGCAATAGGCCGCCTCGCATCCGCCGCATTTCCTCTCGAAATCATGAAAGAGCCTTTGAACTTCTCAGGAATTGCGTGAAGATTCGTGAGGCGGCAGGCCGAGTTGTTCAAGCGTCTCCGTCTCCTCCGCCGGAATTCGCTTGCGGATATCTCTCGGCGTCTCTATTCCCATGCGCGGCTTTTCTTCGGATTCGATGCGCTGAAATAAGAGGGGAAATGGATCCGCATTCCCGCTTTAAATAAAATGCGGAGCAGGATATCATTTCGGTCCGCATGGTCATGGGAAGCGCTGCATTGGGCGAAATACCGGCTGCTGTTTATGTTCTGCAATATGCAGGGATGGGAGAAGAGAAGTGGCTGCGATCCGATCCATCAATCTTATCGTCAACGGACAGGCGCATGAATTGGACGTCGGCGCCCGCCAGGGACAGGTCGACCCGGCGCACACGCTGGTCCATACGCTGCGAGAGACGCTGGGCTTGACCGGGACTAAGATGGCGTGCGGTCAGGGCGCCTGCGGCGCGTGCACTGTTCTTATGGATGGCAGGGCTGTCAATTCCTGCAAAATCCTCACTGTCGAATGTGACGGCAAGAACGTCACGACCATTGAAGGCTTGCGCGATCCGAAGACTGGGGAACTTGATCCGCTGCAGCAGGCTTTTATCGAGCACGCCGCCTTCCAATGCGGCTTTTGCACCCCCGGAATTCTCATGACCTCCAAAGCGCTGCTCCAGGAAAATCCTCATCCTACGGAGGAGATGATCAAGGAGGCGCTAGCGGGAAATTTTTGCCGGTGCGTCAGCCACTACCATGTGTTGCGCGCCGTAGCGTCTGTCGCGGAGAAGGGGAGGCGATTCGATGGCAAACGACCATAAATATATCGGCCATAACCTCCCGCGACGCGACGGCGAGAGCATCGTCACCGGAAGCGCTCTCTTTCTGGACGATCGGAAGTTCCAAAATCTGCTCTATGGCAAGGTGCTGAGAAGCCCGCACGCGCATGCCAACATCGTTCGAATCGACAAAAGCAGAGCCGAAGCGCTGCCGGGAGTGAAAGCCGTCGTTTCATGGGAGGACATCCCGGACTGGCGAGGCGGCACGCCCCGTATGGTGCGCGTGCTGGATAAAAAGGTCCGGTATGTGGGCGACGCAGTCGCTCTTGTCGCCGCAACCTCGGAGCGGATCGCCGAAGAGGCTTTGGGCCTGATTGAAGTGCAATACGACGTCCTGCCGGCGGTCTTCGATATCGATTCCGCGCTCAAGCCCGGCGCCCCGCGTCTTTATGAAGAACTGAAAAGCAACATCATCCCCGGCGGCACGCCCATTTACGGGCCCAACTGCCTTCAGGGCGTGGTGCGCGGCGATGTTGAAAAGGGATTCGCAGAGGCCGACGTTGTCGCGGAAGGCACGTTCGGATACGAAAACATCCCCAACGCTCTTCCTGCGGAGTCCCTGGGCGCTATTGCATTCTGGGAGCCGCCCAACAAAGTCGCTCTTTACAGCGCCAGCCAGGCGCCCTACATGGATAAAGTCACCCTGTTCCATGTTTTCAATCGGGAAATTGAAATCCGCAGCATTGGGAGCCATGTCGGCGGGAGTTTCGGGACCAAGTTCATGTGCTGGCAAGTCCAGGCTTACGCTGTCATCCTGTCGCGGGCGACGCTGCGCGCCGTCAAAATCATGTTTACCAAAGAAGAGCAGATGGCGAATTTCACGCTCCGCATCGGCTCCCGCGTCCGAGCAAAAGTCGGGCTGAAAAAAGATGGAGCCATTACGGCCGTGCAGGGAGACTGGTATGTCGACAGCGGCTATTATTCCTCCACAACGCAATGCCAGGTGGCCGTCGGTTCCGGCGAGCTGATGATTCTGGCGCAGTGCCCCAACTGGGATCTCAAAAGCACGGTTGTCGCCACCAATCGCAATGCATCCGGCCCGACCAGGGGATTCGGAGGCCAGGAGCTGGAGTGCTGCTTCAATCCCGTCCTGAGCCTGGCTATGGAGAAGGCGAAGCTGGATCCCTTTGAGGTTTATAAGAAAAACTTTGCGAAGCCGGGCGGCGGCTATTACTGGCGCGATGGAAAGTTCTATCAAAACAGGGGCGTGGATTTCAGCAACGCGATGGAAGAAGGCGCCCGGGTTTTTGGCTGGAAGGAAAAGTGGAAAGGCTGGCTCGCGCCAACTTCCGTGGCGGGTCCCAAGCGGCGCGGCGTCGGCGTCGCCGTCCATGGGAACGCCGACATTGGTGAAGACTCCGCGGAAGCGTACGTGCAGCTTGGCTACAATGGCGCCGCGACCATTTTTCTCTGCGTGGCGGAGCACGGCACCGGCCAGAAATCCAACTATATCAAAATGGCAGCGGAGGTGCTTCGGATCCCGCCGGACCGCATAGAAATGTCGCCTGCCGACACGCTGGTCACTCCTTACGAATTCGGGCCTGTGGGATCCCGGGGGACCTACGCGATCGGGAGCGCCGTGATTCGTGCAGCGGAGGACGCCAGAAGAAAACTGCTGGAAATGGCCGCTCCGAAACTTGGCGCCGATCCCGGGGATCTTGACACGGCCGATGGAATTATTTTTGTAAAGGGGCGGTCGGATAAGAAAATCCAATGGCGGTTTATGGGCAACGACCGGACTCTTCTCGGCTGCGGACGATTTGAATCGGATTTCACCATGTGCAACTGCGTGATGTCTTTTGTCGAAGTTGAGGCGGACGTCGAAACGGGGAAGTTGCAGTTGCTGCGGATCGTGAACGCCACCGATATCGGGCGGATCATAGATCCTTTGGGTCTTGAAGGACAGCTCAACGGATGCTGGGGATCTGCCGGCATCGACAGCGCTATTTTCGAAGAGACGATCCTCGATCGCCGCAGCGGCCGCATTCTGAACGCTAATTTGATGGATTACAAGTGGCGCACTTTCGCCGAAATGCCGGCCGTCGATAACGTGGCGCTTGAGACCCCTTTTCCCAGCCACCGGTTTCACGCGGTGGGAGTGGCCGAAATCACCACCTCTCCGGGGCCTTCGGCGGCGATGATGGCTGCGTCCAATGCGATTGGCGCCTGGCTGTATCAATACCCCGTGACTCCCGATCGGGTTCTCAAAACTCTCGCGAAAGGAGCCGCCTGATGCAAAGCTTTCAACATTACAACGCCCGATCCATTCGGCAGGCGGCCGCGCTGCTGACGAAATATAAAGGCAACGCCAGGATCAATGCCGGCGGAACGGACCTCATCGGCAGTTTGCGAGATCATTGCATGGCGGATTATCCCGAGGCGCTGATCAACATCAAGACGATTCCGAACATGGACTATATCAAAGCAGGCAGCCGCGGTTTAAGGATAGGCGCGCTTGCAAAACTGGCGGATGTCGCCAAATCGCCGGAAATTCAGCAACGATGCCCCATGCTTGCCGAAGCCGCTATTCAGATTGCAAGCCCCAATCTCAGGAACATGGCGACCGTCGGCGGCAATCTCGCGCAGGACGTTCGCTGCTGGTACTATCGTTATCCGCAGCATATCGGAGGATCCATCCGGTGTTTGCGCAAAGGCGGCAGCGTTTGCAACGCCCTGGCCGGCGACAACCGCTATCATTCGATTTTCGGCGTTGCAGCCGCGGCTGAAGGCGGGCGCCGCAGCGGTTGCGCGGCGATCGGCCCTTCGGATCTCGCGGTCGTGCTGGTCGCGCTGGACGCCGCCATTGCGACTTCCCGGAGAACGATTTCGGCACATGAGTTTTTCGCTCCGACCGCTTTCAGCTCCACAGTCCTCGAATTGGACGAGCTGATCAAAGAAATCCGGATCCCGAAGCCGCCCAGAGGTGCGCAGCAGCGGTATTTGAAATTTACCTTGAGAAAGCCGATCGATTTCGCTCTCGCGAGCGTGGCTTCCTGGACCGTCGTAAAGAACGGGATCTGCACCGATTCCCGAATCGTCCTCGGGGCGGTTGCGGCGGCGCCGGTTCGAGCCACTGCGGCCGAAGACGCGATTAGGGGCAAGCCTCTCAACGAAGAGAATGCAATGCGAGCTGCAGAAGCTTCCGTGGCTGCGGCGCGTCCTCTGTCGATGAATGCCTGCAAGATCGATATCGTTCGAACGCTCGTCAAGCGAGCCGTCCTCGGCCTGTCGGAGTAGAAGGATCATGGCCGGCGTCGGAATCGGCGCTTGAAGGCGAATCCTGCACAAGGCTCTTATTCTCGATGCTCGCGTTTTAACCCGCGAATCTACCTCGGGGCTATCGCCGTAACAATCGGCGCCATTGCAGCCTGTCGCCAATTTCGCCATTTCCCGAAAGACAATTGGTGCTATTCTAGCCTGTCACCCATTTCACTGTTTACTGTGGAGAGACGTGGCCAATCTGGACCGGGATAAATGGTCAGGCGAGACGATGCGTTCGCCACGAGAATGTTTCATTATATCCTCCTGTTTTCGGCAAAGCAGTTTTCGACCAGAGGAGCGGCCCATGGCATCCGACAGCAATTGCAGTGCACCTAAAGCATGCGCCGGAGTGCGGTTCGCAGCGCTTTTGCATTTAATATTGCCCATTCTTCTTCAAGGCATTTTGTTCGCCGGTCAGGCAATGGCGCAGTCGGCAAGCGTATCGGTCGGTTCGGCTTCAGGCGCTCCGGAATCGGTCGTCAGCCTGCCTGTCGGTTTTACCGCCGGAGCAACCGGCATCAGTGCGCTTCAATTCGATCTTATCTTTCCTTCCTCATTGACCTATGTTTCCAACGCCGCCCAGCCGGCGGCTGACGCGGCCGGAAAAAAAGTTTTCGGAAACGCCATTGCAGGAGGTGCACGCATTATTGTCTTCGGAGTGAATAACGCCGCTATCGGCTCGGGCGATTTGGCCGTCGTCAATTTGAAGATTGCGGCCGGCGTGTCCGGAAATGTTTCGGTGTCGATCAAAGGAGTTGTCGCCTCGGATGCTTCCGGAAAGCCGGTTTCCATATCCGGCTCTGCCGGGAACATCGCCATCGTATCCTCATCGGCTGCGACGGCGCCCGCAAAGACAATCTCTTAGCCGAAAGTGGCTGCGGGCCGTTCCGAAAGCGACGTTTTAGCCTGAACTTCTGACGGGACATAGCCCTATTTCCAAATTGCGGAAAATAGCGAAAAGCTCTCGTCGCGCCCTCATATGCATCATAAAACAATGGATCGGAAGCTGAAGCTTGGCTTGCCAGCGGGAAGGACTCAGATAAAGTCCGCTAATCCTTGAAGTCTAAGACGCATTTATGAGCGTGGCGGCGGGATCGAGCCGTTCCCGGGACTATGCTTTGGCGTGCTTTCTCAAAAATTGTTCTGCTCTTTTGGCAACCTGCGGACGCGTATTTTTCAGCTGGCGCTTGACGAAAGCGGCCACTTCTGCTTTGTTTTCAATCCGGCTGTAGAGCTTGTCCAAGGCATCGATCGCATGGCCGATCGCCACATTGCGGCATTCCGGCGAAAGGATTCCCTTCAGCCTGTATTTTGCCTTGTCCACCTTCAGAATTTCCTTCGTGATGGCTTCGGCAAGTTCGGGTTTGGCCCGGGCTGCCGTGACGGAACTGACGATGATATTCGCCGCCGTTATCATGGCGGGGCCGCTGATCGGGTCGAAATATTTCCGGAAGACGGCTTCGAACTTCTTTTCGGCGTCTGCTGCCGTGAGATTGGCGACAGTCATGATTGCGCCCCACTTCAGAAAATTGTTCTCGCTGTCAAGGAGGCCGGCGAAGACGTCGAAATGCGGATAAATCAGATCCGGCCGCCGTTCTGAGACGAATCGCAGAATTTTCTCATAGGCGTATTTTTTGGCGCTTTTTTCTATTTTCAGCGCCTCGACCAGTTTCGGCAGCTGCCGTCCGTCCTCAGTAAGCCGGTCGGCCAGCAGCCGGATGTCGGCTCCCTTCACCGCAAGCGCTTCAAATATGTTTGGAACAGTCATAAGGCAAGCCTTTCTATCGCATGAATGCGATATTGCCCGGACCCAATTAAAGTGATTATACCAGCGGGATCGAGATCATCCGGCAGTTTCACGCCAAAAATTTTATATTCACGATGATTCAAGGCGCCGCAGCCGGATTTGTTCATCGAGTCCTTTCGAAATTCGGTTAGCCCAGAATTTCCTTCACTATGCGAATCGTTGTTCTGCTTCCCAACAGGGTTCGGGTAAAATACCATGTTCTCTATTCCAACGGGTTGAGCAGCGGACAGCCGTGAAAAGATCTTCTTGGGGAGATTTGGCATTCTCCGGCTGCGGGAAAGAAAGCCATGATTTCTGCGCTCCGATTCCGATCTTGATGGAACGGCGATCATCCGTCGTCAGGTTGACCGGACAAAGGAGAAGCTGCGGGTCCGGCGAGATCCATTCGCCATCGGAACTCCTATATGGAAAGACAGGTGGAACTATATGAAAATTCTGCTTCGCAAGTGCCTTTGGGTCGTCGTCGCGGTGCACGCCGCCGCTTCCTTTCTCGCCGCGGCGTCCGCCTTAACCTCCAGGCTTGACGATCCCAAAGCGGTTTACCTGGAAGCCCCGGATTTCGACGTGCGCGGCGACGGCGCCGCCGACGACAGCGCCGCTGTTCAGGAAGCCATCAACAGAGCCGCAACCAGCCTCTGGGAAGGCATCGTGTTCGTGCCGTCAGGCCGTTACCGGCTGTCCCGCACCATCTACGTATGGGCGGGAGTGCGCATTTACGGATACGGCCGGACTCGGCCCGTATTCGTGCTCGGCGACAATACGCCGGGCTATCAGGAGGGCATCGGCCTCATGGTAATGTTCTCCGGCTCCCGTCCTCCCGCAGCCGGCGCCGGCCGCGGCTTTTCCGGATCCTTCCGCGTTCCTTTTCCGCCGCCGGGAACTGTGCCGCCGAATGACGCGATCGGAGACGCCGGCCCCGGGACTTTCTATTCGGCAATGAGCAACATCGATTTTGAAATTGGCGCAGGCAATCCCGCAGCAGTCGCCATCCGCGCTCATTACGCCCAGCACTGTTTTCTCAGGCACATGGATTTCCGCATCGGGTCCGGTCTTGCCGCCCTCACCGAGATCGGGAACGAGGCCGAGGACCTCCGCTTCTACGGAGGAACCTACGGCATACTGACGGGCAAGCCTTCGGCGGCCTGGCAGTTCACGCTGATCGATTCGATATTCGAAGGACAACGCGCGGCTGCGATCCGCGAGCATGAAGCGGGGCTGACGCTGATCCGCACTGCTTTCCGAAACGCGCCGGTCGCCATCGAAATCGACCCGGAGTACTCCGACCAGCTGTGGGTCAAAGACTGTCGCTTCGAAAACATTCCCGTCGCCATAATCATCAGCAACGAAAAAAGCCCGCTTGTCGAGGTCGGCGTTGAGAACGCTGTGCTGCAGAACGTGCCGGTGTTTGCCCGTTTCCGGGAGAGCGGGAAGGAGGCGGCCGGCAAGGGGAAACAGTACAGAATCGAGGATTTCAATTACGGGCTCATTGTGCCCGGCCTGGGGATGATGGGAAAAATCGGCATGATATACAGAGCGAAGCCTTTGGCGGCGATGCCGGCGCTTCCGCCCCCGGCCATCCGTCCTCTGCCGCCGACGGAGGAATGGGTGAACGTCCGCACGCTGGGCGTCGCCGGAGACGGCGCCACCGACGACACTGCCGCGATCCAACAGGCGATCGCCAATCACCGCGCGCTCTATTTCCCGAGCGGCCGCTACATCATCCGCGATACGCTGACGCTGAAACCCGCCACGGTCATGATCGGGCTGCACCCGCTCATGACGCAGTTCAACCTTCCGGAAGCCGCCCGCGGCTTTGAGGGCGTGGGCTCGCCCCGGCCGATGATCGCCGCTCCCAGGGGCGGCGCAAACATCCTGAGCGGCTTCGGGCTTTTCACCGGCGGCTTCAATCCCAGGGCTTCAGGCGTGATCTGGCGCGCGGGCGCAGATTCGATGATCAACGACGTGCGTTTTTTGGGAGGCCATGGCAGCGGACCCGGGAACGCTTACAACAACAACAGCACGGCCGATCCCGACCTGCGCAAGCGATGGGACGGGCAATATCCAAGCCTTTGGGTCGCCGATGGCGGCGGGGGGACGTTCGCCAACATCTGGACTCCGAACACTTACGCTCAGGCAGGTTTCTACGTTTCCGACACCAAGACTCCGGGCCATGTCTACCAGCTTTCCAATGAACATCATGTCCGCGCCGAGATCAAACTGGACCGCGTTGAAAACTGGGACTTCAACGCGCCGCAGACCGAGGGCGAAGCCGGGGAGAGCGTAGAGGCCGTTTCGCTGGAAATTCAATCGTCGAAGAACATCGCCATTGCCAATTATCACGCTTATCGGGTGACTCGCTCGCGCGCCCCCTTCGCTGCGGCCGTTCGCATCTACAATTCCGAAAACATTCGTTTCCGGAACGTTCACGTCAATGCGGAGAGCGGGATCGGATTCTGCAATCAGGACGGCTGCCACACGTTCCTGCGTTTGAGCAAGTTTCCGTTTGAAAACTCCATCCAGGACATGACCCGCCGCCTCGAAATGCGCGAAAGGGAATTCGCGGTTCTGGATATTCCTGCAAATCCGCCCGCTCCCCGACCCGTCGACGCCTCCGCGGCGCTCCCGCCGGGCGCGAAGGTCCGCAAGCTGGAGGAGGGTTTCCACTCCATTTCCGGCGCGGCGGTGGACCGCTCCGGCAAGCTCTTCTTCGTTGAACGCCACAAGAACCGGATCTACAGCTGGTCGCCGGAAGACGGGCTCATCATTGAAAACGATCATCCGACGGATCCGGTAAACCTGGCCTTCGACCGTTCCGGCAACCTGCTGGTGCTCTCCTCGTGGGGATCGGAGGGGACCGTCTATTCTTTCCGTCCCGGCGCGCCGGCCGATATCACGGTGCTGGCGCCGCAGCCGACGCAGCCGCGTCCGAAGGCGCGGGCGATCTTGCCGGCCAACTACTGGAACAACGGCGAGTTCCGAAACCAGCTTGATTTCTCCACGATGCGCTACAGGACGCTGAACGAGATGTTCGAGGAAAATGTCGCCACGCCGAAGAAGAAACAGTATGTTTCACCGGACGGCAGCATCTTTCTACCGGCCGGACTCGTCGTCCAGCAGGGGCAGCCCGACGCCACAGGCTGGCGCTTTTCAGACAACCTGGATGCGTATGGATTCCTCAACGCCGCCGTCGGCGATCGGATTTACATCGCCAGCTCGTCGGAAGATCGCACCTATAGCGCGGTGGTGGGCGCGGACGGCGCCTTGATCGACCTGAAGCCCTTCGCCGACCGCGGCGGCGAGAGCGTTGCGGTCGGCCCCGACGGCAACATCTATGTGGCGAACGGACAGATCTTCGTTTACAGCCCCGATGGGAAACAGATTGCGCGCATCGACGCGCCGCAGCGTCCGATCAACATCGTCTTTGGAGGAAAGGACGGCCGCACGCTGTACATCCTCTCTCATCGAGCCCTCTACTCGGTGCAGGTGCGCGGCTCGAAGTAGGGGCTGTCGGCGGCCGATTTTCAATGCAGTCCGTTGTTTCATCGTAAATTTTCTTGCCCTGGCCGCAACCGGCGGCGATAATCATGGGACGTGGGACTCCATGCGACCTGTTTCGTCGAATGGAGCGTCGCCTTTCTGTTATGCGTTGTTGAATGAGAATGATTCAGACCTGTAATATTTTAGACCGACGGGGGGCCTGTGGACACAGACAATAGCAACCGCCAGCCAAATAAAAAGTTTTCAGCCGGCTCTGCCTGGATATTCTTCGGCCTCGTTGCGCTCGTGGCGGTCCTGGCGGGATTCGTCATCTATCAACAGCGAGTGAACTCGAGGCTGTCGCGCGATTTGATCGGTGCCCAGTCCGAAAGCAACCCCAACGGAGCGTCGCAAGAGGCTTTGAGTCAAGCCGCGGCCGAAACGCCGGCCGTCCCGGTCAACACTATGGCGAGCGCCGTTGCGGAAAAACCTGCGCCCGCGGTTGTAGAGAGGCCGGCGCCTGCGGTTCGGGCCTACTCAAACTTGCGCGCCGCCAAAGACGCCTATAAGTCCGGCAAGATAAGCAAGTCGGAATATAAATCGATCGTTCAGCGGCTCAAGGATGAAAAAGAACAGAAAATCAATCGCGTCAAGGCTGATTATAAAAGCGGCAAAATTACCAAATCTGAATACAAAAGCAAGATAGCGGCGATTAAATCCCAATACGAATAGTTTTGCATCTTCCTACGGTCAACGATCTCTTCATGCGGCCTGCAATCCTGCAATGGTCTTGAAGTCGCCGATTCGCGTCAGAATCCAGGGACAGGACTGCCGGTTCCCCATCGTCATCCGAGCGCGAGCATTCTGCCTGATGCTAATTACTTTATGATTATTGCCCTGAAAGGGTAAGTTGCAAAGCCCAGGTCATGACGATGCAACAACCGTTCCGACTGGAGTTGCGCCTGGGGATTTCCTGAGAAAAATCAACGTTTTCAGGGTGGATCTATAATCCTCGCTTTCCCGTGATTGACCGCGAAAAGCGCAGCCAACGTGCATCATTCCTCGGCTATCGCACGCGGGCCTTCGGCGACGCTTTTTTCTTGACCGCCTGATCGCTGTTTTATTAGACTGTATATTTATAGAGACGAAGTATCTAATAGGAAACTTGACGATGACGCCTTAGGAGAGGGAAGCTGAAGCTTCGGTCTGCAGGCCGCTGCTGCGGCGTTGCTGTGTTCGGAATGGTTTCAACGCTGAAGAGGTCGTTGCGGCTTGCGCGGGCGAGGAGGCGATTTTTTTAATCCGATGACTATCCGATGCCGGGTGAAGTATAAATAGTGGACAGGACGGGCAATTACTGGAAATAGCGGGGAGAAGGAAAGGTTTTGGGAAGGAGGAGGGGGATGAAGAAAATTATGACTATTTCAATCATGGCGGCGGTCGCCGTCATGATTGTGCATGCCGGTTCGCGGGCCCCGTTCGCCAAGGATGCGATCGGGTCTTCAGAGCAATACGAGGTTTTGAGCCCGTGGGCGGAAACGGATCCGACGCCTGTGCGGGGGATTTCCGCGAGACTGAATACCCTGGCGGGCAAGAAAATCGGGTTGTTTGCAAATTTCAAACGCGCCGCCATGCCTATCACGGCGGAGATTGAAAAAAAACTGAAATTGCAGTTTCCGGACATTCAGACCAGCATTTTCCATTCTACGCTGCCGAATGTGACGGAGACCGAGACGGTTAACAAAGAAAAATTCACGGCATGGGCGAAGGCGGTTGACGCAGCGATTGCCGTGGTAGGGGACTGAGGGTCCTGCACAAAGTTCCTCGCTTACAATGGAGTTGCAATCGAGGACTTTGGCACGCCGGTCGTGATACTGGCGAATCGCGGTTTCGTAAACGACGCTCATTCCGCGGCATCCGGCAAGGGAATGCCGGGACTGAGGATTTTGTCCACTCCAATCGCTTGTGAGTCCACTGTCGCCGCCGACATCGAAGCAGGCGTCGCCGGCGCTATGAAAGACATTGTGGCCGCACTGACAAGGCCTTTGACCCCGGACGAAAAATCGCCGCAGGTCAAAACGGAGAACTTTACCCGCATTGCTTTCAAAGGAACCAATCTAGAAATCAACCATCATTTCTACCGCAATGGTTGGACTGACGGCCTCCCGATCTTTCCTCCTACGGAAGAGGCGGTTGCAGAGATGATGAAGGGAACGGACCTGCCGCCCGAATACGTCGTGGCCAAGATCATCCCGCGGATGGGCAAGGCGACGGTGAAGAAGATTGCGGTAAACGCGGTCATGGCGGGCGCATTGCCCACGCACATGCCGCTGTTGATCGCAGCAGTGCAGGCTCTGGCGGACCCGAAAACCAGATTCGACACATTTGAAGTGAGCACAGGCTCGTGGTCGCCCTTCTTTGTGATCAACGGCCCGATTCGAAAGGAAGTCCACATCAACGGCAGTTCAGGCGCTCTCAGCCCGGGCAATATGGCCAATGCCGTCATCGGGCGCGCCGCAGGACTCATCGTCAAAAATATCGGCGGGGCCCGGAAGGGCATCGAAGACATGGGGACGCTCGGCAATCCGGCCAAATACACCCTTGTTCTCGGCGAGTATGAAGAGGAAAGCCCTTGGGACCCTCTTCATGTCGATCGAGGCTATAAATCGGAAGACAACACGGTGACGGTGTTTTTCCCCAACAGCTACTTCCAGACCATCCCTTCGCAGACAAGCGCCCAGGGCATCGCCGACGCGCTGGCAGGCATGGGGGCAAGATCGCTGTCCCTGCTGATGGTCATTCCGGATCACGCCAACATCCTGATCCGGGAGGGTTGGACGAAAAAGAGGCTGAAGGAATTCCTGGCTAAAAACGGATCGTCTCAGGCCAATCGGCGGGGCGCGGCGTTGAGCGAGGAGGATTTCATTGTGGTGGTCGCAGGCGGGCCTGGCACCTGGATGGGGCTTTTCCGCAGCGCCGGCGGATTCGAAAACAGTTTTGTCACCAAGAAAATCGAGTTGCCTCGCGACTGGAAGAACCTGGTCGCCAGGTACAAGGATCTTGTTCCCTCGTACGTCAAGTACTAAAGAACTTCGAAGGGCCGGAGGCTCTGCTGTTCCGGACTATAACCGGAGGGGCGGGGATTTGTCAGTTTTATGCAGGAGGTGGAATTTATGAAAACTAAGGCAATTTGCTTTATGGCTGTGATTGTCATGCTGTCGGCCGGTTCATCCTATGAATGGGCGGCCGATGAAGCAAAGATTGTTGTTATGAATCCGCGGGGCATTCAACCCGAGATACGCAAGATTCCCATGGCTGTGCGTCCGGCGACGCTGGACGGCAAAACAGTCTACATCGTGGACACCAAATATCCGAACACGAAACCGTTCGTCAACGAGTTGTTCTCCGCGCTTAAGGCGAAATATCCCAAAGCCAACTGGGTGTTGCGCGACAAGGCGGCAGGATACATGGACGACGACCCGAAACTGTGGGCGGAGATCAAAGAGAAGAATGCGGCGGCTATTGTCGTCTTGGGGCATTGAAGCAGCTGTTCGCCGGCGGTCGTCGGCCATGCTGTAACGCTGGAAAGGATGGGCATTCCCGCGGTCCCCATGATCACCCAGAGGTTCAGGGAGCTCGTGACAACCATTTCCTACAAAAAGGGCATTCCCAACATGCGGATCGTCTACACTCCCCACCCGATCACGGACAGGCCGGCGGACGTATGCCGGAAGTATGTGGCGGGCAACGACCCGCTTTCCGGCAAACCGATGCTGGAACAGATTTATGAAGGTTTGACAAAACCTCTTTCGGCTGAAGACGCCAAGGCGGGTTTTCTCAAAAGAGATCCGCGGCCGCGGCTGTTGGAGCCCGACACTCCCGACAAGCTGATGGAGTATTTCCATGAACAGGGCTACACGGACGGGAATCCGGTCATTCTTCCCACGGAGCGGAAGGTTGCCGAAATGCTGAAGTCGACGAGCCGCAAGCCGGATGAATGGGTCGGCCAGATGCGCCCGTCGCCGCCGCATGAAGCCTGGTATTACACCGTGGAAATGGTCGCGGTGAACGCGGTGATGGCCGGCGCGAAGCCCGAATATTTTCCGACGATCCTGGCTCTGGCTTCCAAAGGAGTCACGTCGATGTTCAGCTCCACGTCTTCATTCGCCAGAATGGTCGTCGTGAACGGCCCCGTCGTCAAGGAAATCGATATGAACACGGGGATCGGAGCGATGGGACCGGTCAGCCGCGCCAATTCCTCCATTGGAAGGTGCTGGACGCTGATCTCCAAGAACCTCGGCGGTTCGGGCAAACCCGGGGAAACTTACCTGGGCAGCCAGGGAAATCCTTTGAATTACAACAACCTCTGCTTCCCGGAGACGGAAGACGGGCTGCCTCCCGGCTGGAATCCCCTGCACGTGCAGAAGGGATTCAAGAAAAGCGAGAGCGTCGTCAGCGTTTTCAGCGGGTGGAGCATGAGCGATATCGCCTGGTACTCCCCCCTGCCGCAGCACGAGGTCATTCGGGGGTGGCTGGAGCATTTCTTCTCCTTCGGCACCACTCAGGCCACTCTTGTTCTCGACCCGATTGTCGCGGCGGACGTCGCTTCCAACGGATACCCGACCAAGGAAGCCTTCGCCAAATTCCTCGCCGAGAAAACCGGAACTCCGGGCTGGCTGTACTGGTCGCAGAACGCCAGGGCTCTCGAACAGGCGAAAAAGGGCGTGGAGCCTTACGCCGGCTGGTTGAAGCAAGGAGAAGGCGCAGTAGTTCCGGTTTCACGCTACAGCAGGAATGCGCCGGCAGGAAGGAATCCCGCCTTCATGGCTTCCAAAGACGCCAACGAAACCTCCACGACCATCGAGATCGTCGTCACGGGAGGAGGGACGAACACTTTCTGGTCCGGAGGCGACTTCGGCTACGTGGGCAGCGCTTCCGTGGAACAGTGGAGATAGGAGGAGAGATCGAATGAAAAACAAATTTGCTACGCTTTTGGCAGTTCTGCTGGCCTTGACCGCCGCGTCTCTCCAGTCTGCAGTGGCGCAGGACAATTCTTCGACGAATCCGGCCCCGGTCGGTTCGAGAGTGCGGTCGATGATTGAACTCGGGTCGGTCTATTCGAACATATACGACATCGCCATCACGGTGTTGGAAACAGTTCGAGGCAAGGAAGCGATGGATCGTTTGAAAGCCGCCAGCCCGGACAACAAGATGCCGCCCGAAGGTTTCGAATATGTTCTGGCCCGGATAAAATTCGAGCACAAAGGGAGGGCGGTCAGCGACAACATGCCGTTCATCCTCGGAGACTCGCCGCTTCAGTGGGTTGCGCTGGCTTCGGATCTGACGGAATACGCGAGGATTGCGGCGACGCCGCCCAAGCCTCCGCTGGCTGCGAGGATCAAGCCCGGCGATTCTTTTGAAGGCTGGGTTGCATTCGCGGTCGACCGGAAAGACAGCAAACCCCTGATGGTGTTCGACCCGGACACCGGCGGGGCCACGGGTCGCGGCCGGACGTTGTTTTTCAAGCTTCATTAAATGGTTCGCCGTCAGGCGGAGAAAAGCTGTTGCCGCATAAGAAACGCGTCGCGGAAGGCGCCACGGAGAACAGATGTCTTTTTCTATGTTCTCCGTGGCCTTTCAGGCGGCGCCTCTTCCTGAACGCCCCGGACCATGCTTTGACAGCCGGCGACAGGAAATTCGAATAAATCTAACGGATTTATTGATTTCAGTGTGAACGACACAAACTGAACCTGAGCGAGGAGCCGCGCCTCCAGCCTACGGCTTCCGTCTCGGCTATACGGTGCATTTCCAAGTGGAGTGGATTGGGACCGGTGAACCTCCCCTGCGCTCCGGAGTAGTATCTGGCCCCGAAGTAATCCAATCCGGTTTCCGCATCCCGTTCTTTGCCGGTGAACTGGTCGGCTAGGTTCAGAACTCCTGACATACTCCTCAAAATCTAAGGAATTTGAGCATTTTTATGAAAATGGGTGCGGACCAAAAACTGTCCGCTTTTTTTCAAAGGGACAGCTTCGCATTACCGAAAAGCCGCGCCTGGCTTGGATAATATGGCAATCTGGGATTTTACAAAAGATGTATCTTTGCCAATAAAGTTTTGATTTTAGGTGCGGACCGAAAACTGTCTGCTTTTTGAGTTTCCCCATCGTTTCACGGTCGGTCATGCTGATCGACCATGACAGAACAACAGCGTAAACTTCTTGAGCTTCCAAGCCAACCACCCGGAACCGTTGTCCTTAATGATCGTGTCACCATCCGAACCGATGGCACCCGGCGAGCAATATTCCTGCAGGGGCTAGTTCTCATGCACTATGAAGTGATGGACCGCGCGGCTGAAGAATGCGCGATGGTGACCTTGTTTGAGGCGGGTTATGCGGATCAAAATGACATCGCCCGCTCCTTCGGTTGTACGCCCCGAACTCTCCGGCGATATCAAGAACGGATCGAGTCCGGCGGAATCTTGGCTCTTGGCCGACCTCGCGGGCGTCCGTCACAGAATGGTCTTCCACGAATTGAGTTACGGGATCGGACAATCCTCCAACTGAAAGAACGTGGTCTCAGCAATCGCACGATTGCAGTGAAACTTGGATTTTCAGAGAAGGCGATACGAAAACGCTTGCGTCGACTTGGATGGAAGCCTCAATCTGCGACCTGCCCTTCTTTTGAGACAATGACGGATGATGTCATCCCGTCAACAAATGCAATATCAGCGTGTATCGGCGAATCCGCCGTAGCCAGTCCTGCAATCGCAAGTAACGGGGCAACGGATGAACCCATCCCGGTCAGCTTCGATCGTAATCCGCTGGACCGTTCGTTGGATCGGTTGTTGGCTGCTATGGGCAAGCTTGACGACGCCGCCCCTCTATTTGCTCCGACGGAGAACCTTCCCGGAGCGGGCGTCCTGCTTGCCATACCGGCGCTGGCTCATAGCGGAATACTCGCCGTGGCGCGCAAAATTTATGGCTCTCTCGGCCCGGCGTTCTACGGATTGCGGACGACAATTGTTTCTTTGGTTCTGCTTGCGTTGCTGCGTATCCCACGGCCGGAAGCGCTTAAGGAATATTCTCCCGGAGGCCTTGGGCGCATTATCGGTTTGGATCGAATGCTCGAAGTGAAAACCTTGAGGCGCAAGTTCGCCCGGCTTGCCTCTCTGAAAAAGAGCCGGGAATTTGGGCTGGAATTGGCTCGTCGCCGCGTCGCAGAGAGGGGACGAACATTGGGGTTTCTCTATGTCGACGGACATGTTCGCGCCTATCACGGAAAGCGCGTGATTCCGAAGGCTTACCTAACCCGTAAACGAATAGCTGCTCCCGGCGCAACTGACTATTGGATTAACGATAAGAAGGGAGATCCACTTTTTGTAGTCACCGCAGAGGCAAATGCTGCAATGACCCAAATGCTTGTCTCCATCCTCAAACAGGTCCGCGATCTGATCGGTCCGCGACGACGACTGACAGTCGTGTTCGACCGTGGTGGTAATGCCGATATCCTAATTATTCCGACTCCGTATCTTTGACATACATGAAACCCGTTGGATTCCTGATTTTGGGCCTCTCATCAGTCGGCATAATCAGAGGCTCTCCAGGAAGGCGAGCAGGTTGTCCT
The DNA here is from genome assembly GCA_964642735.1 of uncultured Acidobacteriota bacterium. GTDB lineage: Bacteria > Acidobacteriota > UBA6911 > UBA6911 > UBA6911 > UBA6911. The sequence goes on from CAZXSV010000017.1 coordinate 54,470, forward strand.
GCGGCTTATATCGAGCAGGGGCAATGCCGGAGGCTGTGGTATGCGCGAGGGCTCGCTCCTTCAGTTTCATGTCGGCATGCAAGTAGATCTCAGTTGTCTCCCTGGACTCGTGACCGAGCCAGAGTGCAATCACGCTAAGATCGACTCCGTGATGAAGAAGCTCCATAGCCGCCGCGTGTCTCAGCTTGTGGGGTGTAATAATCTTCTCAGTGAGTGATGGACAACTCCGCCGAGCCGTGGCAGCATGCGCTGCAACGCGACGTTGCAGCGCGTCGGCGCTAAGGGATCCACCCCGGGAACTCGGAAAAAGAGGATCACTCGACTCTCCTTTCAGTTCCGCGAGCCACGGCCGCAAAAGCGCAATGACATCGGCGCGCAGGGGGGTACAGCGCATTTTCCGGCCCTTTCCTTGGCAACGCACGTGGGAGCCCGTGCCGAGCGTCACGTCTGCTACACGTAAGGCTCTGAGTTCGCTGTTGCGAAGACCCGTTTGGGCTGCCAGAGCCAGGAGTGCCCTATCGCGCCGACCGATCCACGCTCCGGTATCAGGCGCCGCCACAAGTGCGTCGATCTCCGTGCGGGTGAGAAACTCTACGGGTTTGCGCACGTATCGCTTGGAAGGAATAGCAAGCACCCGCTGGCATCTTAGAGCGTGCGCTGGTTCGCTGATGGCTACGTACTGGAAGAACGCGTGAACAGCTGCCAATCGCGTGTTCCGCGTACGAATGGAACTGCCGCGCTTGTGTTCAAGATGATCGAGGAAAGCAGTCACAAAAGTTTCGTCAAGTTGGTCCATATTGAGATCGGATGGGCTTCTACGGAGTCGCTCTGTTGCGAAACTCAGCAGCAAGCGGAAGGTGTCTCGATAGCTGGCTACGGTGTGTGGGCTCGCACTCAGCTGGTTAATAAGGCGATCCGAAAAAAAACGCTGGAGCAGGGATGGGAAGCTGGACATCATGATGTCACCCCCTGATCTCGCTGTGAAAGCCGCTCGGTAGCAAGCTGAAGTAGCTCGGGGATAGCTTCTATATACCAGTAAGTGTGGCGAACATGCACATGACCGAGATAGGTGGCGAGCTTGGGCATCTCACGTTCTACATCAAGCCCGGCGCGGTACCACTCAATGAGCTTTCGGGTGGCAAATCGATGCCGTAGGTCCATGAGCCTTGGCCCGCGTCCCTTACGTCTTCCATCTACAGGTGCGCGCAGACCGATTGCTCGCGATACTTTGGCGAAGGTATACGCGACTCCTTCATGATAAAGCGCCGTGCCGCGCTCAGAGATGAAGAAGGCTTTCGTCAAACGTCGTGGACAGAGACGGTCTCGCTGCTCCGAATAGTCTGCCAGAGCCAGACGGGTTGATTCGTGGACAGGGACGAAGCGGGACTTTCCGAATTTCGTCTTCCGAACCGCCAGAACACCGCCGAGAAGATCCACATCGGCAACCTCGAGAGCTATCCCTTCTCCCGGTCGGAGCCCTGTCGTGGCAAGCAGTCCGAAATACGTAGCGTAGGTCAGTGCTCGAAGACCTATGGGTGAGGGAAGCCGAGATGCCTCGGCCATAAGTTGTTCAACCTCTTCGTCTGTATAGATATGCGGAGTATTACGTCGGCGACGGTGCGGTAGAAGTCGGCGAGGCGGAATCTCCGTCCTAGGATCGGTGGCGCTTCTCCAGATTGCAAAGCGGCGTACCACGTCGAGCCTTTCGGTCCATGTGAATGGTTGGCAGCGAACCGGCTGCTGTGCCCAACGGAGGGCGAGTTCTGTGGTAACGAAGTCAGCTCCTTCATTCTCGAGAAACTGTACAAAGCGGCCGAGTGCCGCAGCAGGTAAACGAAGCTCAGTGCCCAGTCCGCGGCGAATGCTCACGTACTCTTCAACAGCCTCACGAAGGGTATTCATCGGGCACCCCCAATCACAGGCCACTGTGACGCGACTGTGCTCAACGCTCCGAAATCCACTTTGGCATAGATTGCGGTTGTGTCCGGGGATCGGTGTCGAAGGACCTCGCCAATCTCCGCCATCGATGCACCCTGACGGATCATATTTGTCGCCAGGCTGTATCGGAAAAGATGGGCGCCCCGAACCCGTGGTCGTAGTCCGGACCGCGAAATTGCACGGCGCGCTATTGCACCAACAGCGGTCTGCGTTGCAAGGCCTACGCGCGGCGCTTGATTGCGTAGAAAGACCTTTCGGGCGGAACTCCGCCCCCGATCTTGTTGGATATAGAGCGCCAGTGCCTTCCCGACGTCCGCAAGCAGGGGCAAGCACTCCCACACTCCGCCCTTTCCACGGATAAGAATTTCGCCAGTCCTCCATTGGATGTCGCGGAGTTCGAGAGATACTACTTCCCCGGCACGAAGGCCCAGACGTGCGAGTAGGAGCAATACTGCGTGGTCGCGACGCCCGACTGGAGTTGTTTGATTACAAGTACGCAGGACCTGGTCCACTTCTTCGGGAACAAGATAAGTGTGTACGGCGGCCTGCCGCCATTGGCGGACCGTCGGTACTGCAAGGCTGAGATCAGCCGCGGTCTTGCCCCTCCGGAACAGAAAGCGCAGGAAGCACCGAAGCGCTGTGCTTAAAAGTCTTGCACTCCGGTTGGGCGGGTTTCCGATGCTTGTGAGCAGGAAGTCCCGGACACTTTGCGGATCCAGCGTTGCCGGATAGAAACAGCCGGACTTAGCAACCTGCTCGACAAGAAAGCTATGGATGAAGGGTCGATAGGCTTGCAGCGATCGTTCCGAGAGGCCGCGCTGGTACCGTAGATGCTGCTCGAAGCGATCCTGGAGTTCTTCCACAGGCGAAGGCGATTTTTTAGCCTTTTCTGGAGGAAGAACCTTCCCCTCATCCCAAAGATAGCTGAATAGTTGGTGTAGCACTCTTCGCTTGATTGCGTCCCGAACTTTTGATCGCCTACGAGGCGATTCCTTTATGAATCTCGCCGCGTGTAACTCCTGGAGATCCACAACGGCGATCCCCTTATTCCTTGTCCATAGGGCGAAGGCAGAAGCGATCTGTCGCTTCTGATGCACACTCACAGGAGTGTACCCCGCGTTAGAAAGGCTCTTGGCAAATATATCGATATCGGCCTCGGACAGCCCGATAGACCAGTTCTGCACGTTTGAAACGACTGCGTTCTTTGACATCTGTTCTCTCCTTTCCTGGCGTCGTTGCCAGTACGGAGAGAACATCAGGATTATGCCGCGTCCGCAAGCATCAAGAGAGCTATGGATATGATGCTGTCTTACGGAGTCGGAATAATTAGGATATCGGCATTACCACCATAATGCCGATAGCGGCATTATGGTGGTTGGTCCCCAAGGCTTTTTCTGACTATTCTCAAGATGCGGTTTGACATCCTGACTTACCGCAAGGGTAGTTATCGCAAAATTTCCGAGAAAAGATTCATTCTTCGGAAAGCAAGATTCAATGGCCGACGGCTGGAGTACTTACTGCATGATCAGGCGGTCCGTTTCCTGAAAGGAAAGCTCCGACTCCGGCAAGTGACTCGCCTAACCGAGAATAGCCATCAAACCGCAGTGTTGACGAGTCGATGGGATCTACGCGATATCATCGTCGCCTATCGAATGTTCGATCGCTGGCGCCAGGAGAATTTTTTCAAGTACATGCGGCAGGAATTCCTGATTGACGCCCTTGTCGACTACGAGGCTGAACCCGACGATCCGAACCGATCCATTCCCAATCCAGCACGAAAGGCGGTCGATAAAGAACTCCGCAAGGCTCGTGGCCATCTGGCAAAATTACAGGAACGCTACGGCTCCGAAGCACTGGACTACATGGAAGGACGAACGGATACGATGCGTGCATTTACAAAAGCCGAAAGAGAAATTCAGCGTGAGCTCTTCGAGACTTCAGCCAAAATCGCGCGCCTCATCGAACGGCAGAAATCCTTGCCTGCCCGGATTCCCATATCACAATCACCGGAGGCTGAAAAAGCAATGAAGCTTTCGGTCGAACGTGTCCTTTCGGCAGAGCTGCATGACTCGATTTAGAGCGGTCTGATATCTTT
>CAZXSV010000018.1:0-55124 GCA_964642735.1 uncultured Acidobacteriota bacterium
CTTCGGGCTGCGGCCCGCAGGCTCGCTGGCTTTGTTGCTCGCTCCTTGCATGCACACCAGCATGCTCGTCGCTCGCGCCTGGCCAGCGAGTCTGGGGCCAGCAGCAAAGTGCAAACGTTATTCATTGACAGGCCCTTAGCCCGGATTAGTCGACCGAACCTGCAGGATGCTTATCAGAGTTGTCCTGAGCGGCAAAAACAAATCAGGCGAGATAAAATCGGTCCCGGCATATCTCATGGCGCAACGATCCAGCTGGAATCAGCTGTGACGTCCAGAAACCGGCCGCTCGTCCTTATCGACCGGTTCATGAACCACACACAGATCTCGCCCGTCGCTTTGTTCTGCCACAAAAGGTCCAGCATCCCGTCCTTGTTATAGTCCCCTATCGATGCGATCCTCCAGTTCAGATCCGCCACCGGCTCCAGTGGAATCTCGCTCAAACGGATCGTTCCATCCATTAACCAGATGCGATCTTCGCCGGTCGCAGCGTTGCGCCATAAAATGTCGACCTTCCCATCGCTGTCGAAATCTCCCACGCCGATGATCTTCCAGTTCAGATCCGCTGCCGTATCCAGCGAAATCCCTCCCATATAGACTGTCCCATTCATGGACCACAGGTAATTCTCGCCCGTCGCTTCATTCCGCCACAGAAGGTCGACCTTGCCGTTCCCGTTGAAATCTCCCACGCCGACGATATTCCAGTTCGGATCCGCCACTGCATCCAGTGAAGCTCCGCCCGTGTGGCTCGTCCCATCCATATACCAGATATAGTTGTCACCGGTAGAAATGTTGCGCCACAGAAGGTCAACCCTGCCGTCCCCGTTGAAATCTCCCGCGCCGACGATCTTCCAGGTCGGATCCGCCACCGTATCCAAATAGGCCTCGCTCGTCCGGCTTGCCCCATTCATGATCCAAGCAACGTTTTCTCCCGTCGTTTCGTTCCGCAACACGATATCCGCATTCCCGTTGTGGTCGAAATCCGCGCCGTTTCTTGCCTTCTTGCCCTTGTCAAACATCAGCCAGTTCGTATCGCTTACCGCTTCCAGGGCGATCTCTTCAGCTTTCGCCGTTCCATCCATGCGCCAAATACGATTCTCCCCCGTCGATGCATTCCGCCACAGGATGTCCGCCTGCCCATCGCCGCTGTAATCGCCGATTCCCGCTATATTCCAATTCGTATCCGCAACGGCGTCCAATGAAGCTCCTCCTGTGTAAATCGTTTTGTTCATAAACCAGATGTAATTATCACCGGACAAGCCATTACGCCACAAAATGTCGCTGAAGCCATCCCCATTGAAGTCGCCCAATCCTTCAATCTGCCAGTTCAGATCTGTCACGGCGTTCAAGGACTCCCCGCCCGTTTTAACCGTTCCATCCATATACCAGACAAAGTTGTCGCCGGCAGAAGCGTTGCGCCACAGGATATCCGGCTTCCCATCGCCGTTAAAATCGGCCATGCCGGCGATCTTCCATTGGGGATCGATCAACGAAGGGATTGAGCCTTCTCCCGTCTTCGTCATTCCATCCATGTACCAGACTACGTTTTCGCCCGTCACTGTATTGCGCCACAGGATGTCGGATTTGCCGTCGCCGTTGAAATCCCCCATCCCGGCAATCTTCCGGTTCGGATCTGCAACCGTTTGAAGAGAGCCGCCGCCCCCCCGATTCGCTTCATCCATAAACCATACACAGATCTCGCCTGTAGAAGCATTCCGCCACAAAATGTCAGGATTATTATCAGCGTCGAAGTCATTCACAGAGGGCGATAAATAAACCTGCAGCACTGATTCCGCGATGGATTGCGAACCTCCGCCGGCTGTGTAATAACCCCGGGCGCGGATGTAAACTTTCTGATTTTCAGGCAAACTCAGGCCGCTTAATCGCCATCCTCCTGAAACGCGATCTGCGCTGCCGAGAATGGAATAGCGAAGACCATCGGTGGATTGTTCGAAGGTGACGCTATCAACTTCCGGCGAAGCGCCGCTGCGCTGCCATTGAATCGCGGATCCCCCGGCGGCGATGCGGAGAGTCTGGTTTGCCGGCGACGGATTTGTCAGCCACATAAGATTGAAGCGATTTATCGTGCTGATTACATTGCCTGTGTATTGAAACCACCCGCCAACGACAATCGTTCCATCCGGTTGAACCATGACCGCGCCCGCACTGCCGTTCGTTCCCGGATCGAAGCTTGCATCTAAAGTTCCATCTGAATTCCATCTGCCGAGAGAAAAACGTGTAGCCATTGCGTTTTCTGCTGTGAGTACGCTAAAGGCGCCGCCTGCCAAAATTTTGCCATCTGCCTGTAAAACTATTGCGCTTACCGCATGATAATTTTCCGGATCCGCTCCAGGATCGGCGCCGGGATTAAAGCTTTCGTCCACAGTTCCGTCCGAATTCAGTCGACCGATATAATTGCGCGGTGTCGCTGCGCTGGTTCCTCCGAGAGCCGTAAATTCACCGCCGACCAGTACTTTTCCGTCAGGTTGCAGCGCTATGGAAAGGACCCCGCCATTTGCGCCAGGATAAAAACTCTCATCAAGACTTCCATCGGGATTAAGGCGGTAAATATTATGTCGGCTACCGCCTCCCACTCCCACCAGGATCTTGCCATCCGGCTGCACGGCTAAAGCGCTTACAACGCCATAGTCCCCGGGATTAAAGCTCTCATCTACGGTTCCGTCCGCATTAAGACGGCCGATACCACTGCGCGATGCTGTCCCGGTCCCGCCACCTAAGGCTGTAAAATAGCCTCCAACCAATATCTTGCCATCCGGCTGAAGAGCCATCGCCCAGACGGTATCGTTAGCTCCGGGATCAAAAGTGTCATCCAAAGATCCATCCTCATTAAGTCGGCCGAGGTTGTTGCGCGTCGTCGATCCCGTCCCCCCGCCGCCAAGCCGGGTGAAATTGCCTCCAACCACTATTTTCCCGTCCGGCTGAATTAGAATCGCCTCAATCCGATAAAAATTGCCATTTCCACCAACCCCAGGATTAAAGGAAGAATCGAGCGAACCGTCGGGATTGAATCTGCCGATTTTATTTATATTGGCAGTCCCCAGTTTCGGGAAAAGGCCGCCTACAACAACTTTGCCGTCCGCTTGCCTGGCGATAGCCCCCACACTATTGCCAACTTCATGCATGTAATTATTGTCGACAGTCCCGTCGGGATTAAGACGGCCGATACGACTGCGCCCATAGGATTCACCGCTTCTGCTTTTGAATCCTGAAAAAGTGCCTCCTGCCAGAATCTTTCCGTCCGCTTGCAGCGTGATGGAACTTACTCCGCCATAAACACAATCCGCATCAAAATCCATATCCAGAGACCCATCGCCATTCAGCCTGGCGATGGAATCTCGATTTATATTTCCCGTTCCGCCGCCTCCGATGGCGCTAAATCCGCCTCCAACCAGGATCTTGCCGTCCTTCTGTATCGCGAGCGTATATACCGAACTGTTTGAGCCCGGATCGAAGCTCGTATCGATAGTTCCGTTTTCATTGAGCCGGCCGACGTAGTTTCGAGTTGTTGAACCGGTTCCTCCGCCCCCAAGAGCCGTAAAGGAACCTCCCGCCAAAATCTTGCCGTCGGGTTGAAGTGCGATGGATATAACGCGTCCATTAGCGCCGGGGTTGAAATCCGCATCCAAGGATCCGTCCGGGTTAAGCCGGCCGATATGGTTGCGCACCGTTGTTCCTATTCCTCCGCCGAGATTCGCAAACGAACCGCCGACCAATATTTTCCCGTCCGGCTGTACAACGATGGCGCTGACTTCGCCGCTTGCGCCGGGATTAAAACTGGAATCGAGAGTCCCATCGGGATTAAGTCGGCCGATATGGTTGCGCGTTGCTGCGCCTGTCCCACCGCCTCCAAGGGCAGTAAAGCTGCCTCCAACCAAAATTTTGCCGTCATTCTGCACTGCGATGGTTGAGACCAAGCCATTGGCGCCCGGATCAAAGCTCTCATCCAGACTCCCATCGGGATTAAGCCGGCCGAGATAATTGCGCGACGTTATTCCAATCCCGCCGCCGCCAAGAGTGGTAAAGCTGCCTCCAACCAAAATTTTGCCGTCACTCTGAACCGCAATAGTCGAGACCAAATCATTGGCGCCCGGATCAAAGCTCTCATCCAAAGCTCCGTTTTCATATATACGTGCAATGCGATTGCGAAATATTACGCCGCTATAGGGGCTTTGGCCAAAGCCGCCACCGCCCATTTGAGTGAAAGCTCCCCCAATCAATATTTTTCCGTCATTCTGGACTGCAATCACATCGACAAAGTCGTTAAGAATTGGTTGGAATCCCATTACGCTGGAGTGGCTGCATGTTTTAGCATTTGCGTCCAATGATGAACCGAAACCGCCTACGGAAGATAACCCCCCCCAAGACAGGTTGAAGTTGATGTCTGTATAATTAGATCCCAATGAAGTATGCAGCACTTGCGGATACCATTCGTCGACAAAGCAGTAGCTGTTATAAGTATGCAACTGATAGCCATTGGGCGAAAGGCCGGTGAGGCTGTAATAGCCGGAAGAGTCCGTTATGGCGGATTTCATCAAAAAAGGTCTGCCTGAGACAGAATATAAAGCCTGGACCGTTACCCCCGATATGCCTTCCCCATCAGATCCGCGTATAATACGGCCCGAAATCGATCCCAAGCCGATCAAGCTTATGTCAATGTTCGTATCGGCGCCCTGCACGACCGTTACTGCCGCAGCGTCGCTTGCAGCAACCGCATTATCGTAATATTCATCAACATAGTCTGAGTTTTGGTGCGTCCCCAGGTAGTAGCTTCCGGATTCCAAATTTTTTGCACTGTAGTATCCCAAGGAATCAGTCGGAACAGAAGTCGTCAGATTCCAGCTTGTATCGTAAATGTTGACATAGACGCCCGAAATCCCCGATCCGTCGGAATCGCGCGTGACACGGCCTGATATCGATCCGCCAAGGCCCAGGCGGATGTCTATTATAATATCCGCACCCTGCGCGATTGCTACCGGGGTTGCAGCATTCTGGACGGCAACGTCGCTATAATATTCATCATTGTATCCCGACGTATTAAGCGTCTTGATGTAGTAGCTGCCAGGTTCGAGGCCATCGATGCTGTAGTATCCCGACAAGTTGGTTTGGCCGTTTTTGATTATATTCCAGCCCGAATCGTATATCTGGACATCCACATCCGAAATCCCAGCTCCAGTTTTGTCGCTATAAACGCGGCCGGAAATCGATGCTCCTGACGACATCATGATGAAATCGATATTTGCTGTATCCGCGCCTTGCATAACTTCCACAGCAGTTGCTGCATAATAATAAGCAACGTTGCGATAATATCTGCTGCGGCCAAATGTATTGTAGGCAACAACATAATAACTGCCCGCCGGAAGCCCTGTGACGCTATAATTGCCGGCCGAATTTGCAATGCCACTTTTAAAAAGGCCTCCGGTTGAGTTGTAAATAGCAATAGGCCTATTCATTCCAGAGCCGTCCGAATCGCGCGTGATTTTGCCGGAAATGGATCCGCCGATGGCAAGGCTAAAATCGATTCCAGCTATAGCGGTTCCTGATGGAACCGTTATTGTAGCCCGTGAACCGGATGAAATCGCGTTGTCGTAATACTCGTCAACATAACCCAAGGCGTTGGAAGTTCGAAGACAATATTGGCCCGCAGCAAGTCCGGCGAGAATGTAGTTTCCGGAAGCATCGGTTGAAACAGATTGGATTGAACCCATGTTGGAATTGTAGAGATTGACCGCAACGCCCGAAATAGCCGATCCGTGAGAATCGCTAGTAATGCGGCCCGAAATCGATCCCAGGCTGATCAAGGCAATGTCAACAGGAGTATCCGCGCCCTGTAAAACCGTTACTGCGATTGCGTCGCTTCTTGAAACAGCGTTATTATAGTATTCATTGCTGTAGTTTAAGGTGTTGTAAGTCTCCAGGTAGTAGCTTCCGGCTGGCAAATTATTTGCATGGTAATATCCCGAGGAGTCCGTCTGGTAACTTGCAAGGATAATCCAGCCTGTATTGTAGATTCGAACAAAAACACCCGGAATTCCCGCTCCATCAGAATCGCGCGTGACACGGCCGGATATCGATCCGCCTGATGCAAGGCCGAAATTTATTCCGTAAGCTGTATGCTGCACGACTGTTACTGGGGTTGCTGCATCCTGGGCATCCGCATTGCTATAATATTCATCATTATATCCTGATGTGTTCGATGTCTTGATGTAGTAGCTGCCGGACGCAAGGCCATCGATGCTATAGTAACCTGACGAGTTGGTTTGACTGCTATAGACGAGACTCCAGTCTGAACCATAAATCTGAATATCAACATCCGAAATCCCAACGCCATTGATGTCGTCATAAATCCGGCCGGAAATCGATGCATCTGACGACATCATCAGGAAATTGATATTTGATGTATCCGTGTTCAGCGATACGGCAACAGGAGCTGCTAAGTGATAATTGGCAACGTTGCAATAATACCTGATAAAGCCATAGCTGTTGGTGGCGGCAACAAAATAGCTTCCAGGCGGAATGCCTGTGACGCTATAATAGCCGGAAGAGTCCGCAATGCCGCTTTTGTAGAGGCCCCAGTTTAAATCGTAAATATGTATAGAACTGGCGGGAATTCCATCTCCGTCCGAATCGCGCGTGACACGGCCGGAGATGGAACCAGACGAGTCATTTCCTTTGGCATTACGAACCGATTGATGCGCGAAAGCAATTCCAAAAAGCAAAATCAATGTACAAATGAGCTTCCGATAGCGTCCCGTTTGATATTCCGACATGGATTCCCTTGGCTTTTTCTTGTTTTGAGCTAATCTGTTTTTTATTCAAAACTGACGAGTCATTATACGGCAGCGTCCAGCCGGGAGCACTTGTTCGCCGCGATTTTTCTATGCGAAAAAGAAGTTCTGCGACGTTATCGTCCAGTTCAAGACTGCCGCGGATATCCCGATCCGCCATCCTGAGGGCGTCATCGCATTCATGAATCACACAGTTCGCGCCCATTGTTTCATCGGTCATAGGATCTCCACCCTGCAAGGCTGAATCATACGAATTGATGCGAGTCTACTTAACAATAGGGATGATTGCAAAGCAATGGCCTTTCAGGGCTATGGAAAGCCAGACCTGAGTTCCATAAAAATCCGAATCGCATTCGAATATCCAAGAAAATCAACATGGCGCATTTAATCGAAACCCTTGTGAATCCAAGGATGCAGAGCCGTCTGTGAAAATGAACCTTGGCGGTTCTTGTTTTCAGGCGGCTTCCCTGCGCCCGCTTGCGATAATCGTCCGCCAGGGGGACGCCGCGCCGGCGTAAACCCTTCCAAACGCTTGGATTCAAGATACGTCGTGCGATATAATGCGTCCGTTCAATGCGGGAGAGTCTGTGCCGTACTCTGCTGTTTCATCCAATGATGGCCCCAATGGAAAATAAAAGCTCTTCTGTTGACAGGATCGCCGGCTATTTCCGTGACTTCGGAGTATTGCGGGAGACGCGCTGGGAATACTGGGGCATCCAGATCATCAACTTCCTGGACTGCACTTTTTATTTTGCAATGCTGACCATCGCCACGCTCTTTCTCTCGACGGACCTCAAAATGAGCGATGAAAATGCGGGTTATGCCGTGGCCCTGTTCACTTCGGCCACGACGCTCCTGTTGAGCGTTTCAGGGGCATTGACCGACTGGCTCGGCATCCGGAAAGGGTTGCGGATCTCGATGGCCTCGATGCTCGTGCTGCGCTCGGCGATGGTCTATGTAGGGCTTACGCCCTCGCTGCCGAACCGGGGTCTCATCGCCTCAGTTCTGCTATTGCTTATGGCGCCCTTCATGGCGGGAATTCAAACGATTTTTCAGTCCGCCTGCCAGCGCTTCACCTCGAAAAAATCGAGAAGCGCCGGTTTCAATCTCTGGTACTTGTTCATGAACATCGGCGCCGCAGCCGGCGGCTATGCGATTGATTTCGTTCGCCTCCGCCTCAAGGTCGGCAACGTTCACATCTTTACTCTGGGAGTTATCTGCGCGGCGCTGTGTCTGCTTTTCGGCGAACTCATGATCCATCGGGAAAATCAGCTGCGCGGGCCGGATGAGGAACCGGAGGCCGAGGAAGCCAAGCCGGAAAAAAGATCGCCGATGAAAATTCTCATCGATGTGGTGCAACAGCCTGCGTTTTCCCGTCTGATTGTTCTCATCGCGCTCGTCCTTGGCGTCCGAGCCGTCTACACTTATATGTACATCCTGATGCCCAAGTATTGGGAACGCACCATCGGCCCCGAGGCCCAGATCGGCGTGCTCAACATGATCAATCCCATCGGAATCGTAATCGGTCTCGTCCTGTTCATCCCGCTGGCAAACCGGTTTAATGTCTTCAGCCTTCTCGTATACGGCTCGATGGTTTCGGCCATCGCCTTGTTTCCAATGGCTGTACCCTGGCGTCTTTACGGGTCCGACATCTCTCAGTCGCACTATTCCATGGCGATCGCGTGCATGGTCCTGCTGACGATCGGCGAGGTGCTGTGGTCGCCAAAACTTTATGAGTATACTGCCGCTATCGCGCCGGAGGGTCAGGAAGGAACCTACCTTGGCTTTTCTATGATCCCATGGTTTCTGGCCAAGACACTGGTGAGCGCTTTTTCGGGCCACATGCTCCTGCATTGGTCGCCCGAAAAAGCGATGGTCAACGGAGCTGAAATTCCTCTGCAGGAGGCCCTGATTCGAGGACAAGTGCCTTACTGGAATAGCCCGGCCGCGATGTGGCTGATCCTTGGAATTTACGCGCTGGCGGGATGCATTATCGCCGCTTTTCTTCAGAAGTGGCTCACTCAAGGGGCTCGCTGGAAAAAAGAAATTGCCGCTCCCGCCGGCCCATAGGCTTGTGAAAAGACGGCCCGACAGCGCGGCAGCGCCTGCGAACGCCAGACTTCTTCGTCGATTATCGGCTATCCTGCGCAATTACAGAAAACCCGCCGGCATGCGCTTTGTGCTAAATTAAATCAGCTGAAACCTTATCGAGGCGCTTTCATGGACGATCGACCCACGGATGAACGTTCGGCGATTTATCGGGATTTGCATGAGCAACAGCTTGAATCCGAGGAAGCCTGCAATCGCCATTCTGCCCGAGCAATCCTCGGCATGCTCTTGGAGGAGTTCGCTTTCAAATCGATGTTGGACGTTGGCTGTGGTTTAGGCGCCTGGCTTTCGGTTGCTCGCGAAATGGGCGTCAGAGAAGTCTGCGGAATGGACGGCGCCTGGCTGGACAAAAAGCGGCTGCGCGTTCCGGAAAACCTGGTTCGGATTTGCGATCTCGAGAAGCCTTTCAATCTGGGACGACGTTTTGACCTTGTTGCCTGTCTTGAAGTGGCGGAGCATCTGGATGCGGGCGTTGCACGGAGTTTCGTATCGTCTCTCTGTTTGCACGGCGACATCCTGCTTTTTTCCGCAGCGATTCCATTTCAGGGCGGACACTTCCACGTCAACGAACAATGGCCGCAATACTGGAAGTCGCTCTTTCAGGAACAGGGCTTTCAATTGGTTGATTTTATCAGAAAGCGCCTATGGAATGACGGCTCGATCCTATTATGGTTAAGGCAGAATATATTGCTCTTCGTCCATGAGCGCGCCATGCGGAATTATGAGAATCTTCGCAAGCTGTCCCGATGCGCTCTCCCGCTCCCGGTAGTTCATCCCGACCTCTATATGGCGAAGTTGAAGTCCGTCCAGGCGCTTCTGGAGGAACGAAATAAGATAATCGCCCTGCTTGCCGACGGAGGATCGTTCAACGTGCAAAAAGGGCCCAACGGGCAGATTACGATTGTCCGCTCGAGTTGACAGAGAAGCGAATCGTCTGACGCTGCAGGATCCAGTCTCTGACGCGCGCGGATCTTCATCTACGGAGGTTTTTGCTTGAGCCCATTGCAGATATTGACCTGCATCGATTCCGAAGAGATGGGCTTGTCCCGGCAAAAAGAGCTGAACATTCCAAGGAGCGTCGCCGCCTCGCTTGGCCGGTCCGCGGTGCAAGCTGCGGAAGATGGTTTCTATTTCACGATGAGCGGTCGGAAAATCGATTGGCACGAATATGTGCAATTTGCCTGCTCGGCAAAGGAGAGCATTCCGCCGGATGCCGTTTTGCCTGTTGGCAAGAACGTCGGATTCAATGAAACGCGGGTCGGGGTCGCCAACGAGACAACGCTCGGAGCGGCGCGCCGACTCGTCGAGCGGGGACTGCGCCCTATTGCCCTGAATTTTGCCAACGGCGTTCATCCTGGAGGGGGGGTGCTCGAAGGAGCAAGGGCGCAAGAGGAGGCGCTCTGCCGTTCCAGCGCTCTGCTGCAGACGCTGGTCGGCGATCCGATGTATACGGAGCACCGGAAGCGCAAGCGGCCGGATTCGACCGATTGGGCGATCTACTCGCCGGATGTTCCGGTCTTTCGAATGGATGACGGAACGGCGATTCACCCTCCCTGGCTGCTGAGCTTCATCACGTGCGCAGCCCCTTATGCGCCCGGCATAGGCCAACCGCTGGCCGGGAATCTCCTGCGCAAGAGGATTCATCGAGCGCTCGAGATAGCAAGGTCCTATGGATATTTCGCGCTGGTCCTGGGCGCGTGGGGATGCGGCGCCTTCGGGAATGATCCGGATCGCACCGCCGTTGATTTTCGACACGCTCTGGAAAATGAGTTCAACGGCGCATTCTCCGACATTGTTTTTGCCATCGCAGACTGGTCCCTTGAAAGAAAATTTCTTGGACCTTTCCGGGACGTGTTTTCCAATAAAAGGATTGGACGCTAAAAACCCGGGGGCGACCTCAGGATGCTGGCCGCACGGCGGCCCGACCAACTTCCGGGATTCGCAGTCCAACCGAGCGGATCCCCAATAATGGAAAGGCTCGCCTCATTTTCCAGACAGCCACTCCTGGGATAATCGACACCAGAACGATGGCGGCTGAGACCCAGTGATTTTTAAATCAGTCGCCCGACTCTATCCGAGGCCCCGGAAGTTGAAGTCGACAGTCCTTCATCCGTTGCGATTTTTTTGATAGTATTTAACAATCCGATCTGATCGCAGCTTTACCGAGCAAATCCTGGGTGATGGAAAATGAAAGGATCTCGGGCATAGCAAATGGACAAGGATTTCCTTCGAACGGAAGATTTCGGAAAAACATGGAGGATTGAACAAACCATAAAAAGCGCCGATTCAATCCGAGGCAGAAGCCTCCTCAATCGAACGGATTTGCCGGCGAGGACGCCGGCGTTCCCAGCAAAAACCCGAGGTGCGCAATGACAAGCAGCAAGTCCGGATCATCCATCCGCGTGGCCACCGGAAAAGCCAGCGGCATCTGCCGCCCGTTTACCATTGAATTTCGCCTGTCGGCCCCGGAAGCCGGATATAAGATATTGGTTGCTGTGGAGAAGTCCTGCAGTAAAATCGCCGAGCCGATCTGGAAATTAGCCTTCGATCTATTTCGAAAAATTGAAAAAGAATACGTCGAGATCGTGCACGTTTCCTTTACCGCCGAAACCGCTGTCGAAGCAAAGGGCGTCGAGAAAATTGCCGCCGACGGCGTGCCCCGTGAATCCGCACGAGTGCTGAAAAAAGAAGTCTATCCTGTGGCGAAACTACTGGAAGGCCAAACTCCAACGGCCGGGCAGAAGGCGGCTTTGAAAAAAAGCATGAGCAAAGCCGCAGTCGTCGCCGTCGATCTATGATTTCCGGCCGCAGGACACGATCCAAGGAGTAGGGCAATGCGCAAGCCGCTTCCCGTCCTGTTTCTCGGACTCTCGCTCGCCCTGGCTGGACATGTGAATCTCTTGAGCGCCCAGACTTCGGCCGGCGCGCGCTCCGATCCATGCCGCGGAGATTTGGCGATCCGTGGATTGCCGATCCGCAAAGTGACGATCGAAACGCGCGGCGCCTGGCGGCCTTCGCTGCAACTGCCCATCGCTCCCGGCGACCGATTCGATTTTGCAAAATTGTCGGATGCGAAAAATCTTGTGCATAGGGCGCTTGCCAATGATCCGCTTCGCGACAATCTTGAGGCGATCGGGCTCGGCTCGTTTTCTCTTATTATTACTGCTACGTGCGTCACGACGGTGGAGGCTGATTCCTGCCCGACAGCCGATACCGGCTGCGTGGATGTGATTCTTCGCCCGTTTGCGCTGCGGCTTGATCTCATCAACATAAGCGGCAATACTCTGCCCATTCCTCGATCGAACAAAGCTATTTTCTATAGCAAGGTCCCGGCGCCGCTGTGGATTTTCCATCCAAAGTTTGCAATGGAAAATGATCGCGAATCCGGCCTGTCAGCCAGAGCCGGCATTTCAAACGACTTGCTCGGCCTCAAGCAAACATGGAACGGCCAGTCTTCAGGCAAGCGGCATACGATGCTTCAAATAGACCTTTCTGCCGGCAAATCGCTGAACAAACCCTTTTATGAATCTGAATCAGGATTGACGTTCCTCCATCGCCGGACAGGCAAATTCCTGGAAGACGTTTCCCTATCCGCCGGCTTTGCAGCCAGCCGGCTGCCGCTTGCGGAAGGCCGGCATTTCAAGAACGGCTTGAGCATTGGAGGACGAGTCCGGCTGCGGCCGGACTCTTCCGCTATTTCCGGCGTCACTGCCGGAGGCGAGTATCGCTGGAACGGCCATCGTTATTTCAGCCGTCAGAATACGTTTTCCGAAGCAAGCGGAGAGCATGGATTCGCAGGAAGAATTCTGTTGGATGGCCGCCTGAACGGTGGAAATTGGCGAGGGGGAACGTGGTTTGAAGCAAGCGCGCCGCAAGAGAAACCGTTCCGAAATTATCAGAAGCTGGCAGTCCTGATCGGCTATCAAAACGAAATTGGCAAATCGGAACAGACGATAGGTCTCGAAATCTTGGCCGGGACGGGCGCCTCTTGGGGAAGCGCGCCGGCTTACGCCCGTTTCTATGGCGAAAGCGGCCGGAGTTCGTTTCTTTATGACTCGCCCGACGCCCCAGCCATGCGATCCTCGCCGATCGGGCCTTTGTTTCGCAGCTTCGGTTTGGCGCAGGCCGGCGCCGGGCGTTCGAACGGCTCCATTATCGGCGGCACAAGCTATTGGCATTTCAATGCCAATCTGGCGATTCCGATCCCGATGCTGTCCTGTCCGCTCATTCCTCCGATTGCATTATTTGACGATGAAAGGATAGAAAACAGCTCAGCCAGTCCATGTCGAGTCCGAAAGCCGCCGGCCGGAGTCAAAACCCTCAAAGACAGCATTAACGCAATGGTTAATGCCGGCCAAAGCTTTTATGAAGCGGGTATCGCGGATGAGCTCATCGCAGATTCCATGTCTGAAGCCGAGGCCGAGACAGAAGCCAGGGCTCGGGCAGAGAGGGTTTTTCGCAACATCCGGCCGGCCATGAAATACCTGGCTCAAAAAGCCAATCTCTATGCGGTCAAGCCTCTTTTCATGCTCGATGTAGGACGAATAGATGCGCCCGAGGCGAATAAGGAACGTATGCGGACTGCCATCGGTGCGGGAGTGCAGTTGACCGTGGCTGTCGCGAAGTTGGAGTTGGGATATATTCGGACCATGCGGCGCATGCCCGCCGATTCACGGGGCAATTTTCTTATTCGTTTTGTTTTGCAGAATCTGTTCTGATAATGAATCCGTGCATCCGCAAGCACGAGTTGGTCGAAAGAAAATTCTGGATTGTCTCCGATTGCCATCCCAAACCCCTCCAATTTTCCCCGCAGCGCCAGATTGCCCCCCTGCGATTATTAGAAAACAATCCGATCCTACGGCGAGCGCAAGCCGCTTGGAAAAGGGGATGTGTGCCAAATTCGCCAATACTCCTATTCCTTTGGCTCTGACCTGCAGTAAAATCGTTTTCGAATCGGTTTGAAAGTTCAGGGCAAGTTCACTTGCAGGCTCTGATTGATCTCGGGCGCCAATCGCTTTCTCGACCGATTGAAGCGACCGGAAAACTGGCGGCTGGTTTCGATGCAGGCTGAAAATAGCCGGGATCGCTCCTGTCGAGAGTTCGCAACAGGGAGCTGTTATTTTCATGTTCAAAGAAAAAGTCGAAACGCTGATTATCGGAGCGGGCCTCAGCGGCATTTACGCAGCCCATCTTCTGCAACAAAGAAAGAGATCGTTTGTCGTTCTTGAAGCCAGAGATCGCATCGGAGGCAGGATTTTATGCCCCGAATATGAAGGTTTCTTCGCTGATCTGGGACCGTCCTGGTACTGGCCCTCCATACACCCCAGGATGGCGAATCTTATTCAAAGCCTGGATCTGCACGGATATCGTCAATTCGAAGAGGGCATGGGCTGCTATCAGCTTTCCAATGGAGCAGTTCGGACCGCCCACGGCTGTGTCATGCACCCCCTCTCCTGGAGGATCTCCGGAGGCATGGCTGCCTTGATTGGCACACTCCGCGCAAGTATTCCCCAAAGCGCCATACGTCTGAATCACCCTGTTTGTCAGATAGAAAAAACCGGCGCCGGGGTGCTGGTCCGCGCCGGCGAACTGGAGAATGAACCATGGGCGCACTTTATTGCCAGAGAGGTGATTCTTGCCGTGCCGCCGCGTCTTGCAGCCGCTTCCATTCTTTTTACGCCCGACCTTTCTTTTCCGCTAACTCAGGCGATGCTCGGAACCGGAACCTGGATGGCCGGTCAGGCAAAATTTTACGCGTTTTACGAAAAACCTTTCTGGCGGCATTCGGGCTTATCGGGTCTGGCTTTCAGCGAATGTGGGCCGCTGACGGAGATACATGATGGATGCAATAAAAGCCGCGGGCCGTATGGGCTGACAGGATTCATAGGTATTCCTGCAATGCAACGCAGCAGGATGCAATCGCTCCGAAAGGCAATTCTCCAACAGCTTGCCGGCCTCTATGGAGAAAATTCAGCGCAGCCAGCGGAATTTTTCTATCAGGACTGGGCGCGCGAGCAGTATACGGCGACTGCATATGACCAGCTTCCAATGCGTGAACACCCGCTCTATCGTCCCCCGGCAGGTCAAAGCTCCATTTGGGATGGAGCAGTCCGCTTTGCCGGTACGGAGACCGCAGATGAGCATGGCGGCTATCTGGAAGGAGCGCTTGGATCGGCTGAAAGAGCCGTAAACGGGAAGTAGACAGGCGCCCCATTTCAGTCGCTTCAATATTCCCAACTATAGGACTGCGATGATCGACGCTGCCGGCAACTGGCATGCGAGGACTGCGGAAAAGTTGCATGCCATTGCCGAGGCTAGGCCTGAACCAAGCGAGTTTACAGCGAGCGCAAGCCGCTTGGAAAAGGGAATGTGTGCCAAATTTGCCAATACTCCTATTCCTTTGGCTTTAACCTGCGGTAAAATCGCTTTCAAATCGGTTTGAAAGATAAGAGCAAGTCAACCTAATGCATCGGATCAGTAGCTGAGGGAAGTTTGTTTGGAAAAGCGACTCGAAAAACTGGGCCTTTATGTTCCCTGGGCTTTCAGGAAGGCCGATTCAAATTCGGCATAGAGGAATAGCCATGCCTGTTCGGAAATTCCATTCCCTGGCTGAAGCCGGCCAATTTCAGAAACTCAATCCCGGAACGGAGGAATTCAGCCGCTCTCTGCGCAGTGTTTTTCGTTTGGCAGCCCAATTCGCGCCATCAAAGAAATTCCCGCCCGGAGTCCTCAAGTATCGGAGCATCGAAGAAGCGCAAGCTCAACGATTGGCATGGATGCGTCGGGCCTGGAATCTTTCAGGGTTTTGAGAAGCCCAAGAAGCGGCGCAACGCCAAGAACAACAGCGATGGATCCGTTCGCCTTGGGACGCTGAACCTTTTTGAAAGACTCGGCTTCCGCTTTCTTCAGATCTTCTTCAAGAGCCTTTTCTTTGTTCAGTTCATCCCTGATGAATTTTCGTTGAATGTCGTATGCGCGCCGCGCCTGAATCAAACGCAAAAACAGAGGCAAAATGCCAAGCGTTTTCTCCTAATTCCATAGTAGAATCTACCCGGACGTTACGAATTGCATTCCTTATCCATCGGGTCGGAAGCGAAGATCAAAGCGGCGGGAGAATCTATGATCGCTTGGCTGGATAATTCAAGGGTTTTGTCGATGTTTGCAGTCGTCTTTGCGCATGCGGCGTCCTCCGTTATCGCCAGGAGCGCTGTGGGATCTGAAAGCTGGATCATTGCCAATTTTTATTGCTCCGTCGGCCGATGGTGCGTTCCGGTGTTTATAATGATCAGCGGCGCTTTGCTTCTGGATCCGGGCAGAAACGAGAGCATGCGGACCTTTTATAAAAAGCGACTGTCCCGAATTCTGTGGCCCATCCTGTTCTGGTCGATCTTCTACTCGCTATGGACGTATCTGAACGGGGCCGCGGCCGGAAATCCCCCGGCGGCGACCGTGCTGGCGAAGAAGCTTTTGATCGGCAACTCCTATTACCACATGTGGTTTATCTACATGATGCTGGGGCTTTACGTGTTCACGCCGCTCTTCAGAAAAATCACGCTGCATTCCACGAATTCGGAACTGCTGCCTCTGACCGCGATCATGTTTTTCATCGCTTCGGTCAACGCTCTCCACAACGCCGTCTATCCGCCCAACGGCCTCAATCTGTTCATCAATTGGTTTATTTACTACACGCCTTATTTCCTGATGGGGCACATCCTAAGGCGCGCCGCAATTCAACCGCCCAAACCCGTTTTAATATCAATTTTCGGACTTTCTTTCCTGGCGACGGCTTTGGGATTTCACTTCGCCGGCGTCAAAATAAGCATGACTGTCGGCTCCTTCTTTTACGATTCCATGAGCCCTGCCTTGATTTCCATGGCGATATGCATGGTTTTTCTTTTCAAAACCTGGGAGAGACCGATCTGCAGCCAAGGAGTCGCGCAGAAGCTTGCCTCGCTGACGATGGGCGTTTATCTTATTCATCCCGTGAGTTTGGAAGTCGTCGAGCAAATCCCAAAAGTCGTGGATTTCCATCCTCTGATATCGATCCCGATCGTGGGATTTTCGGCCATCCTAGTGTCTTTCGCCGCCGTGTGGATCCTGTCCCAGGCGCCTTATTTAAAAAGGATTGTCTGAATCGGCTCCCGGCAGACAGTCTTTTTTTGCGCTTTTGCCGCGCCAGCGGCAAAGAATTGCACGAGACGGTAAAAAAGCGTTGCCATGAATCCTGAAACATTCGAGATAGCGATTATTGGCGGAGGCATCGTCGGGCTGGCGACGGCGATGGCTCTCGGAGAAGCTTCCCCGGGAAAATCCATTGTCGTCCTGGAAAAGGAAAAAGAGCTGGCCAGCCATCAAACCGGGCGCAACAGCGGCGTGATCCACGCCGGAATCTATTACAAACCCGGATCCTATAAAGCCAAACTCTGCGTCGAAGGATCCCGTCTGATGCTTCAGTTCTGCGAAGAAACCGGCGTGCCCTGCGACCGTTGCGGGAAATTGATTGTAGCAACGACAGAAGACGAAATGCCTCGGCTGGCGACTCTTTATGAAAGAGGAGCGGCGAACGGCGTCCGGGGGCTTGAGCTTTTGGGCCCTGAAAGAATCCGCGAAATTGAACCGCACGCCAGAGCCGTTCAGGCGCTGTTTTCTCCGGAAACGGCAATCACCGATTACCGGAAAGTCGCAAACGCCATGGCCTCAATGATCCTGAAAAACGGAGGCCGGATTTTTCAGTCAGCCCGGGCGCTGGAGATCCGCCGATCCGGCGGCTTTTTCGACATCGCGACAAGCCGTTTCACGGTCCGCGCCGGCAAAATCATCAACTGCTCCGGGCTCTATGCGGACAGGATAGCCCGGATGACGGGATTGAAGCCCCATGCGGCATTGATGCCCTTTCGCGGGGAATACTACACGTTGAGAACCGACCGCGGCCTGGTCCGAGGGCTGATTTACCCTGTTCCCGATCCCAGGTTCCCTTTCCTGGGAGTCCACTTTACAAAGAAAATAGCGGGAGGCTGCGAAGCCGGACCCAACGCCGTGCTGGCGTTTGCGCGTGAAGGCTACAAGTTCAGCAGCGTCAACCTGAGGGACCTGATCGCCATGTTCAGTTTTCCGGGTTTCTGGGCAATGGCGCGCCGGCACTGGAAGACGGAAGCCTATGAACTCTACAGATCCGTCAGCCGCAAGGCATTCCTCCGGGCGCTGCAACGGCTTGTCCCTGAAGTTCAAAACGGCGACCTGCAGCCTGGAGGATCGGGAGTGCGCGCCCAAATCGTGATGGCGGATGGCTCGCTGGTCGACGACTTTATGATCCTCGAGGGGCCCGGCTCAATCCATGTGTTGAATGCGCCCTCGCCTGCGGCCACGGCTTCGATTGCGATCGGGCGCCACATCGCAGGTCTGGCGGCCAAATCGTTTTAAAGGCATAATCAGCGCCGCGGATTGCGCTGATTATGCAATCCGTAAAACCCGCGGCGCATTTATCGTCACTGGCCGTCCCGCTCGTAATCAAGCCCCGCCATCTGCCGGTAGAAATGCTGGCGCGACCGCACGTCTTCCTGAGCCAATTGCAGGAGCCGTTTAGCCTCTTCCGGCTGGCTGAGGGTCAACATCCGGTATCGGGTTTCCGAGTAGACGTAATCCTTTATCGGAATTGAAGGAAGCTTAGAATCGAGGATTAAGGGATTTTTGCCCTGCTCCGTCAGCCGGGGATCGTATCGATAGAGCAGCCAGTGGCCGCTGTCGACGGCGGCCTTCTGCTGGCGGAATCCTCTGGTCATGTCAATGCCATGAGCGATGCAGTGGCTGTAGGCGATGATGATCGACGGCCCGTTGTAAGATTCCGCGTCCAGGAACGCCCGGATGGTTTGAGCGTCATTGGCGCCCAGCGCAACGGTCGCAACATAGACGCTTCCATAATTGATGGCATGCAGCCCGAGATCTTTTTTGGATACGGGCTTGCCTGCAGCGGCGAATTTTGCGACTGCGGCCCTCGGCGTGGATTTGGACATCTGACCGCCCGTATTGGAGTAAACCTCCGAATCCAAAACAAGGACGTTCACATCCCTGCCGGAAGCCAAAACGTGATCCAGTCCGCCGTAGCCGATGTCATAGGCCCAGCCGTCTCCCCCGATAATCCACACGCTCTTTTTCACGAGGAGGTCCGCAAGGCTGATCAGGTTTTTCGCATCCTGCGAAGCCGATCCCGCCAATTTATCTTTGAGAGCCTTGACTCTCTCCCGCTGACTGTAGATGCCCGCTTCGTTTGACTGGTCGGAATCGAGCAAATCCTTGACAAGCTCGTCGCCCAGTTCCGGCGCCAGCTTCTTCACCAGATCCCGCGCCATCTGCGCATGTTTATCGACGGTCAAACGATAGCCGAGGCCGAATTCGGCGTTGTCTTCAAAAAGAGAATTGTTCCAGGCGGGGCCCCGCCCGTCTTTATTGAAGGCATAGGGAGTCGTCGGCAGGTTGCCGCCATAGATCGAGGAACATCCGGTGGCGTTTGCGATCAAAGCGCGGTCCCCGAACAGCTGGGTCAGCAGCTTGATGTAAGGAGTTTCCCCGCAGCCGGAGCACGCTCCGGAGAACTCAAACAGGGGCTGAAGCAGCTGGTTGGTTTTCACGCTGCTGAGGCGAACCAGGCGCCGGTCGTATTCCGGCAGACCGAGAAAAAATTCGAAATTTTCCCGCTCCTGCATTCGAATCGGGGGTTGAGGAACCATATTGATCGCCTTGAGGCGGGTTTCCCTTTTGTTCCTGGCAGGGCACATCTCGACGCAAACGCCGCAGCCGGTGCAGTCTTCCGGGGCTACCTGGACCGTATAATTCATGCCGGGCTGGAAATCGTTCCCTTTGGCCTTCATGGTTTTGAAAGCGGCAGGCGCCTGCTCCAGCAACTTCTCGTCGTAAGCCTTGATCCGGATGGCCGCATGCGGGCAGGAAATCGAGCATTTTCCGCACTGGATGCAAACTTCCGGGTCCCAGGATGGTATCTCGAGCGCGATATTACGCTTTTCCCATCGAGCCGTGCCGGTCGGGAACGTGCCGTCGACCGGGAAAAGGCTGACAGGCAGACTGTCCCCTTCGCCTGCTATGATCGGCGCTACAAACCTCTGTACAAATTCGGGCGCCTGGACCGAAACAGCCGGAGGCTTTTCCAGACTGCTGTTGGGCTCTTCGGGAATCTTGACTTCAAAAAGGTTGGCCAGCGTTTCTTCCACGGCTTTGTAGTTTTTCTTTACGACTTCCTCTCCTTTTGCGCCGTAGGTCTTTTTAATCGAATACTTGATGGCTTCAATAGCTTCGTCTTTGGGCAGCACTCCGGAAATTGCAAAAAAGCACGTCTGCATGATTGTATTGACGCGCGCTCCCATCCCCGTCATCTTGGCGACCTTGTAGCCGTCGATCACGAAAAAGCGGATCTTTTTGTCGATAATCTGCTTTTGAACGCTGCGCGGAAGCTTATCCCAGACTTCATCGGGGCCGTAGGGGCTGTTCAGGAGGAACGTCGCCCCGGGGACCGCGTGTTTCAGCATGTCATAGCGCTCTAAAAAAACAAACTGATGGCAAGCGACGAAATTGGCTTTGTCCACCTGATATATGGAGCGGATTGGTTTGGCGCCGAACCGCAGGTGCGAAACCGTCACAGTTCCGGACTTGCGCGAATCGTAGACAAAATAGCCCTGGGCATTATTGGGCGTGTCCTCGCCGATAATCTTGATCGAATTTTTATTCGCCCCGACAGTGCCGTCGGCGCCCAGGCCGTAGAAAAGGCACCTTGAAACTTCCCCGCCGGTCGAAAAGGAAGGGTCATAATCGATGGAATTGTTTGTCACATCGTCCTTGATCCCGACTGAGAAGTAATTTTTCGGATTCTCCTTCTTCATCTCATCGTAAACGCCCTTGATCATAGCCGGGGTGAACTCTTTGGAAGAGAGGCCGTATCGTCCGCCGATGATCTTGGGAAAGCTCTTGAAAGGAAGGAGGCCTGAAGAGAACGCCTCGGCGACTGCTGTGACGACATCCTTATATAGCGGTTCGCCGGAAGCGCCCGGCTCCTTCGTGCGGTCCAGGACCGCAATAGTCCGGGTTGAAGGCGGAAGCGCGTTGATCATATCCTCGCCGGAGAACGGACGGAACAAGCGCACTTTCAGCAAGCCGATGTTATCTCCCTTGCTGTTGAGATGCTCGACGGTTTCCTGCGCGGCTTCCGCTCCCGATCCCATGAGGACGACGACTCGTTCGGCGTCCGGAGCGCCTACGTAGTCGAACAGGTGATAGGAACGACCGACAATCGATGCAAATTTATCCATCGCCTTCTGGACAATTTTTGAAGTGGCGGAATAGTAGGGATTGCAGGCTTCTCTGGCCTGGAAAAACACGTCCGGATTTTGAGCGGTGCCCCTCAACACGGGGGCGTCGGGCGACAACCGGCGCAACCGATGGGCCCGCACCAGATCATCGTCGATCATGGCCCGAATATCGTCCTTCGTCAGCTGCTCGATTTTCATGACTTCATGGGAGCTGCGGAATCCGTCGAAGAAATGGACAAACGGAACCCGGGATTCGAGCGACGCGGCTTGCGCTATCAGGGCAAGATCCATTATTTCCTGGACGGAATTCGAACAGAGCAGCCCCCACCCGCAGGAACGGACCGCCATGATGTCGCTATGATCGCCGAAAATGGAAAGCGCGTGGGTTGCAATGGTCCTGGCCGTTACATGAAAAACGGTTGAAGTCAACTCGCCCGCTATCTTGAACATGTTCGGGATCATCAACAAAAGGCCCTGGGATGCGGTGAAGGTCGTGGTCAAAGCGCCGGTTTGAAGCGCGCCGTGGACAGCTCCGGCAGCCCCTCCCTCGCTTTGCATTTCAGTGACCGAAGGAATTTGGCCCCAGATGTTCTGTTTCTTCTCGGCCGCCCATGCATCCGCCCACTCTCCCATTGCGGAAGAGGGAGTGATCGGATATATGGCTATGACTTCATTGACATTGTAGGCGATATAGGCTGCAGCTTCGTTACCGTCTATGGTAACCATCTCTCTTTTCATTGTTTTCCCTCAGCGAATCAAATCGAAGCAGTGTAGTTTTATTATGGCGGGTTGAACGCCCGATTGAATATTTCTCACTGAATGCCTTCTGCTTGTCCGGTTGACATTCCAAGGTTTCGGCGCCGGGATCCGACTCTTCTGAAGATTGAACCCTTATCGCAAATTCTGGCAGTCGTATTAATAGAGCGCGAAACTTAAATTGTTTAGTTTAAACCAGAGGGAGGCCTCAAACAAACTAAAAGAGCAGGCAAAAAACTCTGGATTTCACATATTCCAAATAGATGAACCATTCGATAAAACGAGCCAAATCCGTGGAATCCAGGGCGTTTTTAAGTTTCGTTGTTCTAACCGCTTACAAGCCGGCGGCCGGCTTCCATAGCTTCCCGGTTGTTCTTGAGCATATCGGGCTTTATTCCGTGCTCGACAAAGGCTGACAAAATGGATTCCTGGTCGACAGCCTTCGAGGCTTCCAGATACGCTCCCAACATGATCATGTTGGCGGATTTGACATTGCCCAGATTGGTGGCAGCTTCATAAGCCGGGACCCGCACGATCTTAATATCGGAACGATCCGGCAGCTTATCCACCATGGACGAGTTGGCCAGGAGCAATCCACCCGGCAGGATTTCATGGGCGAATTTATCGATGGAAGGCTGGTTGAACGCCATAAGCGCCGACGGGCGGCTTATCCATGGGGAAGCAATAGGATTGCGTGAAAGCCGGATATGGCAATGCGCGGTCCCTCCTCGCATTTCGGGGCCATAAGAAGGGATCCAGGTAAGCTGAAGCCCTTCCCTTAATGCGCCTTCCGCCAATGCAAGTCCTGCAAAAAGAACGCCCTGGCCTCCAAATCCGCTCAGCGTCATGGCAACTTCGTCCATTTCGCCCCGGGCCACCGCTCCTATTGGATGCGGCTGCAATGCCGGCTTGCGCTCAACCACTCGTTTCGAGGAAAGCTTCATGGGAGCGGCGCCGGAGGACGCAATTTCTTTATTGTCCCGGTCTACGAAAACCTTGAGGGGGAAAACGGGAATCATATACTTTTCCACCCAACGGATGGCGTCCTGCGGAGACAACTTCCAGTTGCTTGGACAAGAGGTGAGGATTTCAACAAAAGAGAATCCCCGGCCATCGATCTGGTTCTGAAATGCCTTTCGGATCGCCTTCCTGGCTCTCATGTGCTGTTTGGCATCGGTCAATGCAACCCTTTCAACGTAAGCCGGTCCGTCCAGGGTTGAGAGCAGTTCGCACATCCGGAGAGGCGGGCCCTCGACTCCAAAAGTACGTCCTCGCGGAGAGGTGGTGGTTTTCTGCCCGAGCGGAGTGGTGGGCGCCATCTGTCCGCCGGTCATGCCATAAATGCCATTGTTGATAAAAAAAACGGTAATCGGCTCTCCCCGGTTCGCCGCGTGCAATATTTCGTTTCCGCCGATGGCTGCAAGATCGCCGTCGCCCTGCAGTGTGAAGACGATGGCGTCCTGCCGCACCCTCTTCACTCCGGTGGCCACTGCCGCCGCGCGGCCATGGGAGCAGGAAATGTTTCCGACATCCAGGTAGTAATACGTAAAAACAGAACAACCGACGGACCCGCACAAAACCGCCCTGTCCTGAATGCCAAGGTCATTGACAGCTTCGGCAATCAGCTTCAGCAGCACTCCATGGCCGCAACCGGGGCAGTATGTCGTAATTTCCTGGTCGCCGCCTTTGCGTTCATACCGGTCAAAAAAAGTCGCCGGTTTGCTATGCGTAATTTCCCACACAATCGCTCTCCATTTTCTTCAAAGCTTCCGCCACCTGCTCTGCGGCCGGCATCATGCCGCCCGTGCGCCGCAGCAGCTGGACCTGTGTAATTCCTCCCACAGCCAGACGGACATCTTCAATCAACTGGCCGCTGCTGAGTTCCAGAACCATTATGGAATAGACTTTCCCTGCCAGCTGGCGCAGGCGTTTTACCGGAAATGGGAAAACGCTGATTGGGCGCAGCAGCCCGACGCGGACGCCTTCGGCGCGGGAAATCTGCACGGCGGCGCGCGCGATGCGGCTGCTGATGCCGTAGGCCACGATCAACAGTTCGGCGTCTTCCGTCGATATCTCCTCCCACAAAACTTCATTCTTTTCTATTTCCTCATATTTTTCTTCCAGCTTGGAGATGATGATGCTTTCCTGCTTTTCGTGTTCGAGGTAAATGGAAGTGATCAGATTCTTGCGCGTCGCCGCGTCGCCCGCAACCGCCCACGGTTTGTCCGGCTCGGTGTATTTCGTTTCAGGAATTTCAACCGGCTCCATCATCTGGCCTAAAGCGCCGTCGGCGAGCACATAAACCGGAGTGCGATAACGGTCGGCTACATCAAAAGCATGCTTGGTCAGGTCGCACATCTCCTGGACGCTGTTGGGAGCAAAAACAGGCGTCCTATAGCAGCCGTGGCCGCCGCCCTTGACCGTCATATGATAATCGCCCTGTTCCACCCCGAGATTCCCAAGTCCCGGCCCTGCCCTCATAATATCTACAATGACTCCGGGAAGAAAAGCCCCGGCCATATAAGAAATGCCCTCCTGCATGAGGCTGATGCCCGGCCCCGAGGAAGCCGTCATCGCACGGACGCCCGCAGCAGCCGCCCCAAACATCATTTGAATGGAGCCGATCTCGCTTTCCGCCGGGACGAACACTCCTCCATGCTCCGGCAGCAAAAGAGACGCCGCCTCGGCGACTTCGCTTGCCGGTGTGATCGGATACCCGAAATATGCCCGGCAACCGGCGGCAATGGCGCCCCAAACCACCGCCTCGTTTCCTTTCATCAGCTGGCGCATTCTTCGCCTCCCAGAAACATTGAATCTATCGCAAAAGCCCGATCCCTTCAGACGGCGGATCTGCCGGGCGCGGCGTCCTCTTTATGAACCAGGATTGTAATAGCCTCCGGTTCCGGACAAACGTAAAAACATATGCCGCATCCTGTACACCCGGACCCAATATATTCAGCCGCATAATAGCCCTGACGATTCAATGCCTTGCCTTGTATCAATACTTTGGACGGACAGGCGGCAATGCAAAGGGTGCATCCTTTGCACAAATGGAATGAAATCCTAATATCGCCACGATCGGACTTGCCCACAATAATTCTCCAGAAAATAAATGGATGTTTTTACTTTAAACTTTTCTGACCATGAATTGCAAGATTTGCGTTGTCTGCGCACACGGCGGGAGAGAGGGTTTTGGCCATTCTTTTTTCTTCAGCTCGCAGAAAAAATGCGCCTGGCTGCGCGATCGGTTGGGGGGTTTGACCCATTAATGGAACGATCAAAAGCCTGCCAGGAACGAAACAATCAGGCGCCCGGCATCCATCAACAGACAAATCATTATAATTCAATTATTTATATCAAGACGCCGCGCGATCGGCTTTCGATTCGAAACCTGGCCCGGGTGTTGCATGCCGGAACGATTGAAGAAGCATGAGGATTCGGGAAATGAATGCGCTGGTTGTAGAGGACGAAACGCTGATGAACTGGTCGCTGGCCTCGTCGCTGACCAAATGGGGATTCGATGTACGGCGCGTGGTCACAGGAAAGGATGCGCTGGACGAAATCGAAAAAACCGGCTTTGACGTTATTCTGCTGGATTACCGGCTGCCGGATTTAGACGGCTTATCCCTCGCCCGCCGGTTGCGAAACAAGCAGCCTGGCGCTGCTATCTTTCTTTTATCCGCATTCCAGCTCAGCGAACTGCAGGTGGACGCCGGCCTCATAGACAGCTATTTCAATAAGCCCCTGGACATGCGGCAGCTCCATCAGGCTTTAGAGGAGCTTCCCCGAACTCCGGGAGACGCCTGACAGCCCGCAGTGAAAGTGCGTTGGGCCGCTAATCGAGATCGATATCGCGGGTAGGCTTCTTGACAGGTTGGCCTTTGTTTTTCTCCAGCGCGGCCTCGAATTTGCGTTCGAGCAGCTCCGATTGAATCTTCATGTCCTCGGAGCTTTGCTTGAATATCGCTTCACGGCGCGCAGCCTGTTCCTTCAGCAGCGCCGCCGCATGATCGAGATCAAGAGCGTTGCGCTTGGGTGGAGGCTCGCTGTAGCTGACAATTTTTCGAAGTTTTGGATCGATGCTCAAGTGCGCGCCGCAGCAAGGGCACTCGACCATGATATCGCCGCCGGTTTGTTTGGACATGTTTCACCTCATTGGCTTGCTCGATCAGCATGCTATGGATCATCGTTCGCTGTCAATGGAGGAGCGACGGAACGCGCTCCTCGGCAATAGGCTCGCATAAACTTTAATCCCATAGAGATCCGCATATTATCGTGTCATTCCGGTGGCGGGAAAACGCCCGAAAACTATGCCGGGAAGGCGCCGGAGGTCCGGCGATTGCAGTGCCAAGTTTATTTGGACGTTATTGCGGCGCGATTTCATGAAATTGTTGCCAATGCGACCCGGCTGTTTCACAATCCCTGTGCTTCAATACGCCGATATCGGCGATTCGACGCTTCAGCCGGGGGGGAACCGGATGGCGCGCCGTTTTTAAGGCCGCGAATCGTCTCAAAAGACGCATACTCTGAGGCGCCGGCAGAAACGCCGGCGCTCTCAGTGCGCAACGGAGCTTATGCTGTTTGCAAGAGATTTTCTAACCGATCAGACGATATTACGTTCCGACGATGCGCCAGATTCTCCAGCAGTCTCCATTATCCTGCCCACATTCGCCCGATGCGCTTCCGGCCAGCTCGAGCGCTCAATCCGAAGCGTTCTGATCCAAAGCTTCCCCGATTGGGAACTGCTCGTCATGGACGACGGCTCGACCGACGGCACTTACGAGCTGATCGAGCGTCTTCGCATAAAAGATCCCAGGATTGTCCATGTGCGGCATGAACGCAATTCGGGCGTGCACTCGCTCCGGCTGAATGAAGGAATCGAGCTCTCCCGCGGCAAATTTCTGGCTTTCCAGTTTGACGATGATTTATGGCGTGCGCACGCCCTGAAAACCCTTCTGGAGAAATCTCTGCGCCAACAGTCGCCCTCTCTCGTAATCGGCCGTTCTCTGATCCGGATCGAGGGAAAAGAACGAACGCTGCCGGAAGGCGAGCCGGACCTGCGCCGCCTGGCGCAGTGCAATCAGATCGCAAACAACAACGTGCTTTTCCCTCGCGAACTCGCGGTCAACCTGGGAATGTACGACTGTCACCTGGGAATGCGCCGGCTGTGCGATTGGGACCTTTGGTTGAGGTACGGCCGGCAGGTTCCGATCGTCTTCGTCGATCAAATCACGACAGAAGTTCACGCCGCCCAAAGCGGATCAATCGGGCGGACTCTGCCCTGGGACCTGGCATTATTCCGTTACCTCCACGAGATACAGCGCAACCATTTGCTGAAGCCCGACCGCTGGAGAGATTATGAAATCGATGCGTTGCGGATCGGGGAGGTTGAAATTTCCAAAGACTTTCGCCGGCGGCTGTATGAAGACTATTTCGTTCCCTATTACCTTCAGCGCCGGCATCGCTTTCCATGGATCGAGGGATTCCCGGCTACGCTTCCCCCGGTGAAAAAGACCGTTCTTTGCATCAGAAACTGGTGCGAGCCGACGCACGAAATCGCTTTCAATCATTACGACGCCGTTTCGAATCGGCGCGGACGTTTCAAATCCTACTACCAGCAGGTCGATCAGGTCGGCGGCGGCTGGCCGGATGAAACCGACATGCTTCTGCTGGTCCGGTCCGCGGAAAACGAAGCCAGGGACCTGATGGCGGAAGCTCTGTCGTCAGGCAAACCCGCGGGGTATTACCTCGACGACGATTTGCTTTCCTTCCACGAATTCGGCCCGGAATTTGATTATATGGCGCCGGGTTCGCCTGCTCACCGAAACGTATCGGACCTGGTGGAAGGGGCGGACGCGGTTTGGTGCAATACTCCCTGCCTTGAATCCTCCGTCCAATCCCTAAATCCTCGAACCATCCCGCACCATGGATGCGTTCCCGCGGAATTCCTGCCGAAAGAAGTGCGGCCGCGAAACGCCCGGGATCCTATCCGGATCGGCTACGCGGGAACCGGCTATCGCGCGGAGGAATTTGAGTGGTTGTGGCCTGCGATTCAGGAAATATCCAGGGAATTCGGGGATCGTTTGATCTTCGAATTCTGGGGATTGGACATCGGGAAGCGGCCGCCGCTGTCATCGCCCGTCGTCGGGCGGACTTATAACCCGTCCTATCTGAACTATCTTGCCGATCTGCAAAAATCCGGATTCGACGTCATGCTGATGCCGCTTTTCGACCATCCGCGTCCGCGGCTGGCCAAATCGGAGAGCAAATACTGCCAGGCGGCCGTCGCCGGGGCCCTGGCCATCTTCTCCGATACGCCGCAATACGCCGCACTGCCGGCCGGGCTGACATGCCTGAAACCGGACAACAGCCTGGGATCGTGGCTTCAGGCGATGCGGGAAGCGATCGCAATGCCCGGCGAAAAATTCGATCGGATGCGCCTGCGCATGATCGAGCATGTGCGGGAGGAATATTCCGACGCCGCGCAGATTCATTTGCACGAGGCGGCCTGGATGGCCACCGAGTTTCATGCTTTGACGCGCCGGAAGCGCGCGACGGACGGACGGCCGAGGGTTCTGTACGTGATGCACTCGGCGAGCTTGGGAGGCAGCGAGATCCAGCTCCTGCGCAGAATGCGAATCGCCCGCCGCTACGGAGTTGCGCCCGTCGCCGTGTTGAACCGGTCGTTCCGGGATTCCGAACTCTCTCGGCAGATGCTCGAGCTATTGTCTTCGGAAGAGGTCGAAGTCGAGTATGCTGAATTCACCTGTTTCACGGAGCCTCATTCGCCCGACGAATTCGCCGACAATGACGAAAGGGCGCAGGTTTATGAACTGCTCAAGAGGGTTCAACCCGCACTGGTCCACACCCTGATATTCAACCCTACGTTCGGTCAAGTCTGCGATGCGCTCAAAATACCGCACGTCGCTTCCGTCTACGCCGTCGACGACGCGTTCCAGCGGCCTTCGAACCGTCATCCGTTCCGCCATTGCAATATCGTGCAATCGGATTCCATTCATTGCGCTTCGCGTTGGGGCAAGCTGCTGGAGGCCGAACATTTCTGCTCCAGGGAGCCGGTCCCCGAAGAAGCATTTGCGCTGGGGCGGATTCGCCGCCTCGAGAACATGGAAAATCCGCCTGCATCCCAAAAGCAACAGCGAATCGTGATGCTCGGAACATTGCAGGAGCGGAAACGGCAGCTCGAATCCGTTGAAGCCGTCGGCGGCCTGATCAAGGAAGGAATGGACTGCCGGCTCGAAATTTACGGCTATTCGAACTTCAATCCGGAATATTCGGCGCGATGCCAAAAGCGGGCGCGTGAACTGGGCATCGAGGACCGGGTGATTTTCCACGATTTCAGCGGCGACATTGTTTCGATCCTGGGATCCGCCGATCTTCTGCTCAGTTCATCCACATGGGAAAGCTTCCCCAACTCCGTCAAAGAAGCGATGGCTTGCGGAACGCTCGTCGTCGCAACCCCGGCAGGCGGGATTGCCGAGCTGATCCTGGACGGAATATCCGGCGTATTATGCAGAGATTTCTCCTTCGAGTCTCTGACCGACGGTTTGCGGAGGGCTCTGGAAATGAATCCGCAAGCGCGCCGGCGGGTCATCGAGCAGGCTCGGCGCGTAGCCAGATCGGAATTCCACCCGCAGCGCATTGCGAGCGATATGCTGGAGATATACGTCAGGGCGATCGAGCTGAACGGGGCGCCCGTTTGCGAGAGAGAACCCGACCTGTCTCTTTTGAAGAAAAGAGGCAGGGTGGAAAGCCCCGCGCAAAAACCTGCCGGCGACGCCGTGCTCCGCCGAAGGCTGACCTATTTTTTTTCGCCGGCGCACAATCATTGGAACGGTTTGAGCGTTTTTGTCGGCACGCATCAACGGCCGGCGCTCGGGACGCTCAAAATGCAGGTGTTTTCGCCTTCGGGCGCAAAGCTGCGAGAAAGCGCGCAGAACTTGAAAAACATCATGGACAACAGCTGGGTGGAATTGCGATTCTCTCCGATCGCGGACGCAGCCGGCAAAAGGTTCCGGTTGAAGTTTTCGCTGACCGGCGCCGGCGCTTCGACAAAGATCAGCCTTTATGAACTTGAACCCCCACAGCCCAAAATTCTGCGCCCCCTCCGCCGCCTGGGAATTGTATTCAAGGACCGCACTCTGTACTGCAAATCATGGCGCCAGGAGTGAATGCCGCTTCTTGGGCGAACACAAGCGCCCGGCAAGCGCTTCGCTTCGTTCCGCGCCCCGCATAGCCGCAGCTCTGTATTCCCGAATCGGACGTTCCCTCGGGACTAACGCATCCGTTAATTTTCTTATGTTCCCCCTCGAAAATATTCTATAGTTTGAGGCGCAACGGAGGGAGAAATGGAACTGGAAAAATACTCGATGGGAATCGGCGACCGGTTTGCATCCGAAGGCGAAGCCCAGCTCCGGGCGGTGCAGAAAGCCGCGGAGAAAGGGGTGCGGATCACGCCTGTTTGGAACAAATCAAACCGGGAACACGCGCTCGCCAGGACAAAGCCGGATTCCACGCGCAAAGCCGCCGACGAAGCGGTTCGCGCACTCCGTTGGGAGGGCGCCTACTATGTCGACGCGGATCATATCGGGATCGAGACCGTCGAAGCATTTCTACCGTGCTCCGATTTTTTCACGATCGAAATGGCGGATTTCATCGGCAAGCCGGCGGGCGGGCGGGCGGCGGCGTCTTTCACCGCAGAAATGTCCAGATTCAAAGGTTCGCTCGCAATCCCGGGAATGCAGGAGCTTTTGGAGATAAACGACGCCGTCCTTGCGGATTTTGCCCGTCGATACCTTTTTGCGATTGAGGAAGCGGGAAAGGTCTACCGTTATATTGCCGAAAAAATCGGGCCGGAATCCTTTGTTACGGAAGTGTCCGCCGACGAAGCGCAAAGCCCGCAGACGCCCGCCGAACTTTTTCTGATCATGGCCGCGCTAGCCCGCGAAGGGATTCCTGCCCGGACTATTGCGCCGAAGTTCACCGGCGCCTTTCTGAAAGGCGTCGATTACGTCGGCGACCCAAAGCGCTTCACCCGGGAATTCCGCGACGATCTGGCGGTGATCGCCTTTGCGGTCGATGAGTTCAAGCTGCCGCGCAATCTGAAGCTCTCCATCCATACCGGAAGCGACAAATTCACGCTGTACCCGATCATGCACCGGGCGATCCGGGACGTGAACGCGGGAATCCACTTAAAAACCGCGGGGACGACATGGCTGGAGGAGGCGGCCGGGATCGCGGCTTCCGAAGGCCGCGGGCTCGAGTTCGTGAAGGATGTCTATCGGCAGTCCTATCAGCGATACGACGAATTGTGCAAACCGTATCTTGCGGTGATCAACATGGAGAAAAAC
This sequence comes from uncultured Acidobacteriota bacterium, assembly GCA_964642735.1. GTDB lineage: Bacteria > Acidobacteriota > UBA6911 > UBA6911 > UBA6911 > UBA6911. Next base: position 31,351 of record CAZXSV010000018.1, read on the forward strand.
CGTCTTCCGGCGCCGGGGAAGGTCGCTTCCTGGAGCGCGCAGGATTTCCTTCACGCATTGCGGCACGACCCCTCCTGTCCGGAGTACAACCCCCATTTCAGGCAACTCATGCACCTCGGGTTCAGCATCGCGGCGGAAATGGGCGCCCGGTTTTACGAACTGCTGAAAGAATGCCGGACCGCCATCGAAGAAAATGTGACCGAAAATCTTTACGAAAAGCATATCCGTCCGCTTTTCCTGGGGGAGCAAGGAATTCATGGCCACGGAGAACACAGAAAGACAGATAATTGAGGAATTCCGCGGCCGTACGCCTTTTTCAGCGGCTTAGAGAGGAACTGCCCGTGAATCTGGAACAACTCGCCAAACAATACGATTTCACAGACCGGGTCGTCGTCGTCACCGGGGGCGCCGGGATCCTGGGAGGCGAAATGGCCTGCGCCCTTGTCGGATGCAACGCCAGAGTCGCCGTCGTCGATCGCGCTCCCGCGCAGCCGGATCGTTTCATGCCCGGATCGGGCCGCTGCAAAGGCGCCTGCATCGTGATCGAGGGGGATGTCCTGCAGAAGGAATCGATGGAAGCCGCCGCGCAGAAGATTCTTTCCGAATGGGGCGCCGTCGACTGCCTTGTCAACGCCGCCGGCGGCAACAATCCGAACGCAACCACCGGCAACGAAAAGTGCTTCTTCGACCTGCCCGAAAGCGCACTGCGATTTGTCTCCGACCTGAACCTTCTCGGGACCATGGTCCCAAGCCAGGTGTTTGGCAAAATCATGGCGGAACAAAAAAATGGAGTTATTCTAAACATTTCTTCCATGAACGCTCTCCGCCCGCTGACGCGCATTCCTGCCTATTCCGCAGCCAAGGCCGCAGTGTCCAATTTCACCCAGTGGCTGGCGGTTCACATGGCCCAGGAGTATTCTCCGAACATCCGGGTCAATGCCATCGCACCGGGATTTTTCCTGACCGAACAAAATCGCTTTCTGTTGACGGACAAGGAAACAGGCAAGCGGACCGCTCGCGGAGACAAAATTATCGCCCACACCCCAATGAACCGGTTTGGGACGCCTGAGGATCTTTTGGGAGGGGTGTTGTGGCTGCTATCGCCTATGTCCGGTTTTGTCACCGGAATTGTGCTCCCAATCGACGGCGGTTTCTCGGCGTATTCCGGGGTGTAAAACAGGATGATTCTTTTCAGCCGCGGTTCAAAAGACAGTGCGTTCACGCTGCAAGAGGCCCGGGAAGCTCTTCGCTCTTCTCTCGGGCGCCTCGGTCCCAGATCGCGAGTGCTGGCCGTCCCTCCCGATTTCACGCGGTTTCATTCCCAGGCCGGCGTCTTGACGGAGATGATATGGGATTTCTACGGCAAGAGCCTGACCGACGTTCTGCCTGCCATCGGGACTCATTTCCCGATGACCGATGAAGAAATCAAAATCATGTTCGGCAAAACGCCGCGAAATCTCTTTCGCGTCCACGACTGGAAAGAAAACCTGACGCTGCTGGGCAATGTGCCGGCTTCTTTCATCAAAGAAGTTTCCGAAGGGAAGATCGATTTCAGCGTGCCGATGCAGGTCGACAACCTGATCGGCGGCGGATCGCACGATTTGATCCTTTCCATCGGGCAGGTGGTTCCGCACGAAGTCATCGGGATGGCCGGATACAATAAAAACATCTTTGTGGGCGCCGGCGGCGCCGAAGGAATCAACAAGACGCACTTTCTCGGCGCCGTTTACGGAATGGAGAAGATGATGGGGCGGTCCGACACTCCCGTCCGTAAAATCTTCAATTACGGCTCCGAGCGTTTTGCAAAACATTTGCCGATCGTGTATGTACTGACGGTCGTCGGCAAAGACGAATGGGGCAAACTTGTCATCCGGGGGCTTTTCATTGGGAACGATGAGGAGTGTTTCCGGCATGCGGCGGCTTTGTCTCGTGAAGTCAACATTCGGCTGCTCGACGCGCCGGTCGGGAAAATTGTCGTCTATCTCGACCCTTCGGAATTTAAAAGCACCTGGGTGGGCAACAAAAGCATTTACCGGACGCGTATGGCCATCGGGGACGGCGGTGAATTGATCATCCTTGCGCCCGGCCTGGCAAGATTCGGCGAGGACGACAAATTAGACCGGCTGATCCGCAAATATGGATATGCCGGAACCCCTCGCATCCTCCAATGGGCGGGCGAGGAAGACGATCTCCGGCAGAGTCTGGGCACGGCGGCCCACCTGATCCATGGATCCTCGGAGGGACGGTTCCGAATCACCTATTGCCCCGGCCGCATGACGCAACAGGAGATCGAAGGCGCCGGATTCCGCTATGCCGATCTTGGCGCAATGGCGTCCAAATATGATCCCGATCGGCTGGCGGAGGGATTCAACACAATGGCGGACGGAGAAGAGATATTCTTTATTTCCAATCCGGCGCTCGGCCTGTGGGCCTGCCGGGATCGGTTTGGGAACAGAACGGAGCATTGAAGCGCCCGGGGCCGGCCCCGGAACTTGAGGAGAAGCGCATGAAAGAAAAAGCGGACATTGGGATGATCGGGCTGGCCGTGATGGGTGAAAACCTTTCACTCAATATGGAGGACAAAGGATTCACCGTGGCCGTCTACAACCGAACCGTTCCCGGCGTGGAAGAGGGGATTGTCGAGCGCTTCCTCCATGGGCGCGGGCAAGGGAAAAATTTCATCGGATCGTCGCGGATCGAAGATTTCGTTCAGTCCATCGCCGTCCCGCGCAAAATAATGATGATGGTCAAAGCCGGCAAACCTGTCGATGAACTGATCGATCAGATTCTTCCTCTTCTCAGTTCCGGCGACATCCTGATCGACGGAGGAAATTCCCATTATCCGGACACTGTCCGGCGGACCCGGCATCTGGAATCGAAAGGAATGCTTTTCGTCGGCACAGGCGTATCCGGCGGAGAAGAAGGCGCTCTGCGCGGCCCCTCCATCATGCCCGGCGGCTCTCCTGCAGCGTGGCCGCAGGTCAAGCCGATCCTCCAGGCGATCGCCGCCAAATTGGAGGACGGGACTCCTTGCTGCGACTGGGTGGGGGAAAACGGCGCAGGCCATTTTGTCAAAATGGTCCACAACGGCATCGAGTACGGCGACATGCAGATCATCTGCGAAGCCTACCAGGTCATGAAGGATCTGCTGGGCATGTCTCCCGACGCAATGCACGAAGTATTCCGTAAATGGAATGCGGGAGATTTGAACAGCTATCTGATCGAAATCACCGGCGACATCCTGGCCTACAAAGACGCCGACGGCCAGCCGCTGGTGGATAAAATCCTGGACACCGCAGGCCAGAAAGGGACGGGCAAATGGACGAGCGTCGTCGCTCTGGATCTTGGCATCCCGCTGACCCTCATCAGCGAAGCCGTCTTCGCCCGATGCCTTTCGGCCATGAAAAACGAGCGGGTGGAAGCTTCGACGATCTTCAATCCGCCGGCAAGGCGATTTAAAAGGGAAAGCCAGTCCTTTTTAAAAGACCTCGAGCAAGCCGTTTATGCATCCAAGATTGTATCCTATGCCCAAGGTTTCGTTCTTCTCCGGGAAGCCGCCAAAGAATACCGTTGGAATTTGAACTACGGCGGGATCGCGCAGCTTTGGCGCGCCGGGTGCATCATCCGATCGGCGTTTTTGACAAAAATCAAGGACGCCTTCGATGCCGATTCCGAACTGTCCAACATCCTGTTGGATCCGTTTTTCAAGAAACGGATTGAGCGGTCCCAGAAGGCGTGGCGGCGCGTCGTTTCCGCCGCGGCTCTGAACGGGATCTGGGCGCCGGCGCTGTCTGCCGCCTTGAGCTATTACGACGGATTTCGGAACGCCCGACTGCCGGCCAATCTGCTTCAGGCGCAGCGCGATTACTTCGGAGCGCATTTGTATGAGCGCATCGACAGGCCTCGTGGAGAGTTTTTCCACACCAACTGGACCGGTCATGGAGGCGGCGCTTCGTCCTCCTCGTACACCGTGTAAAAAGCCGTTTCAGGTTAAGGATTCAAACTTAGCGGGGAAAGAATAACGAGGAACAGATTGAAAATTCGCCGGCTCGGCGCCGGTCAAGCATGAATGCTGCAAGCCCTGGAGAAACAATAAATTTCAGGAGGCTCTGGGCTTTAATCTTGCTGTATCAATCAAAAACGTTTCCGGCTTCTCACTGCAGATTCGGGCGTCAACGGGAAACGGGAAACGGGAAACGGGAACCTCATGAGCACTGGTCTGGATATCCCCTCCAAGGGCGCGCTGGATTTGGTTTCATTGGGCGCGCTGGTCCACCGCCTGGACCCGGGCGTCATTCCTTTTCGCAAAGCGACTTCCTGCCTGATCCACGTCAGCGGCGGCGAGTTCAATGTTGCGGCGAATCTTTCCGATTGTTTCAGGTTGAACACTGGCATAGTCAGCGCAATCGTGGATTATCCTATCGGGGATTTGATCGCCGAACGCGTCAGGGCGATGGGAGTGAAGCCTTTTTACAAACGATTCAAACACAACGGCGTCAACGGCCCGAATATGGCGACCGTTTACAGCGACCGGGCTTTCGGCGTCCGCGCCCCGGTGGTTTTTTACAACCGGTCCAACGAAGCGGCGGCGCTGCTGAAACCGGGGGATTTCGACTGGAACGAAATTTTCGCCGGAGGAATCCGGTGGTTCCACAGCGGCGGGATCTTCGCGTCGCTTTCGGAAACGACGGGCGCACTTATCGCCGACGGGATGAAAGCCGCTAAAAAAATCGGGGCTGCGACCAGCTTCGATTTGAACTTTCGTGAAAAACTCTGGAGCATCTGGGGAGGCCAGCAAAAGGCGGTGGAAGTGATTGGCCGTATCGTCGAAAATGTCGATGTTTTGATCGGCAACGAAGAGGACCTGCAGAAAGGGCTCGGCGTCTCCGGGCCGGAAGTGGGCGCAAAATCAAAACTTGATCCGAGCGCGTTTTTTGCCATGATCGACAAGGTCGCAAAAAAGCACCCGCAGATCAAGGCGGTGGCGACAACGCTTCGGGAAGTCCATTCCACGGCGCGCCACAGCTGGGGCGCCGTCGCATGGGTCGATGGAAGAACCTGCGTATCCCCGACCTGCGAACTGGATATCTACGACCGCGTCGGCGGCGGCGATGGATTCGCCAGCGGCTTTATCTACGGATTGCTGGCCGGGGAAACGCCCGAAGAGGCGGTAAAACTCGGGTGGGCTCATGGCGCATTATTGACTGCCTTTCCGGGCGACACCACCATGGCGACTGTCGAGCAGGTCCGCGCATTCGCCCAGGGCGGCTCCGCCCGGATACAGCGATAAAACAAAACTTCTGGTCCGCCGACGGCAACTGACAATCACCGGCTTCCACGGATTTAAAAAATTCTTTTTTCAGTGGCCTTCGGAGGTTGTCAGTGAAGTCAGTGGACCGGTAGAGTCCGCCGGCGCCGCAGCCTTTTTCCAGGATCTTCGTTATTGAGGAAGCCGCATCCGTTGAAACCAGGCGACGACTTCGGCCTCGAGCGCTTTCAGATCGGGGCGGCGCGCGGCGGCCTCGACGGACTCCTTCCACTCCTTATTCAAATCGCCGAGATCGATCCTGGAGCCTTCGCGGACGAAGATCGGCATCTGATGAATCTCCGCTTCAACCGTGACGGTTTGGCCCCCTTTGTAAGCTTTATTGCGCCAGGCGTCGCGCCAGCGGGATCCGGCGGGCAGATAAACTTCCTGTTTGCGCTTCCCTTTTTCCCATATCGGAGAAACCAGGATGTCCCGGCCGTAGAGATAGGTCCACCAGTTGCTCCATGCGGCCTTCGCTTTGGGATCGACGAGGAATAAAGGCCGCACAATAGGCATGCCTGTGCGGCTGGCTTCCTGAGCATGAGCATGGCCGTAATCTGCGAGACGGTTGTGCAATCGGGCGTACAGTCGCCAGACGGCGATCAAATCGGCGTCGTATTTCGGCTCGCGCGGCAGGTTCCAGAAGGCGACGTTTCGCGTCGGCCCCACTTCCATAATCGGATTGAAGCAGCTGAAAGCCAGCCAACGGGCGCACATATCCTGATCGAGCGTCTGCTCGTTGTAGCCGCAGGTGTCGGAGCCCCAGTTGGGATACCCCATGACCGCCGCTCGTTGCACGGCGATGATCGAGGCTCGCAACCCCCATGGAGTCCCGCCGATGTCGCCTCCCCAGTAAACCGAGTAAGCCGAAGTGCCGGTGTAAGCTCCCCGCGGCATAGCGACAAAATCTTCGCCGCGATGTTTGCGAGCCACTTCCGCGACAGCCTGCGCGTAGAGAGCCATATAGGAATTGCGATTTTCACGGATCGATTTGCCGTCAAAACGCTTGAAGGGCCCGCCGTCCGGGATCTGCTCTTCGCCGCGGTCGAGTTTGAATCCTGCGACGCCGAGCTTAAGCAGCTTTTCGACGCCCGATTGCCAGTACTGTTTTGCGGCGGGATTCGACAAATCGACCATCGGGTAGTTGTTGAGGCTCGGTTTTTGGCCTGCAAGCGTATAGCCCTTTTCCTGTCCTTCCTTCTCCATTTGTCCCTGGAAAAATGGGGCAATCCAAAGAAGCATCTGCATCTGCTGTGAATTGAGCCATTTCACCGATGCGGCGAAATTCGGAAGCCTTTTCGGATCAATTTCGAAATCGTCATACCCCATCCGCCCGGGACCGTAAGGCCGATCAATCCAATAAACTCCGCAAGGAATGCCGTAGGCGCGCATCATCAGCACATCTTCCATCATCTCGGAATTGAAAGGGCCGGCGACGGGCGTGCCGTCATAGTAGGCCGCTCGATGCGTGTGCTCATCGCGCCACCGCCATGGAGCAAACATCCATTTGGGCGGCAGGAATGGCGGGCCGGCGTCCAGCGAGTGGGCCCGGACGACCTCGGCCGGAGTTTTGGCCGTATAGATTTTGAATTCAAAGGACGGCCCTTCAAAATCGATTTTCACTTGCTGAGGATCGCTTGCGCAGAAGTCATATTGTCCGGGCCAGTCGGTTTTCGCAAACACTCCGTAGCCGCGTGAAGAAATGTGGAAAGGCGCGTATACCGATGTCGTCGGCTTGACGATCATCTCGACTTTCTGGCCGCGCAGGTCCATCGCTTCCTTCCGGTCAGGCGCCCAGGAAGCCTGCTGCGGACCGTCCACCACCCGTTCCATCAAACCTGTGAAATATTCGTCTTTCGCGGACTCAATCTGAAAGCCCCATCGGACGATGTCGTTGGAAGGATCGGCGCCAAGGCGGACGCTGTAGTTCCCGGCTTCCGGAATCACCGTGACGGAAGCCATGCGGCCATCGGAGGTTTTCGCCTTCCATTCCGATTTTATGTTTTTCGGAGCGAGTTGCACCGGGAGCGGGATCCGGCCGGATGCCGTCTCGAAATAGAATCCGCCCAGCGACAGTGGCGTCGACAGGTTCTTGGAACGCAACGTCAATCCCTGCTGCGCAGGAATGCTTGGCGACACGGATTGCAGAAGGACAAAAAGCGCAATGGCGATTCTATGCATGGTCATCTCCATCGTAACATTGATCGAAAGCGGCGGGGCAGGGGCTTGACAATCCCGATCTCCTCGCCCTCGCGTGCGACTACAGGTTATCATTTTAAGCCCGAAGCGCCGCATAGATTTTTCTGGAATCGATTCTATTGTTGCGGGGCCATAGCGAATAGGATAATTTGAAGCCATTCAATCAGAAGCCCACAATAGGACGGAGGAGTTGTGAGAACAATAAGAACGGCGGATGAAGAATCCTATCGCAGAATGGCCACCGAAGAATTGCGCCGGCGTTTCCTGATCGAAAATCTTTTTCAGCCCGGCCGAGCCGAACTGGTCTACACGGATGTGGACCGTGCGATTGTCGGCGGGATCACGCCGTCCGGCAGCCAAATCGAGCTTCAAGTCGGGCGGGAAATGGCATGCAAGTATTTTTGTGAACGCCGGGAAGCCGGCATTATCAATCTGGGCGCCGCCGGAACCATTATTGTGGACGGAGAGGTTTTTAATATAGCGCCGCGCGAGTGCCTTTATATAGGCCGGGGCAGCCTGGCGGTGAGTTTTGCCGGCGATTCAAGCGCCAACCCTGCGTATTTCTATTTAATTTCCTATCCCGCACACGCCGATTTCCCAACCACGCACATCGGGTTTGAAAAAGCCAACCACATGGAACTGGGTTCGCAGAAGGATGCCAACCTTCGAACCATTCACCAGTTCATCCACCCCAAGGGCGTTCGGAGCTGTCAGCTCGTCATGGGATTCACCGAGCTGCACGACGGAAGCGTCTGGAACACGTATCCGCCTCACACCCACGACCGGCGAACGGAGGCGTACTGCTATTTTGACCTCCCGCCGGACGGCTGTGTGCTGCATTTGCTGGGCGCGCCCGAAGAGACGCGCCACATCGTGGCGCGGGAAAAACAAGTTGTTCTCTCGCCCGCATGGTCCATTCACTCGGGCGTCGGCGTCGGCAGCTACAGGTTCGTCTGGGCGATGGGAGGAGAGAACCAGGCGTTCGACGACATGGACGCGATTGGCGCAACCCAATTAAGGTAAAGGGGGCATTATGGGAAGCATGCTCGACAGGTTTGCATTGAAAGGCAAAGTCGCGTTGGTCACCGGTGCTTCCAGAGGCTTGGGACAAGCCATGGCTTTGGGGCTTGCGGAGGCCGGAGCAGACATAATGGCCGTGGATATGCTTGATTGCTCCGAAACGCAGGAGCGGATTTCCGGCCTTGGCCGGGCTTGCGAAACGCTGGAGATAGATCTCACCGCCGCCGGAGCTCCTGAAAAAGCCGTGGACGAGACTATCGAGACTCTGGGCGAAATCGACGTCCTGGTGAACAACGCCGGCATCATCCGCCGCGCGCCTTTTCTGGAATTCTCCGAAAAAGACTGGGACGATGTGATGAACCTGAATATCAAAGCGGTGTTCCTGCTAAGCCAGGCCGCCGCCCGGCAGATGGCCCTTCAGGGCAAAGGCGGCAGGATCATCAGCGTGGCTTCCATGCTGTCTTTCCAGGGAGGCATCCTGGTTCCCTCCTACGCTTCGGCAAAAAGCGCCGTGGTCGGACTCACTCGTCTCATGGCATGCGAGCTGGCCTCCAAAGGAATCCATTGCAATTGCATTGCGCCAGGATACATGGCGACCGAAAACACAAAACCGTTGCGACAGGATCCCGCGCGCAGCAAATCCATACTGGACCGCATTCCCCTGGGCCGCTGGGGCGAGCCGGACGATCTCAAGGGCGTGGTGGTGTTTTTGGCCTCGGAAGCTTCCGCATATGTCACCGGCTGCACCATTGCCGTCGACGGCGGCTGGCTCGCCAGATAATTTTAACGCCAATGGCGCTCATAGGAGTATTGCTCCGATGAAACGAAACACGATTGCCTCGTTGATGCTTTTCATCCTGCTTCCGATCGGCGTCCATGGCGCAAAACAAAAGGTTCTCACGTGGGGCGATCAAGGGGACGGAACTTTTAAAAATCCCATCCTTAAAACGGATTTTTCCGACCCCGACATCCTGCGTCATGGCGACGATTTTTACCTGATCGCCTCCGATTTCCATTTTGTCGGGATGCAGATCCTGCACTCCAAAGACCTGGTGAACTGGAGGATTATCGGACAGATATTCGACCGCCTGGCCATGGATCCCAAATACGACGAAATGCGCGGCTACAGCCAGGGAACCTGGGCGCCGGCCATTCGCTATCACGATGGCGAGTTCTACGTCTACGTATGCACGCCGCAGGAGGGATTGTTCATGTGGCATGCGAAGAACCCGGCCGGGCCCTGGTCGAAAACCGTGACGGTCAAGGCAATTCCCCGTTGGGAAGACCCCTGCCCTTTCTGGGACGACGACGGCCAGGCTTACCTGATTCACAGCCGTGTGGGCGCAGGGCCGCTCGTTCTACACAGGATGAGCGCGGACGGCGCGAAGCTGCTGGACGATGGGGAAGAGATTTATCGAGGCAACGTTTCAGAAGGCCCCAAGCTCTACAAGCGGAAAGGCTACTACTACATCTCGCTCCCGGAAGGCGGCGTAGAAGCCGGCGGCCAGACTGTTCTGCGTTCGAAGAATATCTACGGTCCTTACGAACGCAGGCAGGCGTTTCCCATGGGCAGTCCGCATCAAGGCGGCTGGGTTGAGCTTGAAAATGGCGAGACCTGGTTTATTTCTTTCAAGTCCGCCGGACACCTGGGACGGATTTGTTATTTGAATCCCATCAAGTGGACGGACGACGGCTGGCCGGTTTTCGGCGACAACGGCAAGCCTGTCGATTCGTGGAAGAAGCCGAACGTCGGCAAAAATTATCCTGTCTATCGCCAGGAAACCAGCGACGAATTCTCCAAACCGAAACTCTCGCCCATCTGGCAATGGAACCACAATCCCGTTCCTTCCGCATGGTCGCTAAGGGAGCGGCCAGGATGGCTGCGGTTGAAAGCGCTGCCTGCCGCCGCGTTGAATGTGGCGCGCAACACTCTGACGCAAAAGATCTGGGACAGCGCAGGAACAATAAATGTGAAAATGGATGTGGGCATTATGAAGGATGGACAAAGGACAGGTTTTGCCTTCATGTGCGGCAGCGATTTTGGCTGGACCGGCGTCGGACAGGACAATGGAATCCGAAGGATTCTCTGGGATCAGGGCGAAGGGCCTGTTCTGAACGGAAAAGACGTCTGGCTTCGCGGCGTCTATGACGGAGACGCGGGCCGGCTGTCGTACAGTCTGGACGGCAAAACCTACCGTGAAGCCGGGAAACCGTTCCGGCTGTTCTTTCGCTACTGGAAAGGCGCCCGAATTGCCGTTTTCAATTTCGGCCCCGACGGCGGATCCGCAGATTTCGATTTTGTACGATATCAATATGATTCTTCAAAAAACGCGGCCCAGGCAGGCCTCGAAGCCCGATCGGCGCCCGCAATCGACCGGAGATCCTGGGTGACTCGGCACAACCCCACGCTTAAGAAGTTAAGTCCGGATTCGCCGTTTACGGTAGGAAACGGCGGCTTCGCATTCACCGCCGACATCACCGGACTCCAAACGTTCTCGGATTACTATTATCGCAACGGAATGCCGCTGGAAACCCTGTCGCGCTGGGCCTGGCATTCTCAACCTGATCCAAACAACTACAAACTCTCGGATGCGAATAGAAATTACACATTGCCCGACGGCCGCGTACTGGGATTCCCGACGAATCAGGCGTCCCCCGCCGGAGACTGGCTGCGGAAGAATCCGCACAATCATCCTCTCGGCCAGTTGGCGCTCGAATGGGTGAAAGAGGATGGATCTGCATTGGTTCCCGAGGACATTCAGAATCCGCAGCAGACGCTGGACATGTATCGAGGCGTCATCAACAGCCGGTTCCGATTGGGGGAAAATATGGTTTCGGCGACAACAGTCTGCTCTCCGGACGCCGACACAATCGGGCTGCGGATCAATTCGCCTCTGGTGAGAGAAGGCAAACTGCGTGTTCGACTGGCATTCCCGCGCGGCCATGACATGAATGTGAAGAATACGCCGCCGCTGGATTGGAGTCGTCCGGAATCCCACGAATCGAAATTGATCGATCAAGGGCCGATCGCTGTGATTAAACGAACCATCGACGACACCCGCTACTCGGTCGTCATCAGCGCTCCGGTCGCACAGACCGGACCGCATGCTTTTCAAATCACGGGCGACGGCAGCGCGAATACTCTGGACTTTTCCGTCCAGTTTCTTCCCGAAGGGACGCCGCGGCCCGTGGCATTGCCGTCCTATGCAAAACTGCTGCTGGACAGTGCGGATCATTGGGAAGGGTACTGGAAGGAAGGAGCGGCGCTCGATCTTTCCGGCAGCGCGAATCCTCTGGCGCAAAAACTCGAAGAGCGCGTTGTGCTTTCGCTCTATCTTATGGCGGCCGAGATGGCCGGCGACGTTCCGCCGCAGGAAAGCGGCCTCGTCGCAAGCACCTGGTACGGCAAGCACCACACCGAAATGATCTGGTGGCACACGGCGCATTTCGCCTTATGGGGCCATGACCGGCTGCTTGAAAAAAATCTTCGGTGGTATGTCGATCGCCTGCCCGAAGCGCGCGCGCTTGCGGCGAGCCGCGGATTAAAAGGCGCCCGCTGGGCGAAGATGGTGGGACCCGACGCCCGCGAAAGTCCCGGAGGCAATCCGCTGATCGTGTGGAACCAGCCGCATTTGATATATCTTTGCGAATTGCTGTACCGCAACAACCATTCCGGCGAGCTTCTTAAAAAATATAAGGATCTGATTTTAGAAACAGCTGAGGGCCTTGCTTCGATGGCGTATTTCGACGAAAAGAAAGGCCGATACGAACTGGGCCCGCCCCTTTGGATTGCGCAGGAAATCTACGATCAAGCGACCAGCCGAAATCCTGCATTCGAGCTTTCCTACTGGCGTTGGGCGTTGGAAGTGGCTCAGCAATGGCGCGAACGGCTGGGCATGGGACGGGATAAAAAATGGGACGATGTCATCGCCCGCCTGGCGCCGCTGCCTGTTAAGGATGGCAAATACGTTGCGCTCGAATCGAATCCAGACACCTGGGACAACGCCCGAAGCCGGCAGGACCATCCCTCGATGCTGATGCCGCTCGGCTTTCTCCCCGGCGGCCCTGACGTGGATCGCGAGACGATGGCGCGTACGTTGGATGCCGTACTGGAAAAGTGGGATTGGGAGACAAAAATCTGGGGGTGGGACTACCCGATGATCGCGATGACGGCGGCGCGGCTGGGCCGCCCCGATCAAGCGCTGGAAATCCTGCTCCGCGACGGGCCCAACAATCGCTATCTTCCTAACGGATATTGCCCGCAGGCGGGCGGAGGCCGCAAATACGAAATTGCAGCTTATCTGCCGGCCAATGGAGCGTTTTTATCAGCGGTCGCACTAATATTCGGCGGATGGGACGGCCAGGGAAATGCCGACGCTTTTCCGGACAAAGGCTGGCAGGTTCGCATGGAAAAGCCCGGCGTGCGCCGCTTGCCTTGACGCGCACCGGAAAGAACATGGCCGGAAGCCCGGTCCGTGGACCAGCAGGAGATCGAAATGAAAATTATCAGTCGTTGTCTTCTACTATTTGCCCTTGCTTTGTCGGCCTCTTCGATCATTGCGCAGGTAGCGGATGCGCCGGACGATGCCGTTCAGGGCGTTCCGGTGAACTACACCGAAGCCAGAGCGGGGACCTACACTTTGCCCGACCCGCTGAAGCTGGCCAATGGCGATCCAGTGCGCGACGCCAACACATGGTTTTCAAAACGTCGGCCGGAAATCGTCAAATTATTCGAAGAGAATCAATACGGCCGCACGCCCGACCGCCCCGCCGACATGAGTTTCGATGTCTTCGATAAAGGAACGCCCGCGTTCGATGGGAAAGCTATCCGCAGGCAGGTCACAATCTATTTGAGCAAAGATAAATCCGGCCCAAAGGCGGATGTGCTGCTCTACTTGCCCGCAAACGCCAAGGGCCGCGTCCCGGTTCTTCTGAACGCCGGCTTCACCGCCAACAACCTCATGGTCGGCGACCCGGGGGTAAAGCAAGGCTCGCTCTTCGACGCCAAGCAGAACAAGCGCATGCCGGCTACGCCGGGCAAATTCAACTTCGGCGGAATCGAAGCGCTTCCAGCCATCGAAAGGGGCTTCGGCATCGCAACAATAAACTACGCCGACATAGATCCCGATGCGCCGACAGGCCTGCCCTTTGGCGTCCGCAGTCTTTATCTTAAGCCCGGGCAAAACGCCCCTGCGCCCGGCGAATGGGGATCCATCTCCGCATGGGCCTGGGGGCTTAGCCGGGTTTTGGATTATTTCGAAACCGACCCCGGCGTCGACGCCAGGAAAGTTGCGTTGATCGGAGTCTCTCGCCTTGGCAAGACGGTTCTCTGGACGGCAGCGCACGACACCCGTTTTGCTCTGGTCATCGCCAGCTGTTCCGGCGAAGGCGGAGCTGCGTTAAGCCGGCGAAACTACGGAGAGACGATCCAACACCTTGCACTGCCCTCACGCTTTCAATATCAGTTTTGCTTGAACTATGGGAAATATGGCGACCACACGGATCAATTCCCCGTGGATGCGCACATGCTCCTCGCGCTGATCGCTCCCCGGCCGGTGCTTCTGCAAACCGGAGATACAGACCGCTGGTCGGACCCAAAAGGAGAATTCCTTGCAGCCGTAGCGGCGACGCCGGTCTACAAGCTTCTCGGCAAAGAAGGAATCCATACAGAACAAATGCCGCCGGCGGGAACTCCTATCCTTCACACGCTCGGCTATTTCATGCACTCCGGCGGCCACGGCATCATTCCTTCCGACTGGCAACTATTCTATAGGTTTATGGAAATGCAGCTGAGATAATTGAAAACGGAGGCAGCCAATGCCGGATCAAGAAATCCGTCAATCGATTCTGGATGAAGAACATTTGAAATTGCTCTCAATCGGCTACTACGTTTCGGCGGGATTGACCGCATTTTTTTCCCTGTTCGCCCTGCTCTATATGGCGTTCGGATTTATCATCGTGATTGCAGGACGTTCCTCCCCATCCGTCGGCGAACCTCCTCCGGCGTTCATAGGCGGGCTTTTGGCGGTCATCGGACTGGCGGTGTTCGCGCTGATGATTCTGGGCGCTGTTCTCAAGCTCCTGGTCGGATTTCGCATCAAGCAGCGGAGGTCGCGTATTTTCTGCATGATTGTCGCCGGCGTCGGCTGCCTGGAAATCCCCTATGGCACATTGATCGGCGTTTTTACGCTTATTGTGCTGGGGCGCGATTCGGTGCGCGCGCGATTCGAGTCTGCAAAAGATTCGCTGTCGAGGCATACGGAAACGACCTGTTGATTCCGCCGTTTCGACGGCTGCCGAAATCCGGCGGGAAAGACAGGGATCTGCGCAGTTTTGCCGGAACCGCCGGCGCGTTGGCGCCGAGAGCCCGGCGTAAAGCCGCCCGATTCTCTCTTTCACGAAACTCAGGGAAGGTTATTGGAAAAATCGACGATGAGACTCTGCGCCGTCTCAACCGGGTTGGTGAAATAGCGATCCGCATCTTCGATGCGGCGCAACGTCGAAGCGTCCGGAAGGCGACGGGCGAGCCTGTCCAGGTTTACTCTCGAGCAAAACTCATCCCGTGTTTCAACAATGCGGGTTCATGACAACCGAGATTTATTAGGGCGCCCCGGGGTCCTGTTGTACTATGAACCCGATATCCCGCGAGACGCCATCATCAGGCCTTCGGAACTCCGGGAATGCGAGGCGCCTATGATCTACTTTTCAGAACTTGAGAACCTTCAGACCTATGACGCCAGAGGTGAATATCTGGGCCGACTGGTGGACCTCGCCATCAACCCAAGCCAGAATTCTTTTCTTGTAGCTTATTTTTTTGTGATGACAAAGAAAAAAAACGTCCTGTGCATAGCCCGGGAACAGATCTCCACGATTTCGGTCCGGGCCATGCAGACCAGCGCGCCCGCAGGAGAGATCAGCAGTTCTGCGCCGGACGAAGGATTGATCCGGATAAAAAATGACGTGCTGGACCAGCAGATAATCGACGTGAACGATCAGAAAGTGGTCCGGGTCATCGACGTGGACTTTGACATCCAGCCGAACACGCTGCACACAGAGCTCCGCATTGTCGCGGTCAACGTGGGCGCTGCGGCGGCGGCCCGGCGCCTTTTTCAAGGATTGCTTGCCAAGCACAAAATCAGGACGATATCCTCGGTATTGCCCAACAAACTGATACCGTGGGAATTTGTCAACCTGATCGAGCCTGATGCGTCAAGGCGCGTCAAGCTCCGGATTTCCTACAACCGCCTGGCCGAATTGCACCCGGCGGATTTGGCCGACATCCTGGAAGAATTGAGCCGGGACGACCAGAAATCCGTCATTGAATCGCTGGATGATGAGACTGCGGCGGATGCGGTTTCCGAAATCCCGACCCGAATGCAGGTCGCCCTGCTGAACAGCCTCCCGACGGACAAGGCGGCCGACATCGTGGAAGAAATGGCGCCGGACGAAGCCGCCGATGTTTTGCAGGAACTCTCCCCGGAAACATCGGCGGAAGTGTTGGCTAAAATGGACGCCAAAGAAGCAAACGAAGTCCGAGAACTTTTGGGTTTTGAAGAAAAAACCGCCGGCGGGCTCATGACCACGGAATTCGTTGTGCTGGAGGAAACGGCCCCGGTGGAAGCCGCCATCGAAGCGCTGAGACAATTCGGCGGATCCCTCGACGCCATTCACTCCCTATGTCTGACATCGGCCGGCATGAAACTAACGGGAGTCGTTCCGCTGGCGCATTTGCTTGTCGCGGCCAAGGATGCGCCGCTGATCTCGCTGACTGCGGAGGAACCCATCTCCGTGCCATTCCATGCGGACGAAAAAACCGTGATCGGCATGTTTCGCAAATACAATTTGCTCACTCTGCCGGTTGTGGACGACAACGACAGGCTTCTCGGAGTGGTCACGGCGGACGATGTGCTGGAATTGGTCGTCAAGGAACGATAATTCAAAGACAAGGATATGAACCGAAGCATTTTTCGACGTTGGCGAACCAGTCTTCTGCTGTTTTTTGCGGTTCTGGGGCCTGGAATCATCACTTCCAATGTGGACAACGATGCAGGAGGAATTTTTGTCTATTCCGTCGCCGGAGCTCGCTACGGCTATTCCCTCCTGTGGACTTTGATCCCGATCACCGTCGCGCTCATTGTCGTTCAGGAAATGGTGGCCCGGATGGGAATAGTCACAGGAAAAGGTTTGGCCGACCTTATCCGCGAAGAATACGGTTTTCGCACCACATTCATCCTGATGGGCCTGCTTCTGTTGACCAATTGGGGCAACACGGTTTCGGAATTCGCCGGCCTCGCCTCAGGCATGTCGATCTTCCATGTCAGCCGGTTCCTATCCGTGCCGGTGGGAGCCGTTCTGGTCTGGATCCTGGTGGTGAGAGGGACCTACCGGATTGTAGAGAAAATTTTTCTCCTTGCCTGTGTCTTTTATGTCGCGTACGTGATATCAGGATTTCTCGCGCATCCGGACTGGAAGATGGCCCTGGCGGGAACGCTTATCCCGAAAGTTCAAATCAAAACCGACCTGCTATACATGATCATCGCCCTGGTGGGCACGACCATCGCGCCCTGGATGCACTTCTACCTGCAGGCGGCGATCGTGGAAAAGGGCATAAAGACGGAACACTATGTCCAGGCCCGCTGGGACGTCATTCTCGGGTGCATCATCGTGAGCGTCGTCGCGTTTTTCATCATCGTAGCCTGCGCTGCGACCATTCATTCAAGCGGCCATCAGAATATCGCCAGCGCCGCCGACGCGGCCCTGGCGCTGAAACCTCTGGCCGGCAGCGCCGCCAGCGCCATCTTCGCGCTTGGATTGTGCAACGCTTCCCTGTTCGCCGCCAGCATCCTGCCGCTGGCCACGGCATATACGGTCTGCGAAGGATTGGGTTTTGAATCCGGGATCAACAAGCGACCGCACGAAGCGCCGGCTTTCTATTCGTTGTACACGGGACTGATCGTCCTCGGGGGACTGGCGGTCCTGGTGCTGGGCGAAGCCAGGCAGGTCCCCATCATATTATTTTCGCAAGTGGCCAACGGCATTCTGCTTCCCTTTGTGTTGATTTTCATGCTGCGTCTGTGCAACCGCGAAGACCTGATGGGCGCTTATCGCAACTCCCGGAGTTTCAACATCATCGCCTGGACCACCTGCAGCGTGATCATTCTGTTGACCTTGCTTCTGGTCGTCAGCGCCTTTCTTCCCCAATATCTGCCGCCCCCTCTTGCCGAATAGCTTTCCATCGCGGACCGGATGCGCCGGGTTTCACCCGCCAATCGTCCGCCGCAAATGAGGTTGCGCTACAGGATGCCGTCGACATAGAATTCATTTTTTTGAAAAGCACCGAATAGGGAGAATCCGATGATCGTCGCAAAAAGCATTCTGCAACACCTTGAACGCTCTTCCTGGATCCGCAAAATGTTTGAAGAAGGGATCCGGATGAAAGCGGAGCGCGGCGCCGACAACGTCTTCGATTTCACGCTCGGCAACCCGGTCGAAGATCCTCCCCAAAGCGTGCTCGCCGCCTACCGCAGGCTGGCCGAAGAGAGCAAGCCCGGCAGCCACGGCTACATGCCGAACGCCGGATACCCTTTTGTCAGGCAGGTCCTGGCAGAGCATTTGAAGCGGGACACCGGCCTCAATTTCACGGAAAACAATCTGGTTATGACCGTCGGGGCGGCAGGAGCGATGAACGTCGCGTTCAAAGCCATCCTGGAGCCGGGAGACGAAGTGATGGTTTTGATGCCGTTCTTCCCGGAATATGAATACTATATTTTCAACAGCGGCGGCCGGATGGTCCCGGTCGAAACAACTGCCGATTTTTCCATCGATGTGGCGGCCATCGAATCGAAAATCACGCCCAGGACGCGCGCGATCATCATCAATTCCCCCAATAATCCCACCGGCGCCATTTACTCGGAAAAAGAGCTGCGGGATCTTGAGGCCGTGCTTCAGCGAGCCGATCGCCCGATCGTCGCGATCAGCGATGAACCTTATAAATCCATCGTTTATGACGGATCGAAATGTCCCGAAACCGCTTCCATTCTGACCAACTGTCTCATCTCAATGTCGTGGTCCAAAACATGGGCGCTCGCCGGCGAACGCATTGGCTATCTCGCCATTTCGCCTCGAATGCAGGACGCGGAAATGCTGTATCATGCGTGTGTTTTTACAAACCGGACTCTGGGATTTGTCAATGCCCCGGCCATCTGGCAGTGGGTGGCGGCGCTGGCGCCGGAGGAACGGACCGACATCAGCGTTTACGCAAAAAAAAGGGATTTAATGTGCGATGGCCTTGCTCAAATCGGCTATGAGGTGCGCAAGCCGCAGGGCGCTTTCTACATCTTTTTGAAAACGCCGATCCCGGACGATACGGCTTTCGTGCGCATTCTCCAGAATGAAGGGATTCTGGCGGTGCCAGGCAGCGGCTTTGGTCGCGGCGGATATATCCGCCTTTCGCTTACGACGCCGCTCGAGACCATCACGCGCTCGCTGCCTGCTTTCGAAACCGCCAAAAGAGTCGCCTTGTCGTCGAGCGCTAAAAAATAGCCAGACGCATTACATCGTAAATCAAGGCGGTTTTTTCGTTCATGATGACGACATTTCCCGCAATGATCACCCGCCGACAGCCGTCGGGAAGAACGCACAGCTGCCTGTCAATCAAGATCGGCAGAGCCTCCGCCTGTCGAAGCAGGCCGGGAGGCAGCGTGCCGCCCTTTATCAAATGCTTTGCCAAGCCGGGAGGCAGCTGCTGTTTTTTGGCAAGGCCCAGAGGCAGCCCCTTGCCCCGCCGGCGCCAATCTCTCAACAAAACCATATCCTGATGCGTGAATATCGGTTGAGATGGAGGCAGAATTTCGCGCACCTTGTCGCCTGCGGTTCTGTCTCCGTTTTTATTTTTTGAAACAGCCAAACCCGCGCCTGAGACAAGAAGAGCCGCCGTTAAGCCTGAAACCAACCATTTCTTATCCACTATCTTCGCCTCCGATGGTAGTTTTATCGTCGAGCGAAAACCGAAGACAGTGACCGCGGTCACAAAATCCAGTCGAGGGGACGCATTTTTATTTGCCAGAATGGATCTGCTGCGGCATACAATATAGGGGGACGACCTTGAAGCCGGATCGCGGCTTTGAGAGTTTTTTTACATTAAGGCATTGGATCCAACCGAAGGAGTGAGTCGATGAAAAGCATCTGCACGATAGCCGCTTTGGCAATGATGGCGGCGATCCCTCTGTCACTATGGTCTGCCGTTAACGGAGCCGAACTCTATAAAGAAAATTGCGCCGCGTGTCATGGAGATAAAGGCGAAGGGAATCCTGATGCCAATATGCCGGCCGTCGCCGGGGCCAAAGGAACGAAAAAAACCGCAGCCGAAATTGTCACATTCCTGATGAAAGGCGAGAACGGCAAGACCATGCATTCCGGCCCTGTCGGCGGTTTTAACGAAGAACAGGCCAAAGCAGTCGCCGACTTCATCAAATCCCTCAAGTAGCAAATACCTGCTCGGTTCACTGCGAAGGCGCAAAGCGACACCAGAGATTTTGCGCCTTCGCGGCGAAGAGTCTCCACCTCTCCTGCTGCGCCGACAGCAGAGCCATCTGCATCGCTTTTGACGCCGCCTTTAACTGACGGGAACAATCCCGATAAACGTCAGTGTCGGCGAAAACCTGACAGTCGCAGATGCTTCAACAGATCGGCCGGCTTGAAAGCAATTTGTTTTATTCCACCTTGGATTTTGCCGGGATCGCAAATGGCGACGCCGGCGTTAAAGTCAACCTGGAGGGAATCTTCCCGAAATCAAAATAGCGGTGCTGAAGTCCGGAAGAAGCGGCTTCAACAAGCCGGATCCCCGATCCATCCTCGCCAAGCGGCATGGAAACCGGGCCGGTCGCAGCCATTTCAAGATCTCCGTCTTTCGCGATGTTGTTTTTGTGGACGTGCCCGGCAAAAACCCAGCGGACGCCGTATTTATGGAACAGGTTTAAAAATTCTTTGCGCCGTTCGGCGGGCAGATTGGAATACCCGTCCGGCTCCTGCGCGTCCTTTTCAAAAAAGGGATGATGCTGAAAAACAACGATGTGCCGAGCGCCTGAAGTCTTTGCCGTTTCCAGCTCGTTTTTGAGCCAGGTCAGCTGATCCTGGTATTCCGAAGCGGCATTTTGGGGATCATAAATGAGGGATGAATTCAGAGCAATGCCGTAAACGCCACCGGCGCGAAAGGAATAGTAGTCGCGCCCGAAATCCTTCCGGTAAGCGGCGAGCGTCTCCGGCGAAGGCGTCTGGCCCACATCGTGATTGCCGGGCAGCAGGTAAACCGGGATGTCGGAGGCGATCTTCCTGGCGATCCTCTGAAATTCCCTGATCTGCTCCGCGTCTCCGGTTTTGTTGACCAGATCTCCCAGGATGATGACAAAAGCCGGCTTCAGGCGGTTGACGGCTGCGACCGTGAATTCGAAATTGGCCGTTTCCTGAGCGAAATCCCTGTTGTTGGCGTGCATCCCGAACTGAGTGTCGGCAAGCATCATAAAATAATACGGCTCTTGCGCCGACGAAGGGATTGCAAAGAAAACCAGAAACGCGAGCGCTAAAAATAATCTTTGTTTCATTCGGCCTGCCCGTCAGGAATAGTTGGAGATATCTGCACTGCACAATCGGATTATAAGCTAAAAAGAGAATGGATCTAAAGCTGCGATTCGAATGCCTCCAACCGCTCCGGCCAGATCGAGCCCGAGACCTTGCATATCGCCGGAAGAACCGCTTCGCCGCAAAAAATGCTTCCCCTGAGCGTTCCGACCCTATACACTCGAAAATGGCGTCGCTGCCATGAATAAGAGAGCGCCGTGACGTGCGGAGTTTTGTAGAAAAAAATAGTTTTTGATTTTGGGACAGGCCAGGTTTTCTTGTGATTCAACCGGTAGAACCGATTATCTTGCTGCCGACCCGGCGCGAGTTCATACGAGGAGCCGCAGCAGCGCTTTTGATCGCTTCAGCCCTGCCGCCGGATCCGCTGATGGCCAATGGCTACCGGCTTCGGATCAGCGACCGGCTGAGCCCGCTCAACCGCAAGCGTCCCCGCCGGCCCAACACCAGGTACATCGTTCTTCACACCACTGAAGGCGAGGAAGCCGGCTCTCTTCGGAAAATAGTCCGGTATGGAGAAGCCCACTATGTGGTCGCCCCTTCAGGCGCCGTCTACCGAATTATTGACAAACAGAAGATCGCAAAGCACACCGGGCGAAGCATGTGGGAAGGGCGAACGACGATCGACAACCACTCCATCGGCATCGAAGTCGTCGGGTATCACAACCGGGATATCACGGAAGCTCAGTACAGCGCTCTCCGCGAATTGTTGCGCCAGCTGAAATCGCAGTACAACATCTCAGACCGGAACATCCTGACTCATTCCATGGTCGCCTACGGGCGGCCAAACCGTTTCCACAACGACAATCATCGCGGGAGAAAACGTTGCGGCATGATTTTCGCCCGGCCGGACGTGCGCGAGCGTCTGGGAATTGAATCGAAGCCCGAACGCGATTGGGATGTCGAAGCCGGTCGGTTGAAAATCGGCGACCAGGAGCTTTTCAGCTACTTGTTTGCGCGCGGATCAAGGCCGGCGCCGGTGGAAACGGCGAGCAAACCCGCGGCAATCGAGACGCCTGCGGAATCCGTCGTAATCAGCGGCAACTGGACGGCCTGGAGCATCGCGCGGGAACGTTACGACCACCCCTCGACTGCCTACCTCTTTCCCGACGGCAAGCGCCTTGCGGGAAACGAGATCCGTGATTGGAGCAAAATCCCGGCGGGGACGCGAGTGCTGCTCGCAGAAGAGGGAGATCCGCAGCCGTTTGAGGGGTTTCTCGAAATCGGGAAGGACGGAGACACGCCGAAAGCCATTGCCGGCGCCGAATATGCCAGCGCCTCCACCATTTACTTTTTCCCCGACGGCATGATCCGGACGGGGGCGGAATTGAAAAAAAGGCGGTCCCTCGCCAAGCTGCTTGAAAGCCCCCCTCCTGGGACGCGTCTGCTGGTCGGCTACGCCTACGGCGGCTATGTCAAAACCAGCCGCCCCCCCTCGAGCATCGCCGGCGACAAATGGAACTACCCGTCCACCTACTATCGCTACCCCAACGGGAGCATTGTCAGCGGGGATGACATCGATACCGGCGCTATCCCCGCCGGCGTCCTCGTTTTTTACCAGAGATAAGGATTTGCGTCTCCATCCGAGGGCTACGCGGGCGTTCCTTTCACCCGGAGGCCGCGGCTGCGCAGGTAATCCCTAACCTGTTGAATGCTCAGGATGCGAAAATGGAAGACTGAAGCCGCCAGCAGGACGCTCGCTTTTCCTATTACGACTGCATCGTAGAAGTCCTCAAGCTTTCCGGCGCCGCCGGAAGCAATCACCGGAAGCGTTACAGCATCGGCAATGGCGCGGGTAAATTCCAGGTCGTATCCCGCCTGGGTGCCGTCTCCATCCATGCTTGTCGGAAGAATCACGCCGGCGCCCCGCTTCTGACATTCCTTCGCCCATTCCACCGCGTCTTTGCCGACCGGCCTGGAGCCCCCGGACACCACGAGTTCAAAGCCCGACGGCATTGCTTTGTTCCGCCGCGCATCGATGGCGACAGTGATCCGTTCAGCCCCGAATTTTCCGGCGGCTTCCTCTATCAACGCGGGGCGATGGACGGCCGCGCTGTTCATCGAAACCTTGGACGCCCCCGATTCAAACAAAAGCTCCATATCATCGAGTTCGGAAACCCCTCCGCCGACCGTCAGCGGCATGCTGATTGCCGACGAAACGTTTTTTACCCATTCGAGCCGCGTTTTCCTGTTCTCCAGAGTGGCGGCGATATCAAGCATCGCGAGTTCATCCGCCCCCTCGCTCTCGTAAAACCGTGCATTCCCAACCGGGTCTCCCGCGTCGCGGAGGTCCGTAAAATGTATGCCTTTGACGACTCGTCCATTTTTCATGTCAAGACAAGGCATAATCCTGATTTCGTCCATAGCGTCTCCCATCGAGTTTTTATGGCCGGCTTGCCGGCGGATGTCGCAGTTTAACTGCCTGACCGAGGATTAGACAAGAAAATTGCATATCCGCCGAAGGGCATGGATGGCAATAAATGCAAAAACACTGGGACAGATCCTTCCCGCTCTTTTTCAGCGGCCCTTCATCGCAGAGGCGTCCCATAATGGGAGGGACTTAGGGCCTGTCAATGAATAACGTTTACACTTTGGCGCGAGCGCCGGGCGGACA
>CAZXSV010000019.1:0-53761 GCA_964642735.1 uncultured Acidobacteriota bacterium
CTTCACACAGCCTGGTGCGAAAGTTTTTGACAAGCGGGTAGCCGAGGATCTCCTTGTTCAAAAATATTCGGCGCCCCGCGACAAAGCTTTGATTGAAACGCTGGTAGAACAGGCGAAGTCCGATGCCGAGGTCCAGAAGGTCCTCCAGCCGGAAATGGACAGGCAGCAGAAAGCGGTCGCCGCCCGGCGTCTCGTGTACGACCGCGTTGGAGCGGTCCTTATCTTGTCAGCGATTCTATTGATCGCATGGCTCACAGGGTTTCGTCCAAAACATGGCGCCGGCGCCGGGCTTCCCTCGAAACTTCTTCGGATGATTGAAAAGCCTCCTCAGCGCAAACCACAAAGAAAACAGCCCGGCCACGTTATGTCCGAAGCCTGAAGAGTTTTTCAGGATGGACGGGATTGGAGATTTGAAACCGTTTCCACAATTCCTGCTCGGTCTCGATCCCATTTTTGGCCGCAGATTTTGCGCCCTTCCTATTCCATCCTGGCGTTCAGCAGTACAGTCGCAGCCGCCAGCGCCTCTTTTAAAACGGGGACCGGAGTGTAATCGAGCCCTGCGGCCATTCGCAAAGTCTGGCGCGCAATCTCCAGATACCCTTCGATCCAGCCCAGGCCGTGAAAAGGGAGCGTTCCGCTCGACGGATTGACCGCATCCCGATAGAGGATTCGTTTTTCTCTTCCCCGTCCCAACTCGATTTCGTCCGGGCGCATGAATCTCCAGGTCGCCGACCCTTGGGTCCCGACGACCGTATATTCAAAATCATTGGCGGCCCCGTGCATGGTTTTGGATATCGAAGCTGTCGCGCGCCTGTCTTTGCTGAATTTCATGTTGAGGTGCACGTGCGTGTCTCGGTGCGGCGCGGCGGCGTTTCGGTTCGTCGTCCAGCATGTCGTTTCGACCGGAATATCGGCCATCAGGTAGAGGCACGCGTCCACCACGTGGCTCCCAAGATCGACGAGCGCGTCCCGGGGGCCGTTGAGCGCAATGTCGTTCTTCCAGGATCTCTTCTCGGAAATTCCGTTCAGCGCCGCATGGGCGCTTGAACTTTGCCAGTAGCGCGATTCAAAAGAGAAAACCTCTCCGAGTTCGCCGGAATCGATAAGACTCTTGATGGTTTGGGTTCCCCAAAGGACTCTGTACCCGTGAAACACGGTGACGGATGCTTCGATTTTTTCCAGAATAGCAGCCTCCTCCGGTCGGACGCAAACCGGCTTGTCCGCTGCGATGAAGCCGAAGCCCGCCCCAACGCCCTCGACAATAGCTTGAGCGCGCAGGCCGCTGGGATTTGCAAGAAACAGCACGTTTTCGGCCTGGCTGGAAATGTACGAACCAAACTTATCCCCCCTCTTCAACAGGCGAACCGGCAGCAAGCTCAGTTCGGGATCGGTTTGGGCGATGATGGACAGGCTTTGCAGGATAGCCTTTCCTGCCATTCCTCTTCCGACAATCGTCGGGGCTATCGGTTTGCGGGTCATTTTAAACCTCGATCAAATATTTATTCCGAATGTAAAGCCGAAATGAGAGGCGAACGAAACGCCGCAATTACGGCGACGAAAGAAGCAAGCAGGCCTGTTGTCAAAACCGCAAGCAGCATCTGGCCGATCAGCAGAATAGGGAAATCGCCGCCGCGAGCGAGCAGGGCGGGAGTCGTCGCAATCAGCGCACAGACGGCGCCCGACGCCAGACCTGCGAGAATCAGCAGAGCGTTTTCCGCCAGGATGATCGCCGCCAGAACGCTCCGGCGATAGCCGACGGCCTTCAACAGGGCGATTTCCCGGCGGCGCTCAAGCACGTTGCGCAGCAGAACAGCCGCCAGGCCCAGGGTTCCCAAAATCAAGCCGAGAGCCCCCAGCGACTGGAACGTGGAAAGGTAGGCGTTTTCCACCCGATGATAGGCGGACAACCGTTCGCTGGAAAGCTCGATGCGGAATCCCCAGTCCGCCAGCGTCTCCCTCAGCAGTTTAATCAGGGAAGGGGTTTGATCCAGGGGCGCGTCCAACAAGAAGAAGCGGCGACCTTGTTGTTCGGGAAAGACTTGAAGCAAATTGGGCTCGGAAATAATTATTTTGCCTTGAAAAACGCTGTCGCGCAAGGCGGCGACAAGACGCAGTCGCACGGCATTCCCGTCGCTTCCGCGAACAGTCAGCTCAGATCCGAGGGAAAGATGAAGGATGTATTGAATCGTATTCGCGTCGGCAATTGCCGGAACAGCGCCGTCCTCGAACTCAGACTGCAGCAGCAGCCATGGATTGAGTTTTTGTTCGGGAGTCTCGGCCAGAGACTCCCGGAAAGAGAATCTCGCCGCCGCAATAAAAGAGAGGGGAGCGCCGAGGATTGCCGGATCCTGCGGTTTGTACAGATTAAGGCAGCTGGCGTCGTCGCCGGGGCGTTCACGAAAAGAAACAAATTTTATCTTGTCCATCCCGGGGGCTTCCTCCGGAATTCCCAGGGATTCGCGGCCTTCGAGACTGTTCAGGTCGTGAAGAATAGGAATTGCAGAATCGGCTATCAGCGCGTATCCGCCGGCGCCTGATTGCGCGTTCATCGAAACGTCCTTGTCCCGGCGGAACGCTTCGGTGGAAACAATGATGAAAGTAGCGGAGGCGATCAGCGCGATGCAAACCAGGCTGCGACCTGGCCGGCAGGCGGCATTTCGGATCCCCATCCTGAGACAGGCGGAAAGCCCTGTCCCGCAAATCGGGCTTGGATGGGATCGGCGCAAATAAAGAGCGCACGCGCAAAGCATCGTGATCAGCAGGAGCATGCCCGCTCCGAAAAAGCCTTCCAGTTGAGGAATTCCTTTAAGGGCCGAAGCTGAAAGAACTGCAATGCCGGCGACCAGCGACATCGCGGAAACGGCTTTCAAGGCGCGAACCCTTCGCCTGAGATTCGGCTCAGATTCCAGAACTCCGGCCATGGAGAGGCGGGGAGAATTGCGGCTCAGATTTCGCAGGGCCCATGCGATCGTGGCGAACGAAACAGCAATGCCGGCGGCGGCGCCTACGATTAATGCCGCCCAGGATACGTGGAGGTCCAGCCGGCGCGTTCCCACAGCGTCCACCCACCAGGTGCGAAGGCCGAAAACCATGAGCCAGCCGTAAACGACCGATCCCAGAAGACCCGCGACGCTTCCCAGAACCGATAAAAAGAAGCCCTCCAGAAGAAAAATCCGTCGCAGGATTTTCAACGAAAATCCTGCGGCTCGCAGCGTTCCGATTTCGCGTACGCGCTGCTCGATCGTCAATTTAAAAAAAAGCGAAGAAAGGAGAATTGCCGCCGCAATCAAAAAGAAGCTGAAATAAACAAAATACTCCCCGAAATCCGTCGATCCTTCCGCTGCGGCCAATCCCTGCTCCCTGACAGGGGTGATCGAGAAACCCGCCTGCTGCGGGTTCAAACGATTGAAAAACGATCGCATGAATTTTTCCCGCGCGTTTTTCGGGTCCCTTTCGTCCGGAAAGGTCAGCCGGACGGAGGTCAGCTTCCCGAACCGGTTTTGCCAGAGATCCTGGCCTTTTGAGAATGAAATAAAAGCTTTCGGCGTCGCCTTGTATTCGTCCCAGTATTGCTCGTCCTCTTTCCGAATCCGTCCCAGATCCAGGGGGAAGGGAGGGTCCCACTCGTTGATGCTGCGTGCACCCGTCACGCCCGGGATGTCGGGCGCCAGAGTCGCGTCGGCGCCGCCATTCTGCGGAAGGACGCCCGACAGCCGAAAGCGCGCCGAGCGTGCGGCTAATTTTCCTTCGTTCAGCCAGACGAAATAGTCGATCTCGATGGGATCTCCCGGGACCGCACCAAGATCCCGGCGGGCCCATTCGGTCAGCATGATGGAATCAGGGGATTGTTTGTCGGCGGAAGGTCCGGCGGCGTGGATGGACTCCAACGCATTTTGTCCGATGTCGGCGGCGGCAATTACAGAATATGGGATTTCGCGATTATTACAGCGGATTGAGTTCGCAAGGTAGGCATAGATGGGAGAGGCTTTCGCCCCGATTTCCCTGGCCGTCTCGACAGCCGCCTGTGCAATCGAATCCTGGATGAGGATTCGATTGCTTTCAAGAGAAAATCCGTTTTGGATTGGAAGCGGCCGCAGCTTTAAGCCCAGATCTTGCAGCGACAGGTTCTTTTTCAAGTCCGGGATCAAGGGTTGGCCCGCCGTCCGGATAGTGTGGGGCAGAAGAAGCACGTTGACCTGCGACGGCAGTTTCAAATCTTTTTGAAGCTGCCGGAGCGGCAGAAACAGCGAATACGCATTCCCCTGGTTTGGGCGCAGCGCGAACTCGCCCAGACGGCTCGCCGGCAAAATCGCTTTGCAGGTCAGACGAATCGTTCTGACGAGGCTGTCTCGCCTGCCATAAAGCCATTCGCTCGGGATTTCCTGTTGCGATGGGACGCGGATCAGCAAAGCGTCTCCGGGCTTGGCGCCGATCTGTTTGGCCAGCGCGTCGCCGACGAGGGCGGATCGATCTTCAATGGCCTGCCCGTCCTCAATGCCGTGGAATTGCCAGAATCTTTCGTCGATGCCGTATATATGGACGTCGTGGACGCTTGCTTTGCTTGGCTCGTGAACTGCGATTCCCTTGATATAGAGGATTGGGCAGACGCGGTCGGCAGAGGCCAATGAGCCGGCAAGCCGTTCGCTGAAGAAATGCTCCGCCGCAACAACAGCGCCTGTTTGACCAATCCGCATAAAAAGCAATTCTCGCAGACTGCCTCGAATGGATTGGCCCACAAGCAGCGCTCCCGAGAGGACTGCAACGGCTATGGAAATCCCGGCTGCGACGGCAAGGTTGGTGCGCCAGTAATGCGTCAGGTTGCGTTGAATCAATCCGCCAAGTTTCATAGCATTGAATTAGCGCGTCCGCGGGGTCCGGCCCTATGCCGGTTGAAGCCGGGTTTCGCTGAGCTTGTATTTGAAACGGAATCTTTCGGCAAGCGCCGCATTGTGAGTGACGACAATCAGGATGTTCTGTTGCTGCCTGTGCAGTTCCAGCAACAGGCCCGCAACCGTCTCGGACGACTCGTGATCAAGGTTGCCGGTGGGTTCATCGCAAAGGACCAGTTTGGGCTTCAACACCAGCGCCCGGGCCAGCGCAACACGCTGTTTTTCGCCGCCGGACAGTTCGGATGGCCGGTGGCCGATCCTGTCCTTCAGTCCCACCTTTTCAAGAAGCTCCATCGCTCGACTTTCCCAGTTTCCGGGCCTCGAAACCAGCGTCGGGACAAGAACATTTTCGAGAACGGTGCATTGCGGAAGCAGGTGGTGGTCCTGGAATACAAAACCGATTTTTTCATTGCGAAAAGCGGCGAGCGTTTTCTCGTCCATTTCAAACGGATTTTCGCCGTCCAGCAAAACAGTTCCGGAAGTCGGCGGCTCCAGCCCGCCCAGAATATAGAGGAGGGAACTCTTGCCGCTTCCCGACGGCCCAATGATGGAGGCGGACTCGCCGCCGCTCAGGCAAAAATCAATTCCGGAGAGGACGCGGAGTTGCTCCCCCGGCATGGCATAGGTTTTGGCGATGTCCTTTGCGATCAGTTGGTTGTTCATTGAATGGCCAGAAGGGTTTTATAAACGCGCAAAGCGGAGTCCGCCATCAGGGCCGCGCTGTAGTGGGCGCGCACTCCCTGATAGCCTCGCAACGCAATCTCGGCCCGCCTGCCGGGATCGTTCCACAAATCAAGGATGCCTTGAGCCAATGCATCCGGAGAGTCCGGCTCGACCAGAACTCCGCCGCCGGTTGTTTCAATGATCTCTGGAAAAGCGCCTCGCCGGGGTTGCACGACCGGAATTCCCGCTGCCATCGCCTCCAGCAGGAAAAGGCCCTTGGGATCGTCGTAGGTTTCGGGAACGGAGAAAACGCTTAATTGCCTCAGATATTCCACTTTCGCGCGCCTGTCCAGTTCTCCATGATACCGGAATTGATCCGATAATCCCCAGGAAAACAAGTTTTTCCGGATAGCCCGTAAATAAGGTTTGTATTCCGGGGCGAGGTAGCCTGCCGCGCACAGCCGGCTCGGAGGCAGTCCCTCGCGGGATCTGAGCGCGCGATAGGCTTCGCAGAGCGCATGCAATCCCTTGTCGGGAGTCAGACGCGCCAGGTATCCGATGGTAAAAGGATCGCTGCGAACTGGATCCATTTCTCCAAATCCGTCGAAATTTATCCCGAGGGGAACCACGTGGATTCTTCCGGGCTCAATCCCGAGCAATCGCGACATGCTGCGGGCGCCGAAATGACTCACTGCAATAAACGCGTCCACATGGGCGGCATGTTCCTGAATCAACTGAATGGATTCTTTTCTGTGGGATTCGCCGATGCCTCGAAGGAAAAGATCCTCTCCCTGAAGCGTGCAACAGATCGGGACGTTCCGTTCGGCTTTTATGGCCGGCGCCAGAGAAATCAGCAGGGAATTGGGGAGATTGACTATCTCGGGAGCAGTCTCTGAAATAAACCGGGCAAGCCGCAAAATCTCTTTGCGCAGGAATCCTCGGGTTCCGCGAAGCATCGAAACCGTAAGGTCCCCAAGGTCCGCGGGATCGACGCTGACGCCAAGGCGCGAGACGAGTTTCAACAAAGGCTTCAAATCCAGAAGGCGGTCGACCGGGCGCGGAGATTTTCGGAAAGGCTTGAAATGCTGCTGAAGATATATATTGAGCCCTCCCAGGAAGACCTTGTCCATGCTGACGTTGGTTTCATCGGTCTTGGAGGGCGTGTAGGTGGGGATCAACAGGACTTCATGGCCTGCATCCATAAGAGCCTTGGCAAGAGCGTTGTCGCGCAGGCAGCTTCCACAGTACATTGGACCGGCGCCCGCCGTGATACAGGCAATTTTCATAGCATTCAATTCCCGAAGCAGTAGAGGGCGCCGTCCTGCGATCCGATGACCAGCGAACCATGAGCAGCCGCCGGCGAAGCCGACAGGGAAGCGCCTGCATCGAAATCCCAGGCGTTCTTGCCTGTAACAAGATCCAGTTGATACAGGCGCCCGTCGTTGGATCCGATGAAAACCCATTTGCCGGCTATAAGAGGCGAGGATTCCACTCGAGCCTTCGTGGTAAAACTCCAGATTTCTTTGCCGGAAGCCCGATCCAGGCAGTGAACCATTTTATCTCTTCCGCCGAGGATAATCCGGTTTTCGGTCACGGCGGCGGAGGAATAAAAAGGGAAGTTGCGGGCAGGGTGTTTGTAAACCCATTGAGTCGCTCGCCGCTGGAGATCGATGCACAGCACCTCGCTCCCAAAGGTGCCGACAAAGGCTCGCCCATCCCGGATGGCCGCGGAAGCGCCCGCGTAATTTCCAAGCGAGATCGAATAAAGCTGCTTGCCGCTGGCGGCGTGGATCGCCCGCAAATGTTCATCGCAGCCTGAAACATAAACAATTCCCTTGTCGATGGAAGGAGTCCCGTGCACGGGTCCGTCGGTCGCGTATTTCCACAAGAGCGCGCCGGAATTTGCCGACAGACAGTATAAATTCTGGTCGTAGGCGCCGAAGTATACGCGGCCGCCGTCCCAGTTGGGCGAGGACTTGATTTCCGCCTCGGCCTTGAAGGTCCAGAGAGCTTTCCCGGCGGCGTCGACTGCGTGAAAAACTCCGTCCAGGTCGCCAATATAGACGACGCCGTTGCGAACGCAGGGAGACGATTCCTGGATGGGCGCCGCGGCGTTGTAGGTCCATCGCAGCTTGCCCGTGGTCAGATCAACGGCGTAGAGCGATTTGTCCATGGATCCGACGAAAACCACGCCGTCGGCGATGGCGGCGGAAGATTCGATGGAGTCTTTCGCCTGGAAACTCCAGCGCAGTTTGAGAGGCGACGGCAAATCGGCCGCTGCGATTCCGGTGAGAGACTGCGAACCGCGGAACATCCTCCAGCTGCCGTCGGATGCGGCATTCAAGATTTGCAATGACGAATCACACAGGATAAATTGGGATAGCGCCGCACATAATAAAATGCCTGCAGCCCATTGAAGCCTTGCCGGCCAAACGCCGGAGAATCGGAGCGCATTTTTCAATTGGTCACTCGTCATTCGCAACCCGTCATTGTGCGCCGATGGCAAAAAGCTCGTTTCGGCTCATGATGTACAGTACGCCGTTGGCCGCGACCGGCGTGCTGTAGACTGCGTTCCCCATGCCGATCTGTCCCAGTTTCTTGGCTTCCTTCCCCGCCTGAAAAATGAAAATATCGCCGTCTTCGTTGCCGACGTATATTTTCCCGTCGGCTGCCAATGGAGACCCCCAGACCGCCGACAGCATATCGTAAGTCCAGAAGGGTTTTCCGGTCGAAAAGTCCAGACAGTGCAGGAATCCGGCGAAATCGGAGATGTAAACCAGCCCGCCCTCGATGGCCGTCGTGGATATGGATCGACGCATTTTATCATACTGCCAAACGAGTCCGCTCTCGGTGATGTCCCCGCGCTTTGAGGGATCGATCGCGAAGAGGCGTCCCGGACCATTCCCGTTTTCCGGGTCCTGCCCGGTTGCGATCAGGACTTTTCCGTTGCAGAAAACCGGAGTGGAAATTAAATAGTTGCGCGTCTTAGGCCAGATTGCGTCTTTTGGATTCGCGTCGAAACTCCAGAGCTTTTCGCCGGTGCGGGCGTTGAAGCCGTACAGCCATCCGTCTCCGCCGGGAAAGAACGCCTGTTGTACCCCTGCAACGTCGCCCAAAGCGGGGGACGCCCATTGGCCGTGCAGAATATTTTCTCCTGGAGAACTATCCCGCCAGACAATTTTGCCCGTGTTTTTATCGACGGCCAGGAAGCTTGGCGCTTCGGGCGCGGCGACCTTTTCGTCATTTCCGTCGCGGCCGTTGGAAGTTTCGACAAAAACCAGATCGGCCCAGACTGCCGGAGAGGAGTTCGCCATGTTATGCGGAGAGACGCCCAGCTCCTTGATCATGTCGAGCTTCCAGATCACATCGGCGTCCGTTGCGCCCTTGAGCTCCTCCTGCCGGAAATCTCCGTCGTTGTTGCCGTCGTGGAATCCTTCGGTGTCCAGGCAGACCAGTTCGCCGCGGTTGGTGACGTAGTAGAGCCTCTTTCCCTCCACTGCAGGGGAAGAGCAGACGCCTTGTTCCGGCCAATCCAGTTCGGGTTCCAGCTTGTCGCTGATTGCCTGCCATAGGAATTTCCCGTCCGATTCCCGGAAGCACATCAGGACGCCTTTGTCCCCCTCGATGGCGTTATTCCGGGGGCTGTCGTTGTTCGTGCCGACGAACACTTTTCCGTCGGCGACAACCGGATTCCCATAGGAAGTCGATCCGAGATCCGCTTTCCAGCGGATGTTCTTCCTCGTCGCAACATCCCATTCGGAAGGCAGGTTTTTGACGGCGGAAACCATATTTCTTTGCGGATTTCCACCCCACATAGGCCAATCCTGAGAAGCAAGCGGCAAAACCGGCAATAGCAGCAGGACAAGACAGCTCCATCGATGCCAATATTTCATAGCTCGCCTTTGACGAACAAATTCGGCGCCGCATGGGTGCGGCGCTGCGGCGGGAGAGAAGGCCCTGGTTGCGGCGCCCCTTTCCGGCTTCCATGCCGTCTATTGAAATATACGGGGTCGGATCTTGAAAATTCAAAAAATAAATTTAAAAAATTCGATTGCGCCGCCCGGCCGCCGGCAAAGCGGGTCGCATTCTGCGGGCTTGGGCATTTTTGGAACAACCGCTGGCGAGTGAGAGATGCAGCTCAGACCCTGAATTCGTCAATAAAATCAGCTCTTTTTGATCGACATGCGCATAAAAACGAGTCCGGTAAGGGGCTTGGGATAGAAATCGGTCGATTTCTGAGGCATGCGTTCGCCCGCGATGGCGATCCGCTCCATCTGCTCAGCCGTTGTGGGATTTAAAAAAAAGGCGGCCTGATACTTTCCATCGTTCACCAACTGGATGCAGGATTCCCGCTCGCGCATATAATCCACATGAGCCTGAGCGGCCAATTTGCCTTCATCGATTCCAAGGCGCTGTTCCAGGAGCAGCGCATGAAGAATGCTGACGTCCAGCTTGCGATAGTCCGGGCAATGTCCAAGAAGAGCCGGATCCTCTTCCACCTGCATTTTGAGCCGCAGCAGATAGAATTGCTTCAGGTCCGCCGGGTAGAAGCCGAAAACGTTCGACTCGAGGCCCTCTTCCATTTTATTCCATAGTTCCTCGGCGCTGGCGGCGCATTCCACTTCGAAGCGGGTTTTGATGTCGTTTAAGAAAGCCTGGGGATTGAAATCGGGGAGATCCCGGATCAGCCGGTGCGTGGGAAGGATGGTGACTCCGTCGGCGCTGTTGAAGCAAGCCACCATGCGTTTATCGAACGACTCAACGGCGGCCGGCGTCCAATTCCGCCTGTTGCATTCATGCATAAAGTCCACGGACGTTTCAAACCGGTGATGGCCATCCGCAATGAACAGTTGCTGTTCGCTCATCGCTTTCTGGATTCCTCTTTGGACCTCGGGGTCCTGGATCGACCATATGCGATGGACAGCCCCGAAATCGTCGGTCGCTTCGATTTCAGGCTGCTTCCCCGAAATCGCCCGGTCGATGACGCCGTTGACCGTCAATTTTTTATCCGCGTAGAGCATGTAAATAAAATCTTCGTTCGCCTCGATGCTGCGCATTAGTCGCAGACGGTCTTGCTTGGGCTCTGCGAGCGTGTGTTCGTGGGGCATGATGCCGGCCCCGGCTCTTTTCAAATCGAGGAGGGCGATGAATCCCTTCTGCAAATGGACGCGCCCTTCCAAAACGTGCTCTTGATAATAGGGATAAATCGCCGGATTCGGATCCTGGACGAGAATTTGATCGTTGAACCATTGTTCGAATATCGATCGCGCGTCCGGGTATTTTGTCGAAGGGTCCTGTCGTTTTTCCAGGTTCAGGGTTATGCGCACTACGTTGTAAGAGGAGCGCTGATAATACTCTTCCTGCATCAAAGCGTTCGTCTTGTCATAAGGCTGTGCGACGACTTTATTGATATCCTTTACATATTTGCAATTGTACCTAAATCCCCGAAAAGGATATAGAGAAGCCAAAGGGACCCTCCAATGGATTCCGCTGCGGATTGCCCGGAGCAAGGCGCCGGGAGAAAATTGTAAACGCCCGGGCGGCTGAGCCGCCGATTTGCAGACGAGGCTCCGGTCAACGAGCGCCGCTGTCGCCGGGAATCAATCCAAGGCCGGCCAAAACAGACGCCACTTTATTGCGCGCCCCTTCGGAGATTCGGACCAGCGGAAGCCGATAATTTTCCTGAATTTTGCCCATCATGGCCAAGGCTGCCTTGACCGGGATGGGATTCGACTCGATAAAATTGATCTTCATCAAGGGATAAAGTTTGCGATTCCATGTGCGGGCTTCTTCCTGGCGGTTGTCGAGGCAGGAAACAGCGAATTTCGACATCATGCCCGGGGCTTCGTTGGAGGCGACGGATATGATCCCATGCCCTCCCAGCGCAACAACCGGGAGTGTGAGTGAATCGTCTCCCGAAAATACACGGAAGCGAGAGGGCGCGCGCGTGCAGATTTCACCGATTTGAGAGATGTCCCCGCTGGCTTCCTTGACGCCTGCGATATTCGGAATTTCGGCCAGGCGCATGAGCGTGTCCGGCAGGATGTTTGTGCCCGTTCTCCCCGGGACATTGTACACAATGACCGGCAAGTCCGTGGACTCGGCTATCGCCCGGTAGTGTCGATAGACGCCTTCCTGAGTCGGCTTGTTGTAATAGGGGCATACGGAGAGGATTCCGTCCACTCCCAGGGATTTGAGCTCGGCGATCATGTCAACGACTCCCGCCGTGTCGTTGCCGCCGGCGCCCGCAATTATGGGGACGCGTCCCGCTGCGGCCTGAACCGTTATTTTCACGACTGCAAGTCGCTCTTCATGTTTTAACGTGGGGTTTTCTCCGGTTGTGCCGCAGGGCACGAGGAAATGGACTCCCTCCCGGATTTGCCAGTCTACCAGCGCGCTCAGCGATTTTTCATCCAGGCCGCCGTTGGACTGGAACGGGGTTATCAGTGCAGTGCCGCAGCCTTGCAGCCCATCGATGTTGCCCATAAGACGCCTCGCTTTTTCAATGAATTCCCAAACAGGAATTATAATCCAACGATTTCCCGAAAAACCTGTCGAAAATCATAAAATCCCTTTTTGCCCGCAATCCATCTTGCGGCCAGGACCGCTCCTTCCGCAAATCCCTGGCGGCTCCGGGCCCTATGTTCGAGCGTTATGGCGTCCGCTTCGCTGTCGAAGCCCACGGTGTGGGTTCCGGGAATCCAGCCGGCGCGGATGCTGGCGATGCTGAGATTCGGGTCGCCGAGATGAGGGCGCATCAGATCGAGCAGGTTCAAAGCCGTGCCCGAAGGAGCGTCTTTTTTCGCTTTGTGGTGCTCTTCCGATATATAGGCGTCATATTGCGGAACCATTCCCATGATTCTCGCAGCGTGATTCATGATCTCAAAAAAGAGATTCATTCCCAGCGAAAAGTTCGCACCGCAAATCAAGCCGATTCCCGAATCCCGGACAATCTGTTCGACCCGGGATTTATGGTCGGACCACCCGGTGGCGCCGACGACCATGTTGATGCCAAGGCCGGCCGCCGCTTCAACGTTCTGCAGCACGGATTCCGGCTGGCTGAATTCAACGATGACGTCGACTCCGGCCATGGATTCGGCGGTGATTCCTCTCCCTCCGGGATTTTCGGCGATGTCGAGCTTCGGACCAACTTCCCATCCTTGTCGCAAAGCGATGGTTTCGACGAGCTTGCCCATTTTCCCGTATCCCAGCAGCGCCAGTTTCATAGCCCTCCCATCCCGGATTCCGTCATTCGAAAATGCGCGGATCCGCCTTCTTGAAAAATGCATCGTGCAGGTTTGTGACGGCTTCCTGAAGCCGCTCTTCATCGATGACGAATGTAATGTTGATGGCCGAGGCTCCCTGGGAAATCATATGGATGTTGATGTCCTGAAGCGCGTTGAACACGATTTGCGGCACCCCGGCGATGTTGCGCAGATTGTCGCCTACGCAGCAAACGATCGCTTTGGATCCGTCGACGTTGACCTCCCCGATTTTTTTCAGTTCGGTCACGATATCCCACAAATCCGAGGTCTCATCCACGGTCAGCGATACCGAGACTTCCGAAGTTGAAACCACATCCACCGGCACCTGGTAATGGTCGAATATCTCGAAAATTCTCTTGAGGAAGCCATGCGCCATCAGCATTCGGGTGGAAGCGATGTTGACGACCGTGATGCCCTTTTTATAGGCGATCGCCTTCACGGGATTTTCACAGCGGGGCGTTTCGTCCGTGATCAGAGTTCCTTCATGGTCCGGCTTGTAGCTGTTGAGCACATGGACCGGTATTTTTTTTCGGACCGCCGGCATGATTGTGGCCGGATGGAGGACCTTGGCGCCGAAATACGCAAGTTCGGCGGCTTCATCGAAGGAAATGGCCCTAATCCGCCGGGCTTCCTTCACCGTCCGCGGATCCGTCGTCATGATCCCGTCCACATCGGTCCAGATCTGGATGTCGTCGGCATCCAAAGCGGCGCCGACAATCGAGGCGCTGTAGTCCGAGCCGCCTCGGCCGATGGTCGTCGTAATACCGGTTTTGGTGCGGCCGATAAATCCCTGGAAAACCGGGACCTTGCCAGCTTCTAGGACGGGAAGCAGTTGTTCGACAATCGCCGCTTCGGTCTGATCGAAGATTGGATTGGCCCTGGTGAAATTATCGTCCGTAATCATGCACTGTCTTGCATCCATGAGTTGCGCCGGGATCCCCTGATTTTCCAAGACTTGGACGAGGATGACGGTCGAAAGACGTTCGCCGTAGCTGGCGATGGCGTCGCTGATTCGCGGCGTCAGCTCTCCCAAAGCGGCAAGCCCTTTGACGATGTCTCTCATCTCTTTGAAATAGGCTTGAATGGTTTCGTAAACCCAATCCTCCGAAACCGCGATCCCCAGTTTCTGAGCCTCTCTCAGGTGCTTTTCTTTGATTTTTGCAAGCAAATCCAGCGCTTCCTGCCGTTTGCCGTTTGCAGCCGTCCGCGCGGTTTCGAGCAGTTGATTGGTGGTTTTCCCCATTGCCGACGCTACGACAACAGGCTTGTTTCCCCTGCGTTGGCCGATGATCTGCGCCAACCGAGTCATTGCATCTGCGTCCTGAACGGACGTGCCGCCGAATTTGCAGACTATCATGATCTATTCCAGTAATTCCCAGGCGCCGGGCTGTTCCGCTTTCATGGCGAAACGGCCGGCAGCTACGTGAAATGTGTCGCAGCCCTTGAGGGTCGCGTGAAATGTTTGTCCGGATGCGCCGGCCGCCTTGAAGGCCCGCGCCGGCCTGATGACGCCCATTTGAGATTCAGCCTATAATCATATGTAAAAGAGTTGCATTTTCGCACAACCCCGCCTATGCGACAAGGTTGAATTGAATGCGCCGCGGCAGGTTGCGCCGTTTATTTTGCCCTTCAAGGCGGTTTCAGGCTGTGCTAGGTTAACCTTTCAACGTTGCCGGCGGCTCGGCCCCGGCCATCGGGGCGATTTCGGGTCTGACGAAAATGAAAAAACATCCTGGCGCTCGGCGGTCTCCAAAGAAAAAAAGCGCCGGCAAACCGCGGCTATGGACTGATTATGCGCTCGTCGGAATATTGATCGCCTTCAGCTTTTTCTTCTTTCGCGATCAATATGCCAATTACATCGACATCTCCGATGAAGGTTTTTTAGCTTATGGAGCGGCCAGGGCGCTGGAAGGCCAGCTGCCGAACCGGGACTTTTTCAGCCTCCAGCCCCCCCTGTCCTTCTACGTCGCTGCATGCGCATTTAAACTGCTTGGCCCCAGCGTCCATAGCTTGAGAGTTTTGGGATTTGCATTGCATTTCATCGTGGTCGGATTGACCTATCTGATCTGCCGACGCTTTGCGAAACCCCTGGCCGCTCTTGCCGCCGCCCTGCCCGCCGTCTTCATCGGCCTTCCGTTTTTTTCTTTTGCGCCTTTTGCCGTGTGGCACGGGATTGTATTTTCGCTTGGCGCCGTGTTTTTCTTTTTGGGCTACCTGTCCCGTCCCAGGCCTTATTGGCTGTTTGGCTCGGGATTCTTGACGGGGTTGGTCGTTCTTTCGAGGCACGATCAAGGTTTTTATTCCGCTTTTGCCGTCGCATTATGTTTTTTCGTCATGTTTTTAAAAAGCGACGCCGACGGACGGCTTCCTTTGCTGAAGGATTGCTTTTTGTGGACCGTCGGGATTTTGACGCCGGTTCTGCCAACTGTCCTGTGGGCCGCCTATAGCGGGGCGGCGCAACCCATGTTGGAGCAGTTGATCCTTTTCCCGCTCAAAACATACAGCCGGACAAGCTCCGTTCCCATGCCCCGATTTGATTTATCGCAGGATTTCGGCTACAACGCTTTTGCCGCTTTTTTTTATCTCCCTGGGTTCGCGGCATTGTCCGCCGCCCTGGTCGGCATCGTCCGGGGCTTTCGAAAAACCGCAGCCGACTTCCCGATCGGGCATTTTTATATTGCCATCCTTTCATTGGGATTTTACCTGCAGGCCTTGACGCGGTCGGATCTCAACCACCTGATCATCACGTTGCCCCCTTTCTTCATTCTTATGGGGCTGATTCTATCGACCTCCATTCAGTTTTTTTCGGATGTCATCCGTCGAAGGGTGCGCTCGCTGTCCGATGTCGCTGAAGAGACATCCGCCTTTTTGCTGTCCGGAGCGTTCATTGCGGCGTTTTTCTTGGTTTTCGCAAATTGCAGGGACAAGCTGATCAATCGCGCGCCGATCAATCCGCAGAAAATATCCTTGCCCAAAGCCGGCGTGGTCGCCGACGGAGACACATGCCGCACGATTGAGACGGTTGTCGGGATAATCCAGAAGTACAGCCGAAAAGACCAGTCCATCCTGGTCCTTCCTTATCAGCCGATGATCTATTTTCTTGCCGAACGCCGGAATCCGACGCGATGGAACTATTTATGGCCGGGAGATCAATCCGAAGCAGATCATAGGCGGCTGGTCGAAGAGGCAAGAAGCGATCCTCCCGCTCTCGTGCTTTTGTTCGACAGGGAAAGCCTGCGAACCTATGCGCCTCGGGTTGTGGATTATGTCGAAGCGGATCACGCCCTGCAGTCGGAAGGGGCGGGCATGTCCCTATACCTGCCGAAAAGCAGAGAATGAGTCTGCGATGGACGGTTGAACTCATTCGTGTGTCTGCAATCGTCCGTCGTCAATAAGATTAGCCTCCCGAAAGAGAGCCCAAAAAGTCCGAGTTGGTTTTCGCCTTGGAGAGTTTTTCCAGCAGAAGCTCCATGCTTTCGGTGATCGAAAGGGGAGTGAGCACCTTGCGCAAAATCCATATGCGGTTCAGATCTGTTTGGGGGATCAACAACTCCTCCTTGCGGGTTCCGGACTTGTTGATGTCGATTGAAGGGAAGACGCGCCTGTCGACCAGTTTGCGGTCCAGGTGGAGTTCCATATTGCCGGTGCCCTTGAATTCTTCAAAAATGACATCGTCCATTCGACTTCCGGTGTCGATTAAAGCGGTGGCGATGATGGTCAAGCTTCCGCCTTCCTCTATGTTCCGCGCAGCGCCAAAAAACCGCTTCGGCCGTTGAAGGGCGTTGCTGTCGACGCCGCCGGAGAGCACTTTGCCGCTCGGGGGGACGATCGTATTGTAGGCGCGCGCAAGGCGGGTAATGCTGTCGAGAAGAATCACAACATCCCGTTTGTGTTCCACAAACCTTTTCGCTTTTTCCAAAACCATTTCCGCCACCTGGACGTGACGCGAGGCCGGCTCGTCGAAGGTCGAACTGATGACCTCGCCTTTGACCGAGCGTTGCATGTCGGTGACTTCTTCCGGGCGTTCGTCAATCAGCAGAACGATCAAAACAACCTCTGGGTGGTTCCGGGAAATCGAATTTGCTATCGATTGCAGCAACATGGTCTTGCCGGTCCTGGGAGGCGAGACGATCAATCCACGCTGCCCTTTGCCGATCGGTGCAAGCATGTCCATGACTCTTCCGGAAAGGTTGTCGGGCCCCGTTTCCAATTTGAGGTGTTCGTGAGGATAGAGGGGCGTCAGGTTGTCGAAAAAGATCTTGTCCTTGGCTGCATCCGGATGCTCGAAATTCACCGCTTCGACTTTGATGAGCGCAAAATAGCGCTCTCCGTCTTTCGGGGGGCGTATTTGCCCTGAGACCGTGTCCCCTGTTCTCAGGTCGAATTTCCGAATCTGCGACGGCGAAACGTAAATATCGTCCGGTCCCGGCAAATAGTTGTAATCGGGAGCGCGGAGGAATCCGAATCCCTCGGGCAGGCATTCCAGGACTCCTTCTGAAAAAATCAAACCGCTCTGCTCCGTCTGCGCTTTTAAAATCTGAAATATCAGCTCCTGCTTGCGCATTCCCGTGTAGCCGGGAACATTCAGGTCTTTGGCCACCTGGGCGAGGGAGGAGATGTTCATCTCTTTCAGTTCAAGTATGTTTAAATGGCCGTTTTCGCGGCCGTTAGCATTTCGACGTTGCGTCGTTTCAGGCATGAATGGCTCCAGAGGGAGAAAAAGGAAGAATTGTCAGTTATTTTTCGGGGGTTCAACAGTTGCGGCTGCCTGCAGCACCCGTTTGAAAATCTCTTTGCATCCAACCCCGGTTTTGGCCGAGGACATCACCACGGTTCGTCCTCTAAACGAATTTGAGATAATGCGCATTTGCATGCTTCTTTGACTGCTGGAAAGCTTGTCTGATTTTGTCCCTACGAGCATCAGCGGAATTTTCAGGCTTTCCAGCCATTCGAACAACTGCAAATCCTGCTTTGTAGGGGGTATTCTTGAATCAATCAGCTGAATCACCAAGGCAATTGTTGCACGAATGCTAAAGTACCGTTCGACCAGATCCTTCCACTGCCTTATGGCATCCTTGCTTGCTTTTGCATAGCCGAACCCGGGCAAATCGACAAAGAAGAAAGAGCCGCCAATCCTGTAGAAATTGACCGCCTGGGTTTTTCCAGGAGTTGAACTCGTACGGGCCAGTTTGTTGGTTCCAACAAGGCTGTTGATTAAGCTGGACTTTCCTACATTGGACCGGCCTGCAAAGACCACCTCCGGAATTCCCTGTTGCGGGAAATCTCTTTCTGAAACGGCGCTTATGACAAATTCAGCTTGGGTCACCGGAAATTTCGCGGATAATCAGTGCGCGACATTTTCATTCGGACGGGCGCCTTCGATATCGGGAATCTGGGAAACCTGTCTGGGAACGGGCTGTCTCTCCAGAGCTATTTGAAGAACCTCATCCATTGTCTCCACCAAATTGACATTTAAATCCTCCAGGATGTCCTTAGGCAGGTCCTGAAGGTCTTTCTCGTTCTCTTTCGGAAGAACGACCAGTTTGATTCCTGCCCGATGGGCCGCTAAAAGTTTTTCTTTGACTCCGCCGATCGGGAGCACCTTGCCGCGCAAAGTGATTTCGCCTGTCATAGCCACGTCCTTGCGGACCGGAATCTTTGTCAGGGCGGAGACAATCGTGGTCGCCATCGTGATTCCGGCCGACGGGCCGTCCTTGGGTATGGCGCCTTCCGGGATGTGGATGTGGAGATCCATTCTCTTATGAAATTCCCGTCCTATCCCGAAATCGGCCGCCCGGCTCCGGACGAAGGACATCGCCGCTCTGGCCGATTCCTGCATGACTTCGCCCAATTTCCCGGTGAGGGTCAGCTGTCCCTTGCCGTCCATTAGAGTCGCTTCTGTCTGAAGCACTTCGCCGCCGACTTCTGTCCACGCCAATCCGGTAGTCAATCCGATCTGATTGTTCTCGCTGATTCCCTGGAGCCGGAATTTCGGGCGTCCAAGGAGCTTCTCAACTTCCTCGGCGTTGATGGCGCTGCTTTTCACCTCGGCGGTGACGATTCTCTTTGCGGTTTTACGGCATACATTAGCCACCTCGCGCTCCAGGTTTCGAACGCCCGACTCGCGAGTGTATTTTCTGATTAATTCAAGCAATGCTTCGTCTGCAAACTGGATTTGCTCCGAACGCAGTCCGTTGGCCTCCAATTGTTTGCGGACAAGAAACCGTTTGGCAATCTCGAGTTTTTCGTTTTCAGTGTAGCCGGAAAGCTGAATCACCTCCATGCGGTCTTGGAGAGCGCGTGGGATGGTGTACAGCACGTTGGCGGTCGCGATGAACATTACCATTGAGAGATCGAACTCGGTGTCCAGGTAATGATCGACAAACATGTGATTTTGTTCGGGATCGAGCACTTCGAGCAACGCCGCCGACGGGTCGCCGCGAAAATCCGTGCTCATCTTATCCACTTCGTCCAGCATGAAAACAGGATTCCGGGTCCCGGCCTTTTTCATGTACTGAATGATCTGTCCCGGGAGGGCTCCGATATAAGTCCTCCGGTGGCCGCGGATTTCCGCTTCATCCCGGACGCCGCCAAGAGAGAGGCGAACAAACTTGCGTCCGGTCGCTCGAGCTATGGATTTGCCGAGAGATGTTTTTCCGACTCCCGGGGGGCCAACAAAGCACAGAATCGTACCCTGAGGTTTTTTGACCAGGCTTCGAACGGCCAGGAACTCGAGAATGCGGTCTTTTATTTTCTCAAGACCGTAATGGTCTTCTTCAAGAACCTTCTTTGACCAGTTGATGTCGCGGATTTCACGCGATTTTTTGTTCCACGGCATGGCGATGAGCCAGTCGAGGTATGTTCGCGAAACAGTCGACTCGGCCGACATCGGAGGCATCATTTCAAGACGTTGAATTTCTTTTAACGCTTTTTCGCATGCGTCTTTCGGCATCTTGGCCGCTTCGACCTGTTTTTTCAGATCGTCCAGTTCGCTCTTTTCGTCTTTGCGGCCGAGTTCCTTCTGGATCGCCTTCATTTTTTCGTTCAGGTAGTACTCTTTTTGAGCCCGCTCCATTTGACGTTTGACGCGCCCCTGAATGTTGCGGTCCACCTTGATTTTTTCCATCTCGACTTCGATGATCTCGTTGATCTTTTCGATTCGTTCGGCGAGATCCACCATTTCGAGCAACTGCTGCTTTTCCTCGATGCTGATCGGCAGGTTGGCGCAAATGTTGTCGGCCAGCTTGGAGGGCTCGAGCGTTTTCATTGCGTTCAGGATTGCGTCGTAGTTCACATGATGGCTTAGCTTTGAGAACTGTTCGAAAACAGTCTGAAGCCGTTTAATCAGAAGGTTGGTCCGGGCGCTCGAAGAGGAGGTCTCTTCGAGAAGCTCTACGTCCGCGACAAAGAAGCCCGGGTCGCTTGAATAGCGAATAGCCCTGACGCGCTGGACGCCTTCGACCAATACTTTAATGTTCCCATCGGAAAGTTTCACGCTCTGGACAATGTTGGCGACCGTTCCGACCGCGTAAATGTCCGACGCTTTGGGTTCGTCGATGGATGCGTCCATCTGAGTCGCCAAAAAGACCCGCTTGGAGCCTTCGAGCGCAAACTCCAAGGCGCGCACGGATGTGGGCCTTCCGATTACAAAAGGGATCATCATGTGCGGAAAAACCACGACATCCCGGATGGGAATCATTGGAAGACGTTCATTTTTCTTAGCAGGCGTTTCGTTTGTCATTCTGATAATTAACCGGCCTTTTCCAACAACGCGAAAGCGATGTCTTTGTTTTCCACCATTTCACGCGTTATCATGAATTCCTTTATCTTCTTCTGCGACGGCAATTGGTACATCACA
This sequence comes from uncultured Acidobacteriota bacterium, assembly GCA_964642735.1. GTDB lineage: Bacteria > Acidobacteriota > UBA6911 > UBA6911 > UBA6911 > UBA6911. The sequence continues at coordinate 20,676 of CAZXSV010000019.1, forward strand.
TCCAACATAAGATCTTCGAGGATGATTTTCAATCCTCGAGCCCCCATCTTGCGCTCCAGGGCAAGATGGGCGACTGCGCCCACCGCATCGTCGGTGAACTTGAGTTTGACGTTCTCAAATTCAAAAAGTTTCTGATATTGGCGGATCAATGCATTTTTAGGTTTGGTAAGGATTTCGGTCAGCGCCAGGCGATCGAGTTCCGAGAGCGATCCGATAACCGGAAGCCTTCCGACAAATTCGGGGATCAAGCCGAATTTGATCAGATCTCTGGGTTCGCAGCTTTCCAGTATATTGGCTGGCAGTTCCTTTTTGGCGTTCTTCAATCCCTTGGACGACTTTTCACTGACCAAAAAGCCCATGCTTTTCTTGCCGATCCTGCGCTCGATGATTTTTTCCAGCCCAACGAAAGCTCCGCCGCAGATGAAGAGAATATTGGTCGTATCTATCTGGATAAACTCCTGGTGAGGGTGCTTTCTCCCTCCCTGGGGCGGCACATTGGCAACCGTCCCCTCCAGAATCTTCAGCAGCGCCTGCTGAACGCCTTCTCCCGAAACGTCTCGGGTAATGGAAGGGTTCTCATCCTTGCGGGCTATCTTGTCGATTTCATCGATATAAACGATGCCCTGCTGGCATTTTTCTTTGTCTCCTCCTGCGTTCTGGAGCAGCTTGAGGATGATGTTCTCAACGTCTTCGCCGACGTAGCCGGCTTCGGTGAGAGTGGTGGCGTCCACGATGGCGAAGGGAACGGAGAGCATCCTGGCCAGGGTTTGCGCAAGCAATGTTTTACCGGTGCCTGTCGGACCGATGAGCAGCACATTGCTTTTCTGCAGTTCGAGATCGCTGCGTTTCTTGGATATTTCCAGGCGTTTATAGTGATTGTAGACAGCGACCGCCAGTTTTTTCTTGGTCGTTTCCTGGCCAATGACGTACAGATCAAGAAACTCTTTAATTTCCTGCGGTTTAGGCAGTTTCTCCCCTATCGGGGAGGTTACGACATCATCGGCGATGATCTCATTGCAGACGTCGACGCATTCATCGCAAATATAGACCGTCGGTCCGGCAATGAGCTTTTTGACATCATTCTGGCTCTTGGAACAGAATGAGCATCTTAAGACATCATCACGCTCGTCATCTTTTCTCAAAGCATTCCTCCAGGGGGAACACAAAAGCCGCCCTATTCTTTTCTTACGATTACCTGATCCACGATGCCGTAGTCCTTAGCCTGGACAGCCGTCATTATATAGTCGCGTTCGACATCCTTTTCGATGCGATCGATATTTTGACCGGTGTGTTGGGAGAGAATCTGGTTCATCGACTCGCGAAGCCTTAAAATTTCTTTCGCGTGGATGTCAATGTCCGTCGCTTGACCGGCAAGGCCGCTCATTGACGGTTGATGGATCAAAATTCTGGAGTTTGGCAGGGCGAAACGCTTCCCCGGAGCTCCGGCTGCAAGCAACAAAGCCCCCATGCTGGCTGCCTGGCCGATGCAGATTGTCGACACGTCCGGTCGAATGTATTGCATCGTGTCATAAATGGCCATGCCTGCCGAAATGGAACCGCCGGGAGAGTTGACATATAAATGAATATCTTTTTCCGGATCTTCGGCTTCTAAAAAAAGAAGCTGGGCCGTAACGACATTCGCGACGTTATCGTCAATCGGAGTTCCAAGGAAGATGATATTGTCCTTAAGGAGGCGCGAGTAAATGTCATACGCCCGCTCGCCTCTATTGGTCTGCTCGACCACCATGGGTATTAATGCCAATGAATTACCCCCTGTTTATATTAGCATTGCGATAAATCAAATCAAGCGCCTTGTCCTCGCGCAAATGCTGCCGGTAGCTTTCAAGCCGCTCTTCCTTTTCAAGTTGGGCCTTGAGCGCGGCTGCGGACTTATTGGAGCCTTCCACAATTTTCTGAAGCTCCGCGTCGATTTCCTCGTCGCTTACTTCGATCCCTTCCTGCCGGGCGATCGCATCAAGCACCAGAGAACGGCGCACCGATTGTTCCGCACGCGGACGTTCTTGGTCAAAAACCTTCTTCCAATCAATAGAGGTTTGATTAATATCGATTCCCTGGTAAGCCAGACTGTTTGCCACTCTTTGGACGTGAGATTCCAATTCGTCCTGAACCATGCACTCCGGTACATCGACAGCTTGGCGTTGCACAATTGAATCCAGCAGCGCCTCTCTGGCCCTCTTTTCGGCATTTTGCTTCGACTGCGTTACCAAATCATCTCGAACCTTGCTTTTTAATGCTTCAAGGTTCTGGTGCCCCAGATCTTTTGCGAAATCGTCATTGGCTTCCGCCAGCTGTTTTTCCTTTATATCCTTTATTGCCAAAGTATAACGGACTTTCTTCCCCGCGAAATTCTTTCTCCGGTAGTCTTCCGGATAGCTTACATCAAAAGACCGGGTCTCGCCCGCCCGGCCGCCCCGCAAATTTTCGGAGAAGTCCATATTGGTTTGAGGGCTGCCGATAATCATGGTGACGTCCTCTTCATGCATCGGTCTGCCCCCGTCTTGAAATTGGCTGTCTACTGCAACTGTCAGATAATGGCCGTCGCAGGCTTCGCCATCGACTGGAACAAACTGGGCATGCTGCTCTCGAAGCGCGTCGACCGCCTGGCTGATTTTTTCGTCCGTGATTTCTTCCGGCGACAAATCAACAGGGATTGCCTTGTAGTCGGCGATTTCGAGTTTCGGCAAGACTTCAAACGTCAGGGTGAATTTCAAAGGGCTGCCGGGCTTGTTATCCAGGTTTTCGACCATGGGTTGCGCCAGAGGATGCAAGTCCCGTTCAGCTATCGTTTCTTTCCAGCAACGCTCAATAATCTTCTGCGTGGCGTCTTTGTACAAGTCGTTGCTGAAGCGCTGCCGGATGATGCTCAGAGGCGTTTTCCCCGGTCTGAATCCCGGCACCTTGATGTTTTTGGCATACTCTCTGGCAATAGCATTGACTTCCTGATCGAGTTCTTCCGGCGGCAATTCAACCGCCATATTTCTTTTGCAGCTGTTTACTTCAACGATTTCTACGCTCAACTTGATTCCTACCTATATCTTCAATTTCTGCAACTATTGTTAAACATAGCCAGCGTCGCCGGCCTGCCCTTTTCTTATTACGCCTCTGTCATTATATTCATAAATCATAGCCATTGCTATGTTTGATTGAACTCAAGAATCTTTTTGGTGCGAAAGGGGGGATTTGAACCCCCACCCCTTGCGGGACTGGATCCTAAGTCCAGCGCGTCTGCCAATTCCGCCACTTTCGCAGTTGTCCGGCAAATTCCCAAGCCGGTCGTCTTGATTTTGAACTGCAGCCGGAGAGGCAAGATACAATGGCGAGTCCATCAGTTAAAATACGCAATTTAGCAAAGCAGTCCGCGCGTGTCAATGAAGCTGTCAGCCGCCCAAAAGGGCGGCTATTCGGATTTTCCATGCCCTGCGATGCTGAGACTGTCGCCCCATTTGGGGCGATAGTCGTAGTATAATAAAGTCTGCGGAAACGGAGCGGATTTATGAAACTTGGTGTTATTGACTATATCGATTGCGCCCATTACCTTCCCGGACATGACAAGTGCGGCTCCCTGCACGGGCATACCTACAAGATCGAGGTTGTGATCGAAGGCGAGAAAAAAGCCGGGATGATTATAGATTTCAGCGAATTAAAAAGATCCATCAAAGTCGCTCTGGGCTTTTTTGATCACAAGACTCTCAACGATCTCATCGAATATCCGTCCGTTGAGAATATCTGCGAGGCAATCAAAAGCAAATTGGGCGAGAGCGTAAAATTTCCGTTTACCCTTCGTGTCTGGGAAGGACACGGCAAATGGGTCGAGATGTGACCCATTGACGATTGAACTCCTGTTCATTTTTTCAATCGTCCACAGTCGATCAGTCCTTGGGTTGCAGCGCGGGGTATAAGGTTGGACTGAAAAGATAACGGGCAAGCTGTTCGTCCGTCTTGATCAGGTCCGCTACTATTTCCTGAGCTTTGCCGGGCTCCGGTTCCACAGACCACCCATATTCCCGATCGAGAGCCTCCGCCAGGTTGCGCAGGGATTCAAAGCCCTTCGCCTTTTCTCTTTCGGGCGCCAGGCGGATCGAGGACTCATACCATATAAATTGTTGATATGCTTTGTGAAAGCTGGTCTGGATCGCATCCAGCTTCCCTGTTTTCATGTGCCTGAAAGGGATCATACTCTCTTCGCCGGGAATGAAATCAATGATCATGTGGACGCCCTTTTTATGGGGCTGAAAATCTCCGTAAGCCGCCCATTTCGCCGAAAGCCAGATCGCGACAGAGGCTGCGGATTCCTGAGTGAGGATTCGAGAATTCCCCGCCGTTTGGATTGCGAGAGGCATGGACCGCCACAGCGGGATCGCCTCAATGTCTTTGATTTTTAAGCTTGCCTGCGCCATCGCAACCGGTGCGGCCATGGCCGTCCAGCGAAGTTCCTTGCTCTTTTCGGGCGTGTTGAAAGGCAGAAGAGCGATTCGTGTAGGGGTGTTGGCGGAAATGCCCACTTTGCTGTTTTTGGAGCATGCAAATTGGAAAATTGCAACGCCAACCCCCAGCGCTGCGATCAGGAGCAGCCTGGATCGGAGTGTGGAGATTTGGAGAAGGATGAATTCGCCGCCGTTGGTTTTGTTATTAGAGATGTTCCGCATTTCGCCGCACTCCCTTCGAGCTCTGCCGAGAGCTCCTGCCATTCCACCAGGCGTGATATCCTTACCACAACTTACCCGAACACGCAAATCCGAAGGAAAGGTTCCCAAAATATCGAACCTGCGCATTCCTGTTTCCATTTTTCTTTTCTCCGAAAGCTGATCCCATGGAATCGACGGCGTTTGCCAAATTTCTATGGCTTCGTCGTCAATATTTCAGCGTCCGAAGAGTTCGACGCGAGTTCCCGCAGAGAGGAAGTTCAATCTGTCGCGCGGACGGTCTATCGGCGCGCCTTCGCGGATGCCTGGCTGCGGAATGAAATATTTTTCTCTTTTTATGAAATATATACGGCGCCGGCGAAACAATATCCGGGAGGTCCCGATGCCAATCCAACTTGCCGGATGGAGTTTATCTGCCGAAGAAAGCGGAACTGCGCTGCTCGTTGCCCTGGCGGCCCTTTCGATCTTTTCGCTCCTTGGACTCTTCATGGTGCTCAACGCAACTGCAGAGCTTGGCATCAGCGACAACGGCGAGAGTCAACTGCAGGCTTCCTATGCAGCGCTTTCCGGCATCCATCATGCCCGCGCTCTGCTCTGCGGCCTGTCCTTTGACGATCTGCTGAGAGGCCCGGACGGCTCATGGGATCACTCCGCCTCCTACATTGTTCATGCAAGGACTTTTGCTTTTCGCAATCCGTTTCCATGGACAACCGCCCAGTCCCTGGATGTGAACGATCCCGCTTCCTCTCTCGGCGGGCTTCAGGACGACGGAATCATCAACGCCGGATTCTATGGGGGAGCCTGCGGCATTGCGTTGATTCCTCTTTCCGGAATCGCTCATGTCGCTCCGAGTCCCTATGGCGCAGGGACAATCGCAACTTCCCGCTACTTTGTGAAAGCCAGCGACAACAATGGAGACGCTTCCGAAACAGCGGGAGATCCGGACGACAATCCCTTTTTTGATGGAGACGGGACGATCCTGCTGCGGTCCATAGGCGTCGCCCGGACGCATTCGGATGCGACAGGCGCCATTCGCCGCAACAATTCGGTCGTCGTTTTTGAAGTTCGGATGAGAAGGCTTTTGACTTTTGATCTGGGACCGGCACTGGTCGTTCACGGAGTTCAGGCCGGCCCGACCTTCGACGGTCCCTTCGAAATTGAAGGCGGTACATTTCCCGCAATCGGAACCATCGACGCAGACCCCGACGACGCTTTCCGCCTTGACCAAACGATTCAGGCCGCGCCTTCGGGAAGCGGAACGATTCATGGCGGAAACTTGCCGGCCCCTTCAGTCCTGGACATCTCCGGGGAAATTTCCTCAGATCCGGAAAAATCGAGGCTATTGAGCGCAGACTTTCTTTGGAGCTTTGCTCGTTCTGTCATTCCCCGACATGCGGATGTTTATTGCTCCGGCAATCAGGATTGGTCTGCCTTGAACGCTCCTTATCTCGGATTCTTTGACGCATCCAAGCCGCCGAGCGCTCCGGGCCAGGACCCGAAAATAATTGTGGTCGACGGCAGCCTGCAGTTGACCGGAAGCATTTCCGGAGGGGGGTTGCTGGTCGTAACCGGAGATTTTTCCTGCACCGGCCATTTTTCATACAATGGCCTTGTTCTGGCGATTGGCGCCGGCCGTTTGCATTTGTCGGGATCGGAGGTCGCCGGCGGAATTTATTTGGCGAACCTGAATAATCACGGGAGCGGAGTCGATTTCGGAACGGCGGAATTTTCAATCAGCGGCTCAAGCAGAATCCTCGCAAACAGGGAATTGGTTCGAATGGCTTTAGGCCTTTTGCCTGCATCTCAAACCGGCTTTCGCGAGATTGCCGGATCGGATCCTTAGGGCCTGCGCAAAAATACGTTCGCATTTTGGCGCGAGCGCCGGGCGGGCAGATGCCCGCCCGGCGCTGCGCCCCGCAGGGCTGCTGGCTCTCAGAATCGCAAATATCTATGTCACTTTTTCGCATGTTCAACCAACCTGAGAGCCAGCAGCAAAATGTGAAGTTATTTTTGCGCAGGCCCTAAGCATAGCCGCGAAAGAGGCGAAAAAATGGGATAAAAATTCCGCATATTTTTTGTGTTTCGCGTTGAGAAATCAGTGTTTGCAGCCGGCGCAGCTGGATGCGCTGCAGGACGAGCATCCGGATGACATGCTGTGAGTGCTGCCGTCGCTTGAACGGCTGACTCCGCTGAAGCAGGAAAAAACCTTTTCTACGTTGCCGGATTTGCATTCCGGGCAGGAAATCCCGTCGTCGGACCCGCCGAAAACCAATTTCTCGAATTCACAATCGCATTTCGAACACTTGTATTCATAAATAGGCATGACAACCTCATAATGCTTCAATGAAAAATAATATCAAGAAATCGTACGGCAGTAAACCATCGCAAGCAGACATCCGTTCCCCGCGTCCGGATCCTATTTGATTTTTATTCTGGGGAGTTCAATTGCCGGTGGATCACTCGGTTGGGGAGTTCATTGACATCGTCCGGCTTGATGGGGAAGTGCCGGGCTAAAGCTTGACCGCAGCTTTCGATGGCTGCACAGATGCCTGCGCAGGCTTTTCCTTCTTTGACTCCCCGGATGATCAGATCCCGCACTTTTTGCCAGTGTTGTTCTCCCATTTTTTCGTTGATCCCGCGGTCCCCGAGGACCACGACCTCTCTTTCAAAAAGAGAGAGGAAGATTTCGACGCCGTTGCAGTCCCGGGTCCGGTGCAGTCCGCTGGAATAGAACTCCATGAATGCGGCTTCACGCACGCGCGCGTCCATTTCTCTCCTGGAAATCAGCCAGCGGCGCCAGGGCAAAAATGGGAGGGCAACGTAGAAAAATGCGAAAGAGAGAAACTCCGTCCAGAGCAGATGGGTGACGAAATGGGGATCGGAATGAGAAAAATAGGCCAAGTCGGCGGCCGCCGGGTGGATGTATGGAATCAGCATATATACAGCCGTAACAACGGCCATGCCAAGCACCGTTCCCTGCAAAGTGGCGTGCCGGTATAGGCCGGAAGCGTCCGTTACGGCGAAGACTATCTCTCCGGAGGTCGCGGATTCCGCTTTTTGGATCGCGGCTTCAACCAGTTTCTGTTCTTCATCGTTAAGCAGTTTCATAGTTTTGCCATTCGTCACCATCTGCCGGAACTGCCGCCTCCCCCGAAACCGCCTCCGCCGCCGGAGAAACCTCCGCCTCCAAAACCGCCTCCTCCGAAGCCTCCAAATCCGCCGCCGCTTCCACCGAATCCGCCGATGAATGGGCCGCCGAACCCGCTTCCGCCGCGCCCTGATTTGGCGCCGGCCTTAACAGCCGCTCCAATGAAGGCTCCAAGGACGCCGCCGAGCGCGCCTCCGAGGAGAAGCATCGGCAAGCCAACGCTGATAAGCGTGTAAGGGAGCAGGGCGCCCGCCCCGGCGCCCAGGATCGCTCCGCCCCATTTCCCTGTAAGGCTTAACACCCATAGAAGAGGAAAAAGAAGAATAATGAGCAGGTTGAAAAGTCGGTTCCCGGAACGCCGGCGGGGAGCTCCGGTTTCATATTCCGGGGATCCCGTGTATGCGCCGCGCACGGTCTGGATGATTCCGTCGATTCCGGCCTTGATCCCGCCGTAATAATCGCCCGCTCTAAAACGGGGGGCGATATCATTCCGGATAATCCGCCCGCTTTGGAGATCTGTCAGGGTGGCTTCAAGTCCATAGCCGACTTCGATCCGAAGCTTTCGGTCATTGAGCGCAACGATCAAAATGGCGCCGTTGTCTCTGCCGGTTTGTCCCAATTTCCACTGGTTTGCAACCCGAATGGAAAAATCCTCCAGGGAATCCCCTTCCAGGCTGGGGACAATGAGTACGGCGATTTGAGTGGAGTCGGAGCCTTCAAGTTCCTGCAGCCGGGCCTCCAGCGTCGCTTTCTCGCTTGCCGTCAAAACTCCGGCAAGATCCGTAACCCGATCCTGGAGTTTTGGGACTTCGAGAGCGGAGGCGCCGATGCTAAAGGCCAGAAGCGCCGACAGGACTGCTGCGGACCGGAATATCATTTTGACCTACTTGCCGAAATCGACGACCGGCGCCTTGTCGCTTCCCGGTGCGGACTGGAAGTAGGGTCTCTTGTCGAAGCCGAACATGCGCGCGAAGAGGTTCCCGGGAAACTGACTGATTTTTGTGTTGTAGGCTTGAGCCGTTTCGTTGAAATACTTGCGCTCGACGGCGATACGATTTTCCGATGACTCCAGCTGGTTCTGCAGATCCAGGAAATTCTGATTCGCTTTCAGGTCCGGATATCGTTCGACGACGACCATCAGGCGGCTTAGGGCGCTGCTCAGTCCGTCTTGCGCCTGCTGGAATTTTTGAAATTCCGCCGGATTATTCAGGACTTCGGGCGTGATTTGCATGGAGCCCACTTTGGATCGGGATTCCGTCACCGCCTGAAGCACTTCACTTTCGTGGCTGGCATAGCCCTTGACCGTGGCTACCAGATTCGGTATCAAATCCGCGCGGCGCTGATAGACGTTTTCCACTTGGGCCCATTTGCTTTCCACCGCCTGTTGAAGCTCGACCATGTTGTTGTAGGTTCCCCATGCGGAGAAGCCGACGATGACCGCTGCAATGACAACGATTGCAAGGCACCCAAGCCCTGTAACAGCTCCTTTAGTCATCATATCCTCCTGAATCGATAGAAAGCTCTAATTATCGCAGGCGGCAAGGAATAGCGCAAGCGCAGGAATCGTTGCGGCTGTTAGGGCCTGTTTGAAGTTTTTAATCAAACTGGAATCCGACGAAAACAGGTTCGGATTGAAGGTCCACATTGAAAAGCTCGCGAACGCGGCCCTGGATGGATTTCATTAAATCCACGACCTCCTGTGCCGATGCCCCTCCCCGGTTGACCAGCGCCAGCGCATGTTTGCCGGAGATCGCCGCATTCCCCCGTGAAAATCCTTTGCCGAAACCCGCCCGCTCGATCAACCAGGCCGCCGACAGCTTGTGTTTGCCTCGAGGGGCTGGGAATCTCGGAATCCTTTCATCGCCGGTCAGAAGGTCGCGGGACCGGGCTCTGTTTTCAACTTCGTCCGCAACTTCCGGGGCGAGAACGGGATTTTTAAAAAAAGATCCTGCGCTCCGGCTGTCGGGATCGCCGCTGTTGAGGACCATTCCTTTGGATTCCCGGATCTGTAAAACAGCATGGCGCACTTCCCGCAGGCTGGGAAGCCGGGATCCGTCGCCGAAGCGCTGCTGAAGGTCTCGATAGTTCAGGCGCGGAGGCCCGTCAAACCGCAAACCGAACGAAACCTTTAGAACGATGTATTGTCCGGCCGCCGTCGTATTGAAAATGCTGGTGCGATAGCCGAAACGGCACTCCGGGGGGCTCAATTCCAGAGTCTCGCGAGTTTCCCGATCCAGGACCCGGACCGAAAGCATGACTTCGCTCGCTTCCACTCCATAGGCGCCCACATTCTGCACCGGCGCGGCGCCTACAGCGCCTGGAATTCCGCTGAGGCATTCGAGTCCGGCAAGATTCCGGCTGACGCTGTGCTGCACCAGACTGTCCCACTCCTCGCCCGCCGCAGCGACGATCCTGTTTTCACCGTCGAAGGACTGAATGCCCGAGAGCTCTATTTTTATAACCAGCCCGGGAAATCCGGAGTCGGAGACTAAAATATTGCTGCCGCCGCCCAGGATGAAAACAGGACAGCTGCGCCGATGAGCAAAGTCCAGGGCGTCCGGCAGCTGCTCTTCATGTTTAACAGAAACCAGGAATCGTGCTGGCCCCCCGATCCCCAGGGTGGTGAAAGGCGCCAGCGGGACATTCTCGCGTATGGAAAGCGTTGGTCTGCTCATAAGTAAAAATTGCACAGTCGCTGATTTCGGAAGTAAAACATACCACAGGAAGCCTGTTTCCGATGGACGATTTGCGGTGGACGGTTGAAAACACACGAAGAGATGCACTGCCGTTTTCAGGCAGACAAAAGCATCCGCCGGCCGATCCGGTTCATTTCCATAGGAAATCTGCCAATCCCGAAAAGGTTTCATGAATTATGCGGATTCATCCGGGATCGTTCGCTTGAATTTCGAAGATTATTTCCCTTTTAGCCCATTACCCGGGGATAAGGTTTTCTATATAATTGATGGACATGATAACTGTATCGGCCGTCATCCTGATGTTTCTAAGCGCAAGCATGGCATCGTACGCCCAACCGCCCCAACCCAAGATTTCCATAAGGCTTGTGAAACCTTCGGCGGCCCTGATTCCCGGTAAATCCGCGACGCTGAAGATTGAGCTGAACATTCCCGCTCCCTACCACATCAATTCCGACCGCCCGTTGGACGAATATCTCATTCCAACCACCGTGACGTTCGAACCCCGCGATGGAGTGCAGTTTGGCAGAGCGGTTTTCCCGCCCGCACAGATGCGGAAGTTTCAATTTTCCGCCGAGGCCATGTCGGTTTTCGAAGGAATTGTGACGGCGACGGTGGAGGCGACTCCGGCTGCGAATTTGACAAAAAAAGAAATCGACATCCAAGGGATTGTCGGCTATCAAGCCTGCAATGACGAAATGTGCCTGCCTCCTGTCCGCGTGCCCGTCAGCGCAAAACTGCAGATCGCTTTGACCGGATCCGCACCCAAAGATTTGCCTCCCTCTCGTTCAACCGCTGATGCGCCGCCTTTGCCGCAATCGGACGTCGCGCCGCCTCCGTCGCGGGCCGGCGGCGTCGCCGTTTCGGAAAAGCCTCTATCCGCTCTTGAAAATAAAAATCTGGTCGTCCTGTTCATGCTTGTATTTGCGGGCGGCCTTGCGTTGAATTTGACGCCCTGCGTCTATCCCATGATCCCGATCACCATCGCCTATTTCGGAGGCCAGGCTCAGGGCAGGAAGGGAAGCCTTTTCGTTCATTCCGTTCTTTACACGATCGGAATGGCCGTAACTTATTCCCTTCTGGGAGTGGCCGCCGCCATGACGGGCGGCCTTTTGGGGTCGGCGCTTCGGTATCCCGCCGTCCTCATCGGCATTGCCTGCATCATGGCGCTTCTGGCTCTGAGCATGTTCGACGTCTATGAATTTCGGATGCCCGCTTTCCTCAACCGCCTGGCCGGGGGATCTCAAAAAGGTTTTGCCGGGACATTCCTGATGGGCCTGACGGTCGGAATTGTCGCGGCGCCGTGCATCGGGCCGTTTGTTTTGGGACTCCTGACCTATGTCGGGAACAAGGGCGATGTCGTGCTGGGCTTTTTGCTTTTCTTTGTGCTCGCCCTTGGTATGGGAATCCCTTTCCTCGCGCTCGGAGTTTTTTCGGGAAGCATCCGCCGTTTGCCGCGATCGGGCGCCTGGATGGTTTGGGTGCGCAGGATATTCGGATTCATTCTCATCGCGATGGCCGTTTACTTCCTCGAACCGCTGCTGCCCGATCCTCTGACTTACCGTTTGACTCTTTCAATGGTTTTATTCCTGGCCGGCATCTACGCGGCCTGGATCGATCCCGCCAAAACGGAAGGGAAGCTTTTCCCATTCGTCCGAAACCTCGCGGGCGTTGCGTTCTTTGCGGCGGCAATATTCAGCGCCTCAGCGGGAATGCAGGACCAGCTTGCAAAGGCAACGGCGCCGGAAAGAATGGCGGCGGCGGGCGGCGGCGAATCCATTCAATGGCAAGTTTATTCCGAAGAGGCGCTGAAGCAGGCTGCCTTGCAATCAAAGCCGGTATTCCTGGATTTCTTTGCGGATTGGTGCGCCCCCTGCAAAGAACTGGACCAATACACGTTCTCGGCGCCCGAAGTCGTCGCTCTTTCAAGGAGCTTCATGACGCTCAAAGTGGATCTCACTTCCGCCGACGATCCGCGGACGGAGGCTCTCAGGAAAAAGTATCAGATCCGGGGGGTTCCTACCCTGATCTTTTTGCGTCCGGATGGCGCCGAAATTCCAAACCTCCGGGCGACGGGATTTGAGCCCAAAGAAGCATTTGCCGCCAGAATGAAGAAAGCTCTGGAAAATAACAACGATTAGGAGGGAAATCGCTTTGCAATATTTAATGCCGGTCCGGGTCAAACGCGTGAATCCAAGGCTTACGGAAATTACCTGGAACGACGGACATATCAGCGCCTATCCGTCCTGGTATTTGCGCGAGAACTGTCAGTGCGCTTCCTGCGTCGAAGAATTCACCGGGATAAAGAAAGTGATTCCGGGGACCATCCCGTCGGGCCTGGAGCGCGTGTCCGTTTCCCCGGTAGGGAATTACGCCCTCCAGTTCGAATGGAGCGACGGCCATTTTACCGGCATCTATTCGTTCGAGCTTCTGCGCCGCCTCTGTCCGTGTCCGCAATGCCTTCCGGAGGGCCTCAAAGAGCCGCCCCCGGAGATCGCAAAGGACGGGTCGTTTAAAGTCTGACGCCGGCGAAGATTCTTCCCCTGCACGATTTAGGCCCCATCCACGCACGGCTGTCCTTTACTGATTTTTGTCACGAAAAGTTGATTTTTGTGGAACTTGCATGTATATTCGTCTCGACCTCGATCCGGGTTCTTACCTTGAAGAGAAAGGTCTAGAGAGTCTGGCGGTGGAGTCATCTCCATCCCCTTTAGTTTCGCTCCCATCAAGGGTTTGAATGGAACGAAAACAGAAATAAACTGAGTCTTTGCGCGCCGCGCAGGATTCGGAGCAACGATTAAAGAGGAAAAATGAAAGAACAAGGTGTCGTTAAATGGTTTAATAATGAAAAAGGCTACGGATTCATCCGGCGCGATTCAGGGGATGATGTTTTCGTGCACCATTCCGCTATTCAGGCCAGCGGTTTTAAATCGCTGAATGAAGGGGACCACGTCGAATTCAACGTTGCCAAAGGTCCCAAGGGCTATCAAGCTCAGGATGTCGTTAAACTCTAGATCGAAATTTCTATGGGGGGGCCGGAATTCCGGCCCCCCCCATGAAAATCTTCCGGATTTAGCAGCGCAGCAGAAAGACTTTCACCCAAACTGCTCCGCCATTCCGCAGAGCAGCTACGTATCGAGCGCCGGATAAAAAATGGCTTATCGCTGCGGGGCGATTGTCGCCGAGTGAAGCAGCCAGCCGTCCGGGTCTATTTCGATGGATGTCGGTCTGGCTGAAAACGGAATAGAAAAAGTCTCTTCTGCTTTGGACACCCGCATTCTGCGCTTTTCTTGTGTCTCTCCCGCCCGGACCGCAATCTCCACCGGCATGTCAAACAGCCTACCCGTTTGTCGCACCGCAAACTCCACTTTTTTGCCGGATCCATCCCAGCGCCAGGCAATTTTATACTCGGGCCATCCCGGCGCCCGAAGCCATTGTTGAAAGAACGAGGACAGATCGGTCCGGCCTGCCGCTTCCATGGCTTTCTGGAAATCCTCGGTCAGCGCATTGCCGTCCTGATGGGCGCGGTAGTATCGCCGGACGCCCTCGAAAAATGCCTCGTCTCCAAGAATTCCTCTCAACATGTGGAGGATCCACGCGCCTTTCTGGTAATTCAGGGGATTCAGTTTTCCCATCAAATCGTCCAGTTCCGGATCGAGAACTGGTCTTGACCGCGCGTCCGGATATTCTTGAAGGATTTTCGACGCCTGTTCCATCGATTGTTTCAACGAACTCCGGCCTCTGGTCTTTTCGAAATATAAAGCTTCGAAATAGGTGGCGAACCCTTCGCTCAGCCAGAGATGGTCCCAGTCTGCCGCGGTCACGGAATTGCCGAACCACTGATGCGCAATTTCGTGAGGCGCGGGAACTTCCAAGGCCGGCCAACTCTGGAATAGAGACTCGCTGTAAAAGATCGAACTTGCATTTTCCATTCCCCCGTAACGGGTGGTGGATTGCACCTGCGCCAGCTTCTTGAAAGGATAAGGGCCGATCAGGTTTGAAAAAAACTCGAGAATCTGCGAGGCGCTTCCGAATTTGTCCCTGGCCGCCTGAAAATCCTGCGGATAGGCATAAAAGAGAATCGGGACGCCTGACGGGTTTTCCTGGAAAGAGACGGAGAACTCCGCGGCGCCGACGACCATGCAGTAGGTCGGGATCGGCCGGCTTTCGCTCCACTGGGTGATTTTGCGCCCGTCCAGCAGCGCCTCTATTCGGACGAGGCGGCCGTTGGAGACCACTTCGTAGCGCGCCGGCGCGGTCACGGTAAAATCGACGGACGCCTTGTCGGACGGGTGATCGATGCAAGGGAACCAATGATGGGCGCGATCAGGCCAGTTGTCGGAGAAAAAGACTCTGCGGCCGTATTTGTTCGAGCCGATCCGCAATCCCGCATTTGGGGACTTCCCGCGGTGCTGAATTTCCACGACCGCAATCTCGCCCTGGCCGTAATTTTTGTCAAACAGAAAAATCAGGCGGCCGCCGCGAAGCTCATAACGTTGATCGACGCCGCCGACCCGCAGCCTGTCGAGCGCCATATCCTCAAAATCAAGCCACATCCCCTGAGCGCCGGCGCTGTTTATCCGCACCAGCACTTTTGTCTGGGCCGCGATCGAGTCCGAAGAATCCTTCAGCTCCAGAGAAATTTCATACCGGACGACGTCTATCGACGGCTGGCGAAGATACGAGTCCGCCATGCAACGGACAGGGAAAAATATCAGGAGGGACCCGAATGCCAGGATTCTAATCACGTTGCGGCCATTCATCGTTTTTCCGGGTTTGCGTCTTTGACCATTCCGAGTTAAATATAATTGTACAGCGAAACGAGGGTTCAAGATGGAAAATTCACCGGTTCCTCGAAGACTTTATCGCGAAGGCGTTCATCTTTCCCTGATCGGCCTTGGAGGCATGACGCTTGTCGGAATGGCGCCGAAAAGCGTCGACCGCCTCATTTCCGAATCCATGGAACGAGGCGTCAATTATCTGGACGTCGCTCCTTTCTACGGCGACGGCGAAGCCGAACAAAAAATGGGCGCCGCGATCAGACCGTTTAGAGACAAGCTCTTCCTCGCCTGCAAAACCCTGGAACGGTCCGCCCGGAGCGCAGAGAAAGAGTTGGATCAGTCTCTCCGTCATTTGCGGACCGATCGGCTGGATCTTTACCAGTTCCACGCCGTCAGCAGCGTCGGAGAAGTCGAGGAGATATTTTCCCTCGGCGGCGCGGCTGACGCTTTCTTAAAAGCCCGGAACCAGGGGAAGATCCGATTTATCGGTTTCTCCGCCCACTCGGTCGAGGCTGCGCTGGAAATGCTGGACCGGTTCCGGTTCGACTCCGTGCTGTTCCCGGTCAATTTCGTCAATTATGCTCGCGGCAATTTCGGGCCGCAGGTGATTGAGGAGGCGAAAAGACTTGGCGTCGCCAGGCTGGCGATCAAAGCCATGGCTCATGGCCCCTGGAAAAAAGGCGAAAAACGCAAATACCCCAACTGCTGGTATCGTCCGATCGACGATCCGGAGCTTGCACGCCAGGCCTTGCGGTTTGCGCTTTCGGAGGATGTCACGGCGGCCATCCCGTCGGGAGACGAAAGGCTTTTCCGCATGGCGCTGGATCTGGCGCCGGGCCTCACGCCTCTGTCTCCGGAAGAAAGACGGAATCTGCTCGCCGGCGCCCGTTCGCTCCGCCCGCTGATGAAATGCCGCTGAAGATGGCGCGGAGAGCGTAAAAAGTCCAATTCCTCGCTCCTGCACATTCCGAAGGGTTTCTTTTGCGGCCAGAACGCCTGAACGCTGTTTCACGGTTTAAAACGAATTTCATTTTTCGAACCTTTGAGGTAGCTTAAATCCATGACGAACGATAGGCTGCAGTTTATTGTCGACGAACGGAACCGCCTGGAAAGCGAAGGGCTGACGGTCAAAATCCGCACCATCGGATCCGCCCAGGGCGCCTGGATTGATGTGGACGGGCGCAGGGTCCTGAACCTGTGTTCCAACAACTACCTGGGTCTGGCCAATCATCCTCGCTTAAAAGCGGCGGCTAAAGCGGCGATCGATAGCTTCGGCGTCGGGCCTGCGGCGGTCCGCTCGATCGCCGGAACGACGGTCCTTCATGCCGAGCTTGAAGAAAAGCTGGCGCGCTTCAAGCGGGTTGAAGCGGCCGTTTCCTTCCAATCGGGCTTCAACTCCAATATCGCGACCATTCCGGCGCTGGTCGGAAAAGAAGATTGGATATTTTCCGATGAGCTCAACCACGCTTCCATTATCGATGGATGCCGGCTTTCCGGCGCCCCGATCGTCAGGTATGAGCACTGCAACCCTGCATCGCTACAGCGAAAACTCGCTGAAAATTATGGCGGGAAAGCGGGCCGCGCCCTTGTCATTACCGACGGCGTTTTCTCCATGGATGGAGATGTCGCTCCGCTGCCGGAACTGGTCGGGGTCGCCGAGTCCTACAATGCGATGGTCATGGTGGACGACGCTCATGGCGAAGGGGTGCTCGGCGAGAGCGGACGCGGGGCCGTGGATCACTTCCGCCTGCACGGCCGGGTGGATGTGGAAGTCGGCACCCTGTCGAAAGCCTTTGGCGTGATCGGGGGATTTGTTTCCGGAAAGAAAATCGTCATCGAGCACCTCCGGCAGAAAGGCCGCCCCTTCCTGTTTTCAAGCGCGCTGACTGCCGCCGACGTTGCGGCCTGCAGCGCCGCGGTCGACGTCCTGGAATCTTCGGACGATCTCGTGAAGAAGCTCTGGAGCAACGCCCGCTACTTCAAAAAGAAGATGCAGGGCGCCGGATTCGACACCGGCAGGAGCGAAACGCCGATCGCTCCGGTAATGCTCGGAGAAGCGAAAACCGCCCAGGAGTTCAGCCGGCGGCTTTTTGACGCGGGAGTTTTCGCGATGGCCATAGGTTTTCCCACGGTGCCGATGGGCAAGGCGCGGATTCGCGCGATGATTTCAGCGACGCACTCCGAACAGGATCTGGATTTCGGCATCGAACAATTTGCCGCCATCGGCCGAGAGTTAGGCGTGATTTGATGGACGCGAAGCGGCCTTCGAACGGATGTCCCATGGCCGCCTCGATCCGCATCATTCACGAAGGTTCGCAGCGAGGCTGCGCGAACATGCCCGGATCCACCCCCCCGCCGAAGCTTCATGAATCATGCGGATCAATCCAGCGAGACCCAGACGGATTTCACCTGGGAATAAAGATCGACGCCGTATTTTCCCAATTCGCGCCCGCAGCCCGATTGCTTGTATCCTCCGAACGGAGACTCCGGCGAAATCATGTTATAGGCGTTGATCCAAACGGTTCCCGCCTGAAGCCGCCGCGCCATTCTGTGCGCCTTCGCGACGTCCCTGGTCCAGACGGCGGCGGCCAGCCCGTAGATCGTCGAATTGGCTTTTTCCACCAGTTCGTCGACGTCTTTGAATGAGAGGACCGCCAGGACAGGGCCGAAGATTTCCTCTTGAGCGATCCGCATCGATGGCGCCACCGAGTCATAGATGGCCGGCTTGACGAAAAAGCCCGGCGCCATGCCTCTCCCGCCGGGCAAAATCGGGTTTGCGCCTTCTTTTATTGCAAGTTCCATATATCCGAGGACTTTTTCCATTTGAGCCGCGGAGACCAGCGCCCCCAGGCGCGTCCCCGGGTCCAGCGGATCGCCCGGGTGAAGCTTGCGAGCCCTGTCGAGAAGTTTTTCCATCAGCCGGTCGCGAACGCTTTCCTCGACAAGCAGCCGCGATCCCGCGTTGCAAACTTCTCCTTTCCCGTAAAAGATCCCGTGGAAAGCTCCTTTGGCCGCGGCGTCGATGTCCGCATCGGCGAAAACTATGTTGGGGGATTTGCCTCCCAGCTCCAGCGACACTTTTTTGAGAGTGTCGGCGGCGGTGCGCATGATTTCCTTGCCGACGGACGTGCTGCCGGTGAAAGAGATTTTATCGACATCGGGATGGGCGACCAGCGCGCGGCCGGCGGTTTCCCCGAAACCGGGAACGACGTTGACGACGCCGTCGGGAACGCCGGCTTCCAGGCAAATTTGTCCGAGCCGAAGGCCGGTGAGAGGCGTTTCCTCTGCGATTTTCAGTACGGCCGTGTTCCCGCAGGCCAGCGCGGGCGCCAGTTTCCATGCGACCATCAGGAGAGGGAAGTTCCATGGCGTGATGATGCCGCAGACTCCGTAGGGTTCGCGCAGCGTGTAGTTCAAAAAATTGCCGGGAACCGGGATCGTTTCTCCGCCGATTTTGGAACACCAGCCGGCGTAGTAATAGAATGTTTCGGCCGCCGCCGGGATGTCGACATTCCGCGATTCGAAAATGGGCTTGCCGTTGTCCAGGGTTTCGGTCAGCGCAAGTTCGTCGGCGTTTTGCATGATCAAGTCGCCGATTTTCCAAAGCAGTCTGGAGCGCTCCCTTGCCGTCATGCCTTGCCAGTTCCGGCGATTGAAAGCCGCCCGGGCGGCTTTCACCGCGGCGTCCACATCGGCCGCGTCCGCTTCGGACACCTCGGCGAGCGTCTCCTCCGTCGCCGGGTTTAGGGTCGGAAAGGTTTTTCCTGAAATGGAATTTTGGAATTTTCCTCCGATCAAAAGCTGCGCCGGTCCGTCCATATTTTTTTCCTCGCATCTTCGGGCTATATTTAGTATTTGTGTTCTATCCAAGAGGACAAAGTCAATGAAATACCGTTTTGCTCTTGCGCCTTGTTTGTTTTTGATTTTCTTCGCGCCATCCTTTTCTCAATCGGAAGCCCGACTGCTGCGTTTCCCTGCGATCCATGGAAACCGGATCGTCTTCAGCTACGCCGGCGACCTGTATTCCGTTGCGGCGACCGGAGGGACCGCGCGCAAGCTGACCAGCGACGCCGGCTACGAGATGTTCGCCCGGTTTTCTCCCGACGGGAAACGCCTCGCATTCACCGCCCAATACGACGGGAACACGGAAGTCTATTGGATGCCTTCGGAGGGAGGGATTCCCAAACGGCTCACCTACACCGCGACGCTCAACAGGGACGACGTGTCCGACCGCATGGGCCCCAACAATATCGTGATGGGCTGGAAAGGCGCCGACCGGATTGTTTATCGGTCCCGCAAGAGCCAATGGAATGACTTCAAGGGAGATCTGCTGCTGGCGTCGGTGGACGGCGGTCTGTCGGAGCCTTTGCCTCTTCCGCGAGGCGGATTCTGCTCCTATTCGCCGGATCAAAAGAAGCTGGCTTACAACCGCGTTTTCCGTGAATTCCGCACATGGAAGCGCTACCGGGGCGGCCAGGCCGACGACATCTGGATTTACGATTTCGATTCGAAGCAGACGGTCAATATCACGAACAATCCCGCTCAGGATGTTTTCCCGATGTGGGCCGGAAACCGGATCTATTTTGTTTCGGACCGCGATGAAAACAAGCGGTTTAATCTATATTCCTACGATCTGTCGAACAGGCAGACGCAGAAGCTGACCGCTTTCACCGAGTTCGACATTAAATTCCCCTCTCTCGGCGACAACGCCATCGTCTTTGAAAACGGCGGCTGGATTTACAAATATGATTTCAAGAGCCGGAAGGCCGAGAAGGTTATGATCGGGATAGCCGACGATCAGGTCTCGGGCCGGGGCGGCTGGACGGATGTCAGCAAGTCGATTGCGAATTATGAAATCGCGCCCGACGGCAGCCGCGCGCTTTTCGGGGCGCGCGGTGAAATATTCACCGTCCCCGAAAAATACGGAAACACCCGGAACCTTGCCAACACATCCGGCGTCCACGAACGCTCTTCGAAGTGGTCTCCGGACGGGAAGTGGATTGCTTATATTTCGGACTCGTCCGGCGAGGACGAAATTTATATCGCGCCCCAGGACGGATCCGGTCTCGCAAAACAGCTGACGCGCGGCGCCGACACTTACAAGTTCTTTCTGCTCTGGTCGCCCGACAGCCGGAAGATTCTCTGGTCGGATAAAAAGCTTCGCCTGCAGTATGTCGACATCGATTCCGGGGAAGTGACGTTGGCAGCCCAGGCCAAAACCTGGGAAATCACCGAGTTCGCCTGGTCGCCCGACAGCCAATGGATCGCCTACGCTCAGGAAGAAGATGAAAAAATGCAGACGATCTATCTCTACTCCGCCGCCGGGAAGGAAACCTATGCCGTGACCGACGGCTGGTTCAATTCGGGCCTGCCCGAATTCAGCTCCGACGGGAAGTATCTGTTTTTTGTTTCGGACCGGACCTTCAATCCCGAGTACGGCCAAACCGAATTCAATTACAGCTACCGGGACATGTCCAAGATTTACCTCGTGGCTCTGGCGAAGGATGCGAAATCGCCGTTCGAACCCAAAAGCGACGAAGTGAAGATCAAGGATGCGGATAAGAGCGAGCAAAAGACCGAAGCAAAGGAAGAAGGGCGTAAGAAACCGGTGGAAGTCAGAGTCGACGCCGAAGGCCTTCCATCGCGCATCGCGGAATTTCCGGTCGCATCCGCTTCCTATTCCCGCCTTGTCTCGGTGGGCGACAAACTGTATTTCCTGCGGCGCGAGGCCAACGAAAAAATCAAGATGTTTGTTTTCGACTTGAAGAAGCAGAAGGAAACGGAATTGGCGGAAACGGCGGGATTCGAAATATCCTCGGACGGCAGGAAAATTCTGGCGAGCGTTGGCGGATCTTTCGCTATCGCCGATTTGCAGGATTCCAGGCTCGACCTCAGCAAACGTTTGGATCTTTCGGATTTGAAAGTCAACCTGGACCGCGAAGCGGAATGGAGGCAGATCTACAACGAGTGCTGGCGGCAGATGCGCGATTTCTTTTACGCCCCCAATATGAACGGGGTGGATTGGGAAAAAGTCCGGAAAGATTACGAACCGCTGCTGCCCCATGTGCGCCACCGGGCGGATCTGACTTACCTGATAGGCGAGATGATCGGGGAGTTGAGCGCGGGTCATGCCTACGTCGGCGGCGGGGATACGCCTAAAAAAGAGAGGATTCAAACCGGTCTCCTCGGCGCCGTTATTGAGAAGGATCCGGCTTCCGGGCATTTCAGGATCGCCAAAATCCTTAAAGGCCAGAATTGGGATAAGAGCGTCCGGTCGCCATTGACGGAAATCGGAGTCGATGCCAGGGAAGGCGATTACATCATTGCCGTAAACGGGAAACCGGCCAATCAGATGAAGGACATCTACGAGTCGCTGGTCAACACGGTCGGCAAGCAGGTGAAGCTGACGCTGAATTCGAAACCCCAAGAGCAGGGGAGCCGCGTTACGGTGGCGGTCCCGATCGCCGATGAAAAACCTCTGTATTATTACACCTGGGTGCAGGGGAATCTGGAAAAGGTCGAGAAAGCCACCGGGGGGCGGGTGGGCTACATCCACGTGCCGGATATGCAGGTCAACGGCTTGAACAATTTTGTCCAATACTACTACCCGCAACTCCGGAAACAGGCGCTGATCATCGACGTCCGGGGCAACGGAGGCGGAAATGTTTCGCCCATGCTGATTGAGCGGCTGCGGCGCGAAGCGGCCATGATCGACATCGCGCGCAATACAACTCCGAGCTTCAATCCCGACGCGCTCATCCCGGGGCCCAAGATCTGCCTCCTCGACGAGTTTTCAGCTTCGGATGGCGACATTTTTCCGTACCGCTTCAAGCACTACAATCTCGGCAAGCTGGTCGGGAAGCGCTCATGGGGCGGCGTGATCGGCATTCGCGGGACTCTGCCGATCACGGACGGCGGCTATCTGAACCGGCCGGAGTTTTCGCGGTATGATCTGGCCGGCAAGGAATGGATCATGGAAGGTCACGGAGTGGATCCGGATGTCGTGGTGGACAACGATCCGGCCAGGGAGTTCGCCGGAGTGGACGATCAGCTCAACAAGGCGATAGAGTTGATTTTGCAGGAAATGAAATCCAAGCCGGTGAAGCTTCCGCCGCCGCCTCCTTATCCAGTCAAGTAAATCCCGGCCGAAAGGGAATTGGCTGTATCCATGCAGGAACTCAGGAGAAGCTGCAATTGACTTTGAGCAGGCGTCTATGACAGCATGCCTTTTGCTTCATTGCGGCCATGGGCCCCTGTCGCCGGCCATTGCTTCCATGGCGAAATTCGGAAGCCGGACGCAGCGCCGGAAAATGCGTTGCGCATGACGTTTTGCACAGGTCGTCATCTTTTGATGTGTTGCCGATACTATGGAATTCCAGATCGAAAAGAACAGCCCGGTTCCCGTCATCAAGCAGATCCAGGAACAGATCAAGCTCTCCATTGCCATGGGAGTTCTGAAAAGAGGAGACATCCTGCCGCCGATTCGCGAAGTCGCAAAACAGACAGGCGTCAATCGGGGCCAAATTCACCGAGCCTATGCGGCTCTGCAGCAGTCCAGGCTGCTTTCACAGGCTCCCGGCAAGAGGATAGCCGTTGCCGTGTCCGCTGCGGCGCCGCATTCTGTGAATAAAAAGTGTCAGGAGCTGTCCAAGGACATTATTAAGCGAGTCCGGCTGATTGGAGTGGCTCCAATCGCTTTTGCCCGGTATCTCAACCAGAATGTGCAGGAAGATGAACGCAGGTCTCCGTATATCGCCTACGTTGATTCGGATAAAGAAACGGCTCTTCGAAGAGCCGAGCAGGTATCCCGGCGATGGCATGCCTCGGTGGTCGGCTTGTCCGCGGACGAATTCGAGCTTGCCCTGAAGCATGGCAGCAAACTCCGCAAGGTTTTGGTCAACCATCTTTACGCCGATAGCATTCGACGTGCAGCTCGCGGAAAAAAAGTGGATATCG
Source organism: uncultured Acidobacteriota bacterium (assembly GCA_964642735.1). Classification (GTDB taxonomy): domain Bacteria; phylum Acidobacteriota; class UBA6911; order UBA6911; family UBA6911; genus UBA6911. The sequence goes on from CAZXSV010000019.1 coordinate 43,918, forward strand.
TCCCCATCGAGATTTGCTACACGGAAAATACGATCCGGGCGCTGAAAAAGATAAGAGCTTCTTCCATGCTTCTTCTTCTCCCCAGTCATGCGGCGCCGAGCGCCCGCTTCATTGTTGAGCAACTGCGCAAATGGATGGAATGCAAAGAAGCCGACATCTCCTGGACGGCGGTCGACGAAGTGGCGGATTTCGGAGCTCTTCTGAAAGGTTCTCAATATAGCCGCATTCTGGTTTCACCGGGCGCCCGCAGCATGACGCCAAAGGAACTGCATCGCAGTTCGCGTCTTCTTCTGTTGCAGATGGAACTCGATCCGATGGGTCTGGAAACCGCCAGAATTCTCGCGGGCGTTATCCTGTAACCCGCATAATACAGGAAAGCATGCAGCGAAGCGGCGGCGGGGCGGGCAAGGATGCAAGGCGCGCGACGGGAGGATTCCGCCGGCGCCCCCGACAGCGCGTCGAGGAATCCGACCTTCTCATGGAAGCAGACAAGCCCGGATCCGCCGCCGCGGCGGAAGCTTCATGAATAATTCGGGCTGGAAAGCGAGTTTCGCATCCGCGATGATCAGGTTTCAAGGAGAAGATGCCGGATGCTCTCAGGGCGCTGCCGAAGGTATTCGTCCAGAGATTGGGCCGGGCGTCCGATCAGTTTCGGAACCGTATCGCTGACTGAGGCCAAATCGCCATGGGCGATTTGCAGGAAGTGAGTTACAAAAACCTCCACTTCGTAATCGTCGAGGCCTTGCCCGGTCCACATGCGGCGTTCTGCGTCAAATTTTTCCAGTCGACTGGTCGTACGGGTAGATCGAGCTTCCTCGGGAGTCTGAGCCTGGTAGACGATTTTCCGTTTAGCCGCCGCCGACAGCCGTTCGGCGGTCTCAGCCATCGTGATTGCTTCCGGCCCAGTCACATCATAGGCGAGCCCCTCATGCCCGGTTCCAGTCAAAACTGCTACGGCTACATCGGCAATATCGTCGCGGGCAACCCATGCGGCGCGGCCTTCGCCTGCCGGCGCCCGGATGACGCCGTCGGCGGAAACGCATTGCGGCACATTGTCCAGGTAGAGGCTGGCGCGCAGAAAAGTGAATTGCATCCCTGAAGCCCGAATGTGTTGTTCGGTATGAAAGTGATCATGGGCCAGAATGAAAGTGGCGCCGGGAGAAGCGTTCATTATCGAAAGATACACGATATGCTGCACGCCTGCCGCCGCCGCGGCGTCCACGGCGCAACGCTGTTGCTGTAAACGGTCATAGGGCGGCGGCGCCGTGCGGTTTCTGGCGCTGAGATGAGCTACGCCAAAGCGGTCGCGCGCCGAAACCAGAAACAAGATTCGAACGCCGGTCAGGACTCGACGCATCGCCGTGAAATCGCCGTAGGAGGAAGCCACGGCTGCTTCGGCGCCAGGCAGGACCGGCGCCCGGGCGGAATCGCGCACGATCAATCGCTGGCTCGCTTTCAAGCCGGCAAGTCGCCAGGCAATCCTGCGCCCGATTTCTCCGCTCGCTCCGGCAACCGCCAACATGTCCGGCCTCCTTCCGCAACGCTATCGTTTTTGCAGCATGAGAATCAGCGCGGCGCGGCTCTCAATCATTCCGCATCCGAGCGTGATTGCTCAGGCAATCACGCCAAATCCGCGTTCCCGCAGCCGAGGATCGCGCCGATTCTTAATCCGCTCCGATCAATACTATTTTCCCACAAAGCCCTGCGAATCATGAAGCAGACGATTCGGCATGCGCAAACCGGCATACGGCAATGAAATTGGAGAAAAAAGCTGAACGGCAATCCCCGTTTTTATTTTTTCGGTTTTTTTTCAGATTTGCCGTCGCTTTGAATAAAAATGTATTTGCTCCTCATGTCCTGCGGCACCAGATCCATTCTGGGCGTTTCCACTAATTTGGGGCCATAATGCGCCTGGATGAAGATAAATGGACGCGTGCACTTGATAATGGTAAACGGACAGTGAACGGTATCAGGCGGCACGTAGATCAGGGTCGATTGATCGACGATGTGTTTTTCCATCTCGGCGCCCATATACATTTCGAATGTTGCGCCCAAATCCTTCGGATTCTTCGGGTCTGCGCCGAGAGCGACCAAAACTTCGGGAACGGGATGCGTATGCGGTCCATGTCCCATGATCTTGGTGGCGCTTTCTCCCATCCACATCACCGAAAAATAATTGCATCCTTCAATGATGTCGTTGTCGGCGAAAGCCGTAAACATTCCGCTGCCGCCGTAGCCGATGTTCTTCTCCTCAGGAGTCAATTCTCCAAGAAAGCATTTGCGGTATTTCCCGGACGCCTGGGAAGCGGAGCCGCCGGATCTGTTGATTTCCTCGGCAATGCTTTCCTGAATAGGCATAAACGCCGCCGATAACAGGCCGGCCAAGGCAAATCCGGCGGCGCTGCCGGAGAGCTCTTTCACAAATCCCCGCCTCGTTGTGCTTTGTACATCTTTTCGACTGGAATGCATAGCTGCTTCTCCTTCCTCAGAAAGGAACAATAGGTTGCCAAAGTATCATGCTGGAGGGTTAAATTCCGACGGTCCGACAAGGCTCATGTTCATTCCATACAATGCGTCGCCAATGGCTTTCGTATAATTGCCGAAAACCATGACTTGATGAATGCCGTTGATATTTTGCAGGAAACGGCCGGCGTCTCTGATTTTGACATCCATGGTATTGGCGCATACATTGAGCCCTGGGCCGCTGCCGGGGACGGTTTTTTCGGTATCCTTCACCTGGGTCAGAATTCGCCCCGGCCAAACGGCGAAGCTTTTCAAATCCTTGCTGAATCCGCCGAGCAAAACTTCCTTGCCGGACGGAAAAACCACTTCCGGCGTCGCTCCTTTTCCGAAATTATGGTAGTCGTGGAGCTTATATTTCATCGCCGGAGCGTTTGAGCCGTCCAGTTTCAAAGGCGCGACGCAATGGCTTACGACCACTTTGGATTTTGGAACGTCCACGGACATGAGGTTGCACATAAAAGAAGGCTTATGGCTGAGCTGCTCCAAAAACATCGACGACAGCATCCCGCAAACATCCGCTTCGCAGGCAGCCGTTATCCCGTCGTCTCTCAATCTTGCGAACGCCAGGCATGGATAGGGCAGCACAGGATTCGGGCTCATGGTGAATCCAAGACAATCCAGCGATACGGCCGACAATCCCTCTTTTTCCGCCATAGAACGAAGCTGGACATATAATTTGCAGACATCTAAGATCGTTTCGTCGGAGACTTTGATGATTTCCGTCGCTTCTTTCTTCCATCGTTCCATTTCTTTCCTGGCGGCCGCTTCGTCAGACTTTTTGTAGATCGACGCCAATTCATCGATTGGCCGATACTGGACTTTCACTCCAGTGAGCCGGTAGATTTTATCCTCCGTGAGGTTGTGCGCGGGGACCGTCGTTGAATCAAACGGCCTTCCGTATATAACCGCTCGACGGCCTTCGAGAATTCCGGGCGACGCGACAATCTTAACCAATTCCGACGCCTGATCCTGAGACAGGGCGAAGGCGACATTCGCGCCATTGGCCCGCAACGAGGCCGCCAGGTTTGCATCGATGAGGATCAATTCAGGGTTCGTAGTCAGCACGATCACGGGGACGTGCAAATCGCCCATGGCGTCGTAAAGGCTTCCAAAATTGAATGTCAGCCGCGGCAGACACAGGAGCAAAATATCCATGTCTTGCTTGCGAAGAACGGCGAGGATTTCATCCGGCTTCCGAAAATCAACTTTAACCGAAGAAACCTGGAGATTATTTTCTGATCGCGATTTTACAGACTCGACCAAACCCTCGTAGGACTGGGGATTGTCGCTCAATAAAAGCAAGCGCTTGTTTCTTGAGCCAGGCAGGCTGACCGCTGAAGCGGCGTCCCGGACACCGACGCCGGCCATCGGAAGAGTCGCTGCGACGCCGGCCATAGCCGTTGTTATTAAAAAGTTGCGTCTTCCTACATGGATGTCCATAGAATCTCCCCTCTGTCCATGGTTGTCGTGCATTCGGATGCAGTGCATTATAAGGCCAAAAAAGAAATCCTTGTCAAAGTTTCGGTTGGACGGCCGGCAGAAGTGAAGATTGAATGCGCGAGCGACTCCATCGACAGGACGGGAAACGCCGCAGCGACATTGGAACAGGCCGGGAAAGCTTCATGAAAAATCGAGGCTGAACTCTGTGAAATCTGTATAATCGGCTGATAAGCGCCCGGCTGATGAACTTTGGGATTCGCCAGCATTTCTCAAAGGATTTCGGGGCCAAACGGCGGGCAATTAGAATTTTTCGGAGGAGCGGAATGAAAAAGATTATATCCGTATGGACGGCGTTATGCCTGGCTGCGACCTGCGCGGCAGGAACAAAACTGGACGGCGTGCAGCCGTGCGACGAAAAACCGCTGGGCGTCAATTTGACGGAGAACCTGCTGGGCCGCGCCCACATGCTCTACCAGGGCAACATCGGTTTGCATTATGCCGAAGCCGCCACGGCGGTCGGCGCGCTGCGTTTTGCCGGAAAGATTCGGGACAAACCGCTGATCGACAGGATCGTTTCCCGGTATGAAAAATTCCTGGAGGAAGGCAGCGCCCTGATCTCCCGGCAGCCGCATGTCGATCACAGCGTCATGGGGATCGTGCCGCTCCAGATCTACCTTTACAATGCCGATTCAAGGTATCTGAAAGCGGGACTGACGTTCGCCGACTCCCAGTGGGAAAATCCGCGCGAGGACGGACTGACTCCGCAGACCCGCTGGTGGATCGACGACATGTATATGGTCGGCATGCTTCAAATCCAGGCGTACCGCGCCACGCGGGATTTGAAATACGCCGACCGGGCTGCTTTGCAGCTGACGGCCTACATTAAAAAATTGCAGCAGCCCAACGGCCTGTTTTTCCATGGCCCCGAGTTTCACTACCACTGGGGCCGCGGCAACGGATGGGTGGCCGCCTCCATGGCGGAAGTCCTCAAATCCCTGCCCTCCGATCATCCCCGGCGCGCGGAATTGATGGAGGGATACAAAAAGATGATGGCGGCCCTGCTGAAATTCCAGTCCGACAACGGCATGTGGCGGCAGCTGATCGATTACGAGTATTCCTGGGCTGAAAGCTCCTGCACCGCAATGTTCGGCTACGCGATGACCGTGGGAGTCAACCGCGGTTGGCTGGACCGGGCGTCCTACCATGCCGCGGTGGAGAAGGCATGGAGAGCTCTGTGCGCCCATGTGGACCGGAAAGGCAATGTGCGCGAAATCTGCGTGGGAACGGGGCAAATGGACGATATCGAGTTCTATTTGAATCGGCCCCGGACGCTCGGAGATTTCCACGGCCAGGCGCCGCTTTTATGGCTGATCCACGAACGGCTGGAAAAAGCGGACGAACCGGCGCGGGGAAGCAAATAGGAAGTTAAAAGATAGCAGTCTGCTTTTTGTCGACAGGAAGCGGGCGTCGGCGACGCAGTCAGCCTCGCCGCCGGCGTGCGCCTGGACCGCGATGGAAAACGCATGGCTATGGCGAATCCGCATTATTCGTGAAGATTCTCGAGCAAGGAGTGTCAAGGTTTCCGATCAGGGCAATTCTCAAGTTCAAAACCGCATCTGCGGCGACGTCCTGAAGAGTCAGATCGCCGGAGAAAGCCGGATGCGGTTCTATAAATCCCCGGGGCGCTGTGCAGGCCATAGCCCTGTGGACGTTGACTGCGTCTGTTTTTAATCCTTTTGGGCGCGGTTGAATCTTAGCGACATCGCGATCGACAGGAGCCGTCGATTTTCGAGGTTTGCCGACGAGCCGAAGGCCGCGACATCCAGTGAAAAACTCTTGCAGAAATTTATTCCGACTCCGCCGGTCGGATTCCATTGTTCCCGGCTATAGCGAACGCCGCCCCTGAAGTCGACGAAGGCGAGGCCGAACTCGATCCCGCCGCGGAAGTTGTAGCCATGAAATCCATGGCCTCCTTCCGTGACGACGTGATATCGGCCGCGATGGTATCCGATGTTGCCTGTATAGCGAACAGGCAATTCGACAGTCGTTTCCGACGGATCGGCGGGAAGTTCCTGTTCGATAAAATCCCCGCCGTCGAGCAGGTTCTGCAATGTGTAATTTTTCAGTTTCAGGTCGCGCCAGTCGATTCGGTTTTCAACGCCGTTGGCGCCGAATCCGAATTCCCACCGGTTCACAACGACGCCCGCGCCGAAATCGAGGGAGAATCCTCTCCCGGAGCCGGAGTTGTAATAATTGATATCGAGGGGGACCGTGGCAGGATTCAGCGTCAACAGCCCGGCTGCGTCGGTGTCCATGCGGACCGAAATGGCCGAATCCAGGTATTGGAATCCATACAGGTAATTGTAGTTCATCCCGATGTAAAGCCCGTCGCGGCCGGACTTCATCGCCCCGGGCAGTTTGAAGCGGGCCCGGTAGCCTCCCGTAATAGCCATTGCCAGCTGGCCGATCGACTGGTTTGCGATATTGAAGTTGCGATTGGATATCGAAACCGGGGTCGAGCTGGCCAGGACGTCTCTTAGCTCCCGGTCGATTTCCAGATCGGTTCCGGCGGAAAAATACGGGCCGGCGCCCACGTAGACGCCTTGAAAAGGACCGTCCGTGCTGCGGTGGAATTTGAAAGTTTTTCCCCAATTGGGCGCCACCAGTCCCTCCGCTTCAAACCTGTCGGGAAAATCAATCCCGCGGTAGTCGTTGAGATCGCGGGAAAGCTCGCCGTTGATTGTGTTGGAAATGAACCTGGACCGGGCGCCTCCGGGATCGCGCTTGAAGGTGTAGTGCATGGGGTTGGCGGCGTATTCCAGGGCGAGAACCGGATCGAACTTTTCTTTGTCGTCCGGATCGAAGCGGTCCATGTCCTGCAAGATCTGGATGATTCCCAGCGGCAGCGCGATGCTCGTATAGGGCCGCTCCTCTTCAATCATGGAGGTGGCGATATTGTCGGAATAGCCGGCTCCTCCCATGGCAATTTGGCGGGCGTCGCCCTGATAGCTTTGAGCGAAAACAGATCCGGCAGCAAACAGAGTCCATGTCAAAACAATGCCCCAAAATCGCTTATTCATAAGCCGCTCCCCGAATAAATGTCTTTTTCTGAAAATCACCGAGACCCAGAAAGCCTTTTCGGCACGTGGAGCGGTTTGCAGCAGAAATGACAGCGAAGAATCACAGGACTAAAAAGTGCCTTCACAAGAAGGCCCGGGCGTGTTAACCTCTTGGGCGTTCCTGATTTCGAGAGCAGCGTGGGCCGTTAGCTCAATTGGCAGAGCAACTGACTCTTAATCAGTAGGTTGTAGGTTCGATTCCTACACGGCTCACCATAGATAATAAAGCACTTACAGCAAATTCGCAAAATTCAAAAAGGCTTTCCGGGTAGCATCGGGGTAGCAGAATCTATTCCGCTGCCCCAAAAAACACCCATAAAATCCTCTCAAAAAAGTAAGAGTTTTCTTACCCAAATACCTACCTCAAGAGATAGACTAATTGGAGATTAGAAAGCCCAAAACGTTCGAGACAGGCTGCTAGGGCAGTCAGTGTCAGTAGCCGGTGGAGGTAGGTTCGTATGCGAACTTCGATCGTTTTTGCTGTCGCTACGCTTGGAATCATAGGTATTTTTAGTTCGAAAGCCGGTGGCCAGGATGGAGCATTTTGAATGGCCCAGGGATCAAAGCCGGTGGCCGGGGTGGGGTATTTTGAATCATCAGAGGATGCCTCGATCGCACCCAAATCAAACATCCGGGCGTAGCGACGAATGGTTCTTCTGTTGATTCCGGTGTTGCTCGCTATCTCGCGGTGACTTATTCCCTTGCTCAGCAATATCTTGATCGTGGTCTTCAGCGACGGCTTCAAAACGTTCATCCTCTCTCTCCCATTTGTGAACGGTACAAATGGGAGCTTGCACGTTCTGTCGCCGTTTGCGGAGCTTTTCTATGGCCGGGTTTGCGCAGCTAGGTGGAGCATTTTGACCTGGCCACAAGTGGAGCATTTTGGGTGGCCATCAGGGTCGATGATACTGATTAAATAATTCCAGATCGTTTTTATTTATCGTTTCTGCGCGAGGTATTGAGCTAATGCAAAACTTAACAGCCCGTGGTAGAAGTCGAAATATCGAGAAAAGGCTCAAAAATCAGCCGGCACAGATAGCATCGGAATTTTGGCCCGCTGCAAGATTGTCCAGAATGACAGAGACCATTACACGTGTTCCGCGAATGCATGCCTTGCCGTGGCAGATGTTGGGATCGATGGTGATGTACGCTCTCCAATCCATATCGCACCTCGCACATCAAAGTATACGCCTTGGAAGTGCTTCCCGGGAAAGCGCACTTTTATTGCCCGACGGACGAACTGTCGATAAGCGGTGGGCGCCGAATTGATCTACGGACGCGCCATTGCATCAATATATGATTGCCACAGGTTTCCGACAGTGTCGCTCATAACGTCGAGCTTCAGCCGCGCGGTTTTTGCGCCGACTGCTGGAGCGAATAGTTAGGCAGGAATTTCAATATAGGTAGAATAGCTAGTACCAGGAGGGATATTCAGCCCTTCATCGTGCAGGCCTTCAATGTGAAATTCGATTGCTTCCCGCATGAGACCCTCTACCTCTGGTCTTGTCTTTCCTGCGGCGACGCAACCTGGAAGGTCTGGTGAGTAAGCAGAGAATCCTGTCTCGCTAGCCTCGATAACGATTAAATAGCGCATCGTTCTACTCCTTTTTCTTTAGACCGGCTTGTTTAAGTACGCTATTCAGGGTCCCTGGCGCCAAGTCATCTCCCGGTTTGCCTGCAAGCGTAACAATGCCGGCTTTATGGGTATTCTGGCCAACTTTGCCACTCATTCCGAAGGGATCTTTGCCACTCATTCCGGAATGATTGTTGCCATGTATTCCGGAGTAAGGTTGCCACCCACCTATCGGAGCGAAGCGACGCTGGTGTTAACGACATAGGACATAATAAAACGATCCATTAATAAAAATACACCAGAAGTTCGGAATCAACATCATCTCCTTTCTTTTTTTCGCGGTTACTTTGGCAAACCGTGACATAGTAAAAACATTTACCTCACCCCTTGCATTGGAGCGGGATGAAAGATGGCGATAAAAATCACGGTCATTCAAGGTGAGCATGAGCACAATAATCGATGGATTTCCCCGGGATTTTGAGCAAGTAAATCGATGGTTGGATCGAAACCCCCTCAAAAAGCTTGATTAAAGCGATTCGAAGGGGTCTCTTTGTCTCCTTAACCGACGAAAGTGAAGGAGGCAATGCTTTTGTATCAAACCCTGCTCAATGATTCCAGTCTTTACAAATTCCTGTTAAAGCTCGATGAAGGCCTCGCGGCGCAGTGTAAGGAAGAGGGATGCTCTTGCGGCGGCCGTTTGCATAGCGCCATTTACCCGCGCAAACCCAGAGGCAATCCTTCCAACGTTGAAGATGCCTGTAATTGGCGCTACAGCTTCTGCTGTGCGCGCGATGGTTGTCGCCAGCGTCGCACTCCACCGTCCTTCCGCTTCCTGGGTCGCAAGGTTTTTGTGGGAACCGTCGTGGTTCTGATTTCCGCAATGCGTCACGGAGCTTCTCCAAAACGTATGGCGCAACTGCGGGAACTCGTGGAAGTCAGCCGGCGAACCGAAAAAAGCGCTCATAATTAGGTTGCCTGCACACGCTATTCAAATGCGAAAAGTGGCGTCTGCGGGCACGTAGACCACGCAGGAGAGGATGGCGGCGTCGGCGAGCAGGGCTTGGCACTGGAATCGGGATTCCCGGAAGCCGCCTTTGACTCTTAGCCTTTGCCCAGAGATTTAAGGACTTTTTCCGGAGTAGCCGGAGATTCGACCCACTTGCCGATCGCATTGTGGATAGCCATGATG
>CAZXSV010000020.1:0-23654 GCA_964642735.1 uncultured Acidobacteriota bacterium
ACGCTCTTGCTCCCGACTCCGTCGGTCCCAGCGTCTTGCTCGGCGATATCCTAATGATCTTGAAGGGATTCGCGGACGCAAAACCCTTCTACGAGAAAGCGCTCATGCTTGCCACGACCGTCGAGCCTGAGTTTGCGGCCGGCCGGATTCCGGGCCTCGAATCCAAATTAAGGCAAGTTCGGGGCAGCGCCACTTCGCTGCCCCCTTCTCCATGAACGATTCTATGCTACAAAATTAGTGTCTGCGAAAGCCGAACCGAACGAAATGCCTCAGTATATCGGCAGGCAGATGACATCCGGAATATTGCGCCGGGTAAATACGATGCCCCGGACCTCTGCCGAAATGCGAAGGATGATGGTTTGCCAGATCGAATCGAACCACCACTCCCGCATGGTCTGAAGCGAAAAAGCCATCCACTTCCTCCAATCCCGTTCTCAGGATCGAAACCGCTTGCGGCCCATTTGAGAAAATCAGGTCAATCCTCTCAAAAGGCGCGAAATTTATTCCCTCAACCGGGTAGAGAGACCATGTAAAACCAGGATGGTTCGGCCGCAGTTCATCCCATGCATCGTTGAAATCAGACTCTACGATGATGTTATAGCTGTTTGTGTTGTCGGAGGGGTAATTGTTCGTTTGTTCCGCATCGGAATTGAAATCGCCGGCAAGGATGATGGGCAGCTTCACATTTTCCAGCTCTTCCATGAGTTGGGCTGCCTGCAACTCCTGCAGATGCTTCGTCGCGTCGACATAGTCGGGGTCCGGGATGGGAGACTCCAGATGCGTATTGACAAATCTGAACCGGGCGCCTCGAACCGTGACAGTCACCGATTCCCATCCCCGCAAAACCGTAAGAGGCTCTTCCTGAAAGGGAACGGTGAAGCTCATCAGCGCCTCATAGAGATGGGTCTCAGGTCTGGATACCATCAACTGGCCGGGAGGCAGATCCGACCTTGCGAGGATTGCATCCCGATCGGTGTAACCGATCGCCTCCAGCTGAACGTCGGTCAGGGTATTGACAACTGCTTTCCTGTAGTGCTGGCCGTACGCTCCAAGATATTGCATGAGCAGATCCAGCTGATCGAGAATAATGGCGCCCGATTCCGATTCGATCCTCCATCTCGTCGCTTCCTGAAGCCCAATGAGATCCGGTTTTGTTCGCGCTATTTCGACCGCGATGCGCCGGACGCGCTCCGGCAGGATGCTGAACGCCTCCTGAAGGACTGCTGGATCAGCGATTGTGGCCGCAGCCATAAGATCCACTCCCGGATCCATATTGCGAGTCATTACCTTGACATGCAGGTCTCGATTTTCGGCCGATGCAGCCGAAACAGAGGTGAAACAAATCGAGAGTGCAGCAACTGCAATAAAGCACGTGAAGATCAAGGCTTTTCGAAATCTCATAAGCTTTCTCCTCTGAAACACGCTTGTTGACTGCTCTCAATTGCTCTGAATGATCGTTCCTGGGGCTTGGATCAAATGAAAAGCAAATTTGAACGATTACGCGCCGGTCCGGATCCGTCGCCTGAACCGGTTCGAGTCGTGCCCGCGACCGCAAAAGCGATAAAAGAAGGCTTTTCCCGCGATCCAATAAAGATAATCCAAGGATAGGAACGATCAGCTGCCGTTTTCAATTCAGCGCCCGGCAATCTGCCGCTTCTTCAGCTTCTGATGTATCTCAGCGGACAGGTAGAATTGGCGGTCTTTTACCCAGCAGCTTTCGCCATAGCGCCGTCCCCGACTTCCGATAATTCGCCTTTGTAAACTTGACTTGGATCTCCGGTTCAATTCGAAACCGATTTTATCACAGGGCCGAACAAAGAAATGGAATATTGGCGCACTTTCCCCACATGCGGGCTAGCAGATCGCATAAAAATTGTCATCTTTGTTTTTTTCTGCTTAATAGGAATTCCACTCTTTTCCAGACGAGCTTTCTCCAGCAATTGCTCGGCGAAACGCCCAAGCCCTCGCATGAAATCAGTGAATCATCGAGCGAATGCCAGGCCGACATCGCCCCGCAATTCGGGACGACACAGCCGTGCCCCTGTGGCGGCGGCAAGGAATAAAAAGGATGCAGCGGTTAAGATATCCGTGATTAGGGCGATCATGCGTTCCAAAATTGGATGACGGAGGATGCCGCATTGGCGAAGTTTCTTCCGGGCCGAGGCGCAAAATTCTAAACGCATGCGAACGGATTATTGCGAATCTATGTGCTTGGAACGCCGGAAAGCACTCCCTCATTCGTCCAATTTCCTGCTCTTATGAAGACGCGGGTGCGTGGGAACGCGGAGAAAATAGCCGATGTCGGTGCCACTATTCTTAACCGAATTTTCATAATTGCTTTATTGGATCGTAACGTTCGGGCGGTATTGTTTCGCCGAAATTGAGCGGAGTTTGGGCTGTGTTCGCGAGTTTAGGTTGCTTCATTTCAGGTTTTGGACTGTTCCTAAGAGGAGTGGACGGATGCGCAAGAAAAAGATGGTCTTGAATTGGACTCTGATTCTGATTTTTGGTTTTCAGATTCTTTCTTTAAAGGGGTTTGCCCAGCAAACGGCTGCCGGCCAGGATAAAGCGGATGATGTGGAGATCATGAAAGGCGAACTGGAGGCGATCGCCGATAGTGCGGCGCAGGCTAACGAACGTTTGGCAAAACTCGAAAAGGATGTTGCGGCTAATAAGAAGGGGACGGATGACAAGGGAAAACAATTGGGTGTCTTTACCTTCGGAGGCGACGTACGAGTGCGCTATGAGCCCTGGTATCATGAAGGCGCCCAGAATCGCCACCGGGAACGTTTCCGGCTTCGGTTTAACATTACAGGAAAACTCTCCGACGAGTTCAGCGCAGGTTTTTCACTGGCGACCGGAAGTCTCGACGATCCGGTTTCGACCAACCAGACTTTAACAGGCTTTCTAAATCGCAAAAGCTTCGGAGTGGATAAAGCGTTCATCACCTACCAGCCCAAGTATGCGAAATTCCTGAGATTAGACGCCGGGAAATTCGCCTACCCATGGTACCGCACCGGCCTGACCTTCGACAGCGACGTGAACCCGGAAGGTCTCGCCCAGACGCTGTCTTTTAACCTTAAGTCTTCGGTTCTTACCAACCTGACGTTTGTGGGATTTCAACTGCCCATCAATGAAGTGAGCGGCGGGCCGGACAGCTACGTCATCGGAGGACAAGCCCAGGCTCAATTCCGGATGGGATCCAAGGCGCGCATGGGGCTGTACCTCGCCGGCATTGACGTCAATCGAGAAAATCCCATTGCCGTGGCCGTAGGAAACGGAAGCTTGAAGCCCAGCCTTTCCAATTCCAATACGTTCACCTACAGCGGCACGACGGTTACAGGCTATGCAACCGAATTCACCTATCTCGATATGATCATGAAGCTCGAATACGACCTCCACCCGCGCCTTCCGATGACGCTTTTGTTCGACTATGTCAACAATCTGGAGGGGCCGCGCGAGAATCAAGGCTATTGGGCGGAACTCACATTCGGCAAACAGAAAGAGGCCAAGGATCTTCAGTTTGGTTATTCCTTCATCCGGGTTGAAAAGGACGCCGTCATCGGCGCCTGGAATGAAAGCGATCTGCGCTCGTCCACCAACGTCAAAAACCACAGGCTCAGTTTCGCCTACATGTTCCACGGCAAAGTGACCGCACAGTTCACGGCCTGGATCGGGAAGCTGGCCAACCCGCTGGATAATGTCAGCCTTATTCCCTCGGGCGTGCGCGGCGCGTGCACCGGAAGCAGCGTTTCGGACTGCAGGGATCCCCATCTGAAGCGGCTTCAATACGACGTGATCTATAAATTCTAATCTTCGCTAAGGCAAAAAATTGTTCTTACTGATTGGAGAATGACACTATGAGAAAAATCTTAAAAATGCTTGGAACATTTGGGCTTTGCTTGATCGCCGCAACGGTTTATTCCGGTTCGGCGTTTGCGCAGGCGCGCAATATAACGGTCAAAGGCTCCGACACTTTGGTGATCCTCGGCCAGAAATGGGCTGAAGTTTACATGCAAAAAAATCCCGGATCCAAGATCCAGGTCACGGGCGGCGGTTCGGGAGTCGGCATTGCGGCGCTCATTAATGGGACTACGGACATAGCAGAAGCTTCCCGGCCGATGAAGGCCGCCGAAAAACAGCAGGTGCAGCAGAAACGCGGCGTTGCGGCAATAGAATTGCCGGTCGCTCTGGACGGATTGGCTGTTTACGTCCATGAAAAAAATCCGATAAACGAGCTCAGCCTGGAGCAACTGAAAAAGATCTATACCGGCGTGGTGAAGAACTGGAAGGATGTCGGCGGCAAGGACGAACGCATTCTTTTGTATGGCCGCGAGAACAGCTCCGGCACTTACGCCTATTTCAAGGAACATGTGCTGAATGAGGCGGATTATTATCCCACGACCCAGACTCTTCCGGGCACGGCTGCGGTGATCAACGCCGTCGCCAAGGACGCTCGTGGAATCGGCTACGGAGGGATCGCTTACCTGAAAGGCGTCAAAGCCCTCAGAATCAAGAAAGACGCTTCCGGCGCCGGCGTCGAGCCCACGCTCGAGAATGTTCAAAACAACTCCTATCCGATCAGCCGCTTCCTGTATTGGTATCTTGCCGGCGAGCCCAAAGGCGAAATAAAAAAACTTGCCGATTGGATCGTTTCAGCGGAAGGGCAGGCCGTTGTCAAAGACGTCGGGTATTATCCGCTGCCTCCGGACATGGTCGCAAAAATGAGCAAAAAAAAGTAACCCTTGTGGAGACAGGAGCCTTCGAGCGCAGCAGAACAGACATGCTCGAGGGCTCTGAAGTTTGGATGCCCCTATGCAACTTATCAAACGAGGCATGACCTGGAGAAGCGCCCGCGATTCGATCGTCGCGCGTTTCATTCGATTCAGCGCCTGGCTGTCTATCGCGATCATGTTTCTTATTTTAGTTTTTATCGCGAAAGAGGCGCTGCCGCTTTTCTATGAACCGGAAGCCGTCGCCGAAGTCGGATGGAGTCGCCTTTTCCTTCCTCAAAACTACGGCGTTTCCGATGCGCCGCTCCCGTATTCCTGGCATCCCGTCTCGACAGAACCGAAGTACAGCTTGATGCCACTCCTGCTGGGGACTCTGAAGGTTACCCTGATCGCCATGATATTTTCCGTGCCGATATCGCTGGCAAGCGCGATTTACACCGCGGAATTTGCCTCCAAGTGGGCGCGGGAGACGATTAAGCCGGTTGTAGAATTGCTCGCGGGGTTTCCGTCGGTGGTGCTCGGCTTCTTCGCGCTTATCGTCCTCGCTTCCTGGCTTCAGGATTTATTCAATTTCGATTACCGGCTGAATGCCATTGTCGCGGGCCTGGCTTTAAGCCTCGCCGTCGTCCCCATCATTTATACCGTTTGCGAAGACGCCTTATCCTCGGTCCCGCGCAAGCTTCGGGAGGCTTCCTGGGCTCTGGGCGCCACACGCGCGGAGACCACCGTGAGAGTTGTGCTTCCGGCCGCCATGCCCGGCATTTTCGCCGGAATCGTTCTCGGCTTCGGCCGCGCCATCGGCGAAACCATGATTGTACTGATGGCGTCAGGGAACGCGGCCATCACTTCCTGGTCCTTTATCGAGTCCACCCGGACGATCCCGGCCACCATCGCGGCGGAGTTGGCGGAAGTGGTGTTTGGAAGCCCGCACTACCGTGTTTTGTTTTTCCTCGGCCTGCTGCTGTTTTTGATTACCTTCGTGCTCAACAGCGCGGGTTCCTATGTCATCGCCCGGCTGCGGCGCCGGTTGTTAGGGGAATCTTGATATGGAAATGGCCTGCAGAAAGGGTTTGGACCGGGCGACTCGCTGGCTTACGGCTTTGGCCGGAGTCTGCATCATGGCCATTCTGGCCATTTTGATCGGGATTATTTCCTATCACGGATGGGAGCGCCTCTCCTGGGGTTTCCTGGCCTCGGCGCCTTCGGACGGGATGACGGGCGGCGGGGTTTTCCCGGCCATATTCGGGACGGTGGCGCTGGTCCTGATCATGACGGTGATTGTCGCTCCCGCGGGCGTTCTGGTGGCCATTTACTTCTCGGAATACGCCGACCGCGGCTCCTGGTTTTATTACATATCAAGGCAGGCGGTCAATAATCTCGCGGGCGTCCCCTCCATCGTATTCGGCCTCTTTGGACTTGGTTTTTTCGTGCAATTCGTCGGCGGCGGTCTTGACAAGATGTTCAACGACGGGAAGCTCGCTTACGGACAACCCGCCATTATCTGGGCGGCGCTGACCATGGCGGTGCTGACGCTGCCGGTGGTCGTGGTCAGCGTGGAAGAAGCCCTTCAATCCGTGCCGCGCAGCTACCGCGAAGCGAGTTACGCCCTGGGTTCCACCAAATCCCAGGCGGTGTTCCGGGTGGTTTTGCCTCATGCCATGCCGGGGGTTTTGACCGGATCGGTTTTGGCCGTCAGCCGCGCCGCCGGGGAGGTGGCGCCGATCCTTTTCGTCGGCGCCGCATATTATCTCCCCTCCATACCGACCCGATTGAACGATCAGTTCATGCATTTGGGATATCATGTTTTTATCATGTCGACTCAATCGCCGGACGTCGACGCGACGAAGCCCATTCTCTATTCCACTGTATTTGTGCTGCTGGCGTTGACTTTTATTTTAAACGCCGTGGCCGTATTGATCCGGGCGCGCATGCGCATCGCCCAACGGAGTGTCTGATGGTTTCCATCGATGTGAATCCTCAATTCCCCGGGATACGAACGCAAGTCCATCCAGCGAATTCGGATGGCGCGTCCAAATCCCAGGATGTCCGGATAGCCGTGAATAAATTCAATTTCTGGTATGGGGCGCACAGAGCCCTGCGCGATATCTCGATGGATGTCTATTCGCGGCATGTGACGGCCATCATCGGCCCTTCCGGATGCGGGAAATCCACATTTCTGCGGTCGTTCAACCGAATGAACGACGTCATTGCCGGCGTACGGATGGAAGGGACGATCGACATCGACGGGCAGAACATAATTTCGCCGGATATAGACGTGGTGGCTTTGCGGCGCAATGTGGGGATGGTCTTTCAACAGCCGAATCCTTTTCCCAAAACGATTTTCGACAATATTGCCTATGGCTTGAGAATCAACGGAATCGTCCGTTCTGCTTCGGAGAGGGAGGCGCGCGTGGAGGAAGCTCTCCGCCAGGCGGCCATCTGGGACGAAGTCAAGGACCGTCTTCATAAAAGCGCCCTCAGCATGTCGGGAGGGGAGCAGCAACGCCTGTGTATCGCGCGGGCGCTGGCCGTGCGTCCGGAAATTCTCCTGATGGACGAACCCGCGTCCGCTCTCGACCCGATTTCCACCGCTAAAATTGAGGATCTGATATTTCGGCTTAAAAAGAATTACACGATCGTGATCGTCACTCACAACATGCAGCAGGCTGCGAGGGTCAGCGATTACACGGCCTTCTTCCTTCAAGGGGAGCTGATCGAGCTCGGGCAAACCGTGCAAATTTTCACCAATCCGCGCGACAAGCGCACCGAAGACTATATTACCGGCCGCTTCGGCTAGAAATGCCGACAGGAGTGTACATTGGAACATCTTCGCGAATTGCTTCAAGAGTTAAACGGCATGCTTCTTGAAATGGGCCGGCTGGTCGAGGATTCCATTTCTCACGGCGTCAATTCCGTGATCCATCGAGACAACGAGTCCTCTGCCGTTGTTTTTCAGAACGAAGCTCGAATCAACCGTTTGGAAATAGAGATTGACGAGATAGCCATCCGGCTTCTCGCGCTTCAACAGCCGATGGCCGTCGACCTGCGTTTTGTCACGATGTCGATGAAGATCAACAACAATTTGGAGCGGATGGGCGATATCGCCGTCAATATCGCCGAAAGAGCGCTTTCCTTGTTGAGCATGAAACCGATGGCGCTGAAAGTGGACGTCGCGCCTATGGCGAAACTCGCGCAGGAGATGATCCGCGACAGCATGGATGCGTTTGTCCGCAAGGATCCGGAGCTCGCAAAAAGCGTTTTGAAATCCGACGACGCCGTGGACAAGCTGCGGGACGAGATGTACGGGGAGATCGTCCGGCGCATGGAAGCCGATTCCAGCCTCGTGCATCCGGGCGTCGACCACCTGTTCATTGCCAGAGGGCTGGAGCGCCTCGCCGACCACGCGACCAACATCGCCGAGGACGTTCTCTTTTTCGTCCAGGGCGTGGATGTCCGGCACCATGCGCAGCCGATCGAATAGGCTGCCGCTTCGTCCCGCAAAGGCGCCGGGCGAATGAACCCGGCATCGGAAAGGTTTCGGAAATGCTTCACCGGGATGAACAAATCCAGGAATTGCTTGAAAAGCTTCTCTTAATGGGCCGGCTGGCGGAATCCATGATACAGCTGGCGCTGAGAGCCTTGATCGAACGGAATGAATCGCTTGGCGGAGAAATCTACCGAAAGGAGGAGAAAGTCAACGGACTCCAGATCGAGATCGATGATGGCGCGGTGAAACTGACCGCGCTGCAACAGCCTGTCGGCGGGGACGTCCGGTTCCTTTTTATGGCCTCCCGAATCGCTACGGAGCTCGAACGCATCGGAGATCAAACCGTCAATATCATTCAGAACGCCCATCACGTGCTGAAATCGCCGTCGCTGAGGCCTCTGGTCGACCTTCCCGTCATGGGAGTAATTGCGGAAAAGATGGTTTCCAAAAGCCTCGAAGCATTGATCGCAAGAGACTGTTCGCTCGCGGCCGGCGTTCTGGAGGAAGAGAAGAAGGTGGACGCCTATCGCGATCAGATATTTCGCGTGCTTCTGACTTATATGATGGCCGATCCGGGCACGATCGAGCGCGCCCTCGGTTTGATACTGATCTCCCGCAATCTGGAAAGGATTGGGGATCATGCCACCAACATTGCAGAGGAAGTCATCTATATGGTGGAAGGCCGCGAAGTGCGGCACCGCCAGGGAAAAATCGTGCAAGCATCCTGATATTTTTTGACGATTATGCTCAAAACGATTGTTCTGGTCATTGACGACGAAAAAGATCTGGTGGAGCTGATCCGGTTCAATCTGGAAAAAGAGGGCTGCCGAGTCATCGGGGCCGCGGACGGAGAGTCCGGGTTGGCTTTGGCCGCGGCTGAAAAACCGGATCTCATCGTCGTCGATCTGATGCTGCCGGGAATCGACGGGCTGCAAGTGTGCCGTCTGCTGCGGAAGGGAAGCGAGACCCGCCGCGTCCCCATCATCATGTTGACCGCAAAATCCTCCGAATCGGACCGGGTCGTCGGTCTGGAGATCGGCGCCGACGACTACGTGACCAAACCGTTCAGCCCGCGAGAGCTCGGCGCCCGCATCAAGGCGCTGCTGCGCCGATCGTCGGAATTCAGTTCCAAACCGTCTAATATTGCGCGCGGCCTTCTTTCCATAAATCCAGCCAGCCATCAGGTCTGCTGCGGCGACAAGGCGATTGACGTCACCGCCACCGAATACCGGCTTCTGGAATTTCTGGCTTCGCATCCTGGATTCGTCTATTCGCGCGACGCGCTCATCGACGGGGCTCTGGGCAGGGATGTCACGGTCCTTGAACGGACAATAGACGTTCACATCATGTCGCTGAGAAGAAAGCTCGGCAAGTGCGGGCGGCAGATTGAAACCATTCGCGGTTTCGGATACAAGTTCCGGGAAGCCGCGTCCGCGGAATAGGAACTTCAGCAGTTCGAACGTCTGGCCCTATCCGAGCGGCCATCTTGATCCGCATGATTCATGAAGGCAGCGAGGCGGGCCGGGGCGGTTATGGATACAAGGCGCATCCCGGGATTTCCCGGCCAGTGCGACCTGAGGACGACGATGGCGCATTCGACAGTGCGTCGAGGCGCCCGAGGGAGCGCAAGAGCCGCAGCAGAAGCTTCATGAATCATGCTGGTTAATTCATCAAATATTAACAATGTCTTAATAAATCTTTAACAGGACGGATCTATCGTACAAGCGTAGGGGTAGAGGAAAATGAATCCTGCAACGATTGTTCAAGGCGTTGTTATGAAGCTCAAGGACGATAGTTCTCCCCGCCCTGTCCATCTGACCATTCCGCCGGAGTTGTCCGAATTTTCATGGGACAGCCGCAATTTCGAGTTGCTGATCGAACGATTTCTGGGTCACGTATTGAAAATCAGCCATCCGGGCGTTCCGGTCCGGATGACGGTTCATGAAATGATGCGGAAAGAGGATCTGGAAGAGTTTTTCTCCCTCTATCCGGACTACTGGCTGCACGTTAAAATCCATTCGCAGAGCGAAACAGGATTGGGATCCGGCGCAAAAGAGGCGCTTGAAAGTCTCGGCTATCGATGCGCGGAATGGATCGGGGTGGAGGATTCCGAATCGCAAATGGGTGTTTTCCATGCCGGCGCTCGGGAAAAACCGGCGCTGATTGTTTTCGTGCGGAATCGCGGGGCGCGGCGGGATTGCGATTTATTGATTCCTGTCGACCGTTGGGGGCGCCTGACGGTTCAGCCGGGCTCCAGCGGCAGTTGATTCCGTAACGGTTCCGACTTTGCTCATGGGAAAATTCGAAATTAAACAGGATCTTAATAAATAATTTATATTGCCTGAATTATTATGCGCGATGCTTAAAGAACTATGGAAGTCGTGACGATGAACCATCTGCCATCCCAATCCGCATCGAAATCCCAGGATGTTTATGACGACGGATGTCTTCGCATCGAGCACAAATCTTATTATGTATCATTCAACGGCCAGGTGCTTTTTCTGACTCCCAAGGAGTTTCTTATTCTGTCAGGGTTGTCGCGGGCGATCGGGCGCATGACGCCCTCGAAGTCGCTGTGGCGGTATGCCTGGGGCGAAGGGGAAGATTTCAATTCAAAAACCCTGCGTGTGCATGTCTGCAACCTGCGCCGCAAAATAGCGCCGCTGGGGTTGAGCATCAGGAGCATGACTTCTCTGGGATACTGCCTTTTCTGGGTTCAAAAACAGATACGGCCCCAATCCTGAATGCGCAGGGCGCATTCAGGTCGGGTGAAAATATAGAGGACGAATCTTTCACCGGCGCTGAATCGAAAAAGCATTTTCAGACCGATGGGGAATCAAACGCGCGGAAGGCGATGGCCCGGAAACGCGGCGAAATGTGCCATAGGCTATCCAATAGGCAGCGGGTTCAATTCATCGGAAAATAATCGAAAATTCAGCAAAGACTAAAACGGACCGGATAGGGTATCGGTCATTCCTCCCACCGGGTGGCCGGGCCCATGCCAGGTTGTATGCCCGGCCACCCCTTCGTCTCCCCGGCATGTCGCCTCGCCTGTCGGCTCAAGCAGATTTAGCTGAAAATTTATCCTGTTTTTATATGGGCGTAACAATCCTATGAAACAATCGGCTTCATGGAAACGAATAGGAATGATGTCGTTATACTCTCCGACCTTCATCTGGGGTCGGAAACATCGAGAGCCGAAGAGGCGCTTCAATTGCTGCGCTCGATCCGGTTCCGGCGCCTGATTCTTCTGGGCGACATTTTCTGCGATCTCAACTTCCGGCGCCTGAAAAAAGAGCACTGGCAGTTCCTCTCCTTCATCCGAAAACTCTCCAACCCGAAACGCGGCGTGGAAGTCGTATGGGTTGAGGGCAATCACGATTACGGCTTGTCGGATGTGATGTCGCATCTGGTAGGCATTCCTGTTTATCAGGAATACGCCTGGGAAGCAAACGGCGAACGCTATCTGGCCATCCACGGGCATCAATTCGACAACTTCATCGTAAAAAACCATTTATTGATGAATGGGCTTGCCAACAGCGTTTATCTTTGGATACAGAAACTCAATTCGAAAGGCGTGAAAATCGCGCGCTGCATGGACAGGCTGAATACTCGATGGCAAAGACTGACGCCAAAAGTCGCGAGGGGAGCTCTAGCTTATGCTCGCAGCCGCGGCGCCAGCGTCGTTTTTTGCGGCCATACACACGACGCCGTTTCAATTCGAAAAAACGGAATATCCTATTACAACGCCGGCGCATGGACCCATCGCCGGCCTACGTACATCAAAGTAGTGGAAAGAGAGGCGACCCTACATGAATATGTCGAACGAACTATCCGTCATTATACCGGCGAAGAACGAAGAAAAGCTATTGCCCCGGCTTTTGACGTCGCTTTTGAATCAGGACTACCTGCCGATGTCGAATACGAAAGTGCTTTTAGCTGATGCGGATTCCAGCGATCGTACGGTTGAAATTGCCAGGGAATTCAACCGACGGCTGCCGATTGCGGTCATTCAGGGAGGCCTTCCTTCGGTCGGCAGAAACAACGGCGCGCGGTGCGCCCGCAGCCGCTATATTCTTTTCATCGACGCGGATATCGAGCTGGCCGATCCCACCTTGTTGCGAAGGGCGGTCGACCTGATGAAGAAGAAAGCGCTGCA
The DNA here is from genome assembly GCA_964642735.1 of uncultured Acidobacteriota bacterium. Taxonomy (GTDB): domain Bacteria; phylum Acidobacteriota; class UBA6911; order UBA6911; family UBA6911; genus UBA6911. Next base: position 12,380 of record CAZXSV010000020.1, read on the forward strand.
TTGCATCACGACGGACATTTGGTGCAGGGACGGGGCTTTTATGGACCGTCTGCTTTACGAAGGAAACAACCTTGTGCAACGTCTTTCCCGCTTCCACCGTCCATTCGCCACCGGCATGTTCATGCTTGTGGACAAAAGGAAATTCGATGAACTGGGCGGATTTGACGAACAAGCGCTCTACGCGGAAGATTACCAGCTGACTCAGAAATTCGAACGCGGCAGGTTCCGGGTAATTCGCGGCGGCATTTACAGCACAAACCGCCGTTTCCGCAAGATGGGCCGTGCGACGATCGTGCACTATTTCCTCAAAACGGCCCTTCATAGCAGGCGCCCGGATTATTTTCGAAACAAAATGCACCAGGCTTATTGGGAAGCTTATTGAATAATGCGGGTCAAAAGGGACCGGAATAATGGAAAAGCAGGCGCGATGTCTGCGAAGAATCGAAATTGCGCAGCCCTGTGCATTTTCGCGACATTGATCGAATGTTCATCGTTTCATAATAAAGGATTCATATTGCCTTGGCAGCATCCCGCTAGTTCAGTTTCCGCATGGCGGCCGGGGCGATTAGCGCGAATGGCTCCGGCCGCCTCTGAGGCATGTGTGAGGCAAAAAGAATCGCAGCGGGATCGTATTCAACACAACAGACTGACCGCGGACAAGGTTATTCTATGTCTGTTCCGGCATCCGTACAGGCATGTCCTAAGGCGCTGGAACTGGAAAACGGCATGTCTAAGCGCGGGCCTGCGGGGAGCTCTCATTCTGTTGGTCAATCTATCTTCCGGAAGCGCCAGCGCGGCAGGGGCGATGGCTGCAGAGGTTTGCTACAGGGCTCTGACATCGGGATTTTACAGCTCCGTCGTTCAGTCTTTCCGCTATGTCCAGCCTGCCTGGACGGCGACGCTTGTCACGATGGCGCTGCTGCCGGCAATTTCCGACGGCATGGAATTCGCCATGCACCTATTGCGGGGGACGCAAAGGATCGGCGATACGATCGCCGCTTCGGCGATCTTCACTATTTTAGCCACGCTGATTGAGCTTTTTGCCATGCGACATGGCGTTCTTGTAGTCGGGCGGAACAGCAATTCACTGTTCCAGGACGTCCGGAAACTGCCGAGGTTGGCAAATCATTTTTTCCAGGACTGCCGGCGCTTGCTATCTGCTGCAACTGCTTTCCTCCAAGTTAAGGAGAGGCGTGGGTTCGAAAAAAAATGCGCCTCTTCTAAGAATCTTTCCGATACTGCCGCCCGGATTTCACGGACCGCAGATTCGCCCGTCGAACTTTAATCCCACACGTCTGGAACTCAGTCGCAGTTTCAGGGGCTTATAAGCCGATCAGCCAGAAAAATCCCGATCTGCAGAAGATCCGGATGTGCAGGAGAGCTATCGGAACCAGCATGCGGAAATCAAAAGACTCGCAGCGGGCATTTTCTGTCTCCTGTTTTTATGCTCTTTGAAATGGAAGCCCCCACAAATATTTCATCGGAAGTTCATGGAGCGCTCATTAAACCTAAACGCGTCCCCGTTAGCATGGTCTTGCTGATGTAATGACAGCAAAGAATCAACAATCGCCGGAAGGAATGGACAATTTTGTTGCGAATAGTCGGACGCGCCGGCGGAAGGCGTCCATATAACAATTCAACCAAGAGAGGGGTTCAACATGAAGAGAAGTTTATGGGTGAGCATGGCAGCGGTTTTAACGGCCATGTTCATGTCTTTTGCAGGGTCGGCGGAAGGCAATCCGCCGCCGAAGTATATCTTCTTCTTCCTGGGCGACGGGATGGCAAGCGCCCAGATCCAGGCGACGGAAGCTTATCTTACCGTTCTTAATGGCGGAGACGAGCAAAAAGCCGCCGACTTGCTCAAGCCCGGGAACCGTTTGAATATGAGCAAAATGTCCTTTGCGGGCATGCAGACGACGTATGATGCCGGCGCTCTGATGACCGACTCTGCGTCTTCCGCCACCGCCTTTGCCAGCGGCCTCAAAACGAAAAGCGGCGTTATCGGCATGGACGAGACAACAACAAAAAGCTACAAGAGCATCGCGCAGCTTGCCCATGAGAAGGGAATGAAGGTCGGCATCATTACAAGCGTTTCGCTGGACCACGCCACTCCGGCTGCCTACTATGCAAGCGTCGCCAACCGCGGCTATATGAACAATATCGCCACCCAGATGGCGAATTCCGGATATGAATTTTTCGGCGGCGGCGGTTTGGTGAAACCCCTACCGGTGGCTATGCCTGGAGACGATACCAATAACGACATCATGAGCCTGTTGGATGACAACGGGTATACGGTCATTAACGATCGTGCATCGATGCTGTCCTTAAAAGAATCTCCCACCGACAAGGTTGTCTGCATCAACCCTTATTTGCAGGATTCTTCCGCCATGCCCTATGCGATCGATCGGCCGGCGTCCAATCTAACGCTCAAAGAAATGACCGAGGTCGCCATCGCAAACCTCTATGAAAACGGCAGGGAGCGACGCTTTCGCCATGGCAATCGGTGGAATCGGTATCGACCGCGTCCGGAACAGGACAAGGGCTTTTTTATCATGGTGGAAGGCGGCAAAATTGACTGGGCTTGCCATGCGAACGACGCCATGGCCACTATCGGCGATATGTTAGATTTTGACGATGCCGTAGGCGCAGCCTTGGATTTTGCCAAACGCCATCCAAAAGAAACTCTCATTGTTGTCACCGGCGACCACGAGACCGGAGGCATGACCATAGGTCACGCCACCACCAAATACAAAGCCTATTACAAACGTCTGCTTGGTCAGATTAACAGCTTCCAGTTCTTTGATGAAAACATCTGGGCGCCGCACGAATCCGCGAAAGAGGGCGGTGTTTGCGGAGCGCATCTGGTCAATCCCGTTAATTTGGCTTCGGATCCGACCATGATCGGCCATATGTTAAGCGCATTTGGCATTGACTTTAATATGCTGAACGACTACCAGAAAGAAAAACTCGAAGATGCCTATGATATGTCGATGTGCGAATCCAATAACAATAGCTCATCGGAAAACACGCTTCTCTATGGCGGCTATGAGGCTTTCGTCGTGACCCTCACCCACATCCTGAACGAACAGGCCAGCATCGGGTGGACTTCCTATTCTCATACTGGAGTTCCGGTGCCGGTGTTTGCCGAAGGAGCGCAAGCCTGGCGGTTTGCCGGTTTTTACGATAACACCGATATCGCGAAGAAGCTGGCTCAGATCATCGGCCGGTCGCTTCCGGCGTTGAGATAATTGCCCGAGATTTCTCAACAGATGTTTCGGCGGCGCACCTGCACGCAGGTGCGCCGATTGGTTTTACCGGGATCATGAAAGGAGAGGGTGTGTCGGATACGCGCCGCGATTGGCTTTTTTCCCTTGTGATTTTGGCTATTTGCATTGGCTTGGCCTTTGTTCGATTGACGGCAATTCCACAGAGGACTGTGGGAATTCATGCGCGCGGTCTGGTCCTGTCCGTAGACAACAGCATGGTGCGGCAGCATGGGATTGTCAAAACGGAGCCCCAATTCTTGACCGTGAGGCTTCTGGACGGCCCCCATAAAGGCCAGGAGATGTCCGTCATCAACAGGCTTACCGGCAAGCTGGAAGTCGATGAGTTCTATGAAACCGGCAGCGCAATTCTGGTGGAATATGACTTGGCTCAGGGAAAGCCCGGCAATGGCATGGCTCGAGGGCATTATCGGCTTCGGCTGCAGATTGTTTTGATGATTCTATTCGGATTGCTCTTAATTGCCGTTGCTGGGGTGACGGGATTGAAGGCGGCCCTTTCCTTTATATTCACTGCGATGGTGCTCTGGAAGCTATATTTCCCGTTGATTCTGCTTGGATATCCTCCCATTGCAACCGGCATTGCAGTGGTGGCTTTGCTCACGGCTGTCATCACTTTCTCGGTCGGCGGATTGAACCGCCGCGGAGCCTCCACATTCTTAGGTTCCATATTGGGGCTTCTGCTTACATGCGGGATGGCGATTTGGTCCGCGCATGCTTTTAAGCTGCATGGAGCTGTGCAGGCTTTTGCCGAAACGCTGCTTTACTCGGGATTTTTGGAATTGCGTTTGACGGATATTTTTATCGCAAGTGTTTTCATAGCCTGTTCAGGCGCCGTAATGGATTTGGCTATGGACATTGCCGCGACTATGGACGAAATAAAGCGCAAGCGTCCCGAAATCGATTTTATCGAGCATGTGCGTTCAGGCTTAAGGGTAGGAAGGGCTGTCACGGGCACCATGACAACCACCCTGCTTCTCGCGTATTCCAGCAGTCATATTGCCATGTTCCTGCTCTTTATCGCCAAAGGGCTGCCGGCGGCGAATATCCTGAACGCCCCTTTTGTTGCGGCCGAAGTGTTGAACATTCTCGTCGGAAGCCTTGGAGTTATTGCTGTTGCACCATTCACCGCGGTCGTCGCCGGATTCCTCTATCGAATCCCCCGGAAGCAAGAAAGCTCGGATATTCTGGATCCCTTGCCAGGCATTCCAAAATGATCTGAATCAACCTCGATTCCGTTGCGCCAAAATGACGGTTTTATTGATTGGCAGGCGCTAAGGCGCATTATTCATGAAGCTTTATGAATAATGCGGGTTGAACTGTGCAATTGCCGAAACAGGCGCGGAATAAGTTCCAGTCCGCATGATCGGTTTTATTCATCAATCCGTCCAGCGGGGGGATGCGCCGGTGCGCCGGCGCTCCCAGTGCTGATCGAATTCCTACGTGCGCGGTCAACTTTGGCATCGAGGATGAATCCATGAGACGCTATTTTTTCATTTTCGAGATGCTCCCGGTCTATTATTCTGTTTTTATCCGAGTGAGGAGCCGCCCGATTGACGACGAACTCATTTCAGAATTCAAACCCAATTATTGTGTCCGTCGAAATGGGCTACGGCCATCTCCGGCCCGCTTACACACTCGCGGATTCCCTCGGCGTTGAAGTCGTCCGGTTGGACGCCGCCCCTGCGGCCGGTTTCGTGGAAGCGGCCTTATGGAAAACGGTCTATAAATCCTACAATCGTTTGTCCAGAGCCTGTGATTGGCCTGGCGCAGGCCGCTTTGCAAAAATGATTCTGGAAAGCGCCACCCGAATCCCTCCGCTTCAGAGACAGCCGGAACCGGCGAACCTGATGTCATATTTCGCGGACGGAGCGACGCGCGCGTTTGTCGGCCGTCGCTTCCGAAACATGGCGTCGGGCGCAGGTTCGATTGTCGCCACCTATCCTGTCGCCGCTTTTGCAGCGGCGCGTTTGCGGAACGCGCGAGTTTTTTGTCTTGTCACCGATACCGACTCCAATCGCGCCTGGGCGCCGGCGAACGCCGATCGGTCGGACATAGAGTACTTTGCGCCGGTTCAGCGGGTCGCCGATCGGCTGCGTTCCTTCGGAGTCCCGGGCCGAAAAATCCACGTCACCGGATTCCCATTGCCTGCGAAGCTTGTCGAGGGCGCTTCAGCTGCCTTGGCGCGCCGGCTTTGCAGGCTTGATGCGAAATCAGTGTTTCGCATCAAGAGTCAGGGGGCAGATGCCTTCATTCGCCGTTTTTCGCAGCCTTGTTCGGCGCAGCCAATCTCGATGACGATTGCCATCGGGGGCGCCGGCGCTCAGACCCGGCAGGCCGGCGCAATTCTGCAGGCGTTGAAAGCCCGGATTTCCGAAGGTCGATTCAAATTGACGCTGGTTGCGGGAATTCGGTTTGACGTCGCGAACCGCCTGAAGACGATGGTTCAGTCCGCCGGATTGGAGGATCGCCTTGGCCACGGGATCGACATTTTGTTTGCCGGCAGCCTGAAAGATTATTTTCAGCAATTTGACGATTGTCTTGCCGACACGGATTTGCTTTGGACCAAACCCAGCGAGCTCGTCTTTTACGCCTCCCTCGGCGTGCCGATGCTGCTTTCTGAACCGTTGGGAGGCCAGGAGCGAGCCAACCGGGAATGGCTTTTATCCAATGACGCCGCTTTCGATGCGGGGGATCCCGCCATGCTGGACTGCAGACTCGAACAGCTGTTATCCACGGGAGAACTTTGTCGCATTGCATGGAATGCATACTCGCGCCTTGAGCGGAATGGCGCCGAGCGGATAAAACAAATCCTTGGGAAGGAAAAGAACCTCCCATAAAAAGGCTCCGCCGCCGGTCGGAAGGTCAGTCGTTTCCCATGAACATTTCATGCCCGTGTCTCACTTCGCGCCCTTCGACAAGATAGATGACCTCTTCCGCGATATTGGTCGCGTGATCGCCGACGCGTTCGAGATTGCGGGACATAAGGATCAAGGCGAGCGCGCGCTCGATCGTCCCGGGATCCGCCATCATATAGGTCAGAAGCACGCGAAAAATCTGGTCGCGAAAGAGGTCGACTTCTTTTTCATCCTCGAAAACCTCCCGGGCCAGATCGCAGTTTTTAGCCATCAGGGCTTCCAGGCTTTTTCGAACCATCCCTTCCGACAGTTCTCCCATCCGCGGGAGATCGACCAGAGGCTTCAACGCCGCCGCCTTGAGCACGTGATGGACGTTTTCGCAGATATTAATCGCCAGGTCGCCGATTCGTTCCAGCTCTGTTGCGATCCGCGAAGCCATGAACAGGAATCTCACGTCGCTTCCCACGGGCTGCTGAAGAGCCGTCAGCTTTACCGCGCGGTCGTCGATTTCCATCTGCAGGTCGTTGACCTCTTTTTCTTTTTTTCGGACGTCTTCCGTCAAAGCTTCGTTGCGTTCGATGAGCACCCGCAAGGCGAGCTGGATCATGGACTCCGCCAATCTTCCCATCAGCACAAGCTTTTCCATCAATTCCTGCATCTGTTCATCAAAATGCCGTTGCATTCTTATCCGAACCTCCCTGAAATATATTGTTCCGTCCTCGGATCGGACTGGAGCGTAAAAATCGTCTGAGTCTCTCCCGATTCCACAAGCTCTCCTAGGAGCATAAACGCGGTGTAATCGGATATCCGGGCCGCCTGCTGCATGTTGTGCGTGACGATGACGATCGTGTAGTCCCGCTTGAGTTCAATCAGCAGCTCTTCGATGCGCGCCGTGGCGATCGGGTCCAGGGCAGAAGTCGGCTCATCCATGAGCAACACTTCCGGCTCGACCGCAAGCAAACGGGAAATGCAGATCCGCTGCTGCTGTTCGGGCGACATGGAAAGCGCCGAATGGCTCAACTTGTCTTTCAGCGTATCCCACAAGCCCGTTTGCCTCAATGCTTTTTCCACGCGGTCGTCCAAATCCCCTTCGGATAAACCGTGGATTTTCGGCCCGTAGGCGATATTCTCATAGACCGAAAGAGGGAAAGGATTCGGCCGCTGAAAAACCATCCCCACCCGTTTTCGGAGCTGCCGCAAATCCGTTTCTTTGGCGTAAATGGACTGTCCTTCCAGAAGCACGTCTCCGTCAATGCGAATGCCGCGGATGGAATCGTTCATGCGGTTGAAAATCCGGACAAGCGTGGATTTTCCGCATCCCGAAGGGCCGATGATGGCCGTGATGGCGTTTGGTTTTATCGTCATCGAAACGTCGATCAGCGCCTGAAATTTGCCGTACCAGAGATTCAGCGATCTTGTTTCCAGTTTTATTTTCATAATCCGTTTTCGGTTTCCGATTCCCCGTTCCCGGCCGGCGACTTTGGCGAAAGGGCGCTTTTTTATCCGAATCTGCCTGAAATGTAATCCGCGGTCTTTTTCTCGCGCGGATTTGTAAACAACATTTCGGTCGGTTGCAGTTCGATCAGTTCTCCGAACAAAAAGAAGGCGGTCCTGTCGGAAGCCCTGGCAGCCTGTTTGACATTGTTGGTCACCAGGATGACGGCGAGATTGGTTTTGAGCTCCTGCAGCGCTTCTTCGATTCTGCGCGTCGAAATCGGGTCCAGCCCGGAGCAGGGCTCGTCCAGCAGGAGCACGGAAGGCTCCAGCGTCAGGGCGCGCGCGAGGCAGAGCCGCTGCTGCTGCCCCCCGGAGAGATTTTGCGCCGGCTCCTGCAGGCGGTCCTTCACTTCTTCCCAAAGGTACGCCGCCCGAAGGGCTTTTTCCACCTTCTCCATCCGCCGGCGCCGCCCTTCCTGGTCGAGGTTCAATCCAAAGGTCAGGTTGTCATAAATGGACATCGGAAGCGTGACCGGGACCGAGAACACCATCCCGACTTTCCGGCGCAACGCGGCGACCTGAACGCTTTTGTCGTAGACAGAGCGCCCGTTCAAGAAAGCGTCGCCGGATATTTCCCAATCAGGATCCAGGTCGAGCATCCGGTTCAGGCTGCGCAGGAAAGTGGTTTTGCCGGCGCCCGCGGGGCCGATAATCGAGAGGATCTCGCCCCGGAGCGCGTCAAGGGTCACATTCTTCAGGATCTCGTTTTCCAGGAAACGGACGCACAGGTTTTCCGCGCCTATGCCGGCGAAAGCGCGGCTGCGGCTCTCCGTCTGCCTTGCGTTTTCTCGGTTATCGTCCATCTCTCAACTTCTTTCGGATCCGGGCGCGGATCATGACCGCGGTGAAGTTCAATAAAAAAGTCAGCATCAACAGAACCAGAACGGTCGAGTAAAGCGCCGGTTTGGTCGCTTCGACGTCGAACGCCTGCGTGCTCATCACGTACACGTGGTATCCGAGCTCCATGAATTGATGATTCAGCTTTGTCGGCAGGTCCGGGAGCGAGTAAGCGGCGCCGGTAAACATCACCGGGGCGACTTCGCCGGATCCGCGGCTCACCGCGAGGATGCCTCCGGTCAGTATCCCGCCGGCCGCCTGCGGGAGGACCACACGCCGGATCATCTGCCAGCGCGTCGCTCCAAGAGAGTAGGCGACCTCGCGGTAATGGTTGGGAATCGCGCGCAGCGCTTCTTCGGTGGCGACGACCACCGTTGGAAGCGTCAGCAAAGCCATTGTCAACGCGGCCCAGAGGATCGCCGGCTGGCCGTAGACCAGCTGGCCGCCGTACAGGCCCCGATCCAATCCCCGCCCGACGAACTCGATGAAGAAACCGACTCCAAAAAGGCCGAATACGATTGCCGGGACGCCCGCCAGGTTTTGAATCGCGAGGCGGACAAGGTGAACGAGGCGGGAGCGTTTTGGCGCGTATTCGTGCATGTAGATAGCGGTCGCGACGCCCAGCGGGATGACCGCGATGGTCATCAAAATCACCAGCGCGGCGGTTCCGAATATGGCGGGGAAAATGCCGCCCCTGGTAAAGTGTTCTCTGGGAGATTCGGACAGAAATTCCCAGGACAGCATTTCCGTCCCGTGAAACAGGATGTTGCCGATGATTATCGCGACGAGGGCGATAATCATCAGGCATGCGAGCGCAGTGAGCCCCTGCATCATGCCGCCGGCGAACCTGGTTTTTTTCATCCAGTCGGAATTCATTACGCGGCTCCTTGCAGCTTTTTCTGCAGTTTCCCGACCCACCAGCGCCCCGCAAGATTAATGGCGAAAGTCAGAAGGAACAGAAAAGCCCCGATAAAGAAAAGGACGTGGTAATGGGGGCTCCCCTGGACGAGTTCGCCGAGTTCGGCGGCGATGGTTGCGGAAAAAGTCCGAACGGAATCGAACGGCGACCAGGAAAGCACCGCGGCGTTGCCGGACGCCATCAGCACGATCATCGTTTCTCCGATGGCTCGCCCGAATCCCAGGACGCAGGCCGCCAGCACTCCCGGCATTGCCGCCGGCAGGACGACGCGGGAAGCCGTCTGCCAGGAGCTCGCCCCCATCGCGACGGAGCCTTCACGAAACGTCTTGGGAACGGATGAGAAGGCGTCTTCCGAAACCGTGTAGACAATCGGGATCACGGCGAGGCTGAGGCCGATGCCCGCGGTCAGGGCGTTCAACCGGAACGTCAGCCCAAACGCGGATTGCAGCCAGCTGGCGATCACCATCAGGCAGAAAAATCCTACGACGACGCTGGGAATGCCGGCGAGGATTTCGATGCAGGGTTTGATGGTTTCGCGCGCCCAGCCGGGGGCGAATTCGGATGTATACAGGGCCGCCGCTACCGCAAGCGGTATCGCGATCAGCACGGCGATGATCGTGACCTTTAAAGTGCCGGCGAAAAGGGGCAGCAGCGAATACTTCGGCAGTTCGGATATCGGCTGCCAGCTGAACTCGGCAGCTCGGCCTTCATGCGCCGGCTGGGGAAGAAACAGTTTTGCCAGGCTCGCCTCCTGTTGAACCTCGGCGGAAGTGAAAACCGGAAGCGCTTCTTTGCCGATGAAAATAAAGATCAGCAGGAGCGAGGCTATGGCAAGGAAAGCGCTGCTTTTTATTGCCGCGGCGGCCAACCGGTCGCCAAACATGCCGACGCGTCGAAGGCTCGGAAGCGGCGCTAATTCCGGGTTACAGGGTAGTATCCCACTTTTTCGCATAGCTTCTGTCCTTCCTCGCCGAGCACCCAATCGATAAAGGCCTTCACGTCTCCCGACGGCTCTCCCACGGTGTAGAAGAACAGGTTGCGCGACAGGGCGTAATGACCGCTCTTGACGGCGTCCAGCGAAGGCATGACCGCTTCGCCGCTTTCCTCGCCGCGGATCGGCACAATCCGTATCCCGGAAGCATAAGCGATGCCGCCATAGCCGATGGACGCCGGATCCTTGGAAATCGCATTTACGACAGCGCCCGTTCCGGGCAGGGACTGGACGTCGCGCGCAAAGTCTTGATTGGCCAGCACGTGTTCTTTGAAGAATTGGTATGTGCCCGAACTGTTATCTCTGCCATATGCGACAATCTTTGCGTCCTTGCCGCCGACTTCCTTCCAGTTGACGATTTTCCCGGTATAAATGGATTTGAGCTGCGACTGGGACAAAGACTGGATGGGATTGGATTCGCTGACGTAGACCGCCACGCCGTCGAGCGCGACAGGGATTTCCTTCACTTCCTGTCCGCGGCGTTTGCGGGTTTGCTGCTTCTCAGAGTTTTTCATCGGGCGCGAGGCTTCGCAAATGTCCGTGCCTCCGTTGATCAAAGCGGCGATGCCGACTCCGGAGCCGCCTCCCGTGACTTGAATGGAGCGGTCAGGATTCTCCTTCATGTAATTTTCCGCCCAGCTCTGGGCGAGAATGACCATCGTGTCGGAGCCTTTGACCGTCACCGGCCGGTGCTGTTCGCCGGGGCCGCCGCATCCGGACAATATGATGGCAAATGCCGCCAGGGCAACCAAACTCATCTTTTTGTGCATGCATCCCTCCGTCAAAGTGAAGGAGGATGGTATTAAGGCTGTGTAAAGCTATAACAATGTTTATGTTAAGATTTGGTTAAGATTTTTATCCGGGATTGTTCATGAAGGTTCGCGGCGAGGCG
>CAZXSV010000020.1:23754-53649 GCA_964642735.1 uncultured Acidobacteriota bacterium
AGAGCGCCGGGAATGCGGGATCAATATTTTTTTGGCGCTTTTCCCCCGTGTGTTTCGGCGACAGGACGCTTCGGCAGTTGATCTTGGCCGGCGCCGTATGCGATAAACTAGTCATGTCTATGAACTCGAATGATCATCCGCCGAAGAATAAATCGGGCAACCGCCTGTTCTGGAAAATAGGGCTGGTATACCTGCTGATGCTTCTGCTGGTCCTTGCCATCCTGGATTTCTACGTCGTCCGGGCATTGAGACGCGAGTATTTGGCGGCCGCTTTTTCGCAGTTGGAAATGCTGGTCTCTCTGGCTGAAAAGAAACCGCCGGGTTCGCTGGAAGAATCGGAATTGAAGGCATGGCCCGAGTGGCTGGCTGAAAGCGGAATACGAGCCACCTTGATATCGGCGGACGGCAAGGTTATGGCCGACTCGGATGGGAATCCGGCCGATATGGAGAATCACCGCGCTCGGCCTGAAATAAAGGCGGCGTTGTCGGACGGCTCAGGCCGGGCGGTGCGCTACAGCGAAACGGTCGGGCACGATCTGGTGTATCTTGCCAAACGCTTTGATCTGACCGGCGGCGGGATCGTGGTCGTAAGGTTCTCTCTTCCGGTCTACCGTCTGGAAGAGGATTTGAGAGCTTTCCGGAGAAGCCTCTGGAGCGTATCGCTGCTGATTCTGTGCGCCGCAGGCGGCGCCTCGCTGCTGTTCTTTCGCGCGATTTCCAGCCGCATCGGGCGGTTGAAGGAATTTTCCCGCAGGATTGCGGAGGGGGATTTCCGGCCTGTGCCGCTCGAGCGCAGCAACGATGAACTGGCGGACCTTTCACGCACGCTTAATCAGACTGCGTCAAAATTGGATCAGACTATTCGCATCCTGACAAGCGAGAGGAATCAGTCGGAAGCAATCCTTGCAAGCATGGAAGAGGGCGTCGCGGTGATCGATTCGGGCCAGCGAGTCATTTTCTGCAACAAGGCCTTCTACCAGGCGGCGGACATCCCGGAAGCGAATTATGAGAACCGGCCGGTGGTGGAGGTGTTGCGCCATTCCGACCTGCTCGCTCTTTTTAAAAAAGCGCTGGGCGGAAACGAGATTATTCACGGCGAAGTGGTTGTGGGGTCCGTCCGGACCAAAAGCTTCGCGGCAACCTCGGCGCCGATCCGCTCCAACGGCCAGTCGTTCGGGGCCGTGATGGTGCTTCACGATATCAGCGAGATCCGGCGGCTGGAGCGGGCGCGCCGCGATTTTGTCGCGAACATTTCCCATGAATTCCGGACGCCGCTGACCGCCATTCAAGGTTTCGCCGAAACGCTGCTGGGCGGGGCTCTGGAAGACAAAGTCAACAGCCGGCGGTTTATCGAAATCATTCACGAACACGCCTTGCGGCTCGGCCGCCTGACCGAGGATCTGCTGAAACTGGCCCGGATCGAAGCCGGACAGTTGCAGATGGAAATCCAGCCGGTCGCCGTCGCCGGCGTTGTGGAATCCTGCATCGAGACGATCCGCGTGAAGGCCGGCAAGAAAAACCTGGCCCTGGAATCGGACTGCGCGGCCAATCTGCCGCCCATCTCCGGGGACCTTCGGCTTCTCCAGGAAGCGCTGCAGAACCTCCTGGACAACGCGGTCCGCTACACTTCCGCGGGCGGGCGCATCCGGGTCCAAGGCGTCCTCGAGGAAAATGAAATCGCGCTTTCGGTTTCCGACACGGGCATCGGGATACCGAAAGCGGATCAGGAAAGGATCTTTGAAAGGTTCTATCGCGCCGATGCGGCGAGATCCCGGGAATCGGGCGGGACGGGGCTAGGTCTTTCGATAGCCAAGCATCTTGTGGAGGCGCATGGGGGCCGGATCAAGGTGGAAAGCGAAGTGGGCCGCGGCTCCATTTTTACCATTTTTCTTCCGGTGCGGCTTTAATCCCGAAAGCGGTAGCCGAAGCCGCGGACGGTTTCGATCCACTCGCCGCATTTCCCCATTTTCTTTCGCAGTCCCGTAATGTGAACGTCGATGGTGCGGTCCACTACCGCCACATCCCTGCCCAAGGCGGCGTCGATGAGTTCGGACCGCGAAAAGACGCGCCCCGGGCGCTCCGTCAGAAACTGCAGAAGGCGGAATTCGGAAGCGGTAAGGGAAACGACTTGGCCCTCGCAGGCCACTTCTCTCCGGTCCAGATCGATGGTCAATCCGCCGCGGCGGATGAGCGCAGGCGACTGGACCTGCGCCGAACTCCTGCGCAGCACGGCTTTGACTCTTGCGGCGAGTTCGCGCGGGCTGAAAGGCTTGGTCACATAATCGTCGGCGCCCAGCTCGAGCCCTACGATGCGGTCGGATTCCCCGGATTTCGCCGTCAGCATGATGATCGGGATGCCGGCGGTTCGCGCGTCCGCCCGGAGGCGCCGGCACACTTCGAGGCCGTCGATGCCCGGCAGCATGAGGTCGACGATGATGATGTCCGGAAGATCGCGGACCGCCGCCGCCTTGCCCGATTCGCCATCGGGTTCCCCTTTGACAAGAAATCCCTCTTTTTCGAGGTTGTAGCGGACCAGCTCGATCAGATCCTTCTCGTCGTCGATGACAAGGACGGTAGGTTTCAACATGGGCGTCTCCGCGATGAGCCTACAACGAATATAGCAAAGGCGCAACTGTTGACAAAACGAAAGAGAGCTTTTTCCGCTCATGGAACGGCTGCTGCGAAAGATGGGCGCGGCGGCGGGCGGGCATCGGCTGCGTTAGCGCTCTTCGACGATGTCCCGCATCGCCCCCGTCGCGCCGCATTGCATCTGCCCGCCCGGCGCTCGCGCCAAAGTGTAAACGTTATTCATTGACAGGCCCTTATCGACGCGTTGCGCGATTATCTTAGGAAGCTTTTGTTATGAAGGAAAAGATAGCAGCGGAGTTCTTCCCGCAGGGGCCGCGGAACGGGTTGTCCCTGCGGGAAGGATTTGTTTGTCGGGTTGCCCGGCGCCATGGCGCCGGGCTTTTGTCATAGCGTATCCTCCACATTGGATTCCAATTCTTCTGGCGGCCGCAACCGGGATTCGCGGCCGTCGGCGGGCATAGAAATTAAATTGCAGCCCACGAACACGAGGGCTAAGGGCCTGCGCAAAAATAACTTCACATTTTGCTGCTGGCTCTCAGGTTGGTTGAACATGCGAAAAAGTGACATAGATATTTGCAATTTTGAGTGCCGGCGGCCCTGCGGGGCGCGGCGGCGGGCGGGCATCGGTTGCGTTAGCGCTCCTCGACGATGTCCCGCATCGCCCCCGTCGCGCCGCATTGCATCTGCCCGCCCGGCGCTCGCGCCAAAGTGTAAACGTTATTCATTGACAGGCCCTAAGGGTCAATCCACATGAGGCCGTAGCCGCAGGCGCCGCCGCGGGCGGTTTCGCGGTGCGAGCTCTGCTCGGGATAGGGATAAAGCACCGTCCATCCCTCCCTTGTAAGTTCTTCCAGCGCGCGCTGTTTATTCGTCCACCTGCGAGTTGACGTTGCCGGATCTGCAAATAGATTCGTCAGAAAATGCCACATATTCCCCTCTTTTTCCAACCATGCATATCGCCGGCTGGCGGCAGTGTAATTGCAGCTGTTGACGCATAAATCCTGTTCATAAATCGTGTTGGCAATCATCATATGGCGTTCCTTAAGATGGCGTCCCGACTCGATGAATTCGTTTTCATGCCGAAGTAAGAAGCAATCGGGATGCCAGATTGTTTCAGATGGACGGATTATTTTCGTCGGGACATGCAGAAGTCTTTTTATGCAAATGTTTTATATCGAAAGCGCACAAATCGCCTGCCGGGCTTCCGCAGCCTTTTCAAGCGCCGGGAGTCTCGCGTCTGCTGATTTTCAACACTCGATGTGCTTAAAAGCAGCCTGCCCCGATATGCAAAATAGTGGAAGAATTGTGATCCGCCGCACTTCGGCCGGCGTGGTTTGCCGATACGATTCTACAGGCAATGATTCGGAGCATATAAGGTGATGGAAAAGCAGAACGCCGGGTTGCATCGTTTGTGGGTCAGCTACCCCTGGATCGGCAGGGAAGAAAGAGATTTCGGGTACCTGGTACCGCAACTGCAGGACGCCAATATCGAGGCGGTGTACGATTCTTTCGAGATCATGCCGGACCATCGCCTCTGGCCTCGAATCATGCAGAGGCTTATGAGCGTTGGCTTTGACGGCTGGACGTACATCCTTACCCATCAGTGCTGCACGCGAAAGGCCTATGCCGATGAACTGACTTCCGCGATCGACCAGACGCTTCTGCATTTGGGGCCGGGGTTCCCGATGATGGGACTGATGAGCGGAATCGGGAGCAATCACGTGCCTCCCAATCTGCGGGTTTTGCCCTGCATATCGCTGGGGGACCCGGATTGGAAAAACCAGATCTCAAGGGCGCTGCAGAAATCCGCGCCTCAAGTTCAAAACGGCAGGATTCGCGAAAAGCGTTTTGTGTGGAACCTCATTCCCCGCTATGACGGAAATCCTTCGATGACGGCCATAGAGGTTCATTCACGGGGGCAGGAAATCCGGTATTGGCGTTTTGCCGTTCCGAAATCCGTCAACCTGGTGCGTTGGGGTCATGGCCCGGCCGGGGGCGGCGCTTTTTCGCAGGACCGGCTGGGAGAAGCCAGGGGATCGGGGCGCTACGCAAACTGCGACATCGACTGGTTTGGCGGCGCCGATCCGGTGTCTTTGAGCGAAAGCGCCTACGCGGTTTTTTCCGGGTCTTTGCCGGAATTCATCTGCTTCGGCCCCGCCCAGGCGCCTCTGGGCCCTCCAGCCCAAATGGAAATACTCTGGCCCGGGCTCATCGGGCGGCAATAGCTTTGGCCGGAATCCGGCGGGACGGTCGCCGGCCACGACAAGCCCAAGCCGCCTTGTTTGCGCACGATTTTCTTATTTGGGACGTCCCAGGTATTTGTTGAGCCAGGCGTCCATTTCCTTGATAAGTTCGTTTCTTGGGAAGAAGTGATCTGTATCCGCCAGGACCAGCCGCTTGTGCTCCTTCGGCGTCCCGAGCATGTCGAACATCGGCTTGACCGTTGTCTCATATGGGAATCCGACGACATCATACTTGCCGTTGAGCATCAAGGTGGGAACCTTGACGCGCGTGACGTAGTTGATTTGGTCCATTTCGCGCCTGATGTTTTTCTGCAGAAAGCCGCCGATTTCCAGAACGCTGGCCTTCAGACGATCATCGACGGCGGGAATGATCGCTCCCATACAGGATCCCCAACTGACGCCGAAATAGGCCAGCTTTTTGGAATCGATGTCTTTCCGCGTTTCCAGGTAGTCGATGGATCGCTTGAAGTCCTTGATCACCTGAGTGAGATATTCGACATAACGATGGGTGTCCTCTCCCCAGACAATAATATGGGACTCAGGGAAGCTCTGTTTACGTCCGAAGGTTCCCTGGTATATCGGAAATGCGAAAGCCCGCCGGCTGGACACAACCATTTGGACGGGAAATTTGAACTGCTCTTCAAGGTTTTGAATAGTAAAGCCGGGAGAGGGAACGTTCGCTCCGGGGAAAAAGACGACCGTCTGATAAGGAGGCGGAGCATTTTTGGGAAGAAACAAAAAAAGCTGCATGCGCTCTCCAGGATAAGCGGCTTCAAAGGAAACTCTCTCTGTAACCCACTCCTGTCGCTCATTTCGTTCATCAACGACAGCCTTCAAGTCCTTCGCATCATAGGAAAACTGTTCCCGGTAGGACTGGAACAAGGCGTCTGGAACCGGCTTGACTCCCCTGCTATAGCTTGGGGTTTCGGGATTTTTGACCGTCGCAAAGGCGGATTCCGCGATTTTGGCCGGATCGATATATTGCGCACAGCGGAATCCATTGCGGTCCGAGCGGTCCAGCGCCGGAGCGCCGATGGGCAGCGTGATCATGTAAGAGCCGTCGTCCCATGCTCCGCCCCTGACACAGCGGCCATTCGCAGTCTCGTTCCAACACCATTCGCGAACATTGCCGGCCATATCGAAGGCGCCGCTGAAGGTCAGACCGGGATTTGCTCCGACGGCCTCCGGTCCCTCGCCGCGGAAATTGCTTTGTGGAATCAGAGAATGAAGCAAATACATGGAGCCTTTATTCAGCCCAGTAGCGGCTTCCCAGTGCGCGGATGTCGGCAGCGCTTTTCCGGCAAACTCCGCATAGGCAGCGGCTTCATACCAGGACACTCCGGATACCGGCCACTCATCGCGGCCATCTGGATAAGTCCCGGAATTCCATGTGGAAGGGCCGGGTCGCCCGGTCGGGTCCACGAACTCCTTCATGGCTTGATCCCATAGGAGCTCTTTCCCTCCCCGCGCAAATCCGTGCTTCCAGTGCTTCTTATCCTGATAGCCGCCTCGATCAATGAATTCCTTGAATTGCCGGTTTGTGACCTCATATTTATCGATGAAGAAGTCGCCCAGATCTTTGCCTCCGCTCACGAAGACCATCCCTTTGGGTATGGAACCTGTTTTGTGCAAAGTTCTTGAAAACTCCGCGACAGACAAGCGCACTAAAACTTCAGTTTCAAATCCTTCCTTTTCGATTTTGCATTGATAAAAGAGGTTTGGGACGCGCAGATCTTTGATCGGCGACATACCCAGAAAACGCCAATTGCTCTGCGGAGAATCATAGTCCTTCAGGTAGATCCTTGCTCCATCCGGCTTTGTTTGAATGTTGGCTTTCTGCGAACAGCTTGAAAGCAGTTCTGCGAGTTTGGGATCGCCAGGGATCAATGCTTCCGCCTGGAGGGCCATATCGAATGCCTGGGCATAGTTGTAGTTTCCTATCAGCCGTTCAATTTCGGGCAGGGCTGTGTTTTTTGCCCAGTGGATGTCCGCCTGACGCCTCATGAAATAAACGGACGAGAAAACGAGCGCCGCCAATATCAGCAAGGCCGGGATGGCAAAGCGAGGCCTCAGGACGCTTCGCAGCAGCGCTTTCGGCCTCAGCGGCGCTGTTTGCAGCTTTGCAGAATCTGAATCCTGCTTCAGTCGCCGCAGGTCGGCGCAAAGCTGCGCCGCGCTCTGATATCGATGCGATGCGTCCTTTTCAAGAGCTTTGTCGATGACACTTTCCAAGCCAGCGGGGCAGGCGGGATTCAAGCGTCGAGGAGGCGGCGGGTCCTGATGCAAGATTGCGTCGAAAACGGACGCCGAGGCGGTTCCGGAGAATGCCCGTTGCCCCGCAGCCATTTCATAGAGCACCGCGCCAAACGAGAACAGGTCGGTGCGGGCATCGAGCTGCCCTCCCCTTGCCTGTTCCGGCGACATGTATGCGATCGTACCCAAAGCCGCTCCGGGGCTTGTCAGCCCCTCCTCATCGGAAATTGTTGCGGCCTGCGAAGGCGGTTCGCTGGATAGCGCTTCCGCCGGGGTCAGCTTTGCGAGGCCGAAATCAAGAATCTTCGCCTGCCCTCGGATTGTAATGAATATATTGGCGGGCTTGATGTCGCGATGGATAATTCCTCTCTTGTGCGCCGCATCCAGCGCCTCCCCGATCTGCAGCGCCAGGTTGAGGGTTTCATCCGTTTCCATCGGGCGACCGGACAACCGGTTTTTCAGCGTTTCGCCTTCCAGCAATTCCATCACAATGAAATCCTGGCCGTCGGCAGCGTCGATATCATGAATCGTACAGATGTTCGGGTGGTTTAATGCGGATGCGGCGCGCGCTTCGCGTTGAAAGCGCTCAAGCGCAATTTTGTCGTGCGAGAGGCTTTCCGGCAGGAATTTCAGAGCCACAAGGCGCCGCAGCTTAAGGTCCTCGGCCCTGTAAACAACGCCCATCCCCCCTTGCCCCAACTTTTCAATGATCCGGTAGTGCGAGACGCTTCGACCAATCATGGGAGCTCCTGTCACGTTCAGCCGGCCCGCGGATCCTCCGAAACAATAATTTCGATTTGCCTCCGCAATTCGGCTTCTCCACCGCAGGTTTCATCGATATCCGCCTTGTGAACTCCGGGCGGCCTGTGCGGGGCCGCGCCTGAAATTTCCTCAGCCTGGTTCATCGCAACATGGATGTTGCGCGGAGTTTCGCAATCAGCTGCCTCCATCGCAAGAGAAGGTTCAATCCGACGGATAGGCAAAAAGCCGCTCCTGCCTCCGAAAATTCTTCGGACTTTCAGCAGACTTCCTGTATTTTATCAACTGTCAGGAATTTCTCGATTTCAAAGCAATTTTACCGCAACTACGGAAGAAAAAGCTGATAATTTGCACGCCTCTGCATTTTCAACCGGCTTGCGACTCCACTCTGCGGCTTTCAATCAATCGCGGAGCCTTGTTTGCGGCGTCCGCCGTCGCCCTTCCCGCTTCGGCATCCGTCGGAATTCTGAACCGCCCGTAAAAGGACAATGCGCGGTGCATTGCACTTGCACACGGGCTGTCTGCCCGCAAGATTAACGAATCTTCATGAATATTGAGGATTAAGGCGGATTGCGCCTCAGCCAAGAAGCAGGGCGCGGATTTTCGGAGTTTGGGGGCCTTGACAATTCTTTACCGGTCGGTATAGTAAAAACCCGAAATGAGCGGCGCGCGCGATACGATCCTGAATGCGGCAACGGAGCTGTTTGCGAAGAAAGGCTATGCGGGAGCCTCCACTCGCGAAATCTGCCAGGCTGCCGGCATTACCAAGCCGGCGCTCTATTATCACTTCCGCGGCAAAGAACATCTTTACCAGGAATTGATGCTCGATATTTTCAACCAGACGCGAAAGAACCTGCTGAGGATCTCTGAAGACCGGGGATCCCTGCGCGAACGCCTGATACGCTACGTATCCTCGGAATTTCGCAACTGCACGAAAGATCCGAACAGCATGCGGCTTCTCTTTCGCATGATGTTTTCTCCCGAGGGGGAATACCCTCGCTTTAATTTTATAAAAGAATTCAAACGTGAGCGCGACGTCATTGCACAGGTCATCCGCACGTGCATGTCGGCGGGGAAACCGAGCGATGCGGAACTGATGTCGGGAGCTCTTTTGGGAATGATGCTCATGCAGATCCTCGAGTACTTTTTCACCGGAAGACGGACGCTGAGTCGGCAAACCGCCGAACGGCTCGTCGATCTTCTCCTGCGGCCCTCGTCGCCGATCCATGAAACTAAACCGGTCGGTAAAGAGAGGAGACTTCATTCATGACATGGATGCGGATAGCGACTTGGATGATCGTTGGCGTCGGCGCGCTGTCTGCCGCAATGGCGCAAAGCGGGAAATCGCCGCTGACCATGGCGGCCGCCGTAGAGCTTGCGCTTAAACGCAATCCGGAAATATTGGTGGCTCTCGAAGAGCTTGAAGAACTGAAAGGGAAAATAACGGAGGTGCGATCCGGCGCTTTCCCGCAGGTAACGTTTCAGGGCTATGGCCTGCGGATGCGCGATCCCAGCATCCTCAACAGTTCAAGTTTCGACAAGGTTCCCAAGGAATTCAAAGACGCTCTGATCCCCAGCGCCAATAACATGTTCGACATGGGTCTCAACGTGAAGCAGCCGATCTACAACGCCGGCAAGGTGCGTACGGCTCTTCAGCTGGCGGAAGAAAGCCTGGGAGAGAAAAATTCAGTCAGCGACGCCGTGCGGCAGCAGCTCGCATTCAAAGTATTTCAGGCTTTCAACGATCTGTTGCTGGCGGAAGCGAACCGCGAGGTGGTGCGCGAAACCTACGGGCTTCGAACCGAGCATCTGAACCAGGCGCGAAGCCGGTACAAGAACGGCGTAGCCACCGAAATCGACGTTCTTCGATCGGAGGTCAACATCGCCAATCTGGAACCGGAGCTGATCCGTGCGGATAACGGGGTGCGCCTGGCGCGGGCTGTCATCAATAATCTGATTGTCGAAGACCTGGAGGCTCCCACCGAGATAGCCGGATCTCTGGATTATCGCCCATGGGCGGCGGGAAGCCTCGAGGACATCCAGAAGAACAAGCTGAGCCTTCGTCCCGAATTGCAGGCGGCTCGACGACAGGTGAAAGGGGCGGATCTGGCGCTGTCTCTGGCAAATGCGGAGAACAAGCTCACGATCGACATGGAGGGCCAGTGGGGCTATGCGGTGCGGGAACCGCAAAACTTCTTCAAAAATGATTTTTCGCGCTGGAATCTTACCTTCAACTTCCGACTGCCGGTCTTTGACAGCGGACGGAAAGCAGGACTGGTTGTGCAGGCAAGATCCAGGCTCCGAGCTGCGCAACAGCGACTGGCACAGCTGGAAAACGCCTATCGGCTGGAACTGAAGCGGGCCTACGATGACATGCAATCCTCTGAAAAGGCGATTGCGGCGGCAAAGCTGAGCGTCAAACAGGCTGAAAAAGTGCTCACGCTGATGCAGGCCAATTACCAGTACGGCGCGGCAACGACTCTGGATGTGCTGGATTCTCAGACCGCGCTTGTTGTCGCCCGCAACGCCCTAATCTCCGCTACCTATGACTACGAAATGGCAAAAGCACGGCTTCGACTGGCGTCAGGCAGCCCTATCCTGGACGAGGAGGTTTTTCAGTGAACGACAGAACAGGCAGATATGTGGGGATGCTGGTTTTGGCTCTCGCAGCCGGGAGCCAGTGGCAATGCGATAGGAGCGAACGACATGGCGCCGAACATGCCCCGGCGATCGCCGCGACGGAACTTGTGGTCAAGACGGTTCCGGCGGTGCGCCGCGACTGGATTGCCACAGTGCCGATCACCGGGACCCTCCGCACTTTATCCACCGTGGAAGTCCAACCCGAAGTCGGCGGCCGCCTGATCGCGGCCCATTTTAACGAGGGCGATCGCGTTCGGAAGAATCAGCTGCTCGCTGAAATCGATCCCGTCAACTATCGCCTGGCTTACGATCAGGCGGATGCCGCGCTCGGGGTGGCTCTTGCGGGGCTGGACCGCGCAAAAGTTGCGGCAGATCATGCGAGAGCCGAGAAGGAGAGGGCCGACAACCTGCTTCAAAGCGGCGGAATCACTGAAAAAGACCATAAGGCCGCTCTGAACGGAGTCAAGGACGCGGAATCGCAGGTGCGGCTGGCGGAAGCGCAATGCGGCCAGGCGAGGGCCGCCCTGGCGATTGCGGAGAAGGGGTTGAAAGACTGCAAGATTTATTCTCCGGCCGACGGACATATTCAGAAAAAATATTTGGATAAAGGGTCCCTGCTTTCTCCGGGCATTGCTCTGTACGCCATCGTCGACAATGACAGGCTGGAGCTGGAATGCGTTATTCCCTCCTATCAGCTGGCAAAAGTGCGGCCGGGACAGCGGGCCACATTTACAACGCCGACTTACGGAGAACAGCAGTTTGAAGGAATCGTCGCCGCGATCAATCCCGAAGTGGAAACGGATAGCCGATCCGTAAAAGTGAAACTGGCGATTTCCAATCCGAAGGGGCATTTGCGCAGCGGCATGTATGCCCGGGGGGAGATCGTGGCCCGCAAGGAGCCGAATGCGATCGTTATTCCCCGCGACTCGCTGATTGCAGAGAAGGAAGGATCCCAAACCGCGGGCGTCTATGTGGCAAGAGAGGGCAAGGCGCGACGCCTCGATATTGCCATCGGCGACAGCCAGGCGGAATATGTGTGGGTCCGTCAGGGCCTTCAGGAAGGCGATGCGGTGATTTCGGAAATCGGGCCGTCTTTGAAAGACGGGATCCCGGTGCGGATATCCAAGTAAATCAATCCATGGCTCCATGCGAAAGGAGAACCGCCACGGGCATCGGCGCAGGAAAACCTGTGGTTGAGGGAAATAAGCTATGATTTTATCCGACCTTTCCGTTAAACAGCCGGTTTTTGCAACCATGATGATGGTCGCCCTGGTTGTGCTGGGAGTTTTTTCATACCGGGAGCTGTCCATCGACCTGTTCCCCAATGTGGATATTCCTGTCGTGACCGTACAGACGCTCTATCCCGGGGTGGCGCCTGAAACCGTGGAAACCGAAGTGACCAAGCGCATCGAAGAAGCCGTCAACCCCATCGAAGGCGTGAAACACATTTCGTCCACAACAACGGAAGGAGTTTCAATCGTTGTCGCCGAATTTGAACTGGGAACGGATATTCACACTGCGGCGCAGGATGTCCGGAGCAAGGTGAGCGCTTTGCGGCGCGATTTTCCCTCCGGAGTGGAGGAGCCGATCATCGAGCGGCTGGATCCGGCCGACATGCCCATCCTGACCCTGTCGGTTTCTTCGCCCCGGCTGTCCACAAAAGAGCTTACTTCTCTTACGGAAAAAATCATCCGCAAGCGCCTGGAAACCATCGAAGGGGTCGGTTCCCTGAAAATTGTCGGCGGGCAGCGCCGGGAGATCCAGGTCTACCTGGACCCGGAGCGCATGAAGGCGTATGGACTGACGGCGCCGGAAATCGTTCTGGCGCTGCGGCGGGAAAATATCGAGGTCCCGGCGGGGAAGGTAGCGGCGGGCGCAATCGAGGAACTGGTGCGCTTGGAAGGGAAAGTCAGCGATCCGAAAATGTTCAAGGATCTGATTGTGAAAAACATCCGCGGCGTTCCCGTTCCTTTCAGCGATATTGCGCGGATTGCGGATGGGCATGAAGAACAGCGCACGCTTGCCCTTATCGACGGGCAGAGATCTCTGGCGCTCGAAATCCGAAAGCAATCGGGTGGAAATACCGTGGATGTCGCCGAGGCTGTAAAAGCCGCGCTGCCGATATTGAACCGGGAACTGCCGGGTCAGACGCAGCTCCAGGTCGTCCGGGATAATTCCACCTTTATTCGCGAAGCGGTTGAAGATGTTCAACTGACCATGATTCTCGGGGCGCTCTTTACCGTCTTTATAGTCTTTCTGTTTCTCAATAGCTGGCGCAGCACCGTTATTACCGGATTGACCCTTCCGGTTTCAATCGTCTCCGCCTTCATCGTTATGAGGGCGTTGGGATTTTCGCTGAATATCCTCACTCTGATGGGTCTGTCGCTTTCGGTGGGTTTGTTGATCGACGACGCGATCGTGGTTCGGGAAAACATCGTTCGTCACATGCAGTTCGGTCGCGATCATTATGAAGCCGCCCGGAAGGGAACTTCCGAGATCGGGCTGGCGGTGATGGCAACCACCTTTTCCATCATCGCCGTCTTCGTCCCGATCGCGTTTATGAAGGGGATTGTCGGGCGTTTTTTCTACGAGTTCGGCATTACCATCGCCTTTGCCGTTCTCGTATCCCTGTTCGTTTCTTTCACCCTGGATCCCATGCTTTCATCCCGATGGTACGATCCGGCGGTCGAGACCAGCAGGCGAAGAAGAGGCCTGGCCCGCGCGCTGGAGGCGTTCGACAATTGGTTTTTAAATCTTCGGAACGCCTATGAAAAAGCAATCCGCTTCTCCCTTCGACACCGGGCATGGATTATGGCGGTTTCGCTGGCGCTGTTCGTCGGCGGGCTGTTTGTTTTCGACACGCTCGGCGAAGAATTCATGCCCTCCTATGATCGTGGCGAATTCCAGGTCAGTTTCAAAAGCAATCCCGGCAGCGCTCTCGAGGAGACGGAAGACATATCGAAGGACATCGTGCGCCTGATCCTGAGCAAACCGGGCGTCCACTACACTTTAACAACCATTGGCGCAGGTTCCAGCTCGGCGCTCCATGAAGGCTCCATTTATGTGAAGCTAAAGCCCAAAAAAGAGCGTACGGCGTCCGATGACGCGCTTCGCGACAGCCTTCGGAAGGAACTGGGCGCTTACGGGCGGGCCATCGTCAGCATTGAAGATGTGGCCGACATGGGAGACTCCAGGCCGCTTCAGCTTAGCGTTCAGGGCCCCGATATGAAGGAGCTCGACCGCATATCGGCCGCGGTCATGGATCGGATCCGGGAAATTCCGGGCGCGGTCGACATTGACCGGAGCCTGGACCCGGATAAGCCCGAAATCAAGGTGCGCATCGATCGCGCCGTCGCCTCCGATCTGGGCATTGAACTGGAATCGCTGGCGATGGCCATGCGGACGCTGCTCAACGGAGAAGTCGCCACACAATTCGAGGATGCCGACGGAGACGCCTACGATGTTCGCGTGCGCCTGTCCAAGCAGCAGCGGCGGTCGGCGGAGGTGCTGAATGACATCGATCTCTTGAGTTCAAAGAAAGACGCCGCCGGACGCGACATCCTGGCGCCGATGGGGCAGGTGGTCCAATTTACGCGAGCCGCGAGCTCCTCGCAGATTCGCCACTACGACCTCATGCGCGAAGTCCGCATCTTTGCAAACACTGCCGGCCGACCGATAGGCGATGTCGAGAATGATATGAAGGATGCCATCGAGAAGATGCATCTGCCGGCAGGATATTCGGTGAACTTTACCGGAGAATCGGAGGAGATGAATGAGACCTTCGATTACATTTATGAAGCCCTGATACTGGCGGTTGTTTTCATCTATCTGATACTGGCTTCTCAGTTCGGCAGCTTTATGCACCCGCTCGCCATCATGCTGTCGCTGCCGCTCTCGCTGATAGGAGTCGCCGGAATCCTGGTGCTTACGCAGGATACGCTGAACATCATGTCCATGATCGGCTTGATTCTGCTCATGGGGCTGGTGACAAAGAACGCCATTCTTCTGATCGACTACACGAAGAGGTTGAGGCTCGAAGGACGGGAGCGCACTGCCGCACTGGTTGAGGCCGGGAAGACGCGCTTCCGCCCGATTGTCATGACCACCATGGCCATGATCTTCGGCATGCTTCCGCTGGCATTTGAAATCGGCGCCGGATCCGAAATGAGGGCGCCGATGGCGCGCGCCGTCATCGGCGGACTGATTACATCGACCCTCCTGACATTGATCGCCGTGCCCGTCGTCTACTCGCTGCTGGATGACCTGGTCGACAGGTTTTCGAGAAAAAAGCATTCCCGGGACGAGGCGCTCGAATCGATTTCCGCCTGATCGGGGCGGCGAACGAGGATATTGGGCAGTTCTTCAGGCCGCCAGGCAAAACAGCGCCTATTTTTCAGAGACGCTCCGGACTCTGAAAATTCTTCAGACTTTTTTCAGACTTCCGATTTCCTTGGGCTGCCGAACAGGATTGCCCGCAAGCTTTTTTTGGATGTAGGATTTTGCCGTGCGCCGGTCCAGGTTTGCTTTCGCCGCCACATCTTCGTAGGTGCCGTGCCGCTCATACAGAAGAGCGCAATAGCCTGACACCAGCGCATCGACATTCAATGAACCGGAGGCGATTCCTTCCTGAAGCTCGCTGCAAAGATCGGGCGCCGCGGCTCTGCGGTCTCCCCGGTACTGACGCGTCAAAAGAATCCGCCGGACCGCCTGTTCCAGTTCGCGCACATTTCCAGGCCAGCGGTAGTTTGCGCCGAGCGACCGGACGACGACTTCCTGAGTCGTCTGTACAAGCTCGGGCAGATTTTTGCCGGTGAGCCGCCGGATGATCAGCGAGATCAAGTCTTTCAGTTCAGCCGGCTCTTCGGCGATCCGCTGCTGCAAGGCGGGCAGCTCGATGACGTCGGAACAGAGCCGATAGAAAAAGTCGTCGCGAAATTGGCCGCCGCGCAGCTTGTCCGGCGGTTTGTTGGTCGCCGCGATGATTCGGCCGCGGAATCGAAGTTTGTCATGAGATCCGACGGGAGAAAACGTGCGCTCCTGCAGGACGCGGAGGAGCTTGATCTGAATCGGCGCGCTCACATCGCCTATTTCATCCAGGAAAATGGCGCCGTAGGAACTGCAGCGGGCGAAAATGCCTTCATGAGCTTCGATGGCGCCGGTAAAGGCGCCCTTCCGGTGGCCGAACAGCTCAGACTCGATCAGGGATTCGGAAAACTGCGAAAGGTTCAGCTCCGTGAAACTTCGCATGAAGCTTTCGGCGAAAACCCCTTTTTTAACGTCGAAAGGAATAAAGCACGACCTGCCGATCGCCGCCGCGGCAGTCCCTTTCCCGGTCCCAGTCGCGCCGAACAGCATGGTGGAAAAATCCTCCATCCGGTTCCAAAGGTGCTGTTCGTAGAGGCGGATGTCGCAGGTGAAAACATTGTTCCAAAGATGGCGCCGCAGGCGTTTCATGCACTCGCTTCGCCCGATCAGGCCCCGGTCTATGAAAAAGAACGCCCGCCGGATTTGGAACAGGATGGCGAAATACAGGAGCGCTTCTTCATGCGAAAATCCGCGCTCGACCATCAGCCGCAGAAAATCGTTTGCGAAAACCGCCGGCGCGGGCCGCTCCCCCGCCTCGATCTGGCTGGCGATCAGCCCGTCCAGCTGCTCCAGGAACCGGTGGTAAATGTCAAACATCAAAGCGTAGCGCATCAGCTGACGGTCCACGCCGCCGTACTGCCCGACGTTGGCGACGCCCGCCGCCTCCAGCCGGTGCACTTCCTGGCTGAGTCTCGCCGCCATTTTTCTATAGCGCTCCTCCTCATCCGCTTTGCCGCCGCATCCCGAGATTTTTGACAGGAGCTCCGAATAAGCGTCGCTGAAAGGATTCGTCGCAGCCGTTTCAGCGATCAAAGCAAGGAAATCTCTGTCCCCACTGGCGAGTTTGTTTGTTTTAAACATACATTTCATGCACCCCACAGGAACACATATTGTACTCGCTTTTCGAAGGCTTTGTTCAATAAAAGCGCATAAGCCTTTTGTTTTCAATAAAGCGCCCGGCGGGCGGTTTGGGCGCGGGAATGACATCAGGCAATGGAAAAGAAGCGGGGAAGTCTGAGAGGACCGGCTGCAGTCGCTCCCGGGCGTTTCGCCCGCGGGCGGCGGCTGTCCCGAAGGGAATAATGGATTTTGAAGTTTACGGAGAAGGCTGCGCCGCGAATGGATGACCGGCGTGAATTGCGCAGAAGACGATGGATGCGCCTCATGTTTTTTTCTTTTTCACCCGGCACGACGATCTTGGGATTGAGGCTGGCGCGATGAAGCGTAACGGCCGCAGAGCCTCCGGTTTCCCGCTGCCAATTTGCAATTGCCTGGAGTAAACTAAGGATTATGAAGCGCGTTCAAGTCCATCCTGTGAATCCGCAGAGCCGCCATATAAAGGAAGCTGCGGACGTACTCCGCAGGGGCGGACTTATCCTGTATCCCACCGATTCCGTTTACGGCCTTGGCTGCGACCTCTTCAATAAGAATGCGGTCGAAAAAATCTATCAGATCAAAGGCAACGACAAGCGCAAACTGCTCAGTTTCATCTGCCCGGACCTGAAGGGCATTTCCGAATACGCCTTCGTGTCCAATCCCGCATACAAAATCATGCGCCGGCTGCTTCCGGGGCCGTTCACTTTCATCCTCGGGGCGACCCGTCAGGTTCCCAGAATTCTCCTGGAAAAAAGAAAGACCGTTGGGATACGGGTGCCGGACCATGCCGTCTGCCGGGCCTTGCTGGCCGAATTCGGCAAGCCGATTATCAGCACCAGCGCAAGTTTGCACGATCAGGATTTTCTCGGCGACCCGGAAGAGATCGACGAAACATTCGCTCATCGGGCGGACTATTTTTTGGACGCGGGACCGGGAGGGCTGGAGCCTTCAACCATTATAGATTTTACTCAAGACGAACCTGTAATTGTCCGGCAAGGCAAGGGCCAATTCTAGGCGCCCATCATATCCGGCCCAGCAGGCGGTACCAGGCGATCCCAACGTATTCATGGCAGGCCCACTGAAGCCTCGAGAGATTTTCGGGCAAAGGATGGGCGAAGCCGGCGAAAAAATCAAACGTCCATTCTCGAAAACTCATGTCCGGCCGGCAGCGTTGCGCGGCCCAAAAGCATGCAGGGGCGGGAATCGGACGCATTTGCAGTTTATGGGCGACCGCGACGGCTCGTTTCATATCGCATGCCTGCGCTACCAGGATGAATGGGCGCGTTCCGACGATTTTTTTGAGCTCCACGAGGTTTTCATAGGTGTTGCGGGAATTTCCTTCCACGACAAGGTCGTCGGTCGGCACGCCTGTTTGTTTCAGGAAGTCGGCCATAGTGGCCGCGATCGGTCTGTCGCCTTTGCGGACAATCCCTCCGGAAGCGATCAGCTTTGCGCCGGGGACAAGCCTGTATAGACGGAGGCCTTCGGCCATCGAGCAGACAGTCGGAGTGGAAAAAATGCTGGTGACCGGCATCCCGGGATGTTCCTCGGCGTATCCCGAAAGGACCGCGATCCGGTCGATTCCCTTCGACTGGGGCGGCTGGAGCAGGGGAGGGTATTGCCTTTCCAGCCCCAGGATTGCGAACTTTGCCATCGGCGAGAATAGGAAGAAGAGAAACAGAAATCCGGCGCAGATCAGGAAACGAAAACCGGCGTTCCGGCCGCGCCTGACGAAGCTCAGCAGCAGGCCTGCGCCGGCCAAAACCGCCAGGGCCCCGACGGGAGAAAAAAGGGCTTCCAGGATTTTCTTGATAAGCTCCATTCCTTGATATTCGGCAATTTTGCTATTCCCTTTAGGCGGGAGCTGGTCTTTAATTGTAATCTGACATTCAGGTTGTCATTGAAAGGGGGATGGAATGGTTAGATGCATGATGATTGGATTGGCTTTGCTGTTTGCCGGAATTCCCGCAATGAGTCAGGATAAACCGGCGGAACCCGTTAAGGTTTACACAGGCAATTTCGGCGCCGGGCTGTCGTTGACCGGGGGGAACACCGACACCCAGAGCTTCAACCTTTCTTTTGAATTGACGAGGGATCCCAAAGCCAAGACCGTGACGAAGGCCAATGGCCTTTATCTGAGATCGAATAACGACGGCGATACCATCACCGACATGTTGCGGCTCGGGTTCAGGGAAGACTATTTTCTCACCGACCGCGTCAGCCTTTTCGGGTCCATGGGCTATTTAAGAGATCCGTTCAAGGACATCAGCTACCTGATCAATCCGCAGGGAGGGGTGGGGGTGAAGGTTTACAGCACCGATCGGGCCACGTTTGCTTTAAGCGGAGGCGCCGGAGGAGTTTGGGAGAAAAACCCCGGTATCGATGTGCGCAGCAGCGGAACCTTGAACGCCTCCGAAAACTACACGCTGAAAATCTCAGACAACGCGAAATTGGTGCAAAACTACAATGGGTTGTGGAAAACGTCCGATCTTGGCGACGCCCTGCACCATTTCGACATCTCGATCGTCGCTTCCATCGTGAAAAATGTCGATCTGAAGCTGGAGTTCATGGATGAGTATAAAACGCAAGTCCGGAACGGCATAAAAAAGAACGACACTGCCGTGATCATAAGCTTTTTATACAAGATCTGAAACGCCGGGATTTGGATTGACCCTGCACTTTTCGGCGCCGGGGACGAACTTTCGACGTCCGCTCCCGGCGCCGGCTTCGATCGCGATTGAATCCCGCCCGACAAAAATCTCTATGTTTATGTTATCCTGATAGATGCCCCATTAATCGGGTTCAATGCGGGCGGATGAGGAAGGCACACGCGCTATGGCGGTTCCCAGCTGTTACGCCGGCAAGGTTTTGTTTGTCGATCTCACTTCTGGAAAGCTGACGGAAGAAGCTCTGACCGAGAGCCTTTGCCGTGAATTTATCGGCGGAAACGGCTTGGGCATTCGTGTCCTTTACGAAAGGATGAAGCCTCTTGTCGATCCTTTGGGGCCGGACAATATTCTGGGATTTGTCGTCGGCAGTCTGACCGGCACCGCGGCCCCGGGCAGCGGCCGGCACATGCTGGTGACCAAATCGCCGCTCACCGGCACATGGGCCGAGTCCAATTCGGGCGGCGCATTCGGCCCGGAGCTCAAGACAGCCGGCTATGACGCGCTTTTTTTCTTCGGCGTCTCCCCGCGGCCCGTTTATTTTTTGCTGAAAGAAGGCAAGGCCGAACTCATCGACGCTTCCGGTCTTTGGGGCAGGGATGCCTATGAGACCCACGATTTATTGCAGCGGGAATACAACGACCCTCAGCTGAAGACCGCCTGCATCGGGCCTTCCGGAGAAGCGCTTTCTCTGCTGTCCGGGATTGTCAGCGAAAGGGGCCGCATCGCCGCCCGCAACGGCGTGGGCGCCGTGATGGGGTCGAAACGGCTGAAAGCAGTCGCCGTGAAAGGCGGCGTGCGCTCCATTGAGGCGGCCGATCCTGCCAAATTCGGCGAGGCGCTCCGCCAATTTCTGGACATCATCAGGAATAACGAATATGCGAAGGGGCTGGCTGCCGCCGGGACCGGCAAGGACATCAGCCTTTTGGTCGCGATGGGAGACGCTCCGCTGAAAAACTGGAGCCTGTCCGGACTGGAGGCGCTGCCGACGATCGCCAATCTCGACGGCGCCAATATGGATAAATACAAGGTCGGCAGCTTCGGCTGCTACGGGTGCCCGATCGTCTGCGGCGCGATCATCCGACAACAAGAGGGCCCGTTTGCCATAAAAGATCAGATGCACAGGCCCGAATACCAGACTCTGGCCGCGCTCGGCGGGATGCTGATGAACGACAACCTCGAAGCCGTCATCAAAGCCAATGACATCTGCAACCGCTACGGCATCGACACCATGGGAGTCGGGGGCGTCATCGCCATGGCCATGGAGTGCTACGAGAACGGATTGATAAGCAAAGAAGACGCCGATGGAATCGAGCTGACGTGGGGGAATGCGGAAGCCATCGTCGCTTTGGTTGAGAAAATCGCGCGGCGGGAGGGATTTGGAGCGCTGCTTGCGGACGGCGCTCAAAAAGCGGTGGAACGCATCGGCAGGGGCGCAGAGAAATACTCAATGGCGATTCGCGGCAAAGCCCTCGCCTATCACGATCCCCGGATGTCCCCTTCGCTGGGCACGGCGAATATCGCGGATGCCAATCCGGCCCATCACATGGACAGCCAGATCACGGCCATGTTGAGCGAAGGCGCCCCTATCGGCGACGATCCCTCTTTGCGGGCTTCGAAACAGAATCCCTTTGAAGCCTATGCCATAGGAAGCGCATACCACCAGCTCCTGAACGCCGCAGGGTCGTGTTCGCTCTATACCGTGGCTACGACGCCTCCGCCGATCGCCGAACTGATCGCCGGGGCCGCCGGCTGGGATTTTGGCTGGGAAGAAGCGCTGAAAGCAGGCCGGCGGATTTTGACGCTGAGACAGGCGTTCAACGCTCGTGAAGGCCTGACTCCCGATCAGTTCGAACTTCCGAAGAGAATCGCCGAAACCGCTCATTTCGATTATGTGGCGCTGAGGAAAGGCTATTTCGATGAAATGAAGTGGGACGTCCGGTCGGGGAAGCCATCGAAAGAGGCTTTGACCGATCTCGGGCTTTTGGAATTGGCCGGCGATTTATGGGAGCGTTAGCCGCAGGTTGCGCCGGGGAATTCGCGGCGCTTTTTAAAATAGTGAATGCGATGCCGATAATATCAGTAAGCAAAAACCGCTGAAAGGATCCGCAGGTGGCATTAGAGATTGAAATATTCGGTCAACTCCTTCCCGGCGAGCCGAGGAAACGGACGATGGAAGTGTCCGGCCAGGCGGCTGTCCTTGACATCGCCAATGCGATCGGACTTGATGTCGCCGAAATCGGGCTGATTTCCATTGACGGAGTGCAGAGCCGGATCGAGGACAAGGTCGGTCCCGATTCCAGGCTCTGCTTTTTCCCTTATCTGGCCGGCGGTTAATTGATTGTTTCCCCGTATATTGCAGGAACGAAAATGATGATGAAAGCTCTGCAGGCGGTGCGTCCCCGGGTTTTTGACCGGGTCGAGGTCCCGGCCCCGCGCCCGGCGCCTGAAGGTTCCGGCGCTATTTTGGTCCGGACGGCCTGGGTGTCGATGTGCGGCAGCGATATGCCTTTTTTCACCGGGAAAAAGCGGTCCAGATCCTATCCTCTTGCTGTCGGCGCGCCCATCCATGAATGCGTCGGGGAAGTGGTGGAGAGTTCGTCGGCTGTGTTTCGCCCGGGGGACCGCGTCCTTTCCATCCCTGACGAGAATCAAGGTTTGGCTGAGTATTTTGTCGCGCAGGAATCAAAAACGGTGAAATTGCCTCCGGATATTGCGGACCTTGGGGCTGCGTGCATCATCCAGCCGCTTTCCACCGTCATCAATGCAATGGATCGGCTGGGGGATGTTTCGGGGAAAACGTTCGCCGTCGTCGGGCTGGGCTCCATGGGCTTGATTTTTTGCTGGCTTGCATCCATCCGGGGAGCGAGCGCCGTCCTGGGAATCGATCCCTGCGCCGCGCGCTGCCGGATGGCCGAATCGCTCGGCGCGACCGGCGCCGTATGCAAAAGCAGCATTGAAGTCGTCCACGACGCGAGAACGGCGCCGGGGAATTGGAACCCTCCGGAGATTTGCGTCGAAGCGGTGGGGCACCAGATGGACACGGTGAACGATTGTCTGGAACTGGTGCGAAAACAAGGCGTCGTTCTTGCGTTTGGAGTGCCCGACCACCCGGTTTACGCTTTGGAGTATGAGACTTTTTTCCGCAAGAATGCGGCGCTGGTTGCGGCTGTCACTCCGGACTGGAAGGAGTATCTTGCAAAAGCGAGGGACCTCTATTTGGCCAATGCCAGGGTTTTGAACGGTCTGGCGACTCACAGGCTTCCGATCAGGGAAGCGGAGAAAGCTTTCGGCATGTACGAGAGGCATGAAGACGGCATCGTGAAGGCTTTGTTGGACGCCGGCGGCTGGTAGGCTTAAAAAAAACAGCCACGGAACGCGCGGGGAAAATATTATTTTATAAATTCGTGCATTCCGTGGCTGGCGCTTGGATGAAACCGGCGGTCCGTCTACTTGACGGCGGGCCGGACCGACTTCAAGCTGAATTTTGCGGCATAGCCGTCGAGCATCTTCCATTCCGCTTCGTCAAGATAAACGCCGTCCACCAGGGATTTGGCGTGCTGCTCTATTTCCTTTTCTCCATGGATGAAAATCCTGTCGTGGCCTTGAGACTTCGCGCTTTTGCGCACTCCCTCAAGAATCGCTTCGACGTGCGCCGCGATTTCTTTGGGATTGCCGAACAGATCCGTCCGGATGGCTGCGAAAAAGCTTGCCACCTTGCAGCCTTCGGTTTTGCTGAACGTTTCTTTGGACCAGGCGCCCATCGACATGCCCGCGCAAAGAAGATCGACGAAAAGGCCTAGACCGTATCCTTTATGGCCGCCGAGCTCTTCGCCGGCGCCGCCCAGGAACAGGTGTCCGCCGAAAGGATTGCTGCTGCGGTACAGTTTTTGAAATTCAATGGTGTCGGTGGTGTCGCTGCCATTTTCGTCGACGACCCAGCCTACCGGCATGGGCTTGTTTCGGCGCTCGTAGACTTCAACTTTCCCATGGGCGGTGGTAGTTGTCGCCATGTCCAGCACGAAGGGAGTTTTGCCGGCCGATGGAATCGCGAAGCAGATCGGATTTGTTCCCAGGATGCGCTCTTTCCCAAAAGTGACGACCGAGCAGATGCGGGTGTTGGTGAAAGACATGCCGATAAATCCTTCGGCAGTCGCCATTTCAGCCCAGAGAGCCGCCATCCCGAAGTGGCTTGAGTTGCGAAGGGCGCCAAAACCCGCTCCGACTTTCTTCGCCTTTTCGATGACATGGGTCATGGTGTATTTGGCGAGATACGGGCCGATGCCGTTATGTCCATCGACTACAAGGGATAAAGGCGTTTCGTGAACGACTTCCAGCTTTGCGGCCGGGAAGACGAACCCAGACTTGATGTTGGTTTCATAGAAAGGCAACCGGCCTACGCCGTGTGAAGGCACCCCGCGGGCATCGGCTTCCACCAGGGTCCACGCGGTCACTTCCGCCTGCTCTTTCGGATAGCCGAGCTTTTCGAGGACCGTCTTGGTGTAATCATATAATTCTTCATATCTAATATTGCCTGGTTTCATAATCCTCCTTAAATTCTTGTTCTGATGTGTGATCCGCTAAAAAGCATCTGCCCTTGCAACCGCCAATCTTCGCTGGAACGCGACCGGGTTTTCAGATCTGCTTCCAGCAACTTTTTAAATTACTTTAGAATTCCGCTCTGTGTCAATCATTTTCGTATAATGGAATTGATGCCCTGGGGAGCGAGTTGTTAATTTTTATTCTATGGAATACGATTCCATCATGCGCAACAAGGTTTTGAGGGATTTTGCAATAAGCTCGACAAGCGAGCCATAAGCGGGTGTCCGGTTTTTCCCTGAACTAATTTGCAGAAATTGCGTCTATATCTCCCATAGCTGGTTTTATGCGCTTTGAATCAGACATAGAAAAACAGATGCGCCGTTCCTGATAAACAAGTCGAGCTTCTCTCCGTGGCGAAGCGTTCAAACCTTGACCACAATTTTTGGCTTTGATCATTAAATTTGCCGGCTTTCATTGAAAGGCGATTTGCATATTGAGTCGATAAAGAACGCTTCTATATTTGAAAGACAAATAACTGGTTTTGCAGCCTGGATTGAGCCGCTGCAAGTTAGTAATCGGCTGACGGCTAAACCGCCCGCCGGCCGCCGGTTCCGCTTTGAGGAGGATAATACTATGCGCCGATGGTTATTGTTTTTGGCATTGGCAGTCCCGAAGCCTTTAATCGCCCAGCCGGCCGCAAAAACTTATTCATGCGAAGCGCCGGCTGCTATTCAAACCGACATTAATGTCGCGGGCTCCAGAGGAATCGAAGCGTTGCTTGAAAAAAACCCCGGCGATTTCTGGGTCCGGCTCGTACACATCAACTCAGCAACCGGCGTCCAGGGAATGCGCGACAACGGCGGCATGCCAGGCGCCCAGGTTCGGGATTCTGTCGTTGAACGCTATCGCAAAGAATTTGAAAACAGGCCGGAAGACCCGGAAGCGGCCTATCTTTACGCCTACTCCATGATTCACAGCAATACGGCTAAATCGGTGGAGATGCTGACCGGATTGACGAAGAGCTCGCCGTCTTTCCCCAGACTCTGGCTGACTCTTGCTGCGATTCATACCTATCCGGACTTCATGGATGCGGCAAAGGTTCAGCAGTATACGGAAAAGTTTCTCACGCTTTGCCCGGACAGCCTGGAACCCAGAGCGGCAAATCTGGCATCGCGGCTGGACCGGACCGAAACAGCAATTGCTTATGCCAAAGCGTTGCGCGAGAGAATTTCCGGAAAAGAGAACGAACAAATGCTTATGTTGTATGAGTCGCTGTGGCAGCTGGAAAGCAAGCTGGCGCAGCCGTCGGAGCAGGCCGAATATCGCAAACGGCTGGAAGGCGATCTGAAATTCCTCGAGGGGCTGGATAAAACTAAATTCAGGCTTGCGGAGACGTTGCTGACACAAGGCGCTCAGCGTCTGGGAACAGGAACGGATTCGGCCTCTTTTATTAAAGCCCAAATGGAGTGGCAGCAAAAAAATCCACGTCCCTCCCCCGGCGCGAGCCCGGAAGAGCGGGCGGCCTATTCCAAAATGCAGTTTCAGTTTTTAGATCAGTGGCTGGAGAAGCTTCCCAACGACTTGAACGTCGTCTCCAATCGGTTTGCGGCTTTGTCTGCGATGCAGGGCGTTTCGGATGAGACGCTGATTCGGGAAGGGAATGAAGCTCTGTCTGTTCTGCGCAGATCCGCAACCGTGTCGCCGAACACTTTGGACGTCCTTCGGGCATGGGCGCAAAGGGGGTTGGAGTTAAATCGCATTCCGGCTTTGGTTCAGGAAGTTGTCGAACAGCAACAGAGGAATTCTGCGCTTCCCTCCGGTATGCGGCAGTCCGATCTTTATGGCGAATCCTACCTCAAGCCGATGATGGAGAACTCACGGTGGACGACCGACGTCAAAGCCTGGGGCGTTTTGACGACGTCCTATGTCAAGAGCCGGCGTTTGGATAAGGCCCGGGAGGCGTTGGGCGAATGGGGAAAAGGTTTGGCGCAGCGGCGCAAAAAGGCCAAAGAGAT
The DNA here is from genome assembly GCA_964642735.1 of uncultured Acidobacteriota bacterium. Classification (GTDB taxonomy): domain Bacteria; phylum Acidobacteriota; class UBA6911; order UBA6911; family UBA6911; genus UBA6911. The sequence continues at coordinate 49,423 of CAZXSV010000020.1, forward strand.
CAATGAAAGACAGGCCTCGCAACCGCGCGGCTCGACTGCTTCCAGTCAGACCATGTTACGCAGCATCGAAACATCCATCGTCTCCGGACTTCCGAACGACGAAGCGAACTACTATGAGTGCTGCGCGCAGCTGGCGGCGGCGGAAGATCGGGCGCTGGACGCTCTGGCTTTTTACCAGTCGTCTTGGCGCCTGATGTATGGCAGAACTGTCGCCTCATCCGATTTGAGGCGCATGGACAATGTCAGGGAGGCGGAAGGGCTTTGGGGGAAGCTTGGAGGATCTCAGGCGGCCTGGGATGTGTGGCTGGATTCCATCACTGCCATCGCCGCGCCAAAGGTTGCAAGCGCGCCGAGGTGGTCCGGAGCAAACCGCGCTATTCCCCGGTTCTCGTTGCCGGACCAGAACGGCAAAACCTGGACGCTGGACAGCCTCAAAGGCAAGACGACGCTTGTCAATGTCTGGGCGACCTGGTGCGCTCCCTGCCGCCTGGAGCTGCCCTATGTTCAGGAACTGTATGAAAAAAGCAAGGGTCGTGGAGACATTCAGGTCATTGCCTTGAACATAGATTCCGACCAGAGTCTGGTCGAGCCATTTCTCAAGAAAAACAACTATTCGTTTCCGTCTTTGTTCGCCAAACCTTTCATGGAAAGTTTCGCCGGCAGCATCGGGATCCCCATGACATGGATTGTCGACTCCACCGGGACCATCCGGAATGAAACGCTGGGCTATTCGAGCTCCAATACGGAATGGGTTTCACAGATGCTTAAAAAGATGGAAAGCATCGTCGGAGCAAAGCCGCGATGATTTATTGATGAAAAATATGTTAGAAAAGACTGCAGACCGGCAAGCTTTATTTTTACATGATATTTGGGAAAATCGACGTTTCACAGTCTTCTGTGCGGACTGCAGAAAATGATGGCGCTGCAGTCCGCGCGAATCGATGACGGCGCCTGCCCGGCAACTTCCCCTGTTTCCTGAAAGTCACATTTGCCGGACGCAACTTGACTGATTCCGCCGATCCGAAGAGAAGGGCGGTCCGGGAATCGAAAACCCGGACCCCATTTCCTTATTGGCCGATAAAGAAATTGATTCCCAGGGTGTACATTACGTTGTCGTAAGATTCGCTGTAAGGAAAAACATAACGCATATCGCCTCTCAAGGCGACATTTTCAGAGAGAAAATATTTTAATCCGCCGCCGTAATTAATGATGAAATTCGTATCTTTTCCGTACCAATGCCCGGCGTGGAGGGTGAGACCGCCAATGCCGCCGGCGAAATAAGGGACGAATTTTTTCTCGGGCATGAAATGATATAGAATGTCCCCCCGATACATGTATCCGTTTATTTTAGCGTTAATCGGGTTCCAGTCTGTCTCTTTGCCTTTCCAATTCCAACCTGTTTTGATGAAGTTAAACGTGAATTCGGCGCTTACATTCTTAGTCAAGCTATAGCCTAAGCCGAGGCCTACGTGATACCCATGATCCAAATTCTGTTTATCTTCAAAACGAAATCCCCCCACCTGGGGAGTAAATGACAGGGTTCCTTCTTTCACCTGAGCCAATGACAAGCTGGAAAATCCGATCACAAAAAACAAAAACCCAATGCTTGTGATTGAAAGGCTTTTTCTCATTGCAATTCTCCTTATCTAAATAAAAAGCTCATCTGAATTTTTTTGGTAGAGTGATCTTAATACAAACACAATTATTTGGAAAGAATGTAGTTTTGAAAAATAATAATATTTTAATATGAGAGCCAATTCGCTCAAATCCGGATCAAATCCGGCGAATTGGGCGGGCAAATCCGGCGAATTGGGGGCAAATCAGGGCGACCATTTTAATTTCCATTTTTCGCATAAACACATCGGCTCAATCCATGAGTTCCCCATTAGTTGTTTTCAAAAGAGGCGAGCCGTGGCTTTGCCGCGCAGCAAATATGTTCAGGAAGGACTAGTCGTCGTGCATCCCTAAAGATTCAGCGCCCGATTCAGACATAGGTGAATGCAAATGAGCAACAGCCACAGATAATGGAGATTCATAGGGGGAAATTTATTGGGCGTCCAGGCATTCCAGGCATTATTCAGCCGGGGCATTTCCGTAGAATTCAATTTCTAACGCTAAAATTCTGAACTAAAATCATAGATAAAGCGTTTACATTTTGGGATTCGAAACATTCCAAGGAGATCTACATGACTCGTGAATTTCGAGTTGGCGAGTGGCTGGTGGAGCCCAATTTGAATTGCATCACTCGCGAGAACAAAAAGATTCCGGTGGAACCCAAAGTCATTGAGGTTCTGGCATACCTGGCGGATTATCCCGGAGAGGTTTTGTCGAAACGGCAAATCATTGAAGCTGTCTGGCCGAATACTTTTGTCAGCGATGAGGTCCTGCGTTATTCCATTTCGGAACTGCGCAAGGCTTTCAAAGACGACGCCAAAAATCCTCGATTTATTCAGACGATCTCGCGCCGGGGATATCGTTTAATCGCTCCGGTCTTTAAAAAAGGATCAGCCGCTAACCCGCAGGTTTCAATCGCAGTGCTGGCTTTTTCCGATATCAGTTCCCTGAGAGATCAGGAGTATTTTTGCGATGGGATTTCTGAGGAAATCATAAATAATCTGACGCGTCTCAAAGGCTTGCGCGTTTCTTCACGCACTTCATCCTTTGCTTTCAAGGGAAAAGCAGAGGACATCCGGGCGATTGGCAGAAAGCTGGGTGTTTCTACCATTCTCGAGGGGAGCGTTCGCAAAGCGGAAGGCCGGCTTCGCATCACAGCTCAATTGATAAGCGTCGAGGATGATCGCCACCTGTGGTCCGAGCAATATGATCGTGAACTAAAAGACGTTTTTGCCATACAGGACGAGATCGCCCGCAGCATCGCCGCAGTCCTCAAAGTTAAATTAACTCCAAAAGAGAAAAACGCCCTCGGAAAGGCGCCGACAAGCGATCTGGAAGCTTACGACTATTACTTGCGGGGCAAACAATTCTTTTATCAATATAAAAGAAAGGGCATCGAATTCGCCCTGAAAATGTATACGCGGGCGATTGAACTGGATCCGGCGTATGTGAGGGCTTATGCCGGAATTGCCGATTGCTGTTCGTTCTTATATATGTATGCCGGAAGTCACGAAGCTCATTGTAAACAAGCTGATTTAATGAGCCTCAAATCCCTTGAACTGGATCCGGACTCCGCCGAAGCGCATGCATCGCGGGGAGTCGCACTTTCGCTTAACAGGAATTACATCGAAGCGGAGAAGGAATTTGGAACGGCCATTTCTCTGGATCCGATGCTTTTTGAAGCCTATTATTTTTTTGCCAGAGTCTGTTTTGTGCAAGGCAAGCTTCAAAAAACGATTGAAATGTATGAGAAGGCGATCGAAGTGCATCCGCAGGACTATCAGGCGCCACTGCTGGTCGCCCAGATTTATTCGGATCTTGGCGATCAAAAAAAAGCGGAAGCTGCCCGCCGGCGAGGCATACAAGCCGCTGAAGCAAAGCTAAAACTGAATCCGGACGATGCGCGCGCTTTATATATGGGCGCCAATGCATTGGCAGCCCTTGGCGAATACAAAAAGGCCTTGGAGTGGGCTAATCAATCTCTTGCAATAGATCCCGACGAGCCGATGGTTTTATATAATGTAGCCTGCATCCAGTCGCTGGCGCAGCGACCGGAGGATGCCCTCACATCGCTTGAGAAAGCGGTGCGAAGGGGTTTGACTCAGAAAAACTGGCTCGAAAATGACAGCAATCTAAGCCCCTTGCGCCGGAGTCAAAGGTTTAAAAAGTTGATCAAACAGCTTTCCAGTCATTAGTCCCCCCCTCAGGATTTCTTGTCCGACTTTCCGACCGGAGTCCAAAATCAGGTTGACAATGGATGTCCTTGTTTCCCATGTTCCCTTTTCGCTTAAGGCAATCCATGGGCGTCCATTGAAGAATATTTTGCCTGTTTCATTTTGATTTATCCTATGTGTTTTGGTTTTTCTTTGGGAGGCGTGACGACCCTAAAGCATTGAAAACATGCATCTTGATGGAAGACTGCAACAAGGAAATAGCAATTTGCCAAAATTTAAACGGGCGCCGTCATTCTACGATTAAACAAATTTACTTTTGCCTTTTCAAGAGCTATAATGAATTCAATAGCCAACAAAAGTTGTTTACCTTTCCGAGGAGGGCTTATCATGAGGCACCCAATTACCAGCGTGCTGGTCTTGACTTTGGCTTTCTCGCTTA
>CAZXSV010000021.1:0-48757 GCA_964642735.1 uncultured Acidobacteriota bacterium
CCTGCGGGCCGCAGCCCGAAGGGGCGCGGCGGCGGGCGGGCATCTGCTTCGCTCCGCGACGATGGCGCCGCATCGCCCCCGTCGCGGCGCCTTGCATCTGTCCGCCCGGCGCTCGCGCCAAAGTGTAAACGTTATTCACTGACAGGCCCTAACGGGGAGGACAAGGCCAAGACCCATTTCCGCGCTATCCGCGGCGCATTGGGCGGCAAAACTATTTTGCGGCGATCGTTGCGACGCTTCGCGCCGCAGCGCGGGAATTTCCAATGCCTCGCGACGAAGATTCCGGCGGCATCGCGGTCATTCGCATTTCCGGGTTCCGAATTCCGAATGGGCCGCCAAGTTTTCATACTCCAGCTGGATCGTCGTGTGCTCGATCCCGTATTTTTCGCGCATCAGGCGGCTTAATACGACGAGAGTTTCGCCGGAGTCTTCGTTGGATTTCATGACCGCGTGGCAGCTCATGGCGGGAACATTCGAGGTGATGGCCCACACATGAAGGTCGTGAACCGAAACGACATTCTCAACGCTTTGGAGATCGCGGAGGATCTCCGAGGTCTTTAAATGACCGGGGGTTCTTTCAAGCAGAATGTCGACGCTTTCCTTCACCAGTTCGTAGGCGCTGAAAAGGATGAGCCCCCCGACAAGGAACGAAACGATCGGATCCGCCGGCCGCCACTGCCATATCCAGAGGGCGACCCCGGCGACAATGGCGCCGATCGATCCGAGCGCATCTCCCAAAACATGAAGGAAAGCCCCTCTCAAATTAAGATTTTCACGCCTGCTTTTAAAAAGCAAAGCGGCGGTGGCCATGTTGGCCAGCAATCCCGCCGTCGCCACCGCGAGCATGGGACCGCTTTTAACCTCCGGGGGATTCATCAGACGCTCGTAGGATTCATAAAAAATATACAAGCTGATCAAAACCAGAAAGATCCCGTTGGCCAGCGCCGCGAGTATTTCCGCGCGAAGATAGCCGTAAGTCATGTCCTGAGTCGCCGGTCGGGAGGCGATCTTCATGGCAAACAGGCTGAGGCTGAGGGCGACGAGATCGGTCAGCATATGAGCGGCGTCGGCCATCAGCGCCAGGCTGTTGGCGTATATCCCGCCGGCCATTTCAATCGCAAACCAGCCGGCGGTTATCGAGATCGCCAGCGTCAGATTCCTGGTGTGATTGAGATGCGAAGAAGCCATTTCGATCGACTATGGACTATGGACCGTTTGATACCGCTATTCTCGCCTGCTGCGCGCTCCGCCGCGCACTCCATTCTAGCAGGGAATGGGCGGCTCCTGGAAGACACGAAACCGTGTTGCGCCGCTGCGAGCCGTCAAAGCAGAGACAACGGATCGACATCGATGTGGACTTTGGCGGCCGAAATTTTCCGGCGGCCGAGTTCCGCGAAGCAGTCCTGAAGGACCGGGATCGCGCTGAAGTCTGGCTTGCTCTTAATAAGAATTTGCATGCGGTAGCTGCCGCGAAGCTTCTCCAGCGGCGCGCTGGCCGGGCCGAGCACCACGGGCCGCGCGGCGTCGGCGATGCTGCGGACGCGGGCTTTGAGAGCTTCGGCGATTTTTTCGGCCGAGCCGGCCGCCTTCGCCTGATCCGGATCGGATATCAGGATCTGGATCAGGCTGCGGAACGGCGGATAGCCCATCATTTTTCTGAAATCGATTTCCTTCCGGTAGAAGCCTTCGTAATCCTGCTTCTGAGCGAACTGCAACGCGTAGTGATCGGGGTAGAAGGATTGAATGACCACGCTTCCCGGCGCCGCGCCGCGACCGGCGCGCCCGGCCACCTGGATCAGCAGCTGGAACGTTCTTTCCGCAGCGCGGAAGTCCGGGAACGACAGCCCGGAATCGGCCGCCACGACGCCCACCATGGTGACGTCGGGAAAATCGTGGCCTTTAGCCAGCATCTGAGTTCCGACCAGGATGTCCAGTTCGCGCTCGGCGAAGCTGAAGAGAACGCTGCGCAGGACTCCGCGGCGCCGCGCGGCGTCGCGGTCCAGCCTCGCGATCCGCGCTTTCGGCAGCAGGGAGCGGATCAGGGCTTCCAGCTGTTCGGTCCCGACGCCGGCGTAATGAATGTAAGGGCCGCCGCAATTGGCGCAAACTTCGGGGACTCCGCGCTCCTGGCCGCAGTAGTGGCAGGCCAGCTTGTTTTCCTGCTGATGATAGGTCATGCTCACGCTGCAATCCGGACAGGCGAACACATGGCCGCAGCTGCGGCAAAGAAGGGACCGGGAATAGCCTCGGCGGTTGAGCAGCACGATGGCCTGTTCGCCGCGGGCCATGCAGCTCTGGAGTTCCTTTTGCATGGCCGCGGAGAGGATGGCATTCCTGCCCTGCCGTTTGAACTCGAGCCCCATGTCCACAATCGTCACCTTGGGCATGGGTCTCGACTCCACCCTTTCCGGGAGGCTGAAAAATTGCACGTCCGGATCCTGGATTCCCGTGTGAAAGCTCTCCACCGAAGGAGTCGCCGAGCCCAAAAGCAAAACTCCTTTCGACTGCCGCAAGCGATGCCACGCGACTTCCCGGGCGTGATAGCATGGCGATTCATCCTGCTTGTAGGAGGAGTCCTGCTCCTCGTCGATAATGACGAGCCGCAGATTCTCGAGCGGCGCGAAAACCGCGGAGCGCGTTCCGACAACCACCCGCGATCGCCCTTCGTGAATCCGTCGCCACTGGTCGTATCGCTCTCCGGCCGACATCCCGCTGTGCAACAGCGACACCTGCCCCGGGAAGCGGGACACGACCAGGCGGCTGAGAAGCGGCGTCAGGCCGATCTCGGGCACAAGGAACAAGGCGGCATCTCCCAGACGCAATGCTTCCGCAATCAACCTCAGATAAACTTCTGTTTTTCCGCTCCCGGTCACTCCGTGAATCAGACAGCGGGCGGGCTGCATCCCCCGGATCGCATGGGAGATCCGATCGACAAGATCCCGCTGGGCCGGAGTGAGAACCAGAGGATGTTGGGCTTTGGTTTCCAGCAGTTCGAGCGGAGCGCGCTCGATTCGCAAAGGAGCTATTTCTACCAGCGACTTCCGTTCGAGCGTTCGGGCGGCGCCAACGGAGCTTTGGCAGGAGCGAAGCAGCTCCTGTAAAGGGACCCAATCGGCGCCGGGAATCAATGCGGAAAAAAGCCTTTTTTGCGAAGGGGCGAGGCCGCCGACCGATTCCGCATCCGCCGGCAGAAGACGAATCCCCAGCTGCTCCTTTGTCCTGACCCTGGGTCGTTCGACTTCCACTTCCACTTCAACCCAGCGCGCGGCGGCGAGAGATTCGATCCAGGCTTCGGCGCCCTTCAGAGCGGACCGGTCGCAAAGCTCTTTCACGGTCAGGCATCTTTCATGAGCCAGGATGTCGAGGAGAGTTTCCTCCTGAGGCTTCAGCCCCGCCGGCTTCAGTCCGCCGTGGAGAAGCATTGCGGCTCTGCCGGCGAGGGAGATTTTTCTCTCTCCCGAGACCTGCGTCCCGGCGGGAAAGACCGCGCGAAAAACTTCCCCAGGTGGAGCGAAGTAATGATGCGCGACCCAGAGGGCGGTTTCGACCAGAGAAGCCGGAATGGCAGGCTCGGATTCCAGCAGCTGCCGGATCGGGCGCACCTTGAATTCGCCCGGCGGCGTCTTGTCCAGAAATCCGACGACGTAGCCGGTCACCAGCTTCCTGCCGAATGGCGCCAGCGCCCGCATGCCGAGCGAGACTCTGCCCCGGAGTTCAGGCGGAACCGAATAGGCGAAGGTTTTGCGTATTCCGACCGGAATCGCCACATCAATAAACATAAGGACGAATGAAGAATGAAGTGTTACGAAGTTAAAACCTCAAGACGTCCCCAGCAGTTTACGCACATAAAATGCGAATTGCGAATCAAAAACGGGATCCTGCGCGCATTCGTCATTTTAGAGACCTGATATAGTCACGGACAAGCTGGACGTCTTCCCAAACTTTTCGTTTTTCCGCGGGATTCCTCAACAGATACGCAGGATGGAAGGTCGCCATCAGCTTGACGCCTTTAAAGTCGAGCAGCTTCCCTCGCAGTCTCGAAATAGGCTCTGTCGAGCGCAGCAGCGTTTGAGCGCCGAAAGTCCCGAGCGCACAAATGACCTTGGGTCTTATCGCAGCGATCTGACGGAATAAAAAAGGCTCGCACTGGGCGATCTCATCCTTTTCAGGGTTTCGATTCCCGGGGGGGCGGCATTTGAGGATGTTGCAGATGAAAACATCCTCCCGGCGCATATCGATCGCTTCGATGATTTTGGTCAAAAGCTGGCCTGCTCTCCCGACAAAAGGCAGCCCCTGTTCGTCTTCATCCGCGCCGGGAGCTTCGCCGACGAACACCAGCTCGGCGCGAGGGTTTCCGGCGCCGAACACGATATTTTTTCGACCGGACCATAGCTTGCAGCGGCGGCAGTCCTTCAAATCGCCGAGAATGGCTTTCAGGCTCTCGGTCCCGGCAGGCAGCGGCGTTTCCATGGAAGCGAATGTCTTTGTTTTGGGCGCAATCATAGCCGGCGGCGGAGTCGGCGCTTTGGGCGCAACTTTGGGCGCGGAAGCCCGGCTTTTCCCGGATTTCGCCGACGGCGCTTTCATCCAACCGACACCCAGCTCCTTGTAGAGCTTCAGGTGGTTCAAGATTTCTCCTTCCAGGCGTTTCTTGTCGCTCATGTCCCCAGCTCCAGCTGATCCAATACCGTGTCGTCGTTGCGCCAGCTCGGCGCCGTCCTGACATTCAAACCGAGATAGACCTGGCATCCCAAAAACTTCTCCAGCTCTTTGCGCGCAGCGATCCCGATATCCCGAAGCTGGGAGGCGCCCGCTCCAAGAACAATGCCCTGCTGCGATTTCTTCTCCACCAGTATGTCCGCTTCGATCACAACCAGATTTTTTTCGGTTCTGCGGCTTTCGTCAAAATTCCGCACCAGCACCGCCGAAGTGTAAGGCAGCTCCTCTCGAAGGCGATCCAACAACCTTTCCCGAATAAATTCCGCCGCCAAAAATCGTTCGGTCCGATCCGTAACTTCATCCGGATCGTACCGCGGCTCGCCCTCGGGGGAAAAATGAAAAATTTTATCGAGCAGCAATCCAAGATTGTCTTTCGTCAGCGCGGCTATCGGAATGATATCGAGAAAGGGGAATTCGTTTGCATACCGTTGCATGACGGGAAGAAGCTTCGGCTTCTCGATCCGGTCGATCTTGTTAAGCAGCAGCAGAGTCGGCCTCTGGGATTTTTGGACCATTTCCAGGGCGAATTTCTCTCCGGCGCCGAACGCTATGGAAGCGTCTACCATGAAAAGAACGAGGTCGATATCCTTCAGCTCCGAGTAAACGGCGTTCAGCATTCTGCGATTCATGCGGTAGGCAGGCTTGTGGATTCCGGGCGTGTCGAAGAAGGCGATCTGCCCCCGCTCTTCGGTGAGGATTCCCAGTATGCGGTGGCGCGTTGTCTGCGGCTTTGAAGAAACGATGGATATCTTTTGTCCGACCAATGCGTTAAGAAGCGTGGACTTCCCCGAATTGGGACGGCCGAGAATAACTGCTGTGCCAGATTTCATAAATTCCAGGATTCAAGATGCAGATTTCAAAGGGCTAGACTTCGACGCTTCCAGAACGGCTTTCTCTCAGAGACGCCGCCATGTCCAGCAGCCTGCCGGCTATCGCGAGTTTCGATTGATTTTCAATGGTAGCAACTTCGCCGTCACGACTCAGGATATGAGCGGTGGAGATATCCGAACCGAACACGCCGGCGGAAACATCGTTCGCGACCAGCAGGTCCAGGTTCTTTCGGATCAGCTTCTCCCGGGCTGATTCCAGCAGCCGTTCCGTTTCGGCGGCGAAACCGACGAGGATCTGCCGCTTTTTTTCTTTGCCCAACAATTCCAGGATGTCCTCGTTGCGGTTCAATCGAAGCGTCATTTCCCCGGCTTCCTTCTTTATTTTCTGGGGCGAAATTTCGAGCGGCCGATAATCGGAGACCGCCGCCGCCTTCACCACGATGTCCATTCCGGGGTAGAGTTTCAAAACTTCTTCCTTCATTTGACTGGCGGAACGGACTGGAATCAAGTGCGCTCCTGCGGGAGCCTGGAGCCCGGTCGGGCCGGATACCAGGAAGACTTCGGCGCCCCGATGGAGCGCTGTTTGCGCGACCGCATAGCCCATTTTTCCGGAGCTGCGGTTGGATAAAAAACGGACAGGATCGATATCCTCGACGGTTGGGCCCGCTGTGACCAGGACCTTGCAGCCCGAAAGCGACTTGCCTGCATGAAGCGCTTCCAGGATGCGGCGGACAATGACATCGACGGCTGCCAATCGCCCTTCTCCTTCCATGCCGCACGCGAGTTCTCCGGATTCCGGGTCGACAAAGATGTGCCCTCGAGCCTTAAGGACTTCGACGTTGGCTCGAACCGCCGGGTGACGCCACATTTCGACATTCATGGCGGGCGCGATCAATACCGGCGCCGGAGTTGAAAGATAAAGGGTGGAAAGGAAGTCGTCAGCGATGCCGTGTGCGAATTTCCCCAAAATGTCCGCCGTTGCAGGAACGACGGCAAGCAGCTGAATGGACTGCGCCAGGCTGATGTGGTGAATATCGCGGTTCTGCCCGGGCTGGAACATGTCGGCAATCACATTCCGGGCGGAAAGGGATTCAAACGTCAGGGGCGTTACGAACTCGCTTGCCGCCCGAGTCAGCACAACCTGCACCGACACCCCGGCCTTCTGAAGCCCGCGCATGACCTCGATGGCTTTGTATGCGGCGATACAACCTGTGATCCCGAGTGCGATTTTCACTGCCAATCCCTAGAGTTGGCTCGACGGCTCCACCGGCGGCGGCATCTCGAAACTGACCAGATCTTGCTCAATTTCCTTCATCGCGATGTACGCCGGCTTGGTCGATTTGGTTTTTATCTTAGGCTTCGCATTGTTTTGCAGCTGTTTCGCTCTTTCGGCCGCAACAATAATGAAGCGGTATTTTGAACCTATGCTTTCAGGAATTTTCTGCATCCACTCCTCCAAATGTAGCTAAAATCGATTGAGCCGATTCAATCCGGGCAGCTATCCGGCAGCGAGCGCCGCCGATAATGGATTTCAGTTCGTCGATGGAGCTGCCGAGATCCTCGTTTATGATCAAATAATCGTATTCCGTAAAATGGCGGATTTCCTTGCACGCTCTCTTTAAACGCTGCTCGATAACCAAGCCGTCGTCGAGCTGTCGTAACTCCAGCCTCTCTCGCAGAATCCGGAAGGACGGCGGCAGGATAAAGACGGCGATGGCGTTTGGTCGTTTTTCCCGGATGATACGCGCTCCTTGAACATCGATATCCAGGATTACGTCCTCTCCATTTTGCAGGATTTCGTCGACAACACGCTTCGATGTTCCATAGCGGTTGCCGTGCACTTCCGCCCATTCCAAAAAGTCGTCCCGGTCGATCAAGCCCTGGAACTCGGCGCGGCTGACAAAGAAATATTCAACTCCATTCTTTTCCGTCCCGCGGGGAGCCCTCGTTGTGTACGAAACAGAGAAGCGCAGCTGCGGGATCAGCTTCAGGACGCCGCCGACCAACGCGGATTTGCCGGCGCCCGAGGGCCCGGAGACAATAATCAGGTTTCCTGTGCCAGCGGCATTATTCAACGTTTTGAACCTGTTCGCGGAGTTTTTCAATGTCGGCCTTGATCGCTATCGCTTGCCGCGAGATTTCCAGATTCCCCGACTTCGAGAGAATCGTGTTGGCTTCGCGCTGCAGCTCCTGTAAAAGAAAGTCCAATTTTTTTCCGGCTTTCTCGGCCGCGTCTATCAAATCCTGGTACTGCCGGACATGGCTTTCGAGCCTGGCAATTTCTTCGGATATGTCGGACCTGTCGGCCAGGATAGCCGCTTCCTGAGCCAGCCGCGCCGGATCTATATCCGACTGAGGCAGCAGCTGCGCGATCCTTTCGCGAAGCTTGTCCAACGTCTCGGCGGCTGAATTCAGGCTAAGTTGTCGTATTTGTCCGGCTCTTTCGGTGACGCTTGAAAGGTTATGAACCATGTCCGCCCGCAAGGCCTCTCCCTCCTGCCGGCGCATGCGAAGAACGCTTTCAAGCGCGCCGTTGACGCTTTCGGCCGCCAGTTCCGCCAGGATTCCGGCGGCATCGGTTTGCAGCGGGTCCTTGGATTGAACGATTCCCGGCAGGCTTAATAGGAATTTCAAGTCGGGCGAATCCTCAAAGTGGAACTCATTCCGAAGGCTGTCGGCGGCTTCCAGGTATCCTCTCGCCAGGCTTGTGTTGACGATAAATGCAGCCGGGCCGGTATTTTGTATTGAGAGGTTCACTTCAACGCGGCCCCGGTCAAGAGTTTTGCGAATGAGTTGCTGAACGTCATTCTCGAGAAACAGATACTCTCTGGGCATCCTTATGTGGAGATCCATAAAACGGTGATTGACCGTCTTGATTTCCGCAGTGACGGAAAAGTCGTCTTTCTGGGCGGATCCAGTTCCATATCCAGTCATGCTCAAAATCATAGTCAGCGCCTCGACCGCTATAAAATCTAATTAATTTAGCCCGCCCAATAGTTTACGTCAAGTCGGTTTATTAGCCGCCCTGCCGTTGGCGGCTTAGGTTCGCATCGTCGCCGGCATTTCAAACCGGCGTTTCTTCGGTTTGGAGGCGAAAGAATCGACGGTAAAACCCGCCATGATTCATCAAACTTTCGTGGTCGCCCGACTCGACGATCCTGCCGTGATCGAGCACGATGATTCTGTCGGCGTTTCGAATGGTGGACAGACGATGAGCGATGACGAAGGTGGTCCGGTCTCGCATGAGATTGACGAGGGCTTGTTGAACCAGCTTTTCCGATTCCGAGTCCAGGGAGGAGGTCGCTTCATCGAGAATCAGGATAGGGGCGTTTTTCAATAGCGCCCTGGCGATGGCGATGCGCTGGCGTTCGCCTCCCGAAAGTCTCTGACCCCTTTCGCCGATCAGTGTTTGGTACTTCATGGGAAAACGGTTGATGAAGTCGTCGGCCAAAGCGGCGCGCGAAGCTTCCAGGATCTCGTCTTCATCCGCATTCATATTTCCGTAAGCGATATTGTTGCGCACGGTGTTGTTGAAGAGGAAGGTGTCCTGAGTCACGATTGCAATTTGCGCCCGGAGGGACGATTGCGTGTATTCGCGGATGTCGATCCCGTCGATCCTAACGGATCCCACGGTCGGATCATAGAAACGAGGAATCAGTCCGGCCAAAGTAGTCTTCCCCGCGCCGCTGCTCCCTACGATCGCGATCATTCTGTTCTTGCCGATTTTCAGATTAATGTCGCGCAAGACGTGCGTTTCGCCGTTCTGGTCGACATAATTGAAGCAGACGTCCTTGAATTCCACTGAATCGCCGACTCCTTCCAGGCGCCGGGCGCCCGGTCTGTCTTGTATTTCCAGGTGCGTATCGAGCAATTCCGTAATGCGCGAAGCGGATGCGAGAGCGCGTTGGAACTGCACGTGAACCCTGCTCAGCTTCCGAATAGGATCGTACATCTGGAAAAGTGAAAAGAGCGACAATCCAAAGATTCCAAAAGTCAGTTTCCCTTGGGAAATGTGAGTATGGGCGTAGTACAGAAGCGGTATGAACGCCAGGACGCCGAGAAGTTCCATGGCGGGAGAATTCAGAAACAGTATGGAAGCCGCCTTGATATTGCTTCGCAGCAGTCTGGCCGCCTTTTTTCTGAAGCCGTCTCTCTCATGCGACTCCATGGCAAAGGCTTTGATTATCCGGATCCCGGTAATGGATTGCTGGAGCTGATCGTTCAGAGACGCCGTGTCTTCTCTTCCCTTGAGGCTGACGCGGCGAATGCGCTTTCCCATGCCCAGCGTCAGCGCCAGGGCAAACGGGGCTATCGTAAGAGACAGCAGTGCGAGTTTCCAGTCCACGTAGACGACCAAAGCGATCAAAGAAACGAGCGTGATGACTTCTCGAAACAGTTCGGCCAGGATCGTTGAGACCGACTCCTGCACCTGTTCGACATCGCCGCTCATTCTGGACATGAGTTTCCCGGTGGAATTCAGGGAAAAGAAGCTCATGGACTGGCTGAGAACGTGGTCGTAGAGCACATTTCGGAGATCCGTCACCACTCCCTGGCCGACCTGGCTCATAAGGCAATTGGAAAAATAAATGCAGACCCCCTTCAGCAAAGTCAGGGACACAAGAGCGATGGAGATCTGGACCAGCGCGCTGCCGGGGATCAAGTCGAGGTATTTCAGCAGAAAATCGAGTTTCTGCGATTCGGCGGCGGCTTTGCCCGCCGCCGGGCTGGCGACCAGAACCTTGTCGAACAACGGCATCGTCAGAGTCGTTGCGATCGCCTGGAAGACGCTGAACAGAACCAACAACGCCAGGGAAAAAACAAGCTTGAATCTGTAGGGTTGAAGAAACTGAAGTATCCTGAACAAAGGATTCATAGAGTCCTGAGACTAGCGGAGAAAGAGATTTGCGTCAAACGAGAAAAAAAGGGAGGCGGCGCCAGAGTCCGCTGGCGGACGCTGACAAACGAACGCCGACCTTTCCGATGATGTTTATAAGATTTTGTCGGCGCTTGTCTGCGCTTGTCAGCGTCCGTCAGCGGACGGAGAGGCTTCATGATTCATGCGGGTTAACGGCGGCTGCGCGCATGGCGGCCGCCGGAAGAGTCCGAAGAACCGGATGAATTTTGATTTTCAGCATTCCGGCTTTCTCTGCCGGAGGATTTCGGGTCGGACCGAGGCGCCGCCTGGACGGAACTGCCGCCTCCGAACCGCGATACGTCGACTCTTGAGTTAGGATTTGCATTCAACGGCTTTATCGTCGCAGGGGCGCTTTCCTGGCTGCGGCTGGAAAAAGTGCGAACCTCTTTCGGCTCCGGATCCGGAGGCCGGGATGGTTTGAGGGGCTGGACATAGACAGTTCGCGGTTTGATATATTGAGTTTGCGGAACCTGATAAGTCTTGGGATTCTGTCGAACGCCCCCTGGATCTGAAAATTCCGATTGAGGCCCGAGAATGCGGTTGCTCTGAGAATTGTCGTTATTGCGCGGCCGCGCCCTGCGGCTATCCGGCTGGCCGGATTGATTCCGCTCTTCATTCTCCGGATTCTTCGTTCCGGGCTGAGGTTGAGTTGAATCGGCGCCCTGAGATCTCTCGTTTGTCCGCGGCCGAATGCCGGCGTCGTCGCGTCGCGCCGGCGGATTCTGACGATCGCTCCCCTGATTTGACGGCGCGGACTGCGGCCGTGAGATCCGATTGTCCGATGGACTCGCGCCTGCGCCCGGCCTCTTTTCGTTTCGATCCGAATCCCGGGATCGATCCTGCGGCTGGGATCCGGCGTCGGAAGCGTTCGACCGGTTCCCCGAGCGGTCTACGCGCCAAATCGTGCTCGGCTCGACGTTCCCCTGCCGGCTCTCGCGTGAACGGTCTCTGTCGGGCCGAATTTCACTGTAGCCCCTTGGAGTTGAAATTGCGGCGACCCGGCTATGATTTCCGCCCCGGCTCGCAGGAGCGGATCGGACAACGGCCGGCAAGGAATTCACACGGGCAGGCCGAATCGCGGGACGGGTCGGGTTTGCGCTATAGCTTGCGGCTGTCGGGCGAACGTCGATGCGATTCCGAACAAGAGATCCGCTTCTCCAGGGCTGGGCCTCGTTGCGCCATTTCGGGCTCCGGTCCCTGTCGCCAAAGACGCCGTTCCTGAAATGATCGATTTCGACGGTCCGGAAAGCGCCATGAACGCGCCGGTTGAATGGATCGCCGGCCATCCTGGTGTGCAGCGCACGCAATTGGGTCAAATAATGTCCGTGAAGCCTCCGATTGTAATGATAGGAATCAATATTGTAGTAGTCCCCGGGGCCCAGAGGCCCCCAGGATATCCATCCCGATCCCTGGTAAAAAACCACCAGCCCCGGCGACCAGAAATTAAAGGCAAAAGCCGGGCCGGGAATCCAGCACCATCCGTGCCTGGCATGGCGGTGCCAGCGGCCGTAGTGATACGGCAGCCATCCCCAAGGCTCGTAGGACACCCAGGTCCAACCCCAGAAAGGACGGTAGCACCATCGGCCGACGGAATACGGCGACCAGGAAATGTCCACGCGCAGCGGCGTCCATGCATATCCGTAGGATTCTATTTCCACCCACCGCCCGTATCGCCCCAGTTCCGAAGCTCCAATCCGAACGGTTGCGGGGATGTATTTTCCGCCCCCGTATGCGTTGGCTTCCTTATCGCGGCGGTCGTTCCAATCATCCCAACGATCCCGCCTGTCGTATCTCGAAAGATGGTCCAAGCCATATTCTCCCGGCTCGACATGCAAAAGCTCGCCCTGCCGGATGCGGCGCGAAAACCTATTATTGGCCGCTTCGAGCTCTCCTTCTCTTACAATCGCGTCCGTGTCTCCGTTTTCCACAACGTCGAAGCGATACGTTCCATTGCGAAGCGTGTTGAAGGCGGCCGCCGGCGTGTCGATTTCAAATTCCATCTTGCCTGCAACGGACAGCGTGGAAAGTCCCGAAAAAATCCGCAACTGAATGAGGTCGTCCCTCAGCGAAAGCAGTTCTATGTCGGTGTTTTCAGCCAGACGGAAAACCGAGCCATCGTCAAATTCGATCTCGGCCTTCCCATCCGATCCGGTAAAAACGCGATCGCCGGGCTGCATCGGGAAATTGATGCTTGCAGCCGACCAGTCCGCATCCGATGCGTGCTGAAAGCTGACCTTGCCTTCAAGATAGGAAAGCCGCGCAATGCGCGAGTCCTGGTCGTCAGGATTCGACCATGCGAACTGGCCAGCCAGCAAGGCTGCCGTCAGAAGGAAAAAGAATCGGCGGTTCATAGGAAACGCCTCCTTTGCGCTAAAAACTCGATCCGAAAACCTGCACACCTTAGCAGATGCTTTTCAGGGGAAAAAGTCTCAACCTAATTTTGCGATCGACGATTGGAATCCGGCGCCGGAATTCAACCGCATTTTTTTGGATTCATCGCATAGAGGCGGGGAACAATCGGCTGCAGTCGGGATTTCCGATGAATTAAAGCTTTTAAATTGTTAGATTTAATCCGCATCATGCACAACGGTTCTGTCGAGGCGCCCGATGGAGCGCAAGCGCCCCAGACATGCCCCGATCCGCAGCCGAGTCGGATGCGAAGGCTCAAGCCTCAAACGCACCGAGGGCTTCGACGGTCCATCGTCAATCTAAACGAGTTCTGTTGCGAAGGAGGACAAGTCCAGCTTAAGCAATTTCGTAACAGAGTCCGTCAGGAACCGGCCGACTTGCTGCGCGGTGACCAGCGTCAGGGCGTTCGCGGCGATTTCCCGGGCGGATTCAGGAGGAATTTCGTGCAGAACCCTGCGAATCATGGGAATGGAGCGAGGGTTCATGCTCAACTGGTTGAAACCCATTCCGTAAAGCAAAACCGCCACGAACGGATTCGACGATATTTCGCCGCAAATCCTCACCGGCTTGTTCAGCCTGGAAGCCACTTCATGGATATGTTTCAGGCATTGCAGGACGGCCGGATGCAGCGGCTGAAAAAGGTAAGCCACAAAGGGATTGCCCCGGTCGACAGCCAGCGTATATTGGATCAGATCATTCGTCCCGACGCAGAGAAAATCCACTTCTTTCGCCAGGGTTTCCAGCGAAAGGACGGCGGCCGGCACTTCAATCATCGCCCCCAGGGGCACCGGGCTGAGCGCCAGATCGGGGACGCCGAGAAGTTCAGAACGAACCTCCTCGATCAGCTTCTTGGTCTGCCAGATTTCTTCCACCGTGGAAATCATCGGCAAAACCATTTCCACTTTTCCGTCGCAACCGGCCCGCAGGATGGCTTCTATCTGCGTTCGAAAACCTTCTTTTGTGCGCAAGCTCAACCGGATTCCCCTCAGCCCCATGCTTGGGTTGGCTTCATTGGCGTCTTCGCTGTTTTTAAAAACTTTTTCAGATCCGGCGTCCAAAGTCCGGATGGCCACAGAATGCGGGCTCATCTCCCGAGCCATCGTGCTATAGGCCAGGCGCTGCTCTTCCATGGATGGAAATCCCTGCGGGTGTCTAAAGAACAGGAACTCGGAACGAAACATTCCGATTCCCTCCGCGCCGCTTCGCTTTGCGGCATTGAGTTCGTGCATCAGTTCCGTGTTGGCGCGCAAGGATACGGGACCGCCGTTTTTAATCTGTGCAGCCCATGCAGAGCTTTCCAAAGCCGACCCAAAGTCATCTATCCGCCCTCGCATTCGCTGAATACGCCGCTCCTCAGGGTGGAGGACGACCTGCCCGTCGTCTCCATCCAGCAAAACCGAATCGCCGGTAGCCACGGAATCGAGAATCTCCCCTACGCCCATGACCGCCGGAAGCCTCAATCCCCGGCTGATGATCGCGGTATGGGAAGTCCTGCCGCCCGATTCGAGGATCAATCCGCGGACTTTTTGAAGGTCCATGGTTGCAAACGTCGACGGATTGAAATCGTGTGAAACGATGATAAGGTCGCCAGGCAAATTGTCCCAACTGAAAGGGCGATCGCCCGAAAGATTCAGGAGGATGCGCTCGACCACGTTTTCTATGTCGCTGTGGCGCTCGCGGAAGTATTCATCCTCCAGCGATTCATAGGCGCGCACCAGACGGTCCGTCGCCTGAGTCAAAGCCCATTCGGCGTTGGCTCGACCTTTGCGGATGCTTTCGAGAACCTCCGAATTCAGGGAACGATCTTCCAGCATCAGGAGATGCGCGTCCAGAATGATGCTGTGCTCGCTCCCAATCTTCTCTTCCATGCGGGATTTGAGGGATTCCATCTGCACTTTCGACAGCTCGATCGCATGCAGGAACCGGCGCGCTTCCGCCTCGGGGTCGTCGACGCGCATTCTCACGATGGCTCGGTTGTGGCTGTCAAGCTTAAGCGCCTGGCCCAGAACCACGCCGGGGGAAACGCCGCTGCCCTGAAATATCTTTTCAGGCTTTGAGGCCATCAGGACTCCTCTTCAAATTTGGATTCGAACAGTTGTAAGATCGCTTTTCCGGCTTCCACTTCATCCATCCCCTCGATCGAAAACACGAGACGAGTTCCTTTCGCAGCCGCCAACATCAAAACGCCAAGAATGCTTTTCGAATCGATTTTCTGGTTGGCATCCTCGCGCGACAAATGAATTTCGCTTGAAAAACGCGATGCCAGCCTTACCAGCTTCGCCGCCGCGCGCGCATGCAACCCAAGCGTGTTGGACACAAGAACAAACTGTCGGATCATAGGGCAAGAAAATCGCCGGCCCGGGAAATGCTCGATCGGCCCTGGTCCCGCACTATTCGGGCGAGCGAATCCAAATTGTCCCCCTCTTTCTGGCTCGCGACCTTTATGATCATCGGGAGGTTGACCCCGGTCACCACGTCCAATCTGCCGGGATCGAGGAAAGAGAGAGCGATATTCGAGGGGGTGCCTCCGAACATGTCCGTCAGGATCAGAACGCCATGGCCGGTCTCCACTTCCGCGATGTTCTTTTCGATGTCTTTTCGAGCGTCGTTGACATCGTCGTGCCACCCGATCGACACGGCGCGAATATGAGAAATTTCCCCTACGATCATCTCCGCGGCCGCCACGAGTTCCTGTCCAAGATGACCGTGGGTTACAACCAAAGCGCCAATCATATTTTATCGGCCCCGTTCCCCGTTTTCCGCTCCCCGCTGCGAAAACTTAAAACAGGGAACGCAGAATCGGCAAATATGCATTATAAATCAATATCCCGATGATGGACGTGAACTGCCCACTTTTTATTGTTCAAAAGCCCCGCGAGCTCTTCGGCGACGAACACCGAACGATGCCTGCCTCCCGTACAGCCAACCGCAACGGTGAGGTATCGTTTGCCCTCCCTCACGAACTTGGGCAGAAGATATCTTAAAAGATTGCAGACCTTTTGGACAAATTGATTGGTTTCAGGAATGGAACGCAGATATTTCACAACCGCCGGGTCTTTGCCGCTCATGCCTTTCAACTCGGGAACAAAATACGGATTCGACATGAATCGCACGTCGAACATGAGGTCGGCTTCCGGAGGAACCCCGTTTTTGAATCCGAAACTTAAAAAATGGATATTGAGAGCTGAAGAGCGCGAATGCTTTCGAAACCTCTCCATCACGAGCGCCTTGATCTGATGCACCGTGTAGTCGGACGTATCCACGGTGGCGTCGGCGTACTCCTGCAGTTTCAGCAGACGCTTGCGCTCCATCCGAATGGCGCTTCGCAACGGCACTTGGGCGGACAACGGGTGAGGTCTGCGGGTTTCGCTGAAACGCCGCACCAGCACGTCGTCTCTCGCTTCGAGGTAGAGTATGAAGAGATGAAAAGCGGATTTTCTCAGATTCCGGATCACCATCTCCAATTCATTGAGCTTTTCGCCGGCCCGCACGTCGATCACCAGGACGGCGTGCTTGATTTCGCCTTCCGCGGAATGGATGCCCTCGACAAACGGCTTGATAAGAGAAACAGGGAGGTTGTCGATGCAGAAGAAACCCATGTCCTCGAACACCTTCAGGACCGTCCCTTTCCCTGAACCGCTCATTCCCGTTACGATGACAAGATCTCTCAACATAGGGATTATGCCGCACGACTCATGACGCATTCAAACATCAGGAATAAACAACGGCCAGGCCGGCGTGCGTCCGCCGCCGGCCATCCATCGAAACGATCCCGCGTCTCGAAAAGCATTCCAAACAGTTCCCTTCCTCGGAGCCTCTGCCTTCCATTGCATGCGCCCAATCCGAAACAACGGAATCGAATGATCGCGCCGCTATTTCCCATTCGTCAATCGTCATTCGTCGATTTTTTTTCGTTTCCCCCGCAGCATGTGCAATCGCGCAGCTACTTCAACCAGGGTGGCGATGTTTCTGCCGGGCGCCACCGGCATATCAATGACCGGAATGGAAACGCCCAAATACTGTATGAATGTTTGGTCCAGACCGAGCCGATCGTATTCGGATTCCGGATTCCATCGTTCCAACCGCACCGCAAAATCAATGTTCTGCGAGGCGCCGGTCGCAGAAATTCCGAACAGCTCTTTGATGTCGAAAATCCCGAGGCCGCGCAGTTCCATATGGTGTTCCATTGTCTTGCCGCCTTCGCCCGTCAGCCTGTCCATGCTGTGCCTGGTAAGCTCGACATAGTCATCGGCGATCAGGCGATGTCCTTTCAGGATAAGCTCCAGCGCGCATTCGCTTTTCCCTATTCCGGACGGTCCGAGGATGAGCACTCCCAAGCCGAAGATCTGGAGCAGAACTCCGTGGATGGTCATCTGCGGAGCAAGGCGTTTTTCGAGATAGCCGGCCATTTTGGCAAGAGTGGTTGAACCGATTTCGGAGCTTCTGAGAACAGGCGTTTTCTCCTGGGCCGAGAGGTCCAGAAGTTCCAGCGGAATTTCCAGATCTTTTGCGACCACGATACAGCAGATCGGGCGGTTTTTAAGTCGTTCGAAAGCTGCGGCGCGTTCTGTTGAATCCAATCCGCGCAGATAAGTCAACTCGCTGCCGCCGACGACTTGCACTCGATCCGAGTGGATGAAACCCGTAACCCCGGCCAAAGCCAGACCCAGCTTCTGAACCATGGGGGAACGGATCTCATTCCGGATCCCTTCCTTGCCTTCCACAAGCTCGAGACTCAAACCCAGCATCGGCGTTGTCAGCAACTCCTGAACGGATACCGGCGGGGCTTTGTCCCGAAATGAATCCACTGCATCAGGCTCGTTTGACAAGCTTTTTTCCACAAGGCGGCTTTCTGATTTTTAAGAGTCATTCCCGGATCAGCCCGAGGGTACCGTCTTTGCGTCGGTACAGAACGTTGATGCCGCCGGACTCGGAATTCCGGAAAACCACGAAGGGGTATTCCGAGTGATTCAGTTCAAGGACCGCTTCTTCGACGGCCATGGGTTTTTTATGCGCCTCTTCCTCCTGCACTCTGCCGGTCTTGCGGGCTAAAACGCCTCCGGAGGGTTCATTCAGGCCCTGTTTCGTCGCAACCGACTTCGCCTTGGCTCTCTGGCGCTTCCCTTCAATAATCTTGCTCTTATGCTTGAGCGCCTGTCGCTCCAGTTTTTCAATCGCGATCATGATGGAGCTGTACATGTCGTTGGTCCGGCCTTTTCCGGTCAAATCCAGCAGCTTGGACTTGAGAAGAATTTCCGCGCTCTGTCGCTCTTTCTCCACATCAATGATCATGTGGAATTTGATGTCATCGCCGAAAATCTTGACGAATTTGCGAAGCCTCTTCATTACATAGGTGCGAATTGCGGGCGTGATAACAACATGTCTGCCGGTTATTTCCAAATTCATTTTAGGTTTTCCTTCCGGGTAGATTGTTCAAGCTGAACCAAGGTCGTCCAATCAAAAAAGATACCCTATTTTTCGCTCGCGAGAGCCGGGGACCTGCATCTGTTCCCGATACTTGGCCACAGTTCGACGGGTGATAAAAATATTGTCCCGGCGCAGCATCTGGCCAAGCTGGTTGTCTGAGTAAGGTTTGCTTTTGTTTTCTTCCTCAATCAGCTTTTTGATCTTGAGCTTGACTTGAACTATGGAAAGCTCTTCTCCGTCCGGATTTTCCACTCCCATAGTGAAAAACTTCCTCAACTCCATTACTCCCTGCGGGGTGTCGACGTATTTGTTGGTCACGACTCTGCTGATAGTGGAGCTATGAACGCCGAGTTCGCTGGCGACATCTTTGATGAGCATCGGATGAAGCCGGGCGGCGCCATGCTCCAAGAAGTCCTTCTGTCGACTGACAATGCAGACGCAGACTTTGTAGATAGTTTGTTTTCTTTGGTTGACGCTCCGGAGGAGGTCGACCGCGGAACGGAACTTCTCTCTGAGGAAGCTTTTGGTGTCGCCGCTCACTCCGTTGCTCTTGAGGAGTTCCTTGTAGCTGGCGTTTAAACGCAACTGAGGCATGCCTTCATCATTCATGAGGATGACGAACTCGTCGTCGACTTTGGCGATCGTGACTTCCGGCTGCACATAAGTCGCTTTTTGATTGCTGTATTTCTGCCCGGGTTTGGGAATAAGGCGTTTAATGCATTCCACTGCCAGCAAAACTTCTTCAAAGGTCGAACCCGTGCGGCCGGCGATTTCCTTGAATTTGTGGTTTTCAAGCAAGGCAATATGGTCCCGGATGATGCAATACGACAGACTCTCCTCAAGTTCGAGGTTTCGGAGTTGAAGAAGCAGACATTCCTGCAAATTGCGCGCGCCAACGCCTATGGGATCCAGGGTCTGCACCAGCTCCAGCGCTTCAGCAGCTTCTTCGATCGCGCAACCGGCAGCCTGGCAGATGTCTTCAAGGCTGACGATCAGGTATCCGTCTTCATTGAGGTTTCCGACGATTTGCACGGCAATTTCCGCAATCCTCGGCTTGGCGTCCGACAGCCCAAGCTGCCAGTTGAGATGCTCCTCCAGAGAAGGGGCGCGGGTAAGAAAAGCCTCAAACGAGGGCTTCTCCGAATCTTCAACTTCACGATTTTTATAGCCGGTGTCGAGGTATTCATCAAAAAAGTACCGGAAATCAATTTCATCGAAAGAGTCTTTTTCGCGCTCTCCGGCGGGTCCGTCGTTGGGCGGGTCGTCCGGCATCTTTTCCTCCGGCGTCGCTTCCAGCGGCGGTTCCTGGTCCAACACCTCCTCCAGGATAGGGTTTTCCATCAGTTCCTGGTTCAACATTTCCTGCAATTCCAGCTTGTTGAGCTGCAGGAGCTCTATTTTTTGCAGCAGCGAGGGAGTCAGCGCCAGTCTTTGGCTAAGGCGTAAGTCAAGTGTCTGGCGCAGATACGGTCTACGATTCATATCTTTATTTCAGCCTGAAATTTTCACCGAGGTAAACTTTCTTAACCTGATCGTCATTGGTCAGCTGCTCAGGCGTTCCCTCTCGCAAAATGCGTCCCTCATTTATTATATAAGCACGGTCCGTGATATTCAAAGTATCGCGAACATTATGATCCGTTATCAAAACGCCAATCCCTCTCTGCTTCAGCCGCTCGATGATTCGCTGGATATCCAGAACAGCCAGAGGATCGATTCCTGCAAACGGTTCATCGAGCAAAATAAACTGAGGAGTCAAAACCAACGCCCGGGCAATCTCCAGACGGCGACGCTCTCCGCCCGAGAGCGAATAGGCGCCCTGGCCGGAAAGATGCGCTATTCCAAACTCCTCCATAAGATAAATCGTCAACTCTTCCCTTTTAGAGGACGAAATATTAAGAGTTTCAGCGATGCTGTGCAAATTATCTTTTACGGTTAATTTGCGAAAAACGGACGGCTCTTGCGGCAGGTAGCTGATTCCTGAGCGGGCGCGCTGATACATGGGAAGCCCGGTGATTTCCTTCCCGCAAAGCCGCACTTGCCCGCTTTCCGGCGCTATCAATCCGACGATAATGTGAAACGTCGTCGTCTTGCCGGCGCCGTTCGGACCCAGCAAGCCCACGACCTCTCCATGGCGCAGTTCCAGGCTGACCTCATGGACGACTTTTCTGCCCCGATAGGATTTGCAAAGCGTCGATGCCTGCAAAGAGCCGTTATTCATAAAGCTCCCGATGACCGCACTGGGCGAAGCCGCTCGCGCCTTCATGGCGCCGGCGCTGTCGGAATGTCGTCTACCTGTTTTCGAAACGGGTCCTGTCCTCGTCGATATAGAAAGTCAGTTTGGGCGCAGACGACCGCAATTTGCTCGGATCTTCAATTTCGGCCGGCGAACCCAAAACCTCAAACCGGTTCGGATTCGTATAGTATTCGGCGACGTCGCCTCTGCAGACTCTGGGCCCCTGGTAAATGACGACCTTCTTGTGCGCGGTCGCACGCTGAATTCCGTTTGCCTCTTCGTTTCTTTCAATGTCCAGGGCTTCGGAGGAGATAATAAAATCGGCTGAACGAAGGATGACGCCGCCGGTATAATTGATAACGTTCAACTCTTTTACATATTGAAGTTTCGCGCTCTGGACGCTAATCGGCATATTCTCAGTCTTCCCGGTTTTTTTCATGCCGGGATCCGGATGTTTTTCAAGAGGCGACATTCCGCTGCTGTAGACAAAATGCCGGACCGCGCCTCGGGCCGAGATTCGCTCTCCGCCTTCAAGTATATCCATTTCTTCAGATTGCAGTTGCTGTTCCTCCGAAAGCATCCTGACATTTCCGGTATAGCGGGCTTCCCCGGCATCGGAGTAATACTCCAATTCCCCGGCCGTCACGATGACGGGAAAGGAAGATCCCGAAGACGCCCCCAAAGGCTTTTCACCGCTTTTTGAATTCAGAACCGTTTTCACTCCCCGATGAACGAAGAGGATCTTTCTCTTCTGATCGTACACGATCGATTCCCCGCTCGTGACGCCCATGGCGGCCTCGGATATTTCAGGAGATTCGGTCAGAACCAGCGTTTCTTTGCCTGATTCATAAGCGCATTTCCCGGCGGCAGCGCTTTTTGCATTGTCTCGATAATGAAAATTCCCGCGCTGCACCGCTTTTTCGATGGCGCCGCCTCCGGAGGATGGCAGGAACGTCGCCTCCATCCCGTCGCTCTCGGTGACAAATCTTTCTATCTGACCATCGCCCTGCGGCCCGGCCATTTTCTCATAGTTTACTCTAACATGCCCCTTCGCCTGCATATCTTTAAGTCCGCCGCCTCCCGGATAAAAAGCGAATTGAACGTCGTCGGATCGAAGCTGACGGATTTGAGATGCGTTTGATTTCACATCGGCTGCCGCAGACAACAAAACATGGCCTCGCGCAAAACCGGATTTCGGGAAATTTCCTTGGGAATACTCCAATTCCAGCCAGGACGCTTCAAGCGTTTTGGAAGACTCTGAAGAATCGTCAGAAACCGAAACCCACTTTGCCGAACCTTCGGCTTGAAGTTTATTCAGATAAACGCCGCCTTGAATCGGTTCGAAAAAAAGACGTATTTCTTCGGACTGAAGATCGCTTTCAGAAGAATCTTTTTTCTTTTCATGAATGACCGCGTTATTGCTTATATGAATGGAATCCAGTTGCTTTGTTCCGGCGGCGAAGTTCGCCTGAATCCGGCCGCCCGACGCAGTTTTCTGCTCCCCGCCGCTTTTTACCTGAAAGCGCGCGCGGTCCGTGCTTTGCACTTTAACAGGCAGCCCTCCGGCAGGGTCAAGCTCCAGAAAAATTTCAGCCGCTTTGAGATCCAGTTCATAGTCCCCGGAAATCGATGAAAAAGCAGCCCGTCCCGACACGCGGACGTCCTGGAGATTTCCGCTGGCCTCATTCATGTTTAGCGCTATTCGATCGCCGCTTAAGTTGCGCAATTCTTCCCCTTCCCGGAACCGGTAGGCGGCATTGCCGTTGGAAATCAAGGATCGAAAATGCTTCCTGTCGCTGCTTAGCGTCGCTTCGATCTCATCTCCGGACAAAGCTTCGGCGCCCGAATCGACATGCGCCCTGCCTTGAAAACGAAAAACCAGATTCGGTTCCGATAAAAAAGCCTTGTCGGAAGTCACGCGTGTCTTCATTTGTTCGGTTGCGCCGTTCGGGCTGACGCGTTTCTGAATCAGAACAAGATTGACATCCCTGTCCAAACTCAGCGATTCCGTTTTTTGATCGAAACGGACTCCGAGCGCGGTGCCTTCAGCTGCCCCGGAGCGCAGTTGAAGGCGATCGTCCGTCGTACCTACATTCGTGTTCTGATCATACTGCAGAGAATCGGTCTGGAGCTCCATTCCGCTGTTGAATATTATTCGAACGTCCCCTGAAAAATCGGCGATCCCGCGTTCCCGATCATATTCCGCTCTCTGGCTGCGATACGAATTGCGGACGCTTCCGTCCTCGTTGAAATCGAAAGCCTCGATCCCCTGGAGGTAATTCCTCCCGCCGCGGGTTTCCATGCGTTTTTGTGCGCGTATTTTAAAACGCGACGCCCCGCCTCTGTTTTCCGAATGCTCAATCCCCTCCGCCGACAATGCCATCTCGGCGCCGAGGATGCGATGCGATTCTTGGGGAGGTGTCGGGCGGCGGCGCGAGTTGTAAATATAGTTGCTCAACACGGAAAGAATCACGACTGCGATCACGCCGATTGAGAAACGGCGCATAGTCTTTACTGTTAGCGCTTGCATCGATGTGAGTATAGGGGCCGCTTCGGAATGCGTCAATAACGCCGGTTAAGCATCAGAATATTTCACGAGCGTTATGGTTCAGAGGCGTCACGGATTTGGATTGAAGCCTGACCTGCCAAATGTATTCGACTTCGGCGGTTGCTTCCGACTTGAACTTCAACCTCACCCAATAGATATCGTCGCCCCGGCTCGCTGCGTCCCATGATTTGAAAACAAAAGACGAATCGCCCCCTCGGGCCATTTTCGCAGCAGTCGGATTCGATCCGAGGAGCAGATCATAAGCGGCCTGCTCCATCTCTCCCTTTTGATACCGGGGCTCGTCCTCGGCGCCTTCCGGCGGATCTTCGGCGGAAGCGACCGACAGGGCTTCCTCCGGCGGCTGCGCCGGTTTTGGAATTGTGAAAATCCGTGGAGGGGCGTTGGAAGGAAATTCCGCGACCAGAATTCCGCCGGCAGCCGGCAGTTGCAGAGCTTTCGGGGAAAGAGGCTCAGGTCTTTCGAATTCGACGGGAAAGGGCTGTTGGTTTTCCCCCACCGCGACTTTAACAGGAATTATTTCATTCGAAAACGCCGATCGGAAAGCCATCGATCGTTGCGACAGCCGCTCGCGCAGACCGGGCACGCCTACAATGGGAAGGCCGATTAGCGTCACAAAAAGAAGCAACGTTCCGTAAAAACGGCGCCGAATCGCAAAAAAACGGGTTGAGGATGGGCGGTCCTTGGCTTCCATTGCCGTTCGGAACTCCTTACCTGTCCGCAGCATCCCGATTGCGAACGCCGCGGTAGACCAGATACTTGTAGATAAAATCCTCTATGTCGCCGTCCAGCACGCGGTCCGAGTTTGAGGTTTCGTATTTTGTCCGGTGGTCTTTAACAAGCCGGTATGGATGCAGGACGTAGGACCGGATCTGGCTGCCCCACCCAATGTCCAATTTGGCGTCTTCCACGGCTTGAAGCGCCTGTCTTTTCTTATTCATTTCCAGCTCGTAAAGCCGCGCTCGAAGAACCGTCCGAGCCATTTCCCGATTTCTGATTTGCGAACGTTCGTTTTGACATGAAACCACGATGCCGGTGGGAATATGGGTTATCCGGACTGCGGAGTCGGTAACGTTGACATGCTGTCCTCCGGCGCCCGAAGACCGATAGGTGTCGATCCGCAGATCTTTTTCATCAATCTTGATGTCGATTGTTTCGTCAAGCTGGGGATACACGAAGACTGAAGCGAAGCTGGTTTGTCTTTTTCCCAGTGCACCGAAGGGAGAAATGCGCACCAGCCGGTGCACTCCGCTTTCGGATGAAAGATAGCCGAAGGCAAAATCCCCTTCCACAATAAAAGTGGCCGATTTGATGCCGGCTTCTTCGCCGGGCTGATAATCCAAAATCTTTGTGCCGTATCCGGATCGCTCTCCCCACCGGAGATACATCCGAACCAGCATTTCCGCCCAATCCTGCGATTCGATTCCGCCGGCGCCCGGATGCACGGTGACGATGGCGTTGGACGCATCATGCTCCCCGGATAAAAGCATGCGGATTTCCGTGTGCTGCGCTTCCTGTTCGAGCTTCTCCACTTCCGCGGCAAGTTCGGACAGCACGTCTTCTCCTTCTTGCGCCAGTTCCACAAGGGCTTTTAAATCCTGGACGTCTCCTGCCAGTTTGGAATCCAGCCCGATATCCCGCTCCAAACGGCTTCGCGTCTGGAGAACGGCTTGAGCCTCCTCCTGTTTGTTCCAGAAGTCCGGGCGGGCGGCTTTCTTCTCCAGCTCGACGACTTGGGCGCGCTTGTTTTCCGCATCAAAGATAACCTCTAACCTGCTGGATCTTTTCCTCAACCGCGTCCACCCTCAACTGAAGTTCATCGAGCATTTAAAAACTCCTCCCGGAATAATGAATGGCTGGCGTAAAGGCCAGAATAAAACATCCCAATGCAATGATAGCACATACAAAAATGAAAACATCTCCATATCGGGCGTAGAAAGTCTTGTGTTCAATGAACGCAAATCGCCCCTCGCATGTCGCTTCCTGCAGAATGCCGGTGGACGTCTGCATCCGGCCCGTAGGCTCGATAATTGAAGAAACCCCGGTATTGGCGGCTCGAAGCAGGTACCTCCTGTTTTCAATCGCTCTCCAGCGCGCTATCGCCAGGTGTTGAAAGGGCGCCGAGCTGTCGCCGTACCAGCCGTCATTGGTCAGATTCAAAATCAACCGGCTCCCTTCGCGAACAAACCGGCGCACCAGGCCGGGAAAGACAATTTCGAAACAAATGACGGCGTTGGCAGGGCGTCCGTCGAGTTCCACCACCCGATAATCGCGCCCCTGCGAAAAAAAGCTCACGTCCTTGGAAACAATCCGAAAAAAGCGTAAGAGGCCCTGCAGCGGCACGTATTCTCCAAACGGGACCAGATGAATCTTGTCGTAGACGTGCGTCAGATTCCCGTTGCGGTCGAGAAAATAAGCGCTATTGAAATACTTCGCGCCGCTTTCCGATGGCTCTTCCCTCACATTATTGAAAATCAGCCCCATCGGAAAACGCGTCGCCAGCCGTTCCAAAGCCTGCCGATAGCTCGAACCGGTTTCAAAGAGAACAGGGGAAGGAGACTCGGGAATCAGCAGCAGATCCGGGGAATATTTCAATCTGTCGGCCATCCGCACGTAACCGCGCTCGAATTTGTCCAGCATGGCTGTTGCGGATTCTTCATAGGAAATATTCGCCTGCAAAAGGGCGGCGCGGAAATTCGGCTGAACGGCGTCCCAGCGGCGGAGCGAAAAGCCTCCGTAAACCGAGGAAAGCAGGATCAGCAGGGCCGCCGCGATCAGAGGCCCCGCACCGGCCGCCCCGCGCTTTCGATGCAAGGCGGTGTAGTAAACCGCCGTATTGAAAAATAGGACAAGAAACGAAACGCCATAGACGCCCGTGAGATCGGCGATCTGAATAAGGCGCAGAAAGCCGGATTGCGAGTATCCGGTTAAAATCCAGGGATAGCCTCCAAACGGGAAATAGTTCAGCGCGTATTCCATCGCGGCCCAAAGGCAAGGGAGGGAGAAGAGGAAAGAATCGCCGCCGCGCCGAACCAGCGACTTGGCGGCCAAACAGGCTGCACCGGGAAAAATGGAAAGCAGGACAAGCATCAACCCATAGGCGATCCAGGAGAGCGCCTCCGACAATCCCCCATACCTGGCAAGCACGTCCGGGATCCAGATTTGAAGGAAAAACAGATGGACGACGCCGGCAGTAAATCCGCCGCAAAAAGCGGAAAAGCCATTGGGAGATCTGCGGATGAATGCGATCAGCGGAATGAAGGCTATCCAAGCCAAAAAGCCCAGTTCGACTTTCGGAAAGGAAGCTGCAAGCAGGATCCCGGTCAGAGCCGGCAAAAGCCATTTCACGACGTTTTAATTGGTTTTGATGAAAGATGGGAAGCCGCTTTTTTTCAACCGAAGCTGCATGGCGACCGCATCGGCGCGCGAATCATAGTTGCCGACCTTCAGAAGATACAGCTGATCCGGATTTTGCGGAGCCTCGATCCTGGAGTCGAATCCTTTGGACTTGAGCGTTTGGGCTTTGACTTCCGCTTCCCGCTTCTGGCGGAAGGCCCCGACCTGCACCGAATAGCCCGCCGGGGCGTCGATCGGAGATTTCAGGGGCGCCGCTTCCGTCTTTCTTGCCGGAGGCGGCTCTATCTCGGCCTCCTTTTCCGGCCGGTTCACCTTTTTGTACCAGTCCAGCGGCTGGTCCTCGACATCCCCGCTGTCGGCCGAAGAATCAGGCGTCGAGGCGCCGGCGGCGGTTTCTGGAAGCGGCGCGCCTTCGGAATCCGCATTTGGAACAAGCACAGCCGCAGCCTGGGATCCCTCGAGGTAGCCCTGGCGTTTCCCCTCTTTGTAGCCAAAAACGAAAAAACCGCCGATTATTGAAATGAGAACCAGAAAGAAAACGATAAGTTTCCTGTTGTCCAAAACGAGCTCAAGCCCGGATTCCACGCCACGTTCCGCCATAAATGCTTCCCTTTTATTTCACAAATCTCAATTGGTTTCCGCAACCTTCGGCTTTGGCGCCGCTGAGGGCGCCGGAGCCTGCCTTTCCGCCCTTTCACCCTGATTGTCTATCGCCTGCCGATTTTGAGAATTTATCTCTCGCTCTCCTGAAATCACCAAGGGCCCGGCAATCTACGTTTCGTTTTTTTTCGATTCCATCCAGCCTTTCAGGATATCGATGGGCACAGGGAACACCACAGTCGTGTTTTTCTCAACCCCTATTTCCGTCAAAGTCTGCAGGTAGCGCAGCTGCAATGCGACCGGCTCTTTGTTGATCACGCCGGCTGCTTCCGCGAGTTTTGCCGAAGCCTCGAACTCGCCGTCGGCGTGAATTATTTTAGCCCGCTTTTCGCGCTCAGCCTCGGCTTGCTTGGCCATCGCTCTTTGCATTTCCTGGGGCAGGTCCACCTGTTTGACTTCGACGAGGCTCACCTTAATGCCCCAAATGTCCGTGTGCTGATCCAGGATTTCCTGCAGTTTGACATTCAGTTTTTCGCGTCTGCTCAGCAAGTCGTCGAGGTCGACTTCGCCTAGCACGGAACGCAGAGTCGTCTGAGCGAGCTGGGACGTCGCGTAAAGATAATTTTCGACTTCCACGATGGCTCGCGGCGCGTTCATGACGCGGAAATAGACGATCGCATTGACCTTCACCGAAACGTTGTCGCGCGTGATGATGTCCTGGGGCGGCACATCCAGCACAATCATCCGGAGGCTGACGCGCACGATTTTGTACACCGGCCAGAAGATAAAAATCAATCCGGGGCCCATGGCTTTCGGTATGAGGCGGCCTAAACGGAATACCACCCCCCGCTCATACTCATTCAAAACATTGATCGTGCTTAAAAGGTAAAGGACGACAATTCCGATGGAAACCGTCCATACAATTCCCATAGAGCCTCCTAAAAAACCGCTATTTCCTGACTTCCTCCACTATCAATCTCAAGTCTTCAATCCCGACCACTTGGACCGTCTTTCCCGCGGCGATCGGCAGGGCGGACTGAGCAAACCAGTATTCGCCCCGGACCTTGACGCGGCCGGACGTATCGATGTCGCTGTCCGCAACGCCGGTGAGGCCGATCATTCCCTGGTCTCCCGTCGAAACTTTCTGCCGCAGGGACCGGACCAACGCAAACAGCAAAAACAAAAATATGGCGGCGAACGGAAAAGCGATGGCAAGCGCTGTGGATAAACCGATCCGAACAGCGGGGTCCGGGGCGTCAATAAGGATCAGCATTCCTATCACCATAGCCGCCAATCCTCCTATGCCGAGGACTCCAAATCCCCCGACTTTGACCTCTGCGATGAACAATCCGATCGCCAGCGCTATTAAAAGAACGCCGACATAATTAATGGGCAGAAAGGAAAAGCCGAGCGCCGACAGCAGGACGCAGATCCCGCCGATCACTCCCGGCGCGATAAAACCGGGATGAGTGAATTCAAAATAAAGAAGGATTAAGCCTGCAATCCCCAGAAGCAACGCAAGATTCGGCTGCGAAATTGCGGCAAGCAATTTTTCTCGCGAAGTCATTTCATATTCTACAATCCGCTGCCCCCGGGTTTGGATCACGCTCTCGTCGCCGGAAAACAGGAGGGCTTTGTAGCCGTGCAGTTTGCTGAAAAGCTCCCTTTCGTCGGCGGCGATGAAATCGATCAAATGAGCGTTGAGAGCCTCCGCTTCCGTGAAGGATTTGCTGTCCACGACGCCTTTTTCGGCTTCCACGACATTTCGGTTGCGCTTCCCGGCGATGCTTCGCAAAAACGCCGTGTAATGGCTCGTCGCCTTCTTGGCAAGCGTCTTGCCGGCTTCTCCTCCGTCAACCGGGAAGCCCCCGATCGCCATGAGCGGATGCGCAGCCCCAGTGTTGGTTCCGGGCGACATTGCCGCGACATCCGCAGCCAGCAGAATAAAAAACCCTGCAGAAGCGGCTTTCGCGCCGCTTGGCGTCACAAAAACCACAATGGGGATCCGGCTGTTCAGCATTTTTTCAATGATTTCCTCCATCGACATGCTGAAACCGCCCGGGGTTTGAAGCCGGATGAGCAGAAAACCGGCGCGATCGCTTTCCGCCTTCGCAATGCTTCGGGCGACGAACTCCGCCGTGATCGGGTCGATCGCCCCGTTGACCTCGATGCAGGCTATATCTCCCCGCGCAGGAAAAACATAAAATAAAAACATCGCAGCGATGAAAAAAGCCACTTTTCGGATCATGTCTTTGCGCCTGTTTTTATTCTATCACAGTTCCCCGCCCCCAGTTTTCCGTTCCGGCAGAAACCGAGGGCCGGCGGTTGTTCAGAACCGGAAACCTCCTTTATTCAGCCTGTCTCTCGGCATGATAGGAGGAGCGCACGAGCGGGCCGGAAGCTGCGTAGCGGAAACCCAGCGAATAAGCGAAGTCCTTCAGCTTCAGGAATTCCTCAGGAGTGTAGAATTTTTCGATTGCCAGATGGTTCCTGGTCGGCTGCAGGTATTGCCCGAGCGTCACAATGTCCACCCGCGCATTGCGCAAATCGCTCATCGCCTCCAGCACTTCATCCCAACTCTCTCCCAATCCCAGCATAAGGCTGGATTTCGTTTCCATGGGAAGCCCGAAAGATTTTGCCTGTCGAAGCAGCTCAAGAGACCGATGATATCGGGCGCCGGGCCGGACTGAACGATAGAGCCGGGGAACCGTCTCGATGTTATGAGCCAGAACATCCGGGCGGGCTTCCACGACCGTTCGAAGCGACTGGATATTTCCGCCAAAATCGGGGATCAGGACTTCCATTTTAATGCCGGGACAGGACGCCCGGACGAGGCGGATTGTTTCGGCGAAAATGAAGGCGCCACCGTCGTCGAGGTCGTCTCTGTCGACTGAAGTGACGACTGCATACTTTAATCCCAATCTTGCGATCGCATCCGCCACACGAGCGGGTTCCTGAACGTCATACGCGGGAGGCAGCCCGGTCTTTACAGCGCAGAACCTGCACGAGCGCGTGCAAACATCCCCAAGGATCATGAATGTGGCGGTCCCGGCGTTCCAGCACTCGCCGATATTCGGGCAGCGCGCGCCTTCGCACACGGTGTTCAGCTGCCGCTCGCGCGCCAGCGCTTTCAGCCGGAAATAGCCGTCCCCTCCGGGCATCTTAACCTTCAACCATTCCGGACGCCGCGGGCTATCTTGGGACATGTCGAAATCTCCAATGCATTTAACGACGGTCGGAGTCCGAGATTTCATCTTCCGGCCAGGCCGACGCGGACAGGCTACCGGACGGCTCAGAGCTCTTCACTCCGATATTGGGTCATGATACTACCGGGACTGCGGAATGAGTAGGGGGTTGGCATGGATCTTTGGCGATGAGCAAGGGCGCGGGCATGGCGCCATTCCGGCGGGCCGGGAGGTTCGAAGCGGCTGTCAGCCGTTTTTATGTTTTCCGAAGACCTGTTCGAGATCTTCAATCTGCCGGAGAGCTTTCAGGGAATTTCCATCCGGCTGGTCGAAAGGCCGCAGCTCCACCCCAACCCTATATTTGTAGGTAAGCCGGGGGCCGCGTGATACGCAGTAAATGACTTTGCCGAGCAATTCGAGATTTTCGCTTTTCTGAGGCGCTGTAACTTGAAGCGACACATTCGATCCCACGGAAGGGGGGTCGTTGGTCAATAGCGAAAGGCCGCCTTTGCTGATATCGGATAAAGGAGACGTCGGAACTGGAAAAAATTCCTCCTCAATTAATTTCCAGGAGATGGACGCTCCCGGAATCACAAATCTGCTATATTCCCTTCGGCCTAATTTGTGGCTTAATTCATGTATATTGAAGCTCATCGGTTTACCCCATTTCCCAAAAATCCTCCTTTTGAACGCCCCTGTCATAAATATCGGCAGCTTTAGCTTAAATTTGCATATTTTTACTTAATTGGCGCGTTTGGGAAGAACAAGCCGC
Source organism: uncultured Acidobacteriota bacterium (assembly GCA_964642735.1). GTDB lineage: Bacteria > Acidobacteriota > UBA6911 > UBA6911 > UBA6911 > UBA6911. The sequence continues at coordinate 31,014 of CAZXSV010000021.1, forward strand.
AGCTTTAAGGGAGTCCATTAAGGTATAATAGATAGTTTATGTTTCAACTGGAATCGCTGGGCTGGCATATCAGCCGAACCATCAAGTTGCGCGGACAGGATTGTTTCAACCGGAAAACCGTCCGTATTTTATATGCGGACAATGAATTCGTTTCCGCGCGAGTTTCCGGCTCGCAGGAGCATGAGGTCGACATTGAACGCGACCAGGACGCCTTGGTCTATTCATGCGATTGTCCTTACTTCGAGGGAAATATGGGCGTCTGCAAGCATGTCTGGGCGACCCTCCTGGAACTGCAGAGCCGAGACTATATGAAGAGTTGGGATTCCAGCCCCCCCAAAAAGCTTATGCCGGCGAGTCCGGACTTTGAAGACGACTACGTCGAAGAAATGGATTTTGAAGACGAAGAAGACGGGCTGGACGCCCTGCCGGAAGAAAGGCCTTCGCTTAGCAAGCCTGAAGGATGGCGTCAGATCTTGAGCAAAGTCAGCTCATTCGAAAACTGCAAACCGAAAACGACGCAGATTCACTGGCCGTCCGGGCGGGAAATTGTTTATGTGGTCGAAGGTCCCAGAAACTTTAAAGGGTGGGATTTATCGATTCAGGTTCATTCGCGCGATCTCAAAAAAAACGGCGACTGGAAAAAGCCAAGGCAGCTGTCTCTGTCCCATGATCTGCTGCCTCAGCTTCCCGATCCTGCGGATCGGGAAATCTTGAGCCGGCTTCTTGGGGTGAAGCGCGAAACCTGGAACTTCGGCCCCTATGAGTCCATTTATCAGTTTATTCCCGGCAAAGAGGACCTGAAAGTCCTATTGCCGCTCATGTCGCAAACCGGACGCCTTTTTAACTATCCGCTGGGAGGCGCGGACCTCAGGCCGCTCCGATGGGATAGCAACGAATCCTGGCAATTCCGGATAGAGGTTCTGCCGGATGAAGCAGGCCGGCAGTTTGAGATTAAAGCCGCACTTTTCAGAGCCGGCGAGCGGCTGCATTTATCGCAGCCCGAACGCTTTTTCCGCGAAGGCTTTTTTTTACTCGAGGGAAAAGTTTGCGCCTGCGACGGTCTCCTGGACTGGATCCTGTTTTTCCGACGCGAAAATTCCTTCTTTGTGCCCGGCGATGAGATCTATCAATGGCTCGAATCCATGTTCGGCCTGCCATCCGTCCCGCCTCTGAATCTCCCCGAAGAACTGCAAATGCAGAAAATCGTCGCGACGCCGCGCCCCGTTGCGCGCATCCGGACGAAAAAAGAAGCCTGGGGACCGCCCTGTCTGGAAGCGGAAATGCTTTTCGACTACCTAGGCCATGTCGTCAGCGAAAACCAGCCTTCCGCAGGAATCGTTCTGAAAACAGAACAAAGCTGGACGCTGCGCAATATGGAGGCGGAAAAATCCTCCGGACGGGCGATGGAAGCGGCGGGATTCATCAGGAAGCACGTTTTCTCCGGCGAATCCCGCTGGACAGTCCCCCAATCAAGATTGCCGGGGGCCGTCCGAATTCTGGTGGAGGCCGGGTGGCTTGTGGAAGCCGAAGGGAAGCTTTTTCGCAAACCGGAATCCTTCAGCCTTCACCTTTCTTCCGGAGTCGATTGGTTCGAATTGCATGGAACGATTGACTACGATGGCGTCCAGGTCCCAATCCCCCGCCTGCTATCGGCCTTGAAGCGAAAAGAAAATGCCATTCGCCTCGATGACGGCAGCTACGGCATGCTGCCGGAGGAGTGGCTGGACAAGTATGGAACGCTGGTGAGTCTGGGAACGGCCGATGGAGATCACCTGCGCTTCAGCCGGAGCCAGGCCGGGTTTCTGGACGCGCTGCTGGCCTCCGCTCCGGAGGCGAGTTGCGACGAGCTGTTCGAGAGAGTCCGGAACGAAATGCGAAGCTTTCAAGGGATCGCCGCAGCCGAGCCCACGGCCGGATTCCAGGGAACGCTCCGCCCCTATCAGAAAGAAGGCCTCGGATGGCTGCATTTCTTGGATCGTTTTGGATTCGGTGGCTGTCTTGCGGACGACATGGGACTCGGCAAGACCATCCAGGTGCTCGCGCTGATTGAGGAAAGGCGCATGCTTCGGGAGTCCGGATCCGTCGAACGCCCCGCTCCATCCCTGGTGGTTATGCCTCGATCCCTTATTTTCAACTGGCGGCGCGAAGCGGAGCGCTTCACCCCGGCCCTCCTCATTTTGGACCACACCGGCGGGGAACGCGTACGCGGCTATGAGCACTTCGACGATTACGACGTCATCTTTACAACCTACGGGACTCTGCGCCGGGACGCCTGTTTTTTCAAAGAGAAGACTTTCGATTACATCATTCTTGACGAAGCTCAGGCGATCAAAAATGCTTCCACCGAATCGGCGAAAGCGGCGAGGCTGTTGCAGGGACGTCGCCGGCTGGCGCTCAGCGGCACCCCGGTGGAAAATCACCTTGGAGAATTATGGAGCCTTTTTGAATTTCTGAATCCCGGAATGCTCGGCGCGACGTCCGCATTCAAGACGGCGGCGGAAAAAATCGACGAACAGCAACGAACGCTGCTCTCGCATGCCCTGCGGCCGTTCATCCTCAGACGAACCAAGACGCAGGTGGCGAAGGATCTTCCCGACAAACTTGAACAAACGTTGTTCTGCGACCTGGAGAATTCGCAGCGCAAACTCTACGACGAATTGCGCGACCACTACCGGAACTCTCTCCTCAAACGGATCGAGCAGGAAGGAATCCAAAAATCCAAGATTCACGTCCTGGAGGCGCTGCTGCGCTTGCGCCAGGCCGCGCTTCATCCCGGATTGATAGACGGCGCCCGCTCGCATGAATCGAGCGCCAAACTGGACATGCTCCTGCCTCAACTTGCAGAAGTCCTCGAAGAAGGTCATAAAGCCCTGGTGTTTTCCCAGTTCACCTCCATGCTGGCCATTCTGCGAAAGCGTCTGGATCAGGAAGGAATCGTCTATGAATATCTGGACGGCCGGACGCAGGACCGGGCGGGCCCGGTCGAACGATTCCAGAACAACCGGGATTCGAAGCTCTTTTTAATCAGTTTGAAGGCCGGAGGGCTCGGACTGAACCTGACCGCAGCCGAATACGTTTACATCCTCGACCCATGGTGGAATCCTGCAGTGGAATCGCAGGCTGTCGACCGGACCCACCGGATCGGCCAGACGCGATCGGTTTTCGCCTATCGTTTGATAGCCAAAGACACCGTGGAAGAAAAAGTCCTCGCGCTCCAGGAAACGAAGCGCAAAATCGCCGAGTCCATCATAAACGAGGACAACAGCCTTATGCGCAATCTCCGTCCGGAGGATCTTGAAGTCCTGCTAAGTTAGAATTGCATTTGAACGGAGAAACGCAGAGAATGCAATGAAACCAAAAGATCTTTTTTCGCGTATTTTGTGCGTTGCGCGGTTCCTCAAAATAGGAGTCTCCCGATGACTCTATGTTGCATAATTCCTCCCTATTTGTTGCGTTCTATTTTTTTAAACGGCGACTCTGTTCAAAAATCCCAGGCTTGGTCTACTTTGACGGATTCGGAACAATTGCGGGGCGAGAGGAGAATCCTGACGGCTGTTGCCCCCCTGGCCGCCACGCCCGCCGGGCGCAAGCGCCGCTCCGTTTACGACGCCCTTCACAGCTATGAATTGCCCGGCAGGCTTGTCCGTTCCGAAGGCGATCGGAAGTCAAAAGACGTTCGGGTCAACGAAGCCTATGAAGGCGCCGGCGCCGCCTACGACATGTTCAAAAGGATATTTTCCCGCAACTCCATTGACGGCCGCGGCATGCGCATCGAGTCGACCGTCCATTACGGGAAAGCCTACGACAACGCTTTCTGGAACGGACGTCAAATGGTGTACGGCGACGGGGACGGGAGGATATTCGGCCCGTTCACCAGGGCGCTGGATGTGATCGGCCATGAATTGACGCACGGCGTCACCCAGTATGAAGCGGGATTGAATTATCGGGGCCAGTCCGGCGCGCTCAATGAGTCCTTCGCCGACGTCTTCGGCGCCCTGCTGAAACAGTACAAAAAACGCCAGACCGCCGACGAAGCGGATTGGCTGATCGGCGATAAACTCTTCCTCCCGGGAATTAAAGCCAGGGCGATCCGGTCGATGAAAGATCCCGGGAGCGCCTACAACGACCCTGTTCTGGGAAAAGACCCGCAACCGGGCCATATGGATGATTACGTGAAAACCTGGGACGACAATGGCGGAGTGCACCTGAATTCCGGAATTCCCAATCGGGCTTTTTACGAACTCGCCATACGGCTGAAGGGATTCGCCTGGGAAAAAGCCGGCCAGATCTGGTACAAAACCCTTGCGGAAAAATTGCGCCCCGCCTCTCAATTTCGCGACGCCTTGAACATGACGGTAGCCGCCGCGGGCGAGCTTTTCGGCGTCAACAGCATCGAGCAAAAAGCCGTGAGGGAAGCCTGGGCCGAAGTCGGCTTATAATGCATTCCGAACAACCGCGACGCCCGCATATTTTCCAGAACAGACAGGCGTTCCTCTTTTGGATCAGCCCGTAGACAATTCGCCTTCAGACCAGCATCGCCGCCACCGGATTCAGTTTGGACAGATCCAGACCGACAGTGTGCGCAAAGAGGCCGTCGGGCAAAGCATCCGGGGCTTTTTCCTCAGGGTCCATGGCCAGCAGACAGATTCCACGCTTGGGCTGCAATATTTCCGCATGAAGCCGAACCTGATCGATTGAACCCGGATTCCAAAGCTCGCCTGAAGCAAAAAATTCGACAATCAGATCGGGGCTTACAATTTTGCGTTCGTATATTTCGGCCAGAATGGGAATATCATCCGGCTTGGACAGCAACGAGAGAATCATCGCCCGCGAGTCCATAGCCAAAGAAGTGTCTCCCGAAGGCCTTTTCGGACGCACAGGAGGCGGGTGGGCGATGAAGATATTGCCAATTTCGCGGACCAGCGCCATCTTGACGGCTATGTATCTGCCGATCTTGCCGGAATGAATCACAAACTCAGGAATGCGAAGGGTCGGGTGAAGCGCCTGACGGCCGAAAGCTATCCATTTCATCTCCGTCAAACACGGCCGACACTCCGGGTCGAAATCGACCTGGAACGCTTCGTCGGGTTCGAGAGTCTTGATCAACGAAAGCGCCGCCCAATGTTCGTATCCCAAACGATACAAATCATGCGAAGTCGATAGAATGTCATTCCGCGCGCACTGTTCGAAATCATCGAAAGCAGTCTTTCCCTGCAGCAGGTCGAACAGCCGCGAGTAGAGAACCCTCATCAATCCTTCCTTCGGATTGTGCAAAAACCTGGAAAGATCCACAGGCATGGAAATGCTGTCGATTTTGAGCAAATCCATTATCTCTTCTTCGATCTTCATGAATTTATTGCTGAGAGCCTCGACATTTAAAGGCAGCGCAGAATAAAAATCTTCCACCATCGCTTCCCTGATCTTGTCAAACCGCCCGTAAAACTCGTCACGCAAATCCTTCGGTATCGATACTTCACATTTATTGATTATAATTTCCGGATTTTCTTTAATGTATTTTATTAATAAATCAATCTCTGTTTTCCATGAAGTTTGCGTCATCGTCCGATACCCTTCCCTTTCCGTGTTTAATTATGATACGGATGCCCGAAACCATTATTTCAAATTCGGACCTGATCTGGAAAACATTTCTCCGGCATTCGGATTCCGATTCCCGGACTGAACCGGAATCTTTCGGCGTTCATGACCTCGGCAGGATCAGGGATCGCTCATATTTTGGCGATTTGAGTTAAACAGCGCTTGCGCCCGGATGTTTGGTTCATCTACGATTGTTTCCGAGTCAAGCCAAGGGATATGCATGCCGAGGCTTTTTTACGGAGGATTGGATGTATGATCAGGTTTCTTTTGTTGGCGGTTATTTTACTGACGCCGGCCGCAACCGCCGGTCAGGGTTCTTCTCCTTTGTCAGAGGACGTTCAGACGCGTCCTGACAAGCAGGAGATTGTCGATTGGATGACCCGGTCGGGCCAAATGGACGTTCATAAAAGAACAGACCGGTTGGATCGGATCTTATCTCAATCTGAAGGCAAGACGCCAAGGTCCGACTTTCTATTTTGCGTCGGATTAGCCTATCTTGGCGACTATAAAGCGCAGACATGCGTTGCAAAAGCCTATGAAAGCGGACGCGGCGTCGTTGAAGACCAAATTGAGGCGTATCTATGGTATTCCATCGCCTCTCTGGGCGACCCGAAGCTTGAAGAGGTCAAAGACCGTCTCAAAAACAAACTGCAAACCGCCTATCCCTTCCCTTCCGACGAAGAACTTGCCGATCAGCTGAATGAGCAGCAAAGCCGAATAAAGCAGTATCAAGCCGAAACGAAGAAATCCAGCCGATAGTCCGGCCAAGACAAAGAGAAAGGATTCAGTATGCGCTACAGGAAAATGGGCAAAACAAACGTGGAGGTTTCGGTTCTGGGATTCGGCGCCATGCGACTGCCTATGGTCGGCGCCAAAAGCGGGATGGATTCGTTTGATCCGAACATCCCGATTAATGAGGTCGAAGCGTCTCAAATGATCGAGCGCGCCCTTGAGCAAGGCATTAACTATTTCGATACGGCCTATGGCTATCATGCGGGAAAAAGCGAAACATTTCTTGGAAAAGCGTTGAAGCCGCACCGGTCCAAGATCCTGATCGCCACAAAACTGCCTCCCTGGATGGTGGAAAAACCGGAGGACATGGAAAAAATATTCAATGAACAGCTCCGGAAGCTCGAAACCGACTACATTGATTTTTATCAGGTTCACGGGCTGGGATCGGCCACATGGCTCAAGATGAAAACGATGGGCGTCCTGGAGTTTCTCGACCGGCTGCGCTCCAGCGGACGGATTCGGTTTGCGGCATTCTCCTTCCACGATGAAGTCAAAGTTTTTAAAGAAATAGTCGACAGCTATGACTGGGCCATGTCCCTGGTCCAATACAATTTTTATGACCGCATTTATCAGGCCGGCAGGGATGGGATCGCCTATGCCGCCTCAAAAGGGCTGGGCATTGCGGTAATGGAACCCCTGCGGGGAGGACGGCTGGCCGATAGGATCCCGCCCGAGATTGGGGAGCTTTGGGACAGCGCGAAAATCAGGCGAAGCCCTGTCGAATGGGCTTTCCGTTGGCTGTGGGACCAGGAAAACATCTCAACCGTGCTGTCTGGCGTCAGTTCAGTCAAGCAGATTGAGGAAAACGCAAGATACGCCTGCGACGCTTCCTCGAATTCGCTCACCGGAGAAGAAATCGCCCTGATCGACCGGGTTCGGATGGTTTACCGAAAAATGCTTTCAGTGGATTGCACCGGCTGCGGGTACTGCATGCCCTGCCCGAACGGCGTCAACATTCCGCAGAATCTAACCATGTACAACGACACGTTCATGTTCAAGGATTCTAAAGAAATGAACATGTTTTTCTATAAAGAGATGCTCGATCCCAATCAGAGGGCGTCCAACTGCTCTTCATGCCTCATCTGCGAGGATCTCTGCCCTCAGAAGATAAAAATCTCGGAAGCGCTCAAGGATGTTCACAAGGTCCTTGGAGGCCAGTCGCCCCAGCAGCCCGGACTGGAATCGAAATAAAACCGCGATCGCAAGGGGCTGGATGCGATCTCCGCGCGGATCGCCGGGCTTTCGATAGGACGCCAAGGCGCCCGAAGACCGCCCTTGCGTCAGCCCGGAAACAGTCTTCTCAGTTAAGTCCTTACAAAAAATCCGCGCAGGCCGATAAGAATCGCAGACGAGTTTTTTGCGCAGTCAGAATATTATTGGAAACGTTTCAATGGAAGAAGACAGGGTCGCACAGGAACACGAATTGGGAATTTTTCACAGAATCCCCCCCAGTGAAGAAGACATCCACTTCGTCATCGGGAGGTCTTGCCGCTGCAGACCAACGTTGGAGATCATCGACGAAAAAACTGTTATTGTTGATCACAAAAGGATTGCGGCTATGGCAACCGGACAGCTCCGCTGAGGCGCAAGGCTCAGCCACTCGGCTTTTACAATCAGGGGGCGGACATTTGAAACATCAATATTTCAGATGTCCGCCCCCTGTTTTTTTGCGGAATAGAAAACTTCTGCGGAACATGCTTGCGAGAAATCTCGTTATATCCTATGAATTGACAAGCCGCTCCACGGAGGAGAAATGAAAAGACTTTATAAGAGCCGCAAAAACAAGGTGATCTCCGGCATTTGCGGAGGAATCGCCGAATACTTTGATGTGGATCCGGTTTTGATCCGTATCGTTGCCATCCTGTTCTTTTTCACCGGCGGCGCGGCGCTGATTGCTTATGTTGTCGGTCTGATCATTATCCCAAGCCAGCCGCTGGAAGAATTCGAAAAGGAAAACAAGGCTTCGGTCGTGCCCCCGCCGATTCCTCAACAGGCGGCAGGCGGCGCCTCCATGCCGTCCCCCCAAAGGGAATCGAGCGATGCCGGGAAGTTGATTATAGGCGTCATTCTGATCGCCTTCGGCGCCATTTTCCTCTTGAATCAGCTGCCTTTTTTCTCTCGCAGTTTTTGGTGGTTCTGGGGCTTGAGCTGGCGCTTCTTCTGGCCCTCCGTGCTGATTGTCGTCGGATTTATCGTGCTTCTGCTTCATGCCCGCAAAAAATACTAACCGGAACCGCTATCCACCGGCGCTATCGTGTTCGAAAGCCTCTGGGAGTCGACACCGCTGTCCATTGAGGCGACCTGTCGGCGTGCACAACATCGACGGAGACCCCATCGACGCCGAAAAGCGCCTTATGGTCGGCGATCCATTGGTCATTCCTGGAATCCTGATATTCTATGGCCAGCGGCAGGCAAACCGAAAGGGAGTGCCCTTTCGCCTTTATGGCTTTTTCCGCCGCTCTTTCAAGCGTACGGCGGAGATTCAGGACGCGGATCTCCCTCGCTTCTCCGGGAGCGAGACTGGGAATCGGGGAGAACAAACGGGCGGTGCGTCCGGAAATCTGAAGCGGCCTCATCGTAACGGCGAATGCCGGCGCATCGCCTTTATTCACAAATCGGAGGGTTTCGACAAGATATTCCCCTTCTTCACGGACCTCCGAATAGCCGTCGACAGTCACTCGAGGACGAGGCTCTTTTGTCAATTCCGCTTCGGCTTTTTTTGCCCGCAGGCGCTCCGCCGTCCAGATCCGGATCGAAACCGTCCAAACGCACGCGATTGCGGACAGGGCGAAGATTTTCGCGAGGGAACCTGTTTCAGACAGCAGGGATAAAATGACAAGCGCGACAACTGCGGCGCATCCGACAATAGAAATCCGGCTTCGCATCAATGCGGCAAAAAACTGGCGCAACAACATCGGATCCAATTCCCAATCAGCACGGTTGAACTATTTCTTCGCCGGGTGCGCAGTCTAAACCAAAATCCACCCGCGGGTCCAGGAAAAGAATCGGATTCCGTCGTCCGGGATTGCAGTTTGGGATTTGAGGACGGCGTCGCCGTCCTCAAATCTCAAATATTCCGACTTTATTCGTTCAGCAAACAGCGCCGTATCGGGAAAAGGAATGTTTTCCGTCCCAAAGCGAGCCAATGCTATTTCACTCTTTTGAGAATGAGTTCGCTCGGCTGCCCCATCATGTCAAACGTCAGTTTGATTTGGTCGCCAGAAAGAGCGCCTTTGTAATCCAACTTGAATTCCTGCCCGCCCATATCGAAAGAAACGCTGAACGAAACGTTGTTGCCTTGGATTTTGCCGTCCTTGATGGGAACGTCCTTCCCGTCCATGCCGGTCGTCGTGCCGTTCAGGACATTTCCGGTCGCTTTGAAAGTATAGTTGATCGTCATGGGATCGCCGCCCATGCCGGGGACAGAACCTGTCCATTTGCCGTCGATGTCGGCGGCGACTGCCAAACCGGCGATGAGAAGAAAGCCTAACGTGAGTGCAGCAATTTTCATGTAAATTCTCCTTTTTTGAGACTCCAGATATGCAACTTCGATCAAAACGCCAACCATCAGTCAGCTCTTGTCGAAACATGCCTCTGCCAGTCCCCTAGTTACGTTTACAGGCTTATTTTGGTTTCACCGAGTTTTGGAAAACCGAAACTGAGAGCTGGATTTGGGCTATAATGTCCGCCATGAAAAAACTCATATTGTTGGGAATCGGCCTTTTCGTGCTGGGCGCCCCGGTGGAATTCACCGGCTTGGCTTTTCAAAAACCGGGCTATATCGCGGAGCAAACGTTTGTCGACGGCGTTTTGGTCGTTCGCCTCCGCGATCTCAGTCGCGGGATGGAAGTCTCGGTTTTGCCGTCGATCGGCAATATGGCCTCGGAAATGAAGGTTTATGGAAAAAACATTCTGTTTTTCCCCGAGACAAAACTTTCGGACTTCCAGAAACGGCCGACGCAGTGCGGGATTCCGCTGCTGGCGCCATGGGCGAATCGGATCGACGGAACAGCCTTCCGGGCTAACGGGAAGGATTACCATTTTAACCTGACGTTGGGAAACATCTCAAGAGACGGCAACGGGCTCCCTATGCATGGACTGCTTTCCAAGGCGGTCTGGGAGGTGACGGACCTCCGGGCCGACGCCGGATCGGCTCAAGTCACCAGCAGATTTGATTTCTGGAAACACCCGGACTTGATGGCGCAATGGCCCTTCGCCCATCAATACGAGATGACTTACAGGTTGGCCGAAGGCGCGCTGGAAGTAAAAACCACGGTGAAAAACCTGAGCGCAGAATCCATGCCCGTCGTCCTCGGATTCCATCCCTATTATCGGATTCCGGGAATCCCCCGCGACAACTGGTCGTTGCGAATGCCGGCGGCCAAAGCGGTGGTTGCGGACTCACGCCGAATTCCAACCGGCGAATTCAAACCCAATGACCTTCCGAATCCCCTGCCGCTCCTGGGACGGGCCCTGGACGATGGGTTCACCGATCTGGAACGCGATGAAAAAAACCGCGCTTCATTTTCCATTGAGGCGGGAGAAAAGAAAATCGAGCTGCTCTTTGGCCCAAAATACACCGTAGCCGTTATTTGGGAACCCGCATCCCCGCCGGGGCGGCCTCTCGATTTCATCTGCATTGAACCCATGGCCGGGATCACGAACGCAACGAATTTTAAAGGCGCTTTTTTTCTGCAAAGCGTTCCGCCGAACGGCCAGTGGACCGAAAGCTTCTGGATCCGCCCCCAAGGAATCGATTGAGTCTCGCACAATAGAACGACAGATTCATCTGCCGCTGAAGAAACTTCGGGCCTCCTCGCGCTGCCGGAATGTCACGATAATGCGCAGAACTCTATCGGAGCTCCAAAAAAAAGCCGAAACAATTGAGTCGCATTGTTTCGGCTGAAGAGAATCGGCGCCGGCTGAAGGCAGGCTTCGCGGGTCAAGGGCCTGCCTTCGAATGAACGATCCGATCTATTTTTTCTTGGTGCTTGTCTTCTCCGACAAGATCCAATAGTCCGGATCCAATTCAACAGAAGACGGCTTCACCGGCAGCTCCCGTTTGAAGGCTGTTTTGGGGCCGCTTGCATGAAGCAACAGCCGCCCTTCCTGGTTCCCGAATTTTATCGAGACCGGGAGAGGCATGAACCAGTTCGGCCCGGCGTTCTCCTGTATGATTTCACCGGACAGGATATTTTTCCCGTTTGCCTCTTCAAGGCTATATTCCATGCGGTAGCTCGGATATTTGGCTTCATAGACCCACTGATTGAAAAACCAGTTCAGGTCCTTTAATCCAAAGCCTCTTGCCACCGGGCTTCTGGCGAAGTGCTCGCCGGCGACCAGCATGAAATCTTCCGTGGTAGCGGAGCGTCCCTGAAATCTTTTCACAAAATCGGCCAGCATCTGGAAGAATGCATCTCCCTTTCCCGTATTGGGATCGGTGAAGAGGAAATGAAGCATGCGCAAAACCAGCGCGCCCTTGGTGTATACCAAACTTTCATAAGCGTTCTGCATGAGGCGCGTGTCCAATCGTTGTCCAAAAATCAGCGGGCCGGCCTCGGCGACCTTTCCCAAGTTGCCCCGATCGCCTTTTGCAACCTGCTCCATTTCGAATCGGGCTTCCTTCAGAAGCTCACGCTCCGACTTCTTGCTGTCGCGAAATCCGGTATACAATATGCCGCTGTATTCGGCAAAGCCTTCGCTCAGCCACTGATCCCGGTAAGACCGCCATGCCACGATATTCCCCCACCACTGATGCGAGGTCTCATGAGCCACAAAGGAAAACACCGCTCGATTGGCTTCGGACTTGTTGGGAAGCAGCAGCAGAGTCCCGAATCCCTGTCCGAAATTGAAGGGGTGAACGGTGGCGCGGAAATCCCCAAAAGGATACGGACCGAAATACTGGCTGAAAAAGTCGAGCGCATTGCCCATCTCGGCCAGAATAAACGATTCCTTCATAACCATCCCGACCGCGGAAGGGATGGAATAGACATCGAGCGGCATTTCCCCGAAGGAAAGCTTGCGCTTTTCCGTTTTTCGCTCCAGTTTTCCTGCGGCGAAGGTGACGAACGGAATGGGCGTTTCCATTTTGAATTCGGTTAAACGATCGTCCCTGGAATCGGGCCATTCGATGTTTTCGCGCAACAGAGTGCCGATGCTGGCGACCTGATCTCCTTTGTTATGGCGGAACACCATATGAAACTTCGAGCGTTTAAGATATCCGTGCTTGGGGAACCAGCCCATATTGTCCTGAGGATAAAAGTTGTGCTCCAGCGTCCTCTGGTTGGATATGCAATCGCCTTCCAGGGCGAGATCGACGCTGAATTGATCCCCTTTTTTCGCCGGCTTCGGCAGGACAATCGTCAAGCCGGTCTCCCAGTCCTCCTGGATGAAAGGAATGTCCTGGCCGTCCTGCCTGGCAGAAAGCATCCGCATCGATTCCCTGAGTCTCTTGTTGTCGAACGCAGTCAATCCTTCATTCACGGTCATCGGAATGACGCTCAGGTTGTCGACGAGAGATTCGAAATCGATGTGGATCTTTGTTTTAAGGATTCTGCGCGCTTCGCGCAAATCGACTTCCATCTTGTATTCCAGAGGCGCGACGAGATCGAATTCGTCCGAATAGCGCACCAGTTTCTTTTCGAAATCCTGCTCCGAATAAGTGGCGATCCACAAATCGTTGGTGTAGGCGGTCGATGCGTAGGCGAAAAGCAGAACCTTTTCGCCGCCATTGATTTCAAAGGCGGATCCCAGCAATCTCGCCTGGGGATCGATCAGATAAGTGAATCGGCCTCGCCTCCCTTTGTCGAATTGAGCGAGGAAAATTCCGGGGGATTCATTGTTGGCGAGCGACAGCAGCAGTCGGGCCGAAACATTGGCGCCGGTTTCCTTCAGCATGCGCCCGTCCAACTCCTCGGCGAGCTTCTGGGCTTCAGTTGACAGGGCCGCGCCCGCATCCATTCCTTTCCCGATCTTTTCGAACGTGTCGTCGCTGAAGCGCAGCACGGCGGAGTGAAAATCCGATTCCGCCACCTCCGCATTGATGAATCTCTTCATATATTCTTTTTCAAATGGAAGATCGGGGGCCTCCGCGCGAAACGTCCCGTCTCCCAGGAAAACCGCGCCGACGATTCGGTCGTTCACCGGCGCCGCAAAATAAAAATCGCCGGTGAAGGTCATGACGGCGCGATCGCGCTTCAGCGTCAGATTGGACACCGAAGCCTTGCCGCGGAGTTCGAATTTCCTAATCTTTTCGTACAGGGGATTTTCAGGACGGCTTGATTGTTGCGCAGTGATCTGTGTCGCCGCCGAAAAGGATAAGACAATCAGCAATAACAACACGGAGATTCGGCGAAATACTTCGAATTTATGCATTCAATCCTCCATATCGCATCCTGAGAACTGTTCTGAAACAGATCCGTTTCTTTAAACGCTATCCTTGAACAATTCCAGTCGACCGGGTCCAATTATGAATGTATCTGAATTCATACACGTGCGGTTTATATTAAACCAAATCAGCCCGGGTCATCCAGGATATTTTTGCATTATTCTCCCTTCTCCGTCCCCTCGCCTCGAAAATGCGGGGCCGCACAGGACGGCCGGCGCGCTGACAATAGCGAAAATCCTCACAAACGAAAAAAGCAAGATTATGTTTGCCGAACTGTCGTATAGAATGTCTGCTGCGAAGAAGAGAGAAAATCATGAATTCCGGAGAGCTCAGCAGCGAGGAGAAAGCGGAGATAGTGCGGAAACAATGCCGTTATCGAGAGCTTATTCTTTCCGGAAAGCTGGACTTGCCCCACAATCGGGCGGCCCAGTTGCTGGGCCCCGATTGTTTATACCGTCTCTACTCGATCGAACGCCGCCCGAAGAATGTATCCGCTGGACGGAAATCGAAACCCGAGCGTTGCCAGTTGCGCGCGAATCCGCGCAGCGGATAGCCGGAATGATTCCGGGCGCGGGCGCCCGCGGATTTCGGAAAATGTCGGAAACCCGCCGGACTTCGCAGACCAAACAATTATTTCAGCTCTTTTTCCATGATGACCATATGTTCGCCCCGGCTGGCGATTCCGATCAGTACGAATCCGGCAGATTCCGCTTCTCTTATTTCCTTTTCCATGGTCGAGGTCCGCTGGGTGGCCAGAAGCTTGTACTGATAACGGGAAGCGGATTGGGGCGCTTTCTCGAGTACGACAACGATCTCATCGCTCATCATGCCTTTTTTGGCGATCATGGTCTGCGCCAACATCCGGAACCCATTGTCTCCCGCCTCGTTCAATTCTTTTTCCATGGTGCCGGTCCGCGTCGTCGCCAGGAGCTTGTATTTGAAAAGATCCGGAGGAGTCGCCAGTCTTTCCATCAAAAGGACCATTTCGTTGCCCGCAGTCGGCGCGCCCATCCGGACTTTGAACCCGCTTGCGGCGGCTTCATCCATCTCTTTTTGCATCGTGCCGGTTCGTGTTGTGGCCAATAGCGCGAAATGCTGCCCTCCTTTGATATCTTCACTCCTCAGAGGGCTTGGAAACGACGCTAAAAACACAAGAAGGACCGCCAAAACCATCATTTTTCGCATGCTCGTTTCTCCTGAATTCTGGTTGCGATTTAAAAGCTTGGGAGCCCATCCAGTCTGTTCAGCATTTCATGGAGCGGCCGTTTGAATGAGCCGACGGCATTTTTCAAGCACATCCTGCGGAATGCGGAACGAGACTTTGCTCTCCTTGTCATTGATCCGGATGATCAATTCTGCTTTTTGCGTCTCCTGTTCAAAGAGCGGCTGTCCATCTTTTCGCGCCAGCGGAAAGACCACCCAAAAACGTTCATACTTGTAATCTTTTTCATGGACGCCAGCCAACCCCTTCAATTTCCAAAGCGCCGGAGCGTTCTCGCCTTTCATGCACCCGTCCGATCCCTGCGATAGCTTCGCCGGCTGCAGGAAAGCCTGCCAATCGCCGGGAATGACGCCGGATCCTTCCACAGCGTCCAGTTCGATCAAAAAAACCGTCGGACCGGCGTTTTCAGCTTCTTCCAGAATTTTCTGCGTTTCCTCGCTGGAAAGCCTCTGGCGCAACTGCTCCAGCCGCGCGGTCGCTTTAATGACAGACGGAGTGAGCCAGGTAGCCCTGAAATTATATGAAGTCGCCTGGTTGGTCGACATGACCCGCCAACCGGCGTCCCCGGCGACTTTGCCCTTTTCCGTCATCGCTATGCCGATTTTTCGGGCTTCCTTCGCAGACCAGCCGGCGTAATCCTGGCCAATCAAAGCAGCCGCGGAAAATGCGAAATAAATCGCGATGCTTAAACTCGTCCACGGGGAATATCGCATGGAAATTCTCCTTTACGAAAACGCCCGCCCTGAACGTCGAGCTTGTTGCGAAACAGGATATAAAAATTCCGGGTTTGACAAAAGATTGAAATGATGGAAGCCGCGGACGCCGCAATCATCTCCTTCCCCGAAAAGCCCCACACAGCGCCGGTTCGATCCTATTCTGTGATAAAATCTGAAATATGCGCCAACAGATCAAAGGCTTCCTGCAATATTTCTTGTCTTTAGTATCCAAAGACAAGGGCTTGGTTTCGCACAGAAAAACCCCGCCGCCGGATCGCCGGCGCTTGCTCTATCGACCAATTCACTCTCCTTCATTATCGCTGTCGAAACCAACACCGATATTTGGCTTATGCCTGCTCTTGCTCATTGCAGCAGGCGATATTTTCGCGCTGGTCGCACAAACGCTTCCCACCTACAAGGTGGATGTCAACGTGGTGAATGTATTGGCCACGGTCCGCGATCGCAAAGGAAACATCGTAAACCATCTTTCCAAAGACGATTTTATATTGGAGGAGGATGGAAGACGTCAGGAAATCCAGTACTTTTCACGCCAGACCGAACTGCCCCTTACCATTGGTCTTCTGATCGATACGAGCATGAGCCAGCAGAATCTGATCGCCAAAGAGCAAAGCGCCTCTTTTCAGTTTTTGGATCAGGTTCTGCGCCCCGATCGGGATCGGGCGTTTGTGATCAAATTCGATGTGGAAGCCGAGCTTTTGCAGGATTTGACCAACTCCCGCAGTTTGCTGCAAAAAGCGCTCAATTCGCTGGCGACGCCCTCCATGCGTCGCCTGCCTGGAAGAAGGAGGTATGCGCCGAATTCGTTGGTGCAAGTCTGGCCGGGAGGCCAGCGCGGACCGGGAAGAGGCGGACCGGGGAACATGGCCGCAATCGGCACGGTTCTCAACGATTCTGTTTTTCTGGCTTCAGACGAACTGTTGAAAGAGCAGGAAGGGCGCAAAGCCATCATTCTCATATCCGATGGAGTTGACAACGGCAGCAGGATAAGCGAAAAAGAAGCCGTCGAATCCGCTCAACGCTCGGATGCGCTTATTTATTGCATACGCTTTTTCGACGAAAACGCTTACGGCGGCTTCGGCGGATGGGGAGGAATGGGTTCCAGAGGCGACGACGCTCTCAAATCTCTTTCAAAAGAAACCGGGGGCAGGATGTTCGAAGTCAAGAAAAAGACGACTCTGGAAAATATTTTTGAAACGATTCAGGAAGAACTGAGGAGCCAATACAGCCTGGGCTACACGCCGCCGGATAGAAGCGGCGCCGGCTTTCGCCGGATCAGCCTTCGCACGAAGGACGGCAAGTTCAAAACAACGGCTCGCGCCGGCTACTACCCCAAACGCCCATAGTTTCAGGCGGCAATTTTGCTTGACAATTGCACGCACAGGTCTGCTTATATTTAGTAGTTTTAAACATAAAATAGAATTGCTTTCATGGTCTTAGGCTTGACTGCTCCCTGCGGAGCCAACTCCGAGCAGGATCGGTTTGATGATTTTGCGCGTACGATTAGAACGAAAGGAGACCCATGGCCTACACCTATGATCAACTGAAAGGGATGACGGTCGCTCAACTGCGGGAAATAGCCGCCGGAGTGGAACATGACGCCGTGAAAGGCTACACCCAGTTGAACAAAGAACACCTTTTGGACGCTTTGTGCAAGGCTCTCAATGTCGACACGCACACACGCCACAAGCTCAACATCCAAGGCATGGATAAGGAGAAAGTCAAAGCGGAAATGAAAGCGTTGCACAAAAAACGGGACGCGGCGCTCGAATCGCACGACCCCAAACAGCTGAAAGCCGTGCGCCGTCAACTGCACGCCCTTCGGCGATCGCTGCGCAGAGCGGCCGCACATGCCAAACTGAAAAAGTAAGCGTCGCGTTTTTTCGCGGAAAGCAATGCAGTCGCTCTCCGCCCTGTTCTTAAGGGCCTGTCAATGAATAACGTTTACACTTTGGCGCAAGCGCCGGGCGGACAGATGCAAGGCGCCGCGACGGGGGCGATGCGGCGCCATCGT
>CAZXSV010000022.1:0-47710 GCA_964642735.1 uncultured Acidobacteriota bacterium
TAAGCAATCGGCGAGACAAAATAGCTTTTCATCTCGCGCTGCCAGATCGCCAGTATATTTTGCATTCGAAACCTCTTCGATAAAACCATCGTCAAAATCCGGGGCGCCCGCGCGCCCGGGACTACAAATGCTCTTCTTGGGTAGTAAGGTTGATGAATACATCTTCCAGACTCATCGAGACTCCCCGAAGGTCAAACAACTGCCAACCTTCGGACACGACGACGGACGCCAGCGCCGGACGGAGATCGCTGTTCAGCTTGGATTCCACCGTAAATGTCGCCGGGCCTCCGCTCTTGCCTTCTTCCGCCTGGACGCTCAGCACGCCTTCCATGGATTTGATTTTATCGACAATGGCGTTCACCGGCCCCCCTACGGTCAGCGCGATCCTCTCCGCGCCTTTCGCCTGATGGGCCAAGCCCTCCGCCGTGTCCATCGCGACCACCTTGCCCTTGTTGATGATGACGATGCGGTTGCAGGTCATGCTGACTTCAGGAAGGATGTGCGTCGAAAGAATGATCGTGTGGCTGGAGCCCAGGTTTTTGATCAAGGACCGCACTTCATGAATCTGCTTCGGATCCAGTCCGATGGTAGGTTCGTCCAGGATCAGGACTTCCGGGTTGTTCAGCAGCGCCTGCGCCAGACCGACTCTCTGTTTGTAGCCTTTGGAGAGTTTGCCGATAATTCGCCTGCGGGCGTCGCCCAGGCTGCATTTTTCAATGACTTCGCCGACCTGAGCCTTTCTCCGGTTGGATTTGGCGCCCTTGATTTTGGCCACAAAATTCAGGTAGGAGTCCACGGTCATTTCGTGGTAAAGAGGCGGATTTTCAGGGAGATAGCCGATCCGCTTCCGGACTTCAAGGCTTTCATCGAAAACATCGTATCCGGCGACCCTTGCCGCGCCCCCGCTTGAAGGCATATAGCAGGTTAGAATGCGCATCGTGGTGGTTTTCCCCGCTCCGTTGGGGCCGAGGAAACCAAGGATTTCGCCTTTTTCCACTCTGAAGGATATGTCGTCGACCGCTTTCCGGCCGCTAAACACTTTGCTCAGGTGTTCCACTTCAATCACAGTCATTCCTCCCGGCGCTTCGGTTGGCAGTTCTGAAATTCGAAACCGGAAATTTTAGTGAAAATTTTAGGGCGAGTCAACCCAAAGCATTGCATAACTTTAGAGACGCCTAAAGATATTTTTTGAGATTTTGACGCTCCGAGACTTGAAAAATCGCTTGATTTAAGATAGGCAAAACCCAAAAAGCGGTTGCGAAAAACGAAAGGAGATGCTATAAGAATCGCGGAACGAAAATAGTGCTCTTCCGTATTAATCGGGCGTATCAGTTGTTCCAACCCTGAGAAAATGAGGTGCTTGTCCGTGAGGTCCACAAAATAATCGTTACGCCCGCTGAAACAATTTCCAGTTCCGATTGTCTATAATAAATGTGATTGCAGTCTTGGATTGCGGTAGGAGTCGGAACTACTGATACTGAGCGCCTCAAAGCAATTTTAAGCAATAAATAAGCTTTAGAGGAAGGGGTTTTCCAAAAAATTCTCCTTAGAGGGTATTACTGAACATGATTGAATTAGAGCAAAACGACGTCCTGGAAGAAACCGAATTCGAATCCATCGATTTGGAAAACGAAAGCCTGGACGATTCCGATCAGTTTCCAAGTCTGACGCGGGCGAACTACGTGGACAGAGTGCGGTTTGCGCGCATGCCCAATGAAAGCAGGCCCCCCGGCAAAAGCGAAGAAACCGCCGCATCCGCAGATCCGCTTTACATTTATTACAGAAGCATGAGCAAAATTCCTTTGCTCACGCGCGAGCAGGAAGTGTACCTGGCTAAAAAAATCGAGTCGGCCAAGCTGAACACGCTCCGGCTTCTGTCGCTGACGACAATCAACAGTTTTAAAATTATGGAGCTTGCGGAAGAGCTGCAGCCCGCGGGTTTGGCGCCTGCAACTCCTCAGTTCAACCTTGAAGAAAAGAAGGAAGCCGAAAACGAGGTTTCATTCGAAGAAAAAAACCGGCAGCGCATGCGCCAGGTCCGCAGGATAATCAACCGCCTGGAAAAACTGGAAGCCAAGTATCGTCTTGAAAAAGCCGCGATCCGGCGAAGCAAAACCAAGACCGCCGGGAACCGGAATAAGATCCGAAGCAACCGCGACGCGATATTCCAGTCCATGCAGCGCATAGATTTTTCTGAAAACCAGATCGCCGTCTTGATTGAAAGCGTTGAAGAAGCGCTCCATAAAATGGAAGAAGCTCAGAGCGCCGTCCGGGCCGCCTCCCAGCGGCGCAACTCCAATTCAAAGACGTTGCGGGAAGCCCGCGCGCATCTGGATCAACTGGAGTCGCAATACCTGACCAATGTGGAAGAATTGCGCAAAATACTGGCTCTGATCAGCGAGAACAAGACCGAAATGCTTCTGGCAAAAGACCAGTTTGTACGGTCCAACCTGAGGCTGGTCTTAAGCATAGCGAAGAATTATTCCTATCCCGGACTGGACCTCCTGGATCTGGTTCAAGAAGGAAATATCGGGCTGATGAAAGCGGTGGATAAATTCAACTATCGCCTCGGCCACAAATTTTCAACCTACGCCACGTGGTGGATACGGCAGAGCATCACCCGCGCCATAGCGGATCAGGGGCGCACGATCCGGGTCCCGGTCCATATGGTGGAAGCCATGAACCGGGTTTTGAAGGTTGCCAATGAATTGACGAAGCGCATGGGCCGGGAGCCTTCCGTTCATGAGTTGGCCAAGGAGCTTAAAACGCCCATCGCCAAGGTGACTCAGATCTTGAAGGCCGCCCAGGAGCCGATCTCCCTGGAAGCCAGCATCGCCGACAACAAAGACGCTGTCCTGAACAAGTTCATCGAAGACAAAAATGCGATTTCGCCCGACGAAGATGTCATGAAACACAATTTAAGGGATGTGACCAATTCCGCTCTTGAGTCGCTGTCGCCAAGGGAGCAGGAAATCGTGCGCATGAGGTACGGCCTGAACGACGCGGGGAAGGAATACACCTTGCAGGAGGTGGGGGAAATATTCCAGGTGACTCGCGAGCGGATACGCCAGATTGAAGAGAAAGCGCTGCTGAAGCTGCGCAGCCCTTACCGCTCCAACAAACTCCGCGAATTCGCGGATTTCGTCAGCAAAAATTAGCAGGGAGATCCCGCGGCGGAACTTCTGCTGCCGCGGGATCTTTCCAGCGGCAATCTTTATCGGCGCGCCGGGCTTTCCGTTTAACCGCCGAAGTAGATTTGAATCCCTGGAACCTTAAAAATCCATAAGTCTTTCAGTCATATTGCCGATTCATGGAAACGGGCCTAATCGAACGTTCTGGCTGTCAAGCCGGCCCGGTTTTCGGCGCTCCGAGAAGTTGGGCGCCCTCGATGGCCCCAAGAGAAACGGGGACGGCTTTTCTCAAACATTCGCGCCGGCCGGAGGATGCATTGCTTTCCTTTGCAGCGTTGGATCGGGAGAGGGAGATCGACAGTTTCCCGGCGACAAGCTTATTAATCATTCGTACGGGTCCACGGAGCTTGTTCAGTCCTGCTGGATTGTATGACAAAAACAAAGACAGGGGGGGATTACGATAAGCGCCAATCCTTTAGATTCATCTTACACCGATGAAACCGCCGACCTGCTTGCCAGGCTCAAGCGTCTCGCCAGAAACCTGTGGTGGACTTGGAACCAGGAGTGCCAGGAAATTTTTCAGGAACTCTCTCCCCGCGGCTGGCAGGATCTTTATCACAACGCCGTAGCCGTCCTGCAGGATATTTCCGAGTATGAATTGCGCACTCGATTGCAGGACCCGGTCTTCGCGCAGAGAGTCCGCAATGCCCTGGCCGGGTTCGACGCCTACATGAACCAGAAGGACACCTGGGCTTCGAGCCATGCTCCGTCTCTGATTGCAAATCCGGTGGCTTATTTCACCGCCGAATACGGCTTCCACGAAACTTTGCCCATCGCGGCCGGGGGCCTGGGCATTCTTTCGGGGGACCATGCCCGTTCAGCCAGCGACCTCGGCCTTGGCCTGGTCGGGATAAGCCTATTTTACAGAGAGGGCTATTTCCAGCAATCCATCAGCCGGGAAAATTGGCAAACCGAATACTACTCTCCGCTAAACGCCGAAGCGCTGCCGCTCGATCCTGTATTAAATGAAGCGGGCGAACGGCTGGTATGCGAGGTTGAGATCAATCTTTCGACGGTCCGTTTCCAGGCATGGAAGGTGAATGTGGGCCGGTGCCTCATCTACCTCCTGGACGCCAACCGTCCTGAAAATGAGCCGTTTTTCCGCGATCTGACTTTGCGCGTTTACGGGGGGGACAGTTCCACCCGGATCATGCAGGAAATCCTCCTGGGAATCGGAGGAGTGCGGCTCTTGAGAGCTCTTCGAATCCAGCCTTCCCTCTACCACATGAACGAAGGCCACGTAGCCTTCATTTCTCTGGAGCTGATGCGCGAAAAGATAGCCCGGGGCCTTTCATTCGACGAAGCTCTCGCCCAGACCCGCCGGCAGTGCGTTTTTACCACCCACACGCCTGTGGAAGCAGGCCACGACCGGTTTGGACCGGATCTTGTGCAGTATTCGCTGCCGCGGATACAGCCCCAGATCACTTCTTCCTTCGATCAGTTTATGGCGCTCGGCCGCGTCGACCCGAACAATCATCAAGAGCCCTTCTGCATGACTGTCCTGGCGTTGAAGACCAGTCGCGCAGCCAATGCCGTAAGCGAGCTGCACGGCCAGGTCAGCCGCAAAATGTGGCGCGTCCTCTATCGCGACAAACCCGTCGACGAAGTCCCGATCGGGCACATCACCAACGGAATTCATTTGATGGGCTGGATGAAGGGCCCGGTGCGCAGCTTCTGGAGAAACAAGCTGGGCAAAAACTGGGACAAAGAGATCAATACGGCGGCGTTTTGGGAACGCATGCTGGACCCGGATTTTGTCTCGGACAAGGAGATCTGGGCGCTCCGATACCGATTGCGGCGCGCTTTGATCGAATTCACCCGGCGCCGCTACATTATGCGGCGCATGTCGCTGGGCGACGCCAGCTATTACGACCGTCTGCTCAACCCCGACGCCCTCACGATAGGGTTCGCTCGCCGTTTTGCAACCTATAAGCGGGCCCCGCTGGTTTTCGAGAATTTCGACGCCATCGTGAAACTGGCGACAGACCCGCATCGGCCGATCCAGTTCATTTTCTCCGGCAAGGCTCATCCGGCGGACGACGCCGGGAAGCGCAACATCCAGAAGATCATCCACCTCAGCCAGTACAGCGAACTGAGAGGCCGGCTTGTATTTATCGAAAACTACGACGTTCACATTGCGCGCCAGATGGTCTCCGGCTGCGACGTCTGGATGAACAATCCCCGGCGTCCTCTGGAAGCTTCGGGCACCAGCGGCCAGAAAATTATCTGCAACGGAGGCCTGAACCTGAGCATTCTCGACGGCTGGTGGCGCGAAGGCTATGACGGGACCAACGGATTTGCCATCGGGGAAGACAGCCAGCCCGATTCCGTCGAGGAACAGGACCGCGTCGACAGCGCCAATCTCAGCAGGGTTTTGAGAGACGAAGTGATCCCCTGCTTTTACGACCGCGACGATCAAGGCATTCCGCGCCAATGGATAGCCAAAATCCGGAGATCCATGGCAACGATGCTGCCGAAGTTCACAACCTGGCGCATGGTCCAGGATTACGTTACCCAGTATTATCTTCCCGATGCGACGCATCCGGAGAAAAAATAAAAAGCCCGGCAGCCCAGCCGCAAGGCGACAAGGAGCGCAAGAAAACGACAGGGAACGCCCTCGATTTTTTGCGCTCTTTTGCTTTTTGCGCGCATCTCCGTCGTTGAATTGCGCGGGGAGGAATGGTAGCATCCAGGCTGCAATAAGGACCGCATGCTTTTGCAACAGAATTCTGTTGGAGCCGGTCTGTTATGCCGCGCAAATCTATGCCTGAACTGCGTCACGATCCGATACAAAGACGATGGGTTATTATCGCCGCTGAACGCGGCCTCCGCCCCGTTGACTTTCAGCATGAAGCCCCCGCGCCCCTGGGCGGCCCCTGCCCTTTTTGCGAAGGAAACGAGTCTAAGACTCCTCCCGAAATAGCCGCGATCAGGAACGGAACCAAGCCCAATCAGCCGGGGTGGGAAGTCCGGGTCATCCCGAACAAATTCCCGGCGCTGAGGATAGAAGGAGATCTTGGCCGCGAAGGGCTGGGCGCTTACGATCGGATGAACGGCGTCGGAGCTCACGAAGTGATCGTCGAAACGCCGCGTCACGACATGAACCTGGCGGACGCTCCGGTCGATCACATCCACAAAGTCTTGAAAACCTATAGGGAGCGCCTGGTCGATCTTTTGCGCGACCCGCGCTTCAAATATATCTTAATTTTTAAAAACTACGGGACGGCGGCGGGCGCCTCTCTAGCCCACCCGCACACGCAGCTGATTGCAACCCCGGTGACGCCGCTGACGATGGCCGAAGAATTGAATTCCGCAAAGGATCACTTTCGGGAAAAAGAACGGTGCCTGTTTTGCGATTTGATCCACCAGGAGCTTGAGTCCGGGGAGCGGATCGTCGTCGCTTCCGATCAATTCGTCGCTCTGGCGCCTTTCGCTTCACGATTCCCTTTTGAAATGTTCATCATTCCCCGCAATCATCACCACAGCTTTGCAGAAGCCGGGGACGAAATGCTTTATAATCTTGGCGTCGTACTGAAAGAAGTCCTGCTTCGCATCAAGAAATGTCTCAAGGATCCGCCCTATAACTATCTAATCCATACGATCCCAAACGTCAAAGTCCGGCCCAGACGCGCTTCCTACTGGGATACGATCGAATTGGATTTTCATTGGCACATCGAACTGATCCCCCGCCTTACTCAAGTAGCCGGTTTTGAGTGGGGAACTGGTTTCTATATCAATCCTACTGCTCCGGAGGAAGCGGCGAAATATCTTCGCGAAATAGAGTTGTAAAACAGTCCGGCCTCCCTCCATCCTATGTTCCTGGAATCAGTCCTATGGCTAATGAGGATCATTTAAAAGTAGTTATGTTCGCAGCCGAGGTGACGCCCTTCACAAAAGTCGGAGGGCTGGGAGACGTGCTCGGCGCGCTGCCAAAGGCTTTGGAAGGGCTTGGCGCAAGGCTGTCCATCGTCACCCCGGCATATCGAACAACCCGCCAGGGGAAATTCAATCTCCAGCGGCATCCGGACATCGCCGGGTTTGACGTTTCGATGGGACACGCCATCGAGCGCGCCGAGGTCTATCACACCCGAATGGATTTGACTTCCATCGACGTTTATTTTATCGGGTCGCAAAAGTATTTCGACCGCGACGGCGTCTACGACGATCCTACAGCCAAAGAGGGCTACCGCGACAATATGGAGCGGTTTATATTTTTCATGAAGGCCGGCCTCGGGCTGGTTTTAAGGATGGGGACTCCCGTCGACATCGTCCACTGCCACGATTCCCACGCAGCCCTCATCCCCGGCATCATTCGCACCAGCTACCAGCATCACCCGGTCTTCGCCCGTTCCGGGTCCCTGTTCACCATCCACAACCTTGCTTATCAGGGAGTCTACCCGAAAGAAGCCCTCCAATACGCCGGGATCGACAAGAAGTATTTTTACGCCATGTCTCCATTTGAATACTGGAACAAGGTGAACTTCATGAAAGCGGGCATCCTGCTCGCCGACAAGGTGAACACGGTAAGCCAGACCTACGCAAAGGAAATTCAAAGCAGCCACGAATACGGCCATGGTTTGGAAGGCGTCCTGAACAACAGGAAGCAGGACGTAAGCGGCATCGTCAATGGAATTGATTACGAGGAATGGAATCCCGCGAGCGACCCTCTCATACCCGCCCATTTCTCCACCCGGGATCTTTCCGGGAAAAAAAGCTGCAAAACATATTTAAGGCGGCATTTAAACCTGCCCGAGTCTTCCGGAAGGACCCCTTTGATCGGGATCGTTTCCCGGCTGACGGATCAGAAGGGATTCGACCTGATCCAGGAATCGATTCAGGACATCATGTCCTTGGATTTGCAGCTCGTCGTTCTGGGAATGGGGCAGCAGAAGTACATTTCGCTTTTTCAGAACATCGAAACCCGTTACCCGGGAAAAGTCTCGGTGCGATTTTGCTTTGACAACGACCTGGCGCATAAAATCGAGGCCGGCTGCGACATGTTTCTCATGCCATCCAAATACGAACCCTGCGGCCTGAATCAGCTCTACAGCATGCGCTATGGGACCATTCCGATCGTCCGGGCCACCGGGGGGCTCGCCGACACCGTCGTGGACAATCACAACGGCGACGGGACCGGATTCAGCTTCAAACGCTATTCAGCGGCGGAGATGATGACGGCGCTCAGGCGCGCTGCGGAGGCCTATTCCAACGCCGACCGATGGGAGGAGTTGATGATCCGGGCCATGAACCAGGACTGGTCCTGGAACAGATCCGCACAGAAATATCTGGAGCTTTATCATAAAATCCATTCCCTGAAACACAATCCCTAGCCCGGATCATTCATGAAGGTTCGTAGCGAGGCGGCGTAAACGGGCATGGATACAAGGCGCGCGACGGGAGGATTCCGCAGGCGCACTCAACAGCACGTCGAGAAATCCTGCGAGCGCAACACAGTAGACATGCCCGGATACGCAGCCGCAGTAGAAGCTTCATGAATAATCCGGGCTAGATTGGGGCGGCGGCAATATCCTGACAAACGAAGCGAAACGCAGGACAGGCGCCCTGTCGGGTCAAAAAATCCGGCCGGCGCCAGAAGGGCCGCGCAGAAGTTTTAAGAATTTGATACTATGAAGAGAATTTAAACGGTTCGGATATGCGGATTTTGTTAATCATCTGTCTGGTTGTTCAGGGCCTGGGCTTGAATTTCGGCCTGCCGGCGGACTCCGCCGAAAACCGCCGGAGCGCGTCGGCCGACAGCGATCCCGAAAAAACCGGGCTCGCGCCTTCCCGGCTCCAATATATCGATGCCGCGGTGCAAGAAGCTATTAAGGCGGGGGAAATCCCGGGCGCGGTTATTCTCGTGGCCAGGCATGGCCGGACGGCTTATTTCAAATCCTTCGGCCACAGGTCCGTCCAGCCGAATCGGGAGGCCATGACGACCGATACGATCTTTGACGTATCGTCTTTGACCAAAGTCATGGCTACAACGCCTTCCATAATGCTGCTCGTCGAAAACGGGACTCTGCGGCTGGACGACAGGGTCAAACGCTATCTGCCCGGTTTTGCCGGCGGGGGCAAAGACGGCGTCACGCTGCGGCAGCTTCTGACCCACTATTCCGGACTGGCGCCTGATTTCGACCTTTCCAAAAGCTGGTCCGGCTACGAGGCGGCTCTCGAGGAGCTCTGGAAAACGAAAACAACGTCCAATCCCGGAAGCGAGTTCGTATACAGCGACTTGAATTTCATCGCCCTTGGCGAAATCGTCCGGGCGACGACCGGCTCGACTCTGGACAATTTCGCGAAAGATAAAATTTTCGCTCCCCTCGGCATGAACGACACCACGTTCCTTCCGCCCGCAAGTCTTATCGGACGGATCGCGCCTGCCGAACCCCGCAAAAACACGCTGCGATACCTGAAGGGGCAGGCTTCCGGCGCAGACATGGACAAGATGATTCGAGGAGAAGTCCACGACCCGACCGCGTGGCGGATGGGCGGCGTGGCCGGCCATGCAGGATTGTTTTCCAGCGCCCGGGACATCGCGATATTCGCCCAGATGCTGCTGGACAAAGGCGGCTATTCCGGCGGACGCCTGTTGTCGCCATTGACCGTCCGGGCGATGACGAGTCCGCAAAGCCCATACCAGTCTAGCCAGATCCGTGGTTTCGGTTGGGACATCGAATCGACCTATTCCTCGCCCCGGGGCGATATTTTCAAAGAGGGCTACGGTCATACGGGATTCAGCGGCGTTTCTTTATGGATCCATCCGCCCACCGAGACTTTCATCGTCGTTCTGACGAACCGGGTGCACCCCGATGGCGGACGAGACATCAACCACCTGCGCGCCGTGACAGCCAATATCGTCGCCGCCGCCATTTCCGATGTTCCGTGACAAGGAACCTATGAACAAGAGCAAGAACCGGGTTTTAATTGTCGACGACGAAATTTATATTCAAGAAATATTAAAAGCGACTCTCGAGGAGGCGGGTTTTGAATGCGTCACGGCCGACAGCGCTGAATCCGCTCTTGCCGCGCTTTCTTCTCAAAGCTTCGACCTGGCATTCACGGACATCCGGATGCCGGGCAAGCAGGGGACCGATTTGCTGCGCGACATCAAATCGTCCTATCCCAATGTCGTCGTTATCATGATCACGGCGATCGACAGCGCTAAAACGGCAATCGAAAGCATCCGGCTGGGCGCGTATGACTACATCGTCAAGCCTTTCAACCTCGATCAGGTTCTGGTTTCGGCCAATCGGGGGCTGGACAAGCTCCGGCTGGAAAATGCAAATCGCGAGTATCAGCGCTACCTGGAACAAATGGCGGAGGATCGCGCAGCCGAAACCCGGCGCCTTTTCTACTCCATGACCCAGGTGTTCATCCGGCTGCTGGATATGAAGGCCCCGTTCAACGAAGGCCATGCCTTGCGGGTTGCGGAAAAAGCGCGCTTCGTGGCGCGTGAGCTGCGGATGACGGAGGATGGCGTCCGCAAAGTTTATCTTGCCGCGCTTCTGCACGATGTGGGCATGATCCTGGTGGAGGATGTGCTGCTGAACAAACAGGGCTCGTTGACGGCGGAAGAGCAGCGCTACATCCAGTCCCGAACCGCCCGGGTCGACGAAGTGTTGAAGCCTGTCGTGGACGACGAGGAAGTGTTGAAGTTTATCCGCCACAATCGCGAACGCTACGATGGGAGCGGGTATCCGGCCCATTTGAAAGGCAACCTGATTCCGCTGGGCGCGCGGGTCATTTCTGTGGCCGAAGCCTACGACGCAATTACCAGCGGCAGGCCTTACCGCCTGCCCAGGTCTCCGCAGGAAGCTATAAAGGAACTGGCTCGCTGCTCCCAATCCCAGTTCGATCCGCAGGTGGTGACGATTTTTGCGGACCTTTACGATCGGGTTTTTCGCAATCAATCCCAATGAAGTTCCCGGTTCCCAGTTCGTCATTTTTTTGCTTTTGAACTGGGAACCGGGAACTTGAAACCGGGCGCTTTTGCCTTGAAATCGAATCGAATGCTTCGAACTGACGCCGCTCGGATCTGGTCGGCGGCCCTGCGGGCCGTCGACTCCGCAGCGGCTGTACGCAGGCACTTGCGGCGCCAGGGCCGCATGCTCTATATCCGGGGCCGTCACTACGACCTTTCGAAATTTCGAAAGGTCTGGGTTTTGGGCGCCGGGAAGGCTGCGGCGCCGATGGGGCAGGCTGTCGAAAAAATCCTGGGCCGCTATCTCTCCGGCGGATTCCTCGCAACGAAGTACGGCCACAGCCTTCCGCTGAAGAAAATCGACATTGCCGAGTCGGGGCACCCTTTTCCCGATCAAAACAGCTCGGCTTCCGGAGACCGGATTCTTGATCTTGCCGCCCAGGCGACCCGGGACGACCTCGTGCTGTGCCTTTTTTCCGGAGGCGCGTCCGCTTTGGCAGTTTCTCCGGCTGAAGGCGTCGCCCTGGAAGAAAAACTCGAGTGCACGCGGCTCCTTATGAACGCCGGCGCATCCATCCGAGAATTGAACGCCGTGCGCAAACACCTTTCCAATCTCAAAGGCGGCAGATTGGCCCGAATCCTGGCCCCGGCCACGATCGTGTGCCTCATCCTTTCCGACGTGGTCGGGGACGACGTGGGAACAATCGCCTCGGGCCCCCTGGCCCCGGATCCGACCGCCTATTCCGATTGCCTGGAGATCCTCGAGAGGCTCAGGATCTCCGATCAAACGCCTCCGGCCGTGCGGAGCAGGCTCGCGCTCGGCGCCGAAGGCCGCATCGATGAAACGCCAAAGCGGCAGGATGAAGTTTTCGAAAAAATTCAAACGGCGATTGTCGGAAGCAACGCGCTGGCCTGCACCGCGGCCGTTCGCGCGGCGAAACGCCTGGGCTATCGGACCATGGCGCTTACAAGCCGGCTCGAAGGCGACACGGCGGAAGCCGCTCGTTTCCACATCCAAATATTAAATGAAATAGTATTCCAGGGCCGTCCGTTGCGCCGCCCCGCCTGCATCGTCAGCGGGGGCGAAACCATCGTCCGAATCCTCGGCTGCGGGAAGGGGGGGCGCAACCAGGAATTTGCGCTGCATTGCGCCCGGCCTTTGGCGCAATTGCCCGCGCCTTGCGTGGCCGTCAGCCTTGGGACGGACGGGTCCGACGGACCCACCGACGCGGCGGGCGCGATCGCGGACAATTCGACGCTCGCCCGCTCCCTGAAATTCGGCGCCGGTTTTTTGAGCGAATGTTTGAGCGAAAACGATTCCTACCGCTTTTTCAGTTCCCTCGGAGATCTGATCCGCACCGGACCCACCAGAACCAATGTCATGGATCTCCACCTGTTTCTGCTGGGATAAGATCCTCGCGGCTGCAGGGACGGCTTATTCAACCCCGCGGCGACTGCAAAGCCTTCTCTTCCGAGGAGCAGAGATCTTCGAGCGGGCAGGCGCCGCAGAGCGGCTTTCTGGCTTTGCAAATCCGGCGGCCGTGAAAAATCATTTGATGCGAAAAATCGATCCACCTGTTTTTTGGAATGATCTGCATCAGATCCTTTTCGATATTTTCCGGCGTATCCGATCGAGTCAAGTCCAGTCGCAGGGCCACTCGGTGGACATGCGTGTCGACGACAATTCCTTCCGCCTTGTGAAACGCGACGCCCAGAACCACGTTCGCCGTTTTGCGGGCGACGCCCGGCAAAAGCAGCAGCTCTTGCATTGTGCCGGGTACGATCCCTTTGAATTTTTCCACAATCATCCGGCAAGCCCCTCGGATGTTTTTGGCTTTGTTGCGATAGAACCCGGTCGGCCGAACGTCCTTTTCAAGCTCTTCTGGCGCGGCGCCGGCGTAGTCTTCCGGCGTTTGGTATTTCCGGAACAGGTCCTGTGTCACAACATTCACCCGTTCATCCGTGCATTGAGCGGAAAGGATCGTGGCGACCAGCAGTTCGAGAGGGCTCCGATGCCTCAGGGCGCATTGCGCGTCCGGATGGGCTTCTTCGAGCCGCTCCAGAAGCCGGTCGATTCGATTCGCTTTTTCTCCATTTATTTTCTTCGGCATGCTCAAACTCACAAGCCCCATCGGCAGCGGGGCCCTTATTTTTTCCGCCGCTTCCCGATATCGATAACCGCTTTGACGTATTCTTCCTCGGCGATGAAACCGTCCTTGTTGAGATCCCACGCGGCGTAATTTTTCCCGGCTATCGCCTTGTCCTTGTACATTGCGAAAAACTCGGCTTTGCTGAGCTTGCCGTCGCGGTTTTTATCCACTTCCGCTTTGAGCTTCTGGAAAGCGGATTTGGCCGCTGAAGCCATGATGGTTTCGGGATCGGGCCTCTGCGAACGCGCGAGGGCCGAATTGGATGCAAACATCAAAACAACCCATAAAGCGGCAAATGCAGAATAACATCGCATGGAAGCGGCTCCTTGTCTGGCAACCCTCCGGGATGCGCAGGACGCATCGATACGGACCTCCGCCTTCAATTGCGGCGTTTCGGGGCGGAAGGAAGAGGGCGGCGGTGCAAATTATGCAATAACGTATACTCGCCATCATCCTACCGCAGGACGGCGGAAAGTGCAAAAGAAAATCCATGAGTCCGCCCTGCGGGCGAAAGTTCCGCGGCTGGAGGGTCGCCGGCGGCGCCGACGCCCGCAATTCGCTTCATTCGAAGGGGATTCCGGCTGCGATCCCGAATCGTCGGGCTGTCAAAGCGACCCTTTTCATCACAGCCGCTGCGCCTTCAAACAGCGGATTGAAATTTGACTTTTGGCGCCGCGGCGTGATATCTAAAGCCTTATAAATCGGAGGAGAATCAAATGAGCAAGGATACCAGTGCCGGAGAAAAAGCGTTATTTCTGATTCTTGGAGGAGTCATCGGAGCGGCGACAGCCCTTTTGCTCGCGCCGCGAAGCGGACCTGAAACGCGCAAGCTGATCCTGAACAAAGCCCGGGAAGGCGCCGATTATGTGGCGGCTCACTCCAAATCCATTGCGGATAAGACCTCTGAGTTCGTGGATCGAGGCAAGGGAATCATTCAGCAGCAGCGCGATTCATTGTCCGCTGCATTGGAAGCCGGCAAACAGGCGTACCGAGACGAAAAAGAAAAGGTTTAAGCCAAGATGGACAACACAATCCTGCTGGTATTTACCGGAATTCTGGCCTTTGCAGTTCTTCTGCAGACCATTCTGTTCTACGGGATCTACAGGGCAATCCGCGAGACAGCCGGACGGATTGACGGAATAAGCAAGGATTTATCGATAAACATCTCGGCGATTTCCTCAAAGGTGAACGAAGGCGTAGAAAGCATCAAAGAAACGGGACAGAGTCTGAAGCCTATTGCGGAAAACCTTGCCGTCGCCACCGACATCATTCAGCGAAGAGTCGCGGACCTGGACGCTTTTCTCGCCGAAACTACCGATGCCGCCCGCTTGGAGTTCCTCCGAATCCGGGATAAAGTTCAATCGGCCTCGAATCGCGCGGAAGAGATTCTGGATACGCTGCACGACAGCGTTCTGCTCCCTGTCCATGAAATCCACGCGGTCGCGCGCGGGATAAAAACCGGGATTGACATGCTTTTTCGCAGACGCGGCAATCCCTCCCGCTGCGCACAAGATGATGAGATGTTCATCTAGCCCGCTTCGGCCAGGTTTTTTGTCTTCAGGGCTCACCCGCCGGAGGGGCGAATTCCATGGATGCTCTTGAATTTTCGGTCCCGTATAACAATGATCCCGACACTCTCGCCGAGATCCTCAAACGGAAGGAACTGAACGGCAACCGCATAAGGGAAGTTTATCTGTCCGGGCCTCAGGAATTCTCAGGCGCCGGCCGGATAACTCCGGAAATGAATTTCGAGCAGTTTGCGTCCGTTGTAAACCGGGTCCACGGGGCGGGGATCCGGGTCAATCTGCTTTTGAATTCTACCTGCGAGGGAAGCGACTGGTATTCAGGCCGAGCGCTGAAGTCGGCCATGGATTACCTGGGGAGG
Source organism: uncultured Acidobacteriota bacterium (assembly GCA_964642735.1). Classification (GTDB taxonomy): domain Bacteria; phylum Acidobacteriota; class UBA6911; order UBA6911; family UBA6911; genus UBA6911. The sequence goes on from CAZXSV010000022.1 coordinate 15,151, forward strand.
GTTCACAAAGACAACAAAGTGGGGGCAGTCACCCTTGCCAATCCTTTGTATATCCGGGAAATCCGAAAAAATTTCCCGGACATTGAAATCTGCGCGTCTGTTCTGGCGGATATCGACTGCGTGCAAAAGGCCGTCGTTTATCGAAAGGCCGGGGCGACGGTTCTGACGCCGGACGTCAACATAAACCGCAGTCCCGGCCTTCTGAAAAAAATCAAATCCGCAACCGGCGCCGAAATAAAGCTGATGGTCAACGAAGGCTGCCTCTTTCGCTGCCCTTTCCGCAAGTTTCATTTCAACTACATCTCGCATAAATCAAAGAATCCGGGGCCTGGAGGATCGAGCGCCGAGGACAACGTTTTCAGCCTGAACTGCATCCAGATGTCGAGAAACGATCCTTCGGAAATCTTGAAATCGTGTTGGATCCGCCCGGAAGACGCCCGAAAATACCGGGAAGTTTCCGGCTATTTCAAAATTGTGGGCAGAACCAGCTCGAAAAGCATGGTGATCAGGTCTGTTGAAGCTTATATGCGGGAAAGCTGGGAAGGGGATTTGATCGAATTGATGGCCGGAAACCTCTACTCTGTCGGCATGTCCTATTTCATGCATCTTGACAATAAAAGCCTGGACGAAATTCATTTTTTCGAACACGTTTCGTCCTGCGACAAGGAATGCAGCGAATGCTCTTACTGCGAAAACCTGGCAGGCCGGCTCCTGAAAAGAGGCGTTTTCACTTCTTCCAAAATCGAAGATCTGGGATTTAAAGAAAATTCTCATTCAGTCCCGCACAAGAATTGATCCGGCGCGCTACAATGTGCTACAAATAGTGCAACGCGCTAACAAAGATGCATTTTGATTTAAAAGGGCAGCTGCAGGTTTTTGATAAGGAGAAAATATAGCGATGGCCAGGAAAAAGAGAGCAAAGGCGATCGATCCGGTGGAAGAACCCATGAACGTTGCGGAATCGGCAGCGCTTGAATCAACGCCTCAAACGGCCGCTGCGGTTTCCACTCAGGAAAGAATCGCACTGCTGGCATATGCCTATTGGGAGCAGAGGGGCCGGGCCGGCGGTTCCGCTGAGGAAGACTGGTTTCGCGCAGAGCGGGAAATACTCAGCCGAATGAATGCATTCGAATAATTCTTCAGCAGGCGCCTCGTCGCACACATGAGGGATTCCGCGCCAGCTATGGTGCAGGTCTGTTCTTTAAGCCCTGAGATTTCAATCTCTTCCAAGATCGCGTCGTCAATTTCACAGGCTTTTTTTTAGCTCCTTCAATCCTCCGGATCCGAAAGTCGACTTCGGCAAAATGCCGGTAAAGGCGTCTGCCGACTCCCCCGATTGTGCGTCAAACCATTGCATTCAGCTCAAAAATCAGGCGTCACCCCCACATGTAGTATCGATTTGTGTCGATAACGCAACTTATAGTTGCTTTTGCCATTTTAATGTGCTATCTACAGGCACATACCTCTGGTCACTTGGGGTTCAACATTCAGGAGGAGACTCCATGCGATCAATAGCAATCGCAAATCAAAAAGGTGGTTGTGGAAAAACCATAACAGCAATCAATCTTGCGGCTTTCCTTGCCCGGGAGCAGAAAAGAGTGCTGCTCATCGACATGGACCCGCAAGGTCATGCCACGCTGGGCTTGCAAAAAGACCCGACGCCCCCGGAACGCACTGTCGCCGATGTGCTGGCATGGGAGGCGGGCGGAAAAAGGGCAAGCCTGCGAGAAGTCGCTCGCAACGTCCTGCCGAATCTCGACTTGGTTCCGGCGGATATTATGCTGAGCGCGGTCCCGGAAAAGCTTGGAGCGATTGTCGGCAGAGAGCACCGGTTGTCGGAGGCGCTGGACGAAGTTCGCAACAGTTATCATTACCTCATCGTCGATTGCCCTCCCAATGTCGGAGTCCTGACCTTTAACGCTTTGTTGGCTTGTTCCGAGGCTATCATTCCTCTGGACCCGAGTTTCTTCTCGCTTCACGGCATCGGGAAGATGCTGGAGACGCTCGATATGCTGGCGCGCAAGAAGAATCATGAGATTGCGGCGCGCGCTTTAATAACGCTTTACGCCGGCCGCTCGGAATTCGTCAAAGAGGTCGTGGAAAATATCCGGAAGAATCTGGGCGACAAGGCTCTGGGCACAATGATCCGATTCAGCGTCAAACTCGCCGAGGCTGCGAGCCACGGCATTCCCATCTGCAACTATTGCGTGCGATCGGTCGGATATGAGGACTACCAGAATCTGACCAAGGAAATCCTGCGCGAGGAAACCGGGTTGTCGCTGATCGAGGATCAGGAAAAAATCCGACGCGAGGAAGTTTCCGGCGTTGCCCTGCCATCGGCGCCTGTGCTCACGAACGATGGCGTTGTATTTTCGCTGGCTGCGCCGCAGGCGCGGTGCGTCCAACTGGCAGGGGATTTTAATTCATGGGTCCCGGACGGCAGCGAAATGGAGTTCAGCAACGGCGTCTGGAAGAAGATTCTGGCATTGACGCCCGGCCGATATCGATATCGCTATGTCGTCGATGGGAGCTGGGTCAGCGACCCGATGAACGGCTGCACCGAGCCCAGTCCTTTTGGAGACCGGGACTCCATCGTCGACCTTAAGGAAACCGGCCCGGAATTGCTTTAATCCGGGGCTTCCCTGGCAACACACACGATTGCACGACCGGAAAATGCGAAGCGACGAAGACATAGAACTCCAGTTCGAAGACGGCCATAAAGGCGAAAAACGGCTTGCCCGAGGGCTGGAAGACGTATCGTACCTTTTTCTGTCTCAGACAGGCGGCGAGGCGGAAAAAGGAGGCCGGAACTCCTGTTCCGAACAAGCTCAACCTCAGCAGGCGCCGTCTGCCGCCCCCGTAGTTCTGCGGGCGGCGCCTGCAGTCAACCGCGAATTGCTGATTTCGCTGCTGGCCAGGAATGCGGCCGTTCTTGAAGACGGCTTGCGTTCGATTGACATGAACGTTCCCTGCGATCCTTTCGGATCCATCGATCTGCTGCTTTTGGACGGCCTCGACCAGCTCGTTGTCGCCGAAGTTGACGCCGCCTTCAATGACGGTTCCCTGCTGCGCGGGATCGGCCACTTCGACTGGATGGTTCGCAACACGCCTGTTCTGCGCCGCATGTACCAGGGCAGAACGATAAATTTTTCGGTTCCACCAAGGCTTTTTCTGATTGCTCCCGTCTTTTCCCGGCTCTTGAAGTGCGCCGCAGAGCGGAACTCAAATCCGAAAACCTTTTGTTTTGGGTATCGCGCGGTATCGCTCCCGGGAGGGACGGGGGTCTTTTTCGAACCTGCTTGACAAAAATCTCAGCCGGGCGATCGATTCTTCTCGGATAGCCTTCAACCCATCGGCGACGCCCGGCTGCGAAATCTTTCAACTGCAAAACACGATAAAGAATTTGTTTGAATTTCGCGCGGCTCGCGGATGAAAGCTTTTACTGCTCGAAAATGCGCTCCGGCACGATGACCACGATGCCGGATTCGGTGACGTGGTATTTCTTCCGATCCTCCTCGAGGTCAAAACCTATGACGCTGTGCGGCGGGATGTGCACTTCCCGGTCGATAATGGCGCGGCGTATGCGGGAGTGGTGCCCGATTTTCGAATGAGAATACAGAATCGAACTTTGCACTTCCGCGCGGCTGTCGATGCGCACGTCATGCGAAAGCACGCAATTCTGGACGCGGCCGCCGGATAGGATCGAGCCCATCGAAACGATGGAATCCAGGGCGATCCCCATCCGGTTTTCATCCGCAAAAACGAATTTCGCGGGGGGATAAGGCTGTTGGTAGGTGCGGATCGGCCAGTGAGCGTCGTAAAGATTGAAAACCGGAGATACCGACACCAAATCCATGTTGGCTTCGTAATAGGCTTCGATAGTCCCGATGTCCCGCCAGTACAGGGCTTTCTTGCGGTTCTCGTCGATGAAGTTGTAGGCGAAGACGCGATTTTTTTCGATAAGGCGGGGAATCAAATCCTTCCCGAAATCATGGCCGGAATGCGGATTTTCGGCGTCCTCATTCAAAACCTTGATGAGAAAGTCGCGATTGAAACAATAGACCCCCATCGACACAAGGCTTTTGTCGGGAGCATGGGGCGCGGGTTTGGGATCCCTGGGCTTCTCTTCCCAACCGACGATGCGGTTGTTTTTGTCGATCTCGCAGACTCCAAAACTTGTCGATTCCGAGCGGTTGAACTCGATCGTGGCGATCGTGACGTCGGCGGAGGACTCCTCGTGCTGCTTGAGCATCAGCTTGTAGTTCATCTTATAGACATGATCGCCGGATAAAACCAGGATGTTCTTGCACGGCTCGGAGCCCACGGAATACAAATTCTGATAAATGGCGTCCGCCGTCCCGCGATACCAGTAATCCCCCACCCGCATCATCGGCGGTATGATTTCAATGAATTCCCCCAACTCTCTTGAAAGAATATGCCAGCCGTTGCGGATGTGCCGGTTCAACGACAGCGCTTTGTACTGAGTCAAAACAAAAATTCTTCGAAGTTCGGAATTGACGCAGTTCGAAAGCGTGATGTCGATGATCCGGTACATGCCTCCGAAAGGCACCGCCGGCTTCGCCCGGTCTTGAGTGAGCGGGTGAAGACGTTCTCCCTGTCCGCCGGCAAGAAGGCAAACAATTGTATTTTGAATGGAAGAATTGACCTTAGCCATCCGATCGACCCGCTTTCCGCAACCTCATCCAGACGCGACCGACAGCGCTTTTTTTAATTCTTGCTCCGATCATAGCGCTCTGATGGCAGTGAAATCCACTTATTTCTGGTTTAATTTCACTATTGGACTGTATCCATTTGAACAGCGACAGGAACGCCGCCTCTATTCCCCTCTCCGGGGACAGGGCGGCGTTCTTGTTGTGAACCTGCGAACCCAAGCTTGCTATCGCACCTTGATGAAGCAGGTGGCGATGATCCCGATCAAACAGATGGGAATCATCCAATACCCTGCGGCTTCCCATCCCTGAACCGCCATAATCCGGGGGAACAGCGAAGGGCCGATATACATCCCGATATTCTGGCCAACGGCCGCCACAGACATGCCGATGCCGATCAGTTGCGGTTTCCGCGACACTTCCGGGACGGCGGCGAGAAGGACAGGCGCAATGGGGCCGCCGACGATTCCAAAAACAATCATGTACAGAGGAATCATCGAAGAGCTGATCGTAAAGGGGAAAAGAAAAGTCAGCGTCATCAGGATATACGGGATAAGAACCATGATCTTGCGTTTTCCGAGGCGATCCGATATCGAGCCGCCCGCGGGGCCGGAGAAGATGGAAGCCGCCATGATCAAGGCGGTGACAAAGCCCGCGTTCATCAGAACGCCCTTTTCATAGGTTTTGGAATAGCCTCGTACGACTTCCAGAAAGACCGGGAGAAAAGTGCACATAGCCATGACGACAAGGTTGTAGCACCCGAAAGAAACGCTGATCATCCAGAAGTCTCTATTCGCCATGCCTTTGGCCAGGCTGGGAGGCTTTTCATCCGTTGCAGCCGCGGGCGCGGGCGCAGATTGCATTTCTTCCTGTCTGGGCAAACGGAACAGGGAGGCGAAAACAATGAAAGCCAGCGCTGAAAATCCGGCGCCCGCCCACCATACCGACGGCCATCCGTTCGACACCCCCAAGGACGGCGCGACAAGGAGCGTAACGATGTTGCCTATCCCTACGCTGCTCGCCCATATTCCGGTCGGCAAGGCCCGGTTATGCAGCGGAAACCACACGCTGATGGCAAAGGGCGCGGCCACCATTATCAGGCCCATCCCCACTCCTTCGATGAACCGGCCGACGTAAAGCATCTCGAATGTTTTCGCCAAGGCGCCCAAACCCGATCCGATCGTGACTGCGCCGACGGCGATCAAGCCTGTCATCTTGATGCCGAACCGCTTCAGGATATAGCCGGCCGGGATAGCAAGCACAAATCCCATGATGGAAAAAATAGACATCAAATCGCCCGACTTGACGTTGTCCACGCTGAACGCCGTTTGAATTAAGGTCATGACCGGCGGCAACTTGAACAGATTCAGCGTCGCCGACAGAGTGGCCATATAAAGTGCGAACAGGATTGCCCATGCATAGGCAGGCGTTTTGGGCGCCGCCTGTTGTGTTGCTACAGCTGCTTGCTGACTCATCGACCCTCCCTTATATAATTGACGATTGACGGTTTACGATTGACGGTTGCAGCCATACGCCACGATTAAGGTTGCGCTGCTATTGGATAGGGACGCATGTTTTCAATCGTCAATCATAAAACGCAATCGCAAATTGGTTTGTGTTCCATCCTAAACCGTCATTGTTGAATCCTAAATGTCGTTGCAGGCCATCAGGACTCTTTTGACAAGCGTCCTGGCTATCGGAACCATGTATCCGTTGCGCTCCATCGGACTCGCCTCCGACAAAGCCGCCGCTGCAGCGGCTTCGGCAATGGCTTCGTCCATCCGCTTTCCAATAACGGCTTTTTCCGCTTTGACGGCCCGATAGGGTTTTACCGCCACCGCATTGAGGCACAGGCGCGCATTCTTCACCTTGCCGCCGGAAACGACCATCGAGGCGGCGCAGTTTACTATCGGGAAATCGATGGATTTCCGGATCGCGAACTTGAGGAACGCGCTCCTGGCGCCCGCCGGAGGTTTTGGAATCCGAATTTCGGTGAGGATCTCGTCGTCATCCAAAACCGTGGTTTTCCCGACGCCGACCTGAAAAAAACTCTCGATGCGAAGAGTCCTCTTCGAAGTGACGACTTTAGAGTTCAGCGCTATGAGAGCCGGCGCCGTATCGCCGGGATGCACCGCATAGCAGCCTTCCTCCACGCTTCCTCCCATAATGGAATGATATCGATTGTCCCCCGCGATGGCATAGCATCTGCCGCCGCCTTTCCTAAGGCAGGGAAACCGGTTCCTGGGATTACGGTAATACCAGCAGCGGACGTCCTGGCAGAGGTTCCCTCCCAAAGTGCCCATCTCCCTCAACTGCGGCGAAGCAGTCCTTGAAGCCGCCTGGGAAAGAGCGGTGTATTTTTCAAAAATCTGAGGCTCTTTACCGATATCCGCCAGTTTCGTCAGAGCCCCGATCCTGAGAAAACCCGCCTCTTCCCTCATAAATTCGAGGCCCGGAATGGGTTTTATATCAATGATCGCTTCCGGATAATTCGGCGAAATTTCATCCTTCAGCTTTCCCAACAAATCCGTGCCGCCCGCAATTACGGCCGCCCGGCCCCGATACTTCCGAAGAGCGGAAACAGCCTCCTCGACGGTGTCCGTGCTGATGTGAACAAACTTCCTCATTGCATGCTCCTGCTCGCCGTCACCGATCTTCAAACCCGATTGCCTGCCGGGATTCCCGCAGCGTCCTGGCCGCCTGAAGAATTGCTTTCGGGTGCTGTTGATAAGCGCCGCACCGGCACAGATTTCCGCTGAGGGCTTCGCGGATTTCATTCCCGGTCGGATTGATATTCCTGTCCAAAAGAGCTTTTGCGGCGGCCACGAATCCTGGAGTGCAGTATCCGCACTGCATGCAGTGGCTCTTTACATATTCTTCAATCAGCGGATGATTCGACGCCGCTATGCCTTCCACCGTTTCGATCTGTTTACCGTTGCATTCGATCGCCAGCGTCATGCAGGAAAGAATCGGCCTGCCGTCCATAATGACGGTGCAGGACCCGCAGGCGCCCCTGTCGCACATCAATTTCGCGCCGGTGAAGCCCAGTTTGTCATGGAGGAGGCAATGAAGCGTCCAGTCCGGCTCGACCCGAAGTTTGTATTTCTGTCCGTTGACCGTCAGTCGAACGGTTCCCTCGGGTTCCGGCAGGGGTTCGGCTTTATGTTCGGCAAGAACGTGAGACTTGACGGATTCAAAAAAGCCGAATGTTTTTAAACAATAGGGACAGGAATATTTTTCCGGCTGATCCGCAGTCCCTTGTTCCACGGCTTTTTTCGGCATAAGCTCCCTACCCTACGACGAATTTCGCATTGCGTTGATTCATGCGGCCGCCCAGGCTTCGCAACAAAACGGACTGCTCGACGCGGCTCTCGTATTCTTCGCGGAAATATTTCAAAGTGTCCAAAAGCGCCGTTGGGGCTGTCTGGCCAAGACCGCACAAAGAGGATAAGCCCATGACTTCCGCCAGGTCCTCCAGAGTTTGGACATCTTCGCTCGCGCCTTCCCCCGCCGCCAATCTTCCCAGAATCTCCAGCATGGCTTCGGTTCCGTCCCGGCATGGCGTGCACCGCCCGCAGGATTCTTCAGCCAAAAACTCCATGTTCCGTTTCATGACATCGATGACGTCCCGAGTCTTATTGAACACGGTGACGGCGCCTGAACCCAGCAGAGTTTCGTATGCCAGCGGAGTGTCCAGCATATCCGCCGGCACGATTCTTCCGCAGGCGCCGCCGACCTGCACCATTTTGACTTCCCGGGCCGATGCCAGGCCTGAAACCAGCTCCGAGAGCCGGCTGCCAAGTTCAAGCTCATAGACTCCCGGCGACTGCACGTCGCCGCTGACCGAAAACACTTTCGTTCCTTTGCTTCGCGGAGTGCCGATTTTTTTGAACCAGGAGCTGCCGTTAAGAATGATCCCGGGAATATTCATCAGCGTCTCGACATTGTTGATTGCGGTCGGCTTGCCCCAAAGCCCTTTTTGAGGCGGGAAGGGCGGTTTGTAGCGAGCCTCTCCCCTGAAGCCCTCGATCGAATTCATGAGACTCGACTCTTCGCCGCAAACATAGGCGCCGGCGCCCTCGCGCAGCTCAATTTCCAGATGGCTTAAAAATCCCTTCCGGGTCGCCTGGGCGACGGCGCCGGCGATCAAATCCGAAAGGAAATGATATTCGGCGCGCAGGTAAATGAATGCTTTGCGCGCGCCGGTCGCCAGTCCGGCGATCGCGATCCCCTCAAGGAGCGAGAACGGGTCGCGCTCGAGCATGTACCTGTCTTTAAATGCGCCGACATCCCCCTCGTCCGCATTGCAGATAAGGTATTTTTCATCCGAAGTCTGCTCTGCTACGAGCTTCCATTTCAGTCCGCAGGGGAAACCGGCCCCGCCTCGGCCCAGCAATCCCGATTCCGAAACCTCTGCGACGATTCCTTCGGGCGTCATGGACTTCTGCGCTTTTGCCAGTGCGGCGAATCCGCCCTTGCGCAGAGACGAACCGATGTCCCTGGGATTGATCAGGCCGCAATTTTTCAAAACGATCCGCTTTTGCAAAGCCACTCTCCCGAGGAGCGCGTTTCAGAACTGCTTCAGTATTTTCGGCATCTTCTCCGGCGTCAGGTTCCCGTAGACTTTATCATTGATCAGCATAGCCGGAGCGCGATCGCAGGCCCCGATGCAATTGACCAGTTTCAGCGAAAACTTCTTGTCCCGCGTCGTTTCGCCGGGCCGGATGCCGATGGCGTCTTCAATTCCCTTCAAGACCGAGTCCGAGCCTTTCATTTGACAGGGAAGGTTTTTGCACACCCGGATGACATTCGCGCCGGCGGGTTTTGTGGAAAGGAAGGAATAAAAAGTCGATACGCCGTAAACGTCGCTGATCGACAGCTTCAGGGATTCGGCGGCTTTGGCCATAAACTGCGGGGAGATGCGACCGGATTTGCTCTGAGCGCTTTTCAGCATGGGAAGAAGGTTTCCGCGGTCGGCGGCCTGAATTGGAGGCGAAGTCGAAACGAACGCCATTTTCTTGCCTCTCTGCTTGTCGCCCGGATTTTTCGCCTTGCTGAGAGCGGTCGTGGGGCACGACTCGACGCACAGATAGCAGTCCTTGCACACATCCTTGTCCAAAGCGATGTCGTTGTCGACGATGATCTTGGATTCGAACGCCCGGTACCCGGCGCTGAAAACCCTTTTTCCGGCCAGTTCATTGCAGGCGGCGACACAGCGGAAACAGAGGATGCACCTGGACAGGTCTCGGCGAACATAGGGGCTGACATCCTCAACGGGAAAGAAGCGAGGTTTCGTCAGGCGGAACCTGGGAAATCCTACTTCGAGATCCGAAGCAATAGCGTGCAAATCGCACCTGGCGGCCCCGCTGTCGGTGACGCAGGGGCCGGTGTGGGCTGCCAGCAGCAATTCGATTGCGGCCTTCCGGGCCCTGAGAACTTTCGGGGACCTGGTGTGAACAACCATTCCGCCGGCGGCCGGAGTATGGCACGCCGCGGCCAGTCGACCGGCCCCTTCGATCTCCACGACGCAGACACGGCACGCTCCGGTCGGCCGGAAGTCTCGATGATGGCAAAGAGTGGGAATTCCGACGCCGGCTTTTTCCGCAGCCTCCAGAATCGTCATTCCCTCGCAGCCCTCGACTTCCCGGCCGTCAATCCGGAGTTTCGCGTCCATCCCTGCACCGCTCTTTCTCGAAAAGGGCGCCAATGCCAGCCTTTGTGCGCAAATTTAAAAATTGTTCGGATGCTGGGCCGATAATATTCCAAAGCCTCCTTGTTGCAAAACAAAAAAGCCTTCAACCGCAAACCGCGCAAAGCGTTCGAAAAACCAAATTATTTTTGCCTCCTTGCGGTTGGCAATTGAAAAGCTGCCGACAGGGCGGCGCTTCCGCCAATTTTTATTTCCATGCTGCGGTTTAAGTAGTAGGATCCCTCCATGGCTGGTCACTCCGCATGCCTCAACAGACTGCATTTCCGCAGCCGCGAGGAGGAGGATATGGACACTGAGAAGAAGACCGTGCTCCTGGTCGATGACGACGAGGATTTGATTGAGCAAACCCGCAGTGTGGTGGCCCGTGAATTCAACGTGGAACTCGCCAGCAGCGGAGAGGAAGCCCTCGCCAAAATCGGGGAGAAGAGCTACGACTGCATTGTGATGGACGTCATGATGCAAAGCATGAGCGACGGACTTGATACGGCGAAAATAATCAGGAAGAATCCGGCGACCCGTGCGATTCCGATCATCATGCTGACCGGCGTCAAAGAGCACTTCGATTACCGCACCCAAATCGACGACAGTTTCTACCCGAACGACTATTGGTTCGACAAACCGGTCGATCCGGACCTGCTCCTGCAGGAGATTAAGAAACTGATCAAATGAAGCCGGACGGGAAGAAAAATCTGGGATCAACCCGATCAAGGCGCCCGATGGGCGTCAGCATACTCGCCATCCTCCTGCTCACCCTCTTCCCCTACCATTTTCAAAAAGCCGGCGCGCTGCGGCAGCCATTTCTGGATCTAGGGCCGGCCAGTCTGAATTTGGATTTCTTCCTGAATATTCTTCTCTTTGTTCCTTTCGGGCTCGGCCTTTCCGCATGGCTGGAATTCAAGAGACGGCCATTCTGGTGCGGTCTGGCCGCCGCATTGCTCGGAGGCGCCTTCCTGTCCGGCGTCGTGGAATTCATGCAAAAGTTCCTCCCCTTTCGGGACTCCAGTTTGAGCGATATTGCGGCGAACAGCCTCGGCGGCGCTATCGGATTTCTCTGCTACATTCTCAGCCCCGACAGGATTGCCGGAATCGTCATGGCGGTCGAGAAGCCGAATTTATCAAAGCGTACGCCCCGTCCGGGTCTTGCATTTTTTATCTGCCTGGCCGCCGGCATTATGATTTCCATCGGACTCCAGCGCCGGATCAACCTGGAAGGCTGGAACGACGCCTATCCGCTGCTGCTGGGCAATGAAAGGACAGGCGACCGACCATGGTCCGGGCGGCTCATTTCTTTTCAGGTCGCAGACCGGGCGGTCTCCGAAAAACAGGCGTTGCTGCTGACAAAGAATCCTGCCGGCGGCCTTCAGGATCCGGTGGCGTCCTCTGACTTTTTGAAAAGCGGGATACGGATGGGCGGTTTTGCCTGGAAGGGCGGACCGCCTCCCATGTCTGGGGCGGCTGAAAGCGGCGCGCTTGATCTTACAGGAATGCCCTGGCTCGAATCCGCTTCAACCGGATTCCGGATCGCCCAAAGACTGAAAAAAACCAACCAGTTTACCGTCCTGCTGCAATGCGCCCCCGAAAAAACATGGCAATCCGGCCCTGCCCGCATCCTTTCCATTTCCGCCGGCACCCGCCGCCGGAATCTCACGATCGGGCAAGACAAAACATCGCTGATCGTCCGCCTGCGCACTCCCGTGACGGGTGAAAACGGCATGACGCCTGCGCTCGAAGCGCCCGCCGTATTCACGCCCGGCCGGATCAGCAGGATCGCCGTCACTTATGACGGGGCTTTGCTTCGCGCCTTCGCAAACGGTTCGGAAAAGAGCCCCTCCCTTGAACTTGGACCGGCCACGCTTTTATTAGGCGCCCTGGCGTCCAGCTCGGCCGTGGACCTGAAAGGATACAAGGTTCTCTACTACTGTATCGTGTTCATGCCTCTGGGATTTCTGCTTTCCGAGATGCGCGGAAGAAGCATTTTCTCGCCGATTTTTCCGGCGGCCGGCGCATTATTCGCCTCGGTCGTTTTTGAAGCGCTTCTCAGCGCGGCAAGCGGCAAATTTTTCAGCCCGACAAATGTCGCCTGGGGCGTTCTTACGACCCTGCTTCCGCTGCTTCTGATCCATCGCAAAATTTCAGGCAATCAAAATTTTTGAATGTGGGCCGCGCCAAATACGAAAAAAAACGCCATCCCGTGACTCCCGGTAAAACAAGGGCTTGTCGCCATAAGCCACGCAATCTCAAGAAAGCGCCTTTACGGCAATGTTGCGCGGTTGATCCGGATAAAGACAAAAAAAGCCCGGGAACGAAGGATCCGTCCCCGGGCCGATGTGTTTTCCGATCGCAGTCGAAGCTACAATTTATACGCTTTGGCGGTGTCGACAAACGCGTGCAGGTTGTCTGCATTGGCTTCATCGAGCACGGCGCCGTTGACCATGTAATATCCGCCGTCGCCGGCCAGATCGTCCAGAAGCTGTCTGGTATGCGTTTTAACCTGATCGACGGTTCCGGTTTTCAGAAGCGAAGAGGGGAAGTTGCCCGCGAAGCAAGCCCATCCCTGGAGGCGCTTCTTGACTTCCTTCATATCGGTTTTGTCGAAGTACCAGATGGTGCTTCCGGCCGGGATGTCGGGATCGGTGATCAGATCCAGCCTCTGGTTGTAGCTTCCCTCGACAAACAGGAATGGGATCATGCCGTCATTGATCAGATTGAGCATTACGGCCTTGAAGGAAGGCCAGTACAAGGACTTGAAATCTTTCGGGGACATGAAACCGTCCGCGCCCTTGTGCAGCGGGAAGAACACGGTCGGGGACGCGCCCCAGGCGTAAGCGCCATAAGGCATCCTGGTCATGAAGGGAATAATCCGTTCGCACGCTTCCATGATTTCTTTGCGTTTACGGAAGATGTCAAGCATTATTGCCCGGGTGCCGCGCATCGTGTCTGCAATGACATCGTACGGCGCCTTCGAAAAACCGCCCTGATATTTCGGCAGACCCAGAGTGGCAACGCTGTAATTGTCGATTTCGACGACCTTATAGGCCCATTCCAGCGCGATTTCTCCGGCTTTCATCAGAGTCTTCAGCGTTTCCTGAATGTGCGGCAGGCCGAAAGGCAGCATGCCCCAGGGAAGAAACGGCAGTTCGAGGAGATTGGTAAACGGCGGAAGCTGCTTCCAGGGCTCCAGCGCGCCCATCACCCGCGGCAGGTACGTGCGGATGAAGTAATCGCTGGGGTCGCTCAGGTATTCTCCATATTCCGCCGGCTTCATGAATTCGGCTTCCGCGCACTGATAGGAAGTGTTTTCGGGGACGCCGTGCCCCGGCCAGTGGTAGAGCTTGTAGTCCAGCAGTTCCAAAATTCTACCCGGCGCGTAAAGCCCTGCGGACGCCGCGGCGTCGGGCATGAAATCGGCGTGGAATTTCTTCATTGCGGCGCCAAGCTTTTCGTAGTCGTACATGGCGTCCTTGCAGGAGTAACCGGCATACAGGAACGGGAAGAACCCCGTTGCAATCGCGACGGGAATCCGTTTGGGCTTCTTCATCAAAAAGACGTCGGTGAACATCTGTGCGCGTTCCCGGTAGCCTTTTTCCGCCTCCGCATTTTTGAACTCGACGCCTTCGTGATTAATCCAGGCTTGCAGGCGCGCCTGTCTTTTCTGATCAGGGCTCATCTGTTCAAAATTTTCCGGTTTTGGCATAGCTATTTTGCTCCCACCCAGCCTTTGGACAGGGTTACGGCCGCCATGGCGTCTTTGCCGTAGGCGTCCGCTTTGGCGTAGGCGGCGACCTGGTCATCCATCTGTCCGCCGCCGATCATGATTTTCACGCTGTCGCGCAGCCCGGCGTCTTTCAAAGCCTGGACTGTATTTTTCATAGGATCGTAGGCAAGCGTCAGGAATCCGCTCAGGCCTACCACTTGAGGCTTGAAGCTTTTCACCGCTTCGACGAACTTGGCGGCCGGTACGTCCACGCCGAGATCCATGACGTCGAAGCCGTTGATATCCAGCATGAACACCACGATGTCTTTTGCGATGTCATGGATGTCGCCTTCCACGGTGCCGAAGACGATCTTCCCGATCTTCTTTTGAGCGCCGGCGCCGGAAGAAGCAAGTTTCGGTTTGACCAGCGCGCCCACCTGGCGCAGCATTTCACCAGCCAGGATCAGTTCGGGGACAAAGCATTCGCCCGCCGCAAACCGGTTTCCGATGATGCCTAGGGCTTCACGGCAATCATCCAGAAGGCTGATAGGATCGGCGCCGGAACTCAAAAGGTTTTCTGCTATCTTTATGGCATCTTCCTCACGCATATCAACGACGGCATCGATTAATTCTTTCGACATAGTGTCTCCTTTTTTGCTACCTTGATGAAAGTTATCAAAAATACCTTCGAACGGGGCTACGCCTTGCCAGCCGCTGCCGGCGGTCTGTTAAAAGCTCCTGCACGAAATGCTTTCGTGTACTTGAGACAGTGTTTGTCTTGATTCATCAGAAGCTCAGTCGCCAGCATTGTGGTCCTGATCTCATGGTCCATCGGATCGCAGATAGCGCTGTCGAGTCCCGCTTCCATCGAAAGAGTCAGGAAGACGCGATTGATGTAAGCGCGGGCGGGCATTCCGAACGAGATATTGCTCAAACCACAAGTAATGTGAACTTCCGGAAATTCACTGCGAATCGCGCGAATAGTGTCGAAGAATGTCAATCCGTTGTCTTGACCGGTCGCTATCGTCATCGCCAGGGGATCGAAATACAGCTGGTCGTCCGCCACCCCCAGTTTGCGCGTCTCGCCGAGAAGCCGGCGGATGACGCTGATGCGATCGTCTTTTGTTTTGGGAATGCCCTTCTCATCCATCGCCAGCGCAATTGCCGGGGTTTTGTGTTGTGCGACAAGCGGCAATACTCCGGTCAGTCTGTGCGGTTCGGCGCTGATCGAATTGATCATCGGAGTTTGTTTGACCGCTTTGATAGCGGCTTCCAGCGCCTTGGGGTTGGCGCTGTCAAGGCAAATCGGCTTGTCCGTCACGGCCTGTATGTTTTCCACCAGCCAGATGAGATCGTCGGGCTCGCGCTGCGGCGCAGTTCCGGCATTGGCGTCAAGCCAGTCGGCGCCGGCTTCGGCCTGGCTTCGCGCCAAATCCTGAATGAACTTCGCGTCGCGTTCTACAATGGCCTGTTGCACGCGTTTGCGCGTTCCATTGATCTTTTCTCCAATTATCTTCAAAAGAATGGCTCCTTTCGGGAAGGCTCCTGCTCACCGGCCCTCAACTTCCGCACTTCACGGCTGACGTCAATAGAGGGCCTAAAATGGATCCAACGCCCGCGGCATTTTACAGCTTTCGAAGAGAGTGCGAAAAGGATCTAGAAACGGTCGAAAGCTTTACAGGCCGCTCCGGGAAAATGAGTACTGTTTTCAGCATTTATGTCTACGGATGTTGATTTATAGGTCATTTCGGGCCGCTACACAAGCGATTTTTGCTAAAGCCGGAGCGGAAAACAGTCGCGGAGCAAAGCCGCGGAGAATGTAGCGCAAATTTTTACAAAATAAATAATTGGGGGTGACGGATTCTACGCTGCGTCTTCCGCGGCGCCCGGCGAAGCCGCCATGGTTGACTTCGGCATGCCCTTAAAGTACTCTCAAAAGGATTACACTATCATCGGAGGCTGCTATGCCACATTTGGGAACCACAGAACTGATTATCATCCTGGTAATCGTCGTTTTAATCTTTGGCGTGAACAAAATTCCCCAGCTGGGCAAAGGCCTTGGCGAGGGCATTCGGAATTTTAAGTCTTCGCTGAAATCCGGCCAGGAAGAGCCAACCGACAAAAAGGACGAAAAAGCATAAACCGTTAGGAGTCCTAAACAGATCCGCAGTCCTTTGCCGCGCAACTACCCTCCTCAGACTGGTTGCCCTCTGGCGCTGTTTCAGGAACCCTGGATACTAAGTTCAATATTTTGAATGATTTCCCTGGCTTTTCGGTCCAAAACCGCCGCTTGTTTCCGACAGTCCTCTGCGAATGCCTTGTCTTTTATTTCCCGGGCGTTGGTAGCGATGTTGTACTGGGCTGACTTGAGCGATGCATAAGCAAGCTGAGCTCCGATGGCAACATCCGTCCGGGCGTTGGGATTGCCGATCCCAAACAGGATGTTCAGAAGCTCCAGAACTCTGAAAGCGGCGCGGGCGTGCCGGAGAGGAATTTCCGTGGCTTTCTTCATGGCGCGTTCAATGGCGGTCGAGCGAAAAGCTCTTTCATTCTCGCTGATTCGGGGCAGTTTCCGGGCCTCCAGGACCGATTGATAGGCTGCGGAGTCTTCCCGGGCCAAACGCTCGAACACAGTTCTTGTTTGGGCAAGTTCGCTGTGTATTTCTTGAACTTGCTTCTCCTGGGCTGCAAATCCGGCCCTGCCTTCGGTCAAACCGGCCATCATTTCGCCAAGCGCAGCGGCAAAAGATCCGACATAAGCTGCGACATGTCCGCCGGCGATCGATGGATCCGGGGCTGCAATGCCGGACATGAAATCCTCAATTCCCATTTTCGTCGAACTCCGGCTCGAGCAGCCCGTTCGTGAAAGCGCCCCAGGCCGCGCGCATGGGGCCCGCACCCCCTTCCGCGGCGCTCGGAACGCAGGCTATTGAACTTTCACCACGGGCCGACTAGGACTGCTCCAAACGGTTGATCGCCACATTGCCCTTTTTAATGGCGACAACGCAATGATTGACTCCGAAGAAGTAGGGGATCTCCCGGTAGTCGGGAACATCCATCAGAACGATGTCCGCCTGCTTGCCTTCTTCCAGCGTTCCCAATCGGTCGGCGAGCCCGAGAGAATAGGCGCTGTTGATTGTCGCGGCGGCGATGGCTTCCGCGGGAGTCATTCGCATCTGGGTGCAGGCAAGCGCCAGGATCAGCTGCATGTTCATGGTGAAACAGGAGCCCGGATTGAAATTCGTGGCCAGAGCGACCGGAACGCCGGCTGCAATAAGCTTTCGCGCAGGCGCGTATTGCATTTGCCCGAGATTGAAAGCCGTCCCGGGAAGCAGGGTGGCGACTGTGCCCGATTGTTTCAGAGCCTCGATATCAGCGTCGCCGATCCATGCCAAATGGTCCGCGCTGCTCGCCTTCAGCTCCGCGGCCAGCTTTGCGCCGCCGCTATTGCCGAGTTTGTCGGCGTGGATTCTCAATCCCAGCCCCGCATCTCTGGCCGCGAGGAGAATGGCGCGGGCTTCGTCGACCGTAAAAGAACCTTCTTCGCAGATCACATCGCAGAATTGGGCCAGGCTCTCCTGGGCGACGCGCGGGATCATTTCCTCAATGACCATGCGAACGTATCGATCCCTCGAGTTGGCATATTCTTCGGGAATGGCGTGGGCGCCCAAAAAAGTGGGGACGATCTCGAGACGGTTGCGCCCTCGCAGGGCGGCCAGCACCTGAAGAATTTTTATTTCATCGTCCAGCTTAAGCCCATAGCCGCTCTTCGCTTCGATGGTCGTCGTCCCGTGCGAAAGAAAGTGCCTGAAGTGCCTCTCGGCTTTGTCCAGAAGCTGGCTGACTGTCGCCGAGCGCAGCTGCCGGACGCTCGATGCGATGCCGCCTCCGGCGGCGGCGATCTCCTGACAGCTCTTGCCCTGGATTTGCATATCATAGTCTTCGACCCGATTGCCGGCGAAAACCGGATGCGTGTGGCAATCGACGAAACCCGGCAAAGCAATTAAATCCAGGCCGACTCCGTCCAGCGTCTGATAACGGATGCCGGGTTCACGCACGGGAATGTGTTTGGTCGGGCCGACCCAAACGATGCGTTCGCCGCGCACCAGCAGCGCGCCATTTTCGATGATTCCAAGGTCGGACATGGAAGCTCCGGTCCTGGGAACCGGTCCGCCGCGAAGAGTTATGATCTGAGCAATATTTCTGAGAAGAAGCATCGACACCCTCTGTATTATTATTTCCGGCGCAACGCGACAATCGTAATGTCGTCGTTCAACTGAGCGCTTCCGATAAACCGCCTTAAATCAGAGCGAAGGCTTTGGACAAACTCGGGCAGCGCCTTCCCCGAATGCCGCTGAACCGAATCGACAAAGCGCTCGGCATCGTAAAACTCCCCCTCCGGATTGAGAGCGTCGGTGGTTCCATCGCTTGCCAGCAGCAAAGTATCGCCCGGCGCGATCCGGAATTCAATCTCGCGATAGCGGGATCCTTCCAATAATCCTAAAGGCGCGCCGGGAGCTTCGAGACGGACCACGTCGCCTGACCGCACAAGGAAAGGGAAAGGCATTCCGCCGTTCGCCATGACGGCTGCGCCATCAGCCAATTCAATCCGGCAGCAGACAGCGGCGATATAATTGCCGGAAGGATAGCGCGCAACCAGGCTGTCGTTCAGAGAGCGCAGTTTATCCTTGGGGGAAAGCGGTTGCGAGAAAAGAGTTTGCAGCTGTCCGCTGAAAACCGCTCCATACAGGGCGGCCGGGATCGACTTCCCGGAAGCGTCGCCGACGACTATCTGAAGGGTCCGGTCGTTTTTTTGAAAATCATATAAATCCCCTCCGACTTCCCTGGCGGGCTGATATTCAACCGCCATCTCGTAATCGTCAAGCTCCGGGCAGCATGGGGGAAGAATATATCGCTGGATTTCCCGGGCTATCTCAAGCTCCCTGGCAAGACGTTCACGGCGGATCAATTCCTTTCGAAACTGCTCGTTCTCTTTGGCAAGCCGGTGGGCTTCCAGACCCCGTTCCACTGTCATCAAAAGGTCGGGAGGGTCCCACGGTTTGACTATGTAGCGATAGACTTTGCAGGTGTTGATGGCGCTCAGCAGCACATCCGTATCGGTGTATCCGGTAAGAATTATTCGCACCGCATGGGGAAGGGGCGTCAAGGTGCGCTGCAAAAATTCGACGCCGGTCATGTCCGGCATCCGCTGATCGGCGATGATCACCGCGATATTTTCATGTTGATGGACCAGTTCCAGCGCCTCTTCCCCGGAACCCGCGCACAGCACGGCGTATCGGTGGACGAAAGTCCGTTGGAGCTTCTGAAGATTGGCGATTTCGTCGTCGACGACCAGAATGGTTTCTTCGGGCATGATGAGCTTCAAACTCTACTGTAAACCCGGGGAAGGAGCAAGAATCCCGAGGCGGAAATCAGCGCAGCGGATTGATCGCCTTGATCCCGGCGAACTGCAAAAAATCCGTATCGGTCGTATAGATCTCACGAATGCCTTGTTCCCGCATCAGAACGACCGTGCGGATGTCAAAAAACAGGTTGCCGGAGGGGTAAATGAGCGGAGAGAGGATTTCATCGAGAAGCAGCCAATGACGCTCGCCGGCGGTCAGAATCAGAAAGCTCGAGCTCTCCAAAAAGGGCTTGAGAAAACGCGTGGCATCCTTCCAACCCAGCGGCTTTGGAAATACTTTCGGGTGCGTCGATACGCGCAGAAACTCGTAGACAATCCCCTCGGTTAAAAACCATTGCTCGGGCGACGTCGCGGCGGCGGAAAGGAATTTCACGGCGGCGGCATGCTCCTCGGAATCCATATTCGCCGCGTACAGGAGAATGTTCGTATCAATAACGCCGGCCATTATGAATCCATCAGCGATTCCAGCGCATTGCGATCGCCCAAATTTACTCTCGGTTTGCCCATGGCGAAACTTACGATTTCAAATTCAGGCTTTTTTTTCGCTTTGCGGCGGTGCAGCCCCTCGGCAAAAAGCTCGTTAGCCACCTGGGACAGATTTTTCCCTTCGCGCCGGGCCAGGTTTCGGATCCCCTCCAAACAGGAATCTTCAAGGATTAGCGTCGTTCTCTTCATACACCTTATCGTATTCTTAAATCATATGTATGTCAAGTAACAGCATACAGGTGCATTGCTGTTGCGAACGATCGCGGGCAACGCGGGTTTTGCGGACTATGAACCTCGACGTCGAAGTCGCCCTCGCATGGTTTGTTTGAAATTGAGCCGCAACCGTCATGGAGCGGATCCGCTGCTGACGCTCGCGGCTCAGAAGAGGGCAAGGGCTGCAAAGGTGACGGCGGCGCCGGCGTCAAAGTCGGACCATTGACGGTATTGCAGCAGCTCCCCTTCCGGGCGGTCGATGCAGCGCAGCGTCATATAAATGGAGGGATAGCCGCAAACTCTGCGCTTGTCATTATCCGCGGCGATAGACCGAAACATCCCCTCGGCGTCGCCACGGGCTACAAGCTCCAAAAACTTCCTATCTTCGCTTTCCACTTCGCTTAAATAGCTTTCGGTCGGCCCCGAAGGATCGCCAAATCTGCGCCCGACATGCGCCAGGTCTGCGCCGGCCACAACGCAGATGCGGCCGGGCGTCTCTTCCATCGTTTCCCGCAAGGCGTCGACCGCTTTCCGGATTTCCGGATCGTCTCCGGCGTTTCTTCCTTCAGAAAAAATATCGTGAAAAGCGCCGACCAGGATCGGAATAATCCTGAAATCCCTTTTCTCGCCGAAAATATATTTCAGCCAGACAGCCTGGAATTCAATGGAATGCTCCCCTCGATGCGAGAACTGATCGGAGTATTCTTTATTCAATCTTTCCGAAAGGCGGGCGACAAAATCACGGTCGACCCGCGCCGGGCCGAGCGGCGTCTCATAATCCTTGCTCCCGACGGAGAAGCGCTGCGGCATCGGGTTGTGGCAGGTCCCGAAGACAATGAACGCGTCTGGGCACGGATGATTGGCCAGGGCGGCGTAGGCATGAGCGTATGTCGGTCCGCCCCGCAAAAAGTCGATATGGGGCGAGATCAAGCCGCGCAGCGGCCTGGAGGCGTCGAAAGCGACCTCCATCCCCGGGCCTTCCGGATGATTGAAATAGCTTTGGATCTGAGCGGCGAGGGAATCGGCGGAAGCTTCATAAGCCGAACCGGCATGGCGGGCCGGACGCGAAGGGGCGTCCACGAAGCTTTTTACAAGATCGTGGTAGAAGCGTTCGAAATTCGGTCCGTCCAGATAGTGCCGCTCGTCGAGCTGACTCACAAGCTTTTCAAGGTCCTCGATCGGCAGCATCTCCCCCGTCGCCCTTAAAAAGTCCAGCTGAATGTCCCGCAGTGTGCGGCTGCCGTCCATCCGGGCGACCAGGAAAACCAGCGCTTTATTGAGGAATATGGGCTGCTGCGCGAAGTTCTGCGGATCCTGAAGACAAACCAGTTCCTGTCCGTTCATCTGCACCGGGAAAGCTTCCACGGCGCGCAACCGGGGATTGGCTATGGGTTTCGTCTCAGCCATAGACTCCAGAAAACATTTGATATCAAGCTACGGGGAAGAAGCGCGGAGAACGCGGAATCAAAAGAGCAGAAATTATTGCCCGTGTTCTCGATGCGCTTTCCCGGCGGCAGAGAAGCAAACAGATTCTGAAACAATAATTTAAAACTCCGCGCGCAGTTCCGCCGCAATCTCTCCGGCGATTTTGCGTGCTTTCTCAAGCTGATCGGGGGCGAAAGAAATCGCGCCCACGACCGGATGCCCGCCGCCGCCGTGGCGCTCGCACAATGCGGCAAGGTTCTGCGTGCGAGGATGCGGGCTCCACGGATTGGATCCCACGGAGATCTTGACCCGAAAGCTCGAAAGGCTCAATCCCACGCAGTAAGTGGCTTCGGGAAAGAGGTAATAGGGGATGAACTTGTTATAGCCTTCCAGATCATGCCCGCTGACGTCGAAATAAATGGTCCTGTTCCTGCACTCGGCGTTTTCGCGTATGATCTCGACGGAACGGATGTGACGTTCATAAATCGGCTGGAAAACGTCCTGAACCCAGCTCGTTTTCATGATTTCGTCCATCGACTTGCGCTGGAATTCGGTTATAAGGCTATGGATTATCCCGTGATCGCGCACGCCCTCGACGACCATCATGAGCTTCATGGCCGGCTCCCGGATCTCGACGGCAGCCTGGGCGCTGCTGAACTGCGCTCCATCGATGATATCAGCCCAGTGAATCAGCTCTTCCAACCGGCTTGAGTCGAAACTAAAATGCTTCGCGAGCATCTCGACAATGAATTTAGTGCAGGAACGATAGGTCGGATCATGAAATTTTTTCCCGCTTTTATCCGCCCGGAAGTGGGCTTCATCCTCTTTGGCGAGGAAAGCGCTCTGGTGATGATCAAACCACCAGGTCAGGCGCGGGTCGCTGGAATACTTGAAATCCACGATGGCGTTTTCGTCCCCGTCGAAACGGACGTCGAGAAACAGCTCGCCGGCGCGATGAGCCAATCCCTCGTAAATGAATTCGCAGCTTTTGCAGATTGCGTTTGAATAGAAATTGCTGAATACCGCCGCGGACGCCAGGCCATCGAAGCAATTGTTATGAAAAAATATTTTCATGGATTTCATAGGATTTCAGGAACCTGCCGTTTGGCTTAAAATAGATGATCGCAACGCCATCGGGGAGCCGAAAGAATGGACAACACTAACATATCGCGCGCCATATTTCAAATTTCTGCGCACAATCGAAAGCGACGAAAGCCATTATGCCGACCAATCCCAGCGAAGCCGCTTTATTAATCCTCCGGCGCGTATTCTACAACCGGCAGCGCCGGATCCGGGCGCCCTGGCTTATTGTCTCCTATGCAGCCTTGTCCGCGGCGCTGTCCGTGGTTGTCTTATCGGCATTCCATAAGGCGGGGGATATGCTTGGATGGGGCGGAGCGGCCCCTCTTGTAGCCGAACTGCCGCTGCTGGCGGGAGCCATTCTGGCGGCGATCCTGCTGCTTCGGATCGTCCACAAACAACCCGCCAGAATCCTGGGTTTCGCCTTCCACAATCGCATCGGGATTGAAATCGTGCAGGGCGCCGCCCTGGGCGCCGCCATGGTCGCGCTGTTCTTTGTTTTGGAATGGGCCGCCGGCTGGGCCGACATTCGCTGGGCTGCGACGCCGGCGGATATCGCCGGCTTATTGGCCCTCTATAACCTGACCTTCCTTGCGATTTCCGCCGCCTTCGAGGAAGCTCTTATGCGAGGCTATGCTTTCCAGATCCTGGTCCAAAGCATAGGCAAAGCCGCCGCCGTATGCCTGACATCCTGCGCCTTCGGACTGGCGCATATTGCCAATCCCAACGTCGGCTTCCTGGGAATTCTCAACGCCGTCCTCGCCGGAGTATGGCTCTCCATCGCCTATCTGAAAACCCGTTCCCTGTGGCTGCCGACCGCGCTGCATTTATCGTGGAATACAACCGCGGGCGTCATTTTCGGATATCCGGTGAGCGGAGAGCCGTTCCCTTCGGTTTTTAAATTGACCCGGAGCGGGAAGGACTGGATTACGGGAGGCGATTATGGCCTGGAGGGCGGGGCATTATGCCTTGCAGTTTTGGCCCTCGGCTTGATTATCATAGCGCAATCAAAATGGATTCACCCGTCGCCTAAAGCAGCAGCGCTATGGGAATAGAAGTCCGTGGCGTTTTTGCGGCTTCTACTCCACCAGCATCACGGGCGCCTGCCAGAATGCGGCTTTTTTCCCGTTCGGATCCAGGACGGTCGCCTGGCAGTTGTATTCGCCGGGAGGCAGTTTGTCGAGTGGAATGGTGAAATGCAGCGGCACGGCCCTCGACTTCGGATGCATTCCCCCGGTCGCCGCGAGGGCGGAGGTTTCAAATGCCTTCGCCTCGCCGCGGAAAAAGGCGACATACGCGATCAACGGCTCCATCGCAGCCGCATTGTTTTCATAGGCCTGAAGGTACACGTGCATTTTATTCTTCCTGCTGAAAACCCGGGTGACGCTGGGGACCAGCTTCGTTCCATCGAGGGCCAGCGGATTGGCCGTCTGCGCCTTGTCTTTTCCGGCCGCCGTATACAGCGCCTGGCGCATGTCGACTCTCTGGCTGCTTAATACAACGGAACTGATCGGCACGCGCTTGTATTCTTTCATAAGGTTGGGAATCGTAAACGTTGTTTGATAAGTGCCGATCCTTCCAGTTTCCGCGTCGCGCGCAAGCATTTTAATGATGTACTTCCCCGGGAGAAGCGTGAAGCCGCAATCGTATTCAATGGGGCTTTTCATCAATGCGGCCGCCGTTTCCCCCTTGAGCTTGAACGAAACTTTGTCGCGCAAATTCGAATAGACCGAGCCGTAGTCATCCCTGATTTCGCCGATAAAATCGATCTCGGTGCGGTCCGATCCGGCATCTTTTGCCAGAACAAGCTCGCTGCCCGGAATCTTCATCGTGACGGGCACATAATACTCGGCGCTGTTGAGCTTGAAATAATTGACTTCCATCGCAATCGTGAGATCCGTAATCGGATCGCCCAGCATCAACGCTTCTTCCAATTGCCTTTCTTTGTCGGCGGCGGTGAATTTTGAAAATTTCTTTTTGGCGTAATAGCCCTTGCGGTAATCGAGTTTTGCCTGCTGGCCGTCGGCAAGGTCGATTTTGATTTTGCGGAATTTCCCGTCCATTTCCGTATTGGTCGTGTAATAGCCGAGGATGTAATAGCTGGTCACGGCTTTCTGTGCGTTGACTATGCCGCGGGAAAGATCGTTGTAGTCGAGCATGGCCTTGCCGCCCGTATCCGCCGCCAGAGAATAAAGAGTGTCCTGCGACTGCTGGAAAGAGGACATTCTCGCCATCGCGGAGGCGCCGGTAAACATCCCGATGCCGCCGGAGGATGGCGTGGAGGCGTCTCCCATCGGCGCCTCGGCGACCAGGCCGCGCGCGTCCACAGGATACAACACGACGTTGGCGCGAACGGCGGCGTTGATCGTGGCGCGCAGTTGCGCCTGATTGTCCATTCCATTCAGCCGCAAACCGCTGGCGAAATAGACGAGAGCCTTGCGTTCGCTCAGCGCGCCCATCATTTTGACGGCTGTCTGCAGCGCCGCGAGCTGTCGGTCGATATTGAAGAGGTTGAATTCGCCGGAATTCTGGCCGAACGCCGCGCCCGTATCGGGAACGTTCCAGTCGTCGTCCTCCTCCTCTCCCTCCTGCTTTTTCTTCATCAATGTTTGAATCGCCCCGTCCAGCTTTTCGCGATCGTCCGTAAAGTCCAATAAAACCCGGACGACGCTCTTCGAGAAAATCATGATGGACATCAGGTCCGACGCCGTCATCTGATTCCGGATAAATTTGCGTCCTGCGATGAACGCCCTGTACCGGTCTATTTCGGGCATGGTCATCAGGTCGAAATAGAGAACCAGCAGCCGGCGGTCCTGATATTTGATCTCTCCGGCCCGGCCGGCGGAGAATTCATTCTTGCCGATTTTGGAAATCGGGGCGGTTTCGCCGCTGAAAATCGAGCGGGATTGGATCGGCGGCAGCGCCGCGTCCTCAAATTTCTGGAATTCGCAGATTTCGATGGATTGCCGGAATCCGTCTTCCGTAACGATAAAATCCCGTCGGGTCAAGCCCTCGACAGGATTGCCTTCTTTGTCCTGAACCGTCACGGTCTCGAGCACAAGCTGGGCATCCGCCTTTATCGTGAACGGCTGCTCCTGCAAACAGAAAACGCCACGGATTCCACAGATTCCACAGATGAACAATACAAATAAAGCTCCGTGAAATCTGTGGAATCCGTGTCGTTTTTGCCTTTTCATCATTAGAAGCTCACCCTCAGGTTCGCATCAAAGGTTCGCATCGGATTGGCCGTATTGGGCAAACCGAATTGCGCGCTGTTGACCGTCGTATTCCAGCCGGGATATGTGACATGGTTCAGTATATTTCTCGAATTAAGCCTGAACTCGACGTTATAGCGGTCTCGCACGCGGAAGGACCGGCCCAAAGAAGCGTCCAGGCTGAATTGACCCGGACCGGTTATTGAATTTCTTCCCGCATCGCCCCACTCGCCTGTTTCGGGCGGAGAAAACGCCGCAGGATTAAGAAACAGTCCCGCCGGCGCCGCATAGATGGACGCGCCGGTGCGATTCGGCCGGATGCTTCCGGCCATCCCCGTCCCCCGCACTACAGCGTTATAAATCGGGGTCAACGGTTTGCCGCTGCCTATCGTCAGGTTCCCGGTAAATGTCCACTGCCTGAAAAGTGCGCCGGCGAATCCCCTGAGAACAGCCGGCCTGAAACCGCCCGCTCCGGAAGTGTATTGCGTTTGGAGGTTGAGGATATGCCGCTGATCGAAACTCGACAGGGCCCGCTCGGCTCTGAGGTCAAGCCAATTCTGGGCGATCTGAGCCCCGCCCTGGCCCCCTTGCGCTCCTAACGCAGCGTCATCGATGGATTTCGAAAAAGTGTATTTTGCTTCGGCGGCAAAACCATGCCGCAGACGCCGCCGCAATTGAAGGATTCCGGCGTGGCGAATCGATTCGCCATCAGAGCTTTGATACATATATCCGGACGGACTCGCCGCTCCATCCGGATAGGTGTTCGGGTAGTATTGTTGAGTCAAATGGCTTCCCTTGGACCCCTGGTACATCGCGACCATTTGCATGGAAAAGGGAAAATCCCGTTGAATCGACAACTGCCAGTTGTGTGCATTCGCAACCCGGAAATCGGGATCGATAGCGAAATTATTGACGGCTGCATTGGGTTGAAGATTGAATCCGCTGGCGAGCGTCAATGGCGTGGCCGGGCTGTTGCCGGCGATCAGGCTCTTTGAAAACGGCGATTGCTGGGCCATTTTGACAACAATGGATCGGTAGACCGATGTGTCGCGATACCGGCCGTATCCGCCCCGAATAATCCAGGATGAAGCGGCGGTCGGCCTCCAGGCGAAACCGATTCGGGGCTGCACTCCTCGCTTGTCCGGATCCACCAGCGAGCTGAAATAATTCCTGCCTGTAAGAATGCCGTTCGGATTGTTCGCGAGGACCGGAGCGAGCGACTGGAAATCCGGCGCAATATCCAGATTCACCAGCCTGCCGTACAACTCCGTCAGAGGCGCTTCATATTCCCACCGGATCCCGCTGTTTATGGTGAATGTGGAACTGACCCGATAGTCGTCGTTGATGTAAGCGGCATAGGTCGATCCTCGAAAATACTTGTCGGCATTGCCGAACGCGATGGAACTGGAGTCGGGAACGCCCAGGAGGAAATCGGCGAAATCGTATCCGGCGGCGCCGCCGGTAAATGCAAATGTGCCGCGCGCGTCCTGCTGAGAAAACAGATTGATCTGCTGTCTGCGCACTTCGAATCCGAAGGACAGATTATGCTCTCCGCGGCTCAGTCGCGCTGAAGCGGAAATGAAATGCGCCAGTTCGCGATCGAAGGACGCTTTGCCGTCCGAAAGCTGGGCGTAATTCGAGAAGGACAGGGTTGGGGGCCCCCAGTTTCCGGGATCCTGGTTGTTGCCGGAAATTCCGGCCCCGCCGGATATATTGAATCGATTTGCGAAAAAAGGAATCATCCGTGAAGTCGAACGATTGACCTGGTATCCCAGCCTCATGCTGCTGCGCTGGTTAAAACTGCGGGAATAATTGGCGGCCAGGTTCAGAGATGATGTTTTCGCTTTGTCAAGGAACGCGAAAATATTGGGGTTGTCGGACCGCATGTTTTGATAGCTGAAATTGCCCGATATCTGGCCGCCCATGTTCCAATGATTCAGCGATCCCTGAACGCCGTCCTGGTGAGTGGCGGAAACAACCGGCGCCTGGTAATTATAGAGGCCGCCGCTTTCATGATTTGGGAACGGGTACAGGGAAAGCAGGTATCGAGCCTGAGAGCTGATCCGGTCCTGCGGAATTATGTTATCGGCGAACGGCTGGCCTGTATCCGGATCGAAAATCTGGACAACCCTGCCAAAGGGATCCCGGATTTGAGACAGATCCCCGTTTCTTTCCTCAAGCGTCGGCATCCGGCCGGTTAGAGTCCTGGCGTCCCGATTCTGCATGCGCTGATAGGTCAGAAATGCATTCACCGTCTTGTTTGTCAGGAACGGAATCTTCACCGGACCGCCGATTGTGAATGCAAGCTGCATGCGGCTATAATCCGGCTTGGGAGTGTTTTGTCCGGTCAGAGAAAAAGAACGCGCATTGAACGCCGAGTTTTCCAGATTGAGGCTGAAGCTGCCATTGTATAGAGGCATAAACCTGCGATTGTTGCCGAAAGCCATTCGCTGGGCAAAGGGCGAATCGGCGGCATTATTGACGCTGCCCTGGATCAGGAATCCATCGGCGGCGCGTTCGGAGAGCTGTTCCGAGTTCAGATTAGCGAAAGCGCTCGACGGCTTCGGCTCGCTTGCAGGCAAGGCATCGGCATTGGCTTCCGGAGCAGCTATTTCCGTCTGCTCAAATACGGCCGGAAGCGGCTCCGTTTTCATTTCGTTCATGGGAAGCATCTTCAGGTCCCATTCCGAAGCCGGATTCTCAGCGCCAACTGTTATGTCCCGCATGATCGGACTAAATCCGAGCATTTCGACCCCGATGGCCCAGAGTCCCTCCGATAAATCAGGGAAGACATAGAATCCCTGCAAATCGGAAACTGCAGTCAATTTTTTTTCGCCTTGAGAGGCGACTATCGTTGCGCCGGGAACCGGCAATTCATTGAACCGGACGAATCCCCGGTGCTCGGACGCCATCAGCGCCGGTATTGCGAAAAGAAAGATGAATATGGCTCGTATCATATTTATTAAACACGAAATACACGAAATTTAATATATATTTTCGAGTGTTTCGTGGTTCAGTTCTCCGACGGCTTCTCCACGCTGTCGACAGTGAAAAATTCAAGCGATCCTTTGTCCGGCTGCAGTTCCAATCCGAGCTGATCCCGGAGCGCATTGAAAATCGTAGGGCCGGAAAGCTCGGGTTCGGGAATTTTTGCTGAGTCGCCTGCAACCGGATTAGGCTGAGCCATTATGAGGATGGACCCCTTGCCGGGTTCCGCGGCATATTGCATTTTTATGTCATAAAATCCTGCAAGTCCGGTTTTGTCGAAAACCTTCCGTCCCACCGTTTGCCTCAGATGCAAGACAAGCTGTCTGATTTGCATCGCGCTTCCTTCAAACTGGACCGGCCCATTCCCTCCCAGGAATAATCGAATGGATCCCGGAGCAGATTTCATTTTCTTTCCGCTTTGAAGTTGGGCGATCGCTTCCCGTATTTTTTCCAGATTCTGTTCTTGCGGCGGAATCGCAGTTACTGGATTTCCGTTTTCATCTTTCGCCGGCTGAAGCTTATGGCCGCTTTTTGCAATAACGAGAGAATATGTCTCCATTTCACGGGATTCATGGTGCACCTTAAGGTTGAACCTCTCTTCCAGCAGCGTTTGCAGCATCCCTCGCATCTGATCGGCGTTCGCCGCCGGATCGCTTTTTGCCTCGATTTGAAACAGAGAGTTCTTGCCCCAGGCCGGAAGGCCGGACAGCTGTGAATCGTCTTCGATTTGATAGGCTTGCATCACAAGGCCCTGCAGCGAATTACAGACGGAAAATCGGCCGCCGGACATAATCGGCGGAGTCATCATGGCTATCGTGGAATTGCCGGTTGAAAATTTTTGCACGCAGCTTTCGGCCGGCTTGATTGAGGCAACCTCAAAGGAAGGCTTCGGACTGTCCTGCGCGTTCAAAGATCCTATTGAAAGAAATAGCAATATTCCCGTCCATACCATCCTGTTTCTGGAGATCATAAGACCCTCAATTCTTTAACCACGAACCACACGAAATACACAAAATAAAAATTATAATAATTTCGTGTGTTTCGTGGTTCATAATTTCAGTTTTCCGACGGCCTTTTTACGCTATCGATAACGAAATGATCGACTAATCCTTTTCCCTGCTCCAATTTCAATCCAAGCTGTTCCTGAAGCGCTCTGAAAAAACCGGGAGCGGAAGGCTCTTCGGGAACTGCAGGAGAGCCTGCAACAATAAGATCCGGACGCGCAAATTTCAAATGAATGTCGTAGAGTCCCGAGAGACCTGTTCTATCGATTACCGGGAGATTTCCGACCTGAAGGCTCAGCGACTCTGCAAAATCATTCATGCTCATGGCCTTCCCGATAAATCCCGATTCGCCGAGCTTGCTTCCGGCGATGATGCTTCCCGGAGGCATGCCTGCAATAACTTCCTCTTGCGAGTTGAATTTGCGAAACCGCTGCCTTTCCATACTATCCCTGATTTCCTCGGGAGACGGCAGCGATGTCATGGGATTGCCGTGTTCATCTTTCGCAGGCTGAAGCCTGTGTCCGCCTTTGGCAACTACAAGCGAATAAACCTTGGACTCGCGCTTTTTGCTATGCATCTCCAGTTTGAATCTATCTTCAAGCACTGACTGGACCATCCGATGCATCTGCTCTTCACTCGGATGGCCTGCGGCTTTCGCCTCGATCCTATAGAGATTTTTTTTGCCCCAGTCGGGAACGCCGTCCAATGGCGTATAAAGCTTCATGTTATACGCCTCAATTATTAAGAATTTTAATCCACCGCAGTTTTTGTAACGCCCTCCGGGTTGATAAAGAGGCCACTCCCGATCCCTGCAATCTGCAGCTTTCTTGATCGATACGACGTCAAAGGACGGCTTCGGGCTTTGCGGCTGAGCCTGGCCTTGCGGCGCAATGAACAGCCCCAGTAAAAAAGGAAGCGTGAGAACCATGATTCCGGCTCCCGCCAGCAAAAGCTTTTTGGCGAAACCCGGCCTGCTTCCAATAGGCTGGGTCATGATCGCATGGATCCTTTTTTTCATATCCGATCCTGTTATTCCGGCGACGCAGGCCAGAGGCGATTCAAGACAGAATTCACATACTTTCAAAATTCCTTCCGCATACGCCTGCGGATCTTTGCCCAGACGCAGCACTTCCTCATCACAGGCGCGTTCCCGTTCCTGGATCAGTTTCGCGCCAATCCACCACACCATCGGGTGAAACCAGAACAGCGTTTCAATAAACATATGAACGGCGGAAACCAAATTGTCCCGGCGGCGGACATGAGCCAGTTCATGAGCCAGGATGGATTCCAATTCGGCATCACTCAGGCGTTCCGGCATCCCCAAAGGCAAAAGCAAGACAGGACGGAAAATACCGAATACGCCCGGCTCCATTGAGGAACTGGAGAATGCCAATCTTATTAAACGCCGCCGCCCGTTGATTCGTTCAATTTGTTGCAGCGCCTCGAATGCGCGCCCCTGAGTCAATGGCTCAGAATCACGCACTGATTTTCGGACTCGCTTTCCTCTTGCCAGATAAAAAAATAGAACCGATAGACAGCCGACGAGCCATGCAATTAAGACAATATTCAGGACCAAATTGTTCCGCTCCGGCATAGCGGAAATAGGAACTTTAGAAATATATGTCGTGTCAAAGGGCAGGCTGATGTTTTCAACAATATTAATTGCGGGTTCCGGTATCGCGGCAGTTTGCCGCAAGCTGATATCTATGGAATTGCCTATGGCTATAAACAGTGAAAATGGAACTATAAACTTAATTGAAGCCGTCAGCCAAAGAGCATAGCGGACTCGGGCATTATTCTTCCTGAATAAAAGAGTCAGTAAAGCCGCCGCGGCCGCGAACAGCGTCGACTGCCAAAGATGATTTAAAAGAAAATCCGCAGGAAAAAATCCAGAGATCACGAACCCTCCAACTCTTTAGCCACGAACCACGCGAAAAAAACAAAAATAAAAAATCCTATCATTTCGAGTGGTTCGTGTTTTTCGCGCTTCAAAGCTTTAGGCCTCCCTTTTTGAGAGCTTTTTCACCAGCTTCCGCGCTTCGCGCAAATCCTCGAGCGTAAGCTTGCCCGATTCGATCAGGTGCGCCATCACCGGCTGCGTTCTTCCGCCAAACAGGCCGAGCAGGCTGTCGATCAGCGTCCCTTGCGCGGCGTTGCGTGTGATTACGGCTTCGAATATGTGAGCGTTGCTGATTTTTTTCACCCGGCGCACGGCCTCTTTGGCTTCGAGCCGGTAAACGACTGTCTGCACGGTGGTGTATGCGGGCCTCGATTCTTCGGGAAAATGCTCCTGGATTTCACGAATCGAGGAGGCGCCGTTGTCCCACAGCGCTTCCATGATTCCCAGTTCCAGCTTCGTCAGTTTCGGTTGAGTCATTTACTACTCCAATAATTTTATCTACTATATATGTATGTTTATCTACTATTGCTGTCAATATATTTTTAATCGGGAGAGATCCCGGAATCTCGCGTTCGCGCAAAGCCGAAGGATTTTGGCAGCCCTGTGGCTCAAAGAGTCTTCGCCCGGAGTGCGGAAGAACAAAACCATTTTCACACCCGCCGACGTTCTTTCGGCCCTCCAATAGGCGAAAAAGACGGCGCCGCCAACATTTCTTACGCATCGCAACCGAGACTGCAACCAAAGCCATCA
>CAZXSV010000023.1:0-47303 GCA_964642735.1 uncultured Acidobacteriota bacterium
CTAGTAGGCGGCTGGATTCCCGAGCTATTGATTCCTCAAAGTCCGGAGCCACATGTTGGCAGCATCGATGTGGATTTAGCGTTGAATCACCTAGAACTGACCGAAGCTGGCTATCGGATGATTGGCGAAATTTTGCACTCTCACGGATATGAAGAGGACAAGCAGCAGCCATTTATCTTCAGAAAAAAGGTTCGAGGTCAGATTGTTCAGGTTGATTTTCTCGCCGGCGAATATGGCGGCACTGGCAAAAAGCGCCGTACGCAAAGGGCGATTGACATTCAACCACGCAAAGCACGGGGCTGCGATCTTGCATTCCAGGTGGAACCTGTCACTGTGACAGTTAAAGGGCAATTACCGGACGGCCCAATTGATGAAGTGACTATCCGCATTGCCTCTGTTGTGCCGTTTCTGGTAATGAAGGGTATGGCGCTTGCGGATCGCCGGAAACCGAAAGACGCTTACGACATCTACTTCATCTTGCAGAACTATGCAGGTGGTGTGGACGCCGTCGTTCAGGCGTTTGGGCCTTATATCAAATTGAATTTGGTAAAAGAGGGCCTTCAGAAGATCGCTGAAAAATTTGCCACATTTGATCATGTAGGACCGAGGGATGCTGCGGAGTTTGACGATTCGCTGAACGAAGATGATCGGAGCATTCGTCAGCGAGATGCTTTTGAGAAAGCAAATTACTTTCTGCAGCAGCTTGGAATTATTTAGATCTTCGATTTGCGGTGTCAATTTACTAGGAAAGAGATCTTTACTAACAGCCATCGAAAATAAAGGATTGTTTACTACTTACCCAAACTGTCCTATTTTCGTCATCGTTTTCATCGTCGTCTTGATAATTGTCATTGAAGTTCGGGCCATCATCATCCTGCTGATCATCTCCCTCGACATTTTCCATCCGCTCAATTCAGCGCTTGCGCCGGGCGGTGCGGCGCACGATTTCGATGAGGACGCCTTGAATAGTGACGCAGCTGGCGTGAAATGTCCGTGGCGAGTGGCGTTTGGTTTCTGTGCGAGTCAGATGCTCCTGGCCGGCGAACCGCTTGCCTATGTTTCATCGCAACTGGGACACAAGAGTCCCGAGATTACGCTGCGGGTTTACTCGCATTGGATTCCCGGGACGAAGCGTTCCGCGACGCACGCACTCGATTGCCGACCCGCAGAAAATCCGCAGAAAACATCGACTGGAGTTGGGAGATGAAATTTCGAAAAGCTGTAAGTCTTTTGTTTTCATGGAGCCAGCGCCCGGACTTGAACCGGGGACCTACTGATTACGAATCAGTTGCTCTACCAACTGAGCTACGCTGGCTTATTCCTCGGAAGAGGAGCTTGCCATCGACAAGCTGCCGGTGAAAAAAGCCGATCGAGAGATTAACACGCTTGCCGCCCGCCGTAAAGAGCCCATACGCTTTCAACGCGGATTTTCCCCAAAAGTCATGAAAACGAATAAATCGCCGCTTCCTTCAAATTGGCTTTTTTTTGCCCCGGAATCGAGGTAATTTCTCACTGTCTTATCCTTAATTATTATATATATTTACTTTAGCCGCGAGTCATTCATGAAATGGATGCTCATGCCTGCGGCCGTCAAGATCCGCAGCCTTGTGCGGTCCCGGGCATAATCGCCGCATCAGGAGAAGAAAGAAGCCAATCGTCAGGCGAGGGCTATGATAGTCGAAACCATTGTTTCTACTCTCGATGAATCCGGCGCGCCCAATTTCGCTCCGATGGGCGTCGTGTTGGACCAGAACTCGCTCACTGTCCGCCCGTATCGCAACACCCGGACCTTTCGCAACATGCACTCGAGCGGATGCGCGGTGGTCAATTTCACCGATGACGCATTGGCGTTCGTCCAAACCGGACTCTACCACGCCGTTCTTCCCGGATTTCCCGCAACCGCCGTGCCGGGAGTCGTATACCGCGAAGCCTGTTCCTGGCTGGAAATCGCGCTGATATCCGATGCGGGATCCGAAGAACGGGCGGAGATGCGCTGTCGGGTGCTTTATCGAGAACTGCGAAGAGAATTCCGGCTTTGCCGCGCGTGCAATGCCATTATCGAGGCCGCGATCCTGGCCACACGCCTGAAAATTTCCGATGCTGAATTTGTCGACCAGAGAATGATGCAGTGCCGCGAAGTCGTCGAAAAAACAGGCGGCGAAAACGAGAGAAGGGCTTTTCAGCTGATCCAGGATTACATTCTCGGAAGGAGGGTCGATGATTGAGGTCCGGACCTGCGCCCGCCTCCATCTCGGCTTGCTGGACAACAACGGCGAACAGGGCCGGTTGTACGGCAGCATCGGGCTCGCGGTCAGCCGCCCGAACCTTCTGTTGAGGGCTGAAAAATGCGACAGCCTGACGGTTGAGGGGCTGGAACGAGCCCGCGTCCTCGCCTTTGCGCAACGCTTCATCGGCTGCTATGGAGCGCCGGCCGGCGCCCGCCTGAATCTTGTTCGCAGCATCCCGGCCCATGTGGGCCTGGGCTCGGGAACCCAACTGGGGCTGGCGGTCGGCGCAGCTTTGGCTCGATTGGCGGATCTGCGGCTCGGCGCCAACGAAATCGCGCTGGCTGTCGGCAGGGGATTGCATTCGGGCATCGGGATCGCAACGTTCCAACATGGCGGTTTCGTCCTGGACGGCGGGAGGAGCGTCATTTCCGCCAACCGGCAGATAGACACGAGCCGGATCCCCCCCGTCCTCATGAAATATCCCATGCCGAAAGACTGGTTCTTTGTGGCGGCCATCCCGGATACGGACCGGGGCTTCAGCGGCGAAAAAGAGAGCCGGGCGTTCCTGCAGCTCCCCGAAGCGCCGGCCAACGCGGTGGAAAAAATCAGCTGGGTTCTGCTGATGAAAATGCTGCCCGCCCTCATCGAAAAGGACATTGCAAATTTCGGGAAAGCGCTGACCAGCATTCAATATATGGTGGGGGACTGTTTCGCTTCGGTTCAAGGAGGCCGATTTTCCAATTCCCTTTCCGAGAAAATGGTTGATTTCTTCCTCGACAAAGGCGCCGCCGGCGTCGGACAAAGCTCCTGGGGGCCCACTGTTTACGGCCTGATCCAAGGCAAGGTTCATGCCGCGCGTCTGGCTGAAGAGGCGAGCGATTTCCTTGACAAACTGGGAGGCGGACGGACATTTTGCGTCCAGCCTCATAACCGGGGCGCTCAAGTGAGGTGGATCCATGGTTCCGATTCCAAGGATGAATATGAAAAAAATTCTCATTCAACTGGACAGTGACAGTTTTGCCAGCGCCTTCGACGGCATCGTCGCTTACGACGCCGGCGCGGATGTCGTTCAAAGCCATGCGGGCGTGACGCCGCCCGATGTGCGCGGCATTGTCCTCGGCGCCGTTTTCACTCGGGGCGTCCCCGATCTGAAAAATCTTGCGGTCTGGATCGGAGGTTCGGACGCCGAGGCGGGCGAGCAGATTCTGGAAGAGGCGCGCCGGTCTTTTTTCGGTCCGTTCAGGATTTCTCTTATGCTCGACTCCAACGGCTGCAACACCACCGCGTCCACTGCCATCGCCAAGCTGGCCCGGCAGACAAGTCTGCAGCAGAAATCCGCCCTGGTGATCGGCCCCGGGCCTGTCGGGATGCGCGCCGCAATTTTGTTGGCGGGGGAAGGCTGCCAGGTGCAGCTCGTTTCCATTCCCAAAAAGCTCCTGGGCGCGCGTTTTAACAACGACCTGGTGCAGCGCACCCTGAAAAACGCCTGTAAAGCGGCCGAGGCGTTCTGTAATAGCCCGCTGGCGGCGTATGGCGGGAGCCTGGACGTCGCCAACGAGTCTTACACATCGAATTTCGAAAAGCTTTTGGACCGGAAAGACATTGTCGTCGCAGCCGGCCCCGCAGGCCTTTCCATGCTTCCGCGCGCTTCCTGGCAGTCCAAGCCTCAACTCAAATGGCTGCTCGACTTCAACCTGACCGAACCCCTGGGAATCGAGGGAGTCAAGCCGTCGGATGATTTCGCCGAGTATGACGGCAAACGCGCTCTGGGCGCTCTCGCCATCGGCAATCTGAAGATGAAGGTCCATAAAGCCTGCATCGCGAAGCTGTTTGAAAGGAACGACCTGGTCCTGGACGCCGAGGGAGTGTACGCTATCGCCAAACAGCTCATGTAAAAACCGAAACGGCCCGGATTTCTGAAGTCTGCGCGGAATTTTAATGCTTCCAAAATCCATGAAATCCATGCAATCTGTGGCGTCGTCCTAACCCGGATTAAAAGCCAATGAGGATTCTGATACTCGGGGTAAGCGTGCGGGCCATGGCGGAATCCGCCGTCGGCAGCAAATATCCGATAGTGGCTCTCGACGCCTTCGGCGACCGTGATCTGGCCGCCGTCGCCGAGTCCTATTCGCTTCACCGCGACTTCAGGACCCGTTACAGCGCCCGGGCGCTTTTTCAGGCCGGCCGCACGCTTGATTTTGACTCGATCGCCTATACAGCCAACCTGGAAAATCATTCCGACATTCTCCGCCGTTTTGAAAAAAAACGGATAATCGGGAATTCCCCACAAACGGTGACGGCGGCGCGGGACTGGGCGACGCTTTTTCCGAAACTGAAACGGGCGGGCTTTTCCGCCCCGGAAACCGTTTTTGACCTGCGCCAAATCGCCGCCGGTCGCCGATGGCTGACAAAACCCATGTCCGGAGGGGGAGGGCACGGAGTCGGTTTTATGCGGCGCGGCAGCCGGAGCGGCCGGACGATGTTTCAGGAATACATTCCCGGGAAGCCATGCTCGGCGTCTTTTGTCGCCAATGGCCGTGATTGCGTCCTTGTCGGGATAACCGAGCAGCTGATCGGCGCTGCTGCGTTCAACGCCCCGGGCTTTCGCTACTGCGGGAACGTGCTGCCCCTGCCGGAGGCGCTTGGAGAGGACGGCGGGATCCTCGGGCAGTTGCGCCGGCTTGCATCATTCCTGACACGGGAATATGGTTTGACAGGTCTGAATGGAATAGACTTCATCCTCAGGGATGGGCGGGTTTGGCTGACGGAAATCAATCCGCGCTACTCGGCTTCCATGGAACTGATGGAAAGGGCTTACGGGTTGCCGATGTTTCACCTCCACGTGAATGCATCCCTGCACGGAATTCTGCCAAACTTCGCGCTGGAATCGGTTTTGAGCGATGGCAAGTTTCACGCCAAAGCGATACTATTCGCCGGCCGAGACGCAACGGCGCCCGATACGCAATCCTGGATCGCGCGGGGCGTCCGGGACGTGCCTGCATCCGGCGAGCAATTGCGCAAAGGCGGCCCGATTTGTACAATCCTTGCGAACGGCCCGACTCCTCAGGAAGCTCTCGCCGAACTGACGGCCGAGGCTCAGGCGATGAAGAAAGAGGTTTATGGATAAACTGGTTCTGACGCTTGTCACCGGACGATCCACGAAACAGGGCGCCGGGATTTCCACCGGGAAGGAATGCGCCGAATACAAAGAAGCGACCGGTTCGGTCGAACTGAATCCGTCGGATATGGTTCGCGCCGGAATCGGCGACGGCGACCGCGTCCGGGTCGAGACCGCGTTCGGCGAGGCTGAATTCCGATGCCGCCGGGGAGAAGTTCCGGAGGGATTGGCGTTCGTCGCGTTCGGTTCGGCGTGCAATCGGTTGGTCGGAGGCGAAACCTATGCTTCCGGCATGCCTGATTCAAAGCATCAGAGGATAACGATAGTAAAAATTTGACGCCGGCACATTGGTTTCGACAACGCCACAGGCGTTGTGTCCCGAAGCCCAGGGTTGACCGCAAATAACGCGGTCAACCCTGGGGAAAGATGTTGTTATTGCGCTGCCTTGAAAGGGTTGTGTCACAAAGAGCGTGGTCGAGCCTCCGGGCTTTGGGAATCATCTGCATCGCGGCAGAATCTCATCGCCGGCGCCTTGGCCG
Organism: uncultured Acidobacteriota bacterium; assembly: GCA_964642735.1. GTDB lineage: Bacteria > Acidobacteriota > UBA6911 > UBA6911 > UBA6911 > UBA6911. The sequence continues at coordinate 5,886 of CAZXSV010000023.1, forward strand.
CCATACAGCCGTCCGGTTCAAATTTAAACCGGAAACGGGAAACGGGAAACGCATTTATGCAGTCAGACAACGTGGTATGCTCCTTCTGCGGATGCGATTGCGACGACATCAGCGTCGTCGTCGAGGACGGCCGCATCATCCAGGCTAAGAATGCGTGCGTGCTCGGCCGCGCCTGGTTTCTGAGCCATGGCGCGCCGTCCAGCCTTCCGGTCGCGAGGATCGACGGCAAGCCGGCGAGCCTGGAGCAGGGGGTGGAAGCGGCCGCCCGCTTGCTGGCGGCTGCGCGCTATCCGCTCATTTACGGGCTGAGCAGCACTTGCTGTGAAGCGCAGCGCAAGTCGGTGGCGATGGCTGAGCTGTTGGGAGGGTGTATCGACTGCTGCACTTCCGTTTGCCATGGCCCGTCGGGCATCGCGCTGCAGGGCGTGGGCGAGCCGACCTGCACGCTCGGCGAGGTGAAAAACCGGGCAGATCTGGTCGTCTACTGGGGATCCAATCCGGGTGAATCGCATCCCCGCCACATGGCGCGCTACGCCGTGACGCCCAAGGGAATGTTTGTGCCGGAAGGACGCAAAGGGCGCACCGTCGTCCTGGTGGACGTTCGGCGCACGGCCAGCGCCCGCGCCGCGGACATTTTTCTGCAAATCCGGCCGGGAAAGGATTACGAGGCGCTGTGGGCGCTGCAGGCTTTGGTCAACGGCCGGAAGCTTGAAAACGCAAGCGTTGAGAGCCTGGGCCTGCCGGTCGAGGAACTGACCGACCTGGCGGAGCGCATGATGCGCTGCAAATTCGGAGTGCTGTTCATCGGCCAGGGACTGACGCAGACGCGCGGCAAGCACTTCAACACCACGGCCGCTTTCCTGCTGGCGCGCGTCCTCAACCGCCATACGAAATTCGCTTTGATGCCCATGCGCGGGCACGGAAACGTCACCGGGGTCGACAACGTGATGGGCTGGCAGACCGGCTATCCTTTCGGAGTCAACTTCAGTCTGGGCTACCCGCGGTTCAATCCCGGCGAATACACCGCGGTGGATGTGCTGGCGCGCGGCGAAGCCGACGCGGCCGTCGTCGTCGCCTCGGATCCGGTCGCCACCCTGCCCGGCAAGGCCGCGCGGCGGCTGGCCGAGATCCCGACGGTGGCACTGGACACGCACGAAAGCGAGACCACCCGGATTGCAAAAGTCGCGTTTGCCACCGCGACCGCCGGGATTCACGTGGAAGGGACGGTCTACCGGATGGACAGCATCCCGATACGGCTTCGCAAGGTCCTTTCTTCCGATCGCCCGTCGGACGAGGAAGTGCTCAGCCGTTTGCTCGAGCGGGTGAAGGAGTTGAAGGCATGTTGAGGATCGTCAACGGCGAAGTCTATGACCCGGCGAACAACGTCAACGGCGAGGTGCGCGAAATATGCGTCGAGAACGGGCGCATCGTGTCGTCGGTCGCCGGCGGCCGGACCATCGACGCCGCCGGGATGGTGGTAATGCCGGGCGGAGTGGATATGCACGCTCACATCGCCGGGCCGAAAGTGAACACTGCCCGGAAAATGCGCCCAGAAGACCACCGGCTGGATCCGGTCCGCCGCACATCCATCACCCGCTCCGGCGTGGGCAAAACGATTCCATCGACGTTCGCGACCGGCTATCGCTACGCCGCGATGGGTTACACGACGGCGTTCGACGCGGCGGTCCCGCCGATAGCCGCCCGCCACGCCCACGAAGAGTTTTGCGACACCCCGGTCATTGACAAGGGATTCCTTGTCCTGATGGGGAACAACGAATTCATCATGAAGCAAATCGCCGCCGGCGAGCGCGAGAAGATGGTCCACTATGTGGCCTGGCTGCTGGGGGCGACCAAAGGGTATGGGGTGAAACTCGTCAATCCGGGCGGAGTGGAACTGTGGAAGTTTCTCGGCAACGCGCATGCGCTGGACGACGAAGTGGTTGGCTTCGGCGTGACGCCTCGCCGGATCATCCAGTCGCTGGCGGAAGCCTGCATGGAATTGCGCCTCCCGCATTGCATGCACATTCATTGCAACGAACTTGGGATCGCGGGAAACTGGAAGACCACGCTCGAGACGATGAAGGCGCTCGACGGGCGCCGCGGCCATCTGGCCCACATCCAGTTCCACAGCTACGGAGGGAAGCCCGGAAAGCTTTTCACCTCGCGCGTCCGCGAGCTTTCGGATTATGTGAATGCGCACCCGAACCTGACCGTCGACGTCGGCCAGGTGCTGTTCGGCGACACGACTTCCATGACGGGCGACGGCCCGCTGGCTTATATGCTGCACCGGATCAGCGGGCGCAAGTGGGCTAATGTGGACGTGGAGAACGAAGAGGGATGCGGCATTGTGCCTGTCGAGTACAAAGACAAGAACTATGTCCACACCACGCAATGGGCGATCGGGCTGGAGTGGTTTCTGATGATCCAGGACCCCTGGCGCGTCGCGCTCTCGACCGATCATCCCAACGGCGCGTCGTTCACTTCGTACCCCAGGATCATCCGGCTCCTCATGGACCGGGAATACCGGCGCGAGACTTTGAAGCGCGTCAACCCGAAGGCGATCGCCAAATCCTCCCTGCCCGATCAAAACCGGGAATACTCGTTATACGAAATTGCAATTATCACCCGCGCCGGCCCCGCCCGGATCCTCGGCTTGAAAAACAAGGGCTGCCTGAGCATCGGCGCGGACGCCGACATCGCCATTTACGACAAGAACGAAGACAAGGAAAAAATGTTCGCCTGCCCGCGCTATGTCATCAAAGAGGGGCAGGTGCTCGTGGAAGAAGGCCACATCCGGCGGGAGATTTTCGGCAAAAGCCTGTATGTGTCGCCGAAGTACGATCCCGCCGTCGAGAAGGACATCCGCGAGTTTTTCAAGCGGTACTACACGGTTCAATTTGAGAACTACCCGGTGCAGCTCGAGCCTTACCTCCCGCGGCCTTGCGAGGTCGCGATCGATTAGCGCCGCCGGGCGAAACGGAGCCATTGAAGCGGGACTGCTTAAAACCATGGAACGCAGCATCAACGGAGTGGAGATCGTCGACACTTACGCCGAAGCTTTCGGCATCTGGGGTTCGCGGGTGATCATCACCGCGGTCAGCCAAAAATGGGCGCGGGAAGCCGCGACCCGAATGACCGGTTTCGCCACCTCGGTCATCGCCTGCCGGTGCGAAGCGGGGATCGAAGCGGACCTCGTCGAGACTCCCGACGGCAGGCCGGGCGTGAGCGTTCTGCTGTTCGCGCCAACCCGGGACCTGCTCCAGAGCCAGCTCATCGACCGCATCGGGCAGTGCGTTTTGACTTGCGCGACCACCGCCTGCTTCAACGGGCTGCAGGCGGAGGAAAGGGTTTCGATCGGCGGCCAATTGCGCTTTTTCGGAGACACGTTCCAGATCGGCAAAATCGTGGGCGGCCGGCGCTATTGGCGCATCCCGGTGATGGAAGGGGAGTTTCTGGTTGAGGATAAATTCGGAGTGCAGCGCGCCGTGGCCGGCGGAAACATCCTGATCCTCGGAAGCAGCCCGGAAACCGCGCTCCAGGCGGCCGAACTGGCGGTCGAAGCGATGCGGCGCACGCCTGCAGTCGTCCTCCCTTTTCCGGGAGGCATCGTGCGCAGCGGCAGCAAGGTCGGGTCGCGCTATAAGTTTTTGAAGGCTTCTACCAACGACCCGTTTTGCCCCAGCCTGCGGGGCGTCGTCGAGACAAAGCTGCCCGAAGGGGTGAACGCCGTTTATGAAATCGTCGTCGACGGCCTCGACATCGCCGCCGTGGAGCAGGCGATGCGCGTCGGAATGCGGGCCGCCTGCATTCCCGGCGTCCGAAGGATCGCCGCGGGAAATTACGGCGGGAATTTGGGCAAGTTCAAAATTCATCTTCATAGGATATTGCAGGAGAGCGCCCCGGCATGACGACCTTGACCATCCTGACCCAGCCCCAGGCGCCGCTCGAAGCCGAGGCGATTGCTCCGGATCATTTCGCGGGCAAATCGGCCGCCGACATCGCGAAGCTGCCGGCGATGCATGGCAACGAGCCGGCAGCGCTGGGCGATTTCTTTCGGGTCGAAGGCGCCGGATCGGAAGAGATTATTCTCAACGGCGACATGAGCCGCGTGAAAGGGATCGGCGCCGGGATGACTCGAGGCAGAGTCGTGCTCAACGGCGATGCGGGGATGCACCTGGGCGCGGCGATGCGCGGCGGCGAAATCCATGCGCTCGGCAACGCGGGCGACTGGGCCGGCGCCGAGATGTCCGGCGGGAAAATACACATACGCGGCGACGCCGGCCATGGGCTCGGCGGCGCCTACCGCGGCAGCCGCCTGGGCATGAATCGGGGGCTCATTCTTGTGGAAGGCGCCGCCGGCAACGAGGCGGGCGCCCTGATGCGGCGGGGATTGATCGCCATTGCCGGGGATGCGGGGGATTTCACCGGAGCTTTCATGACAGCGGGGACCATTGTCGTATTCGGAAAGATGGGAATCCGCGCCGGCGCGGGATTGCTGCGAGGCTCCATCGTCGCGTTTCAGCCGGCGGAACTGCTGCCCACCTACCGCTATGACTGCCTCTATCGCCCCGCTTTCCTGAACCTTGTGCTGCAACAGCTGAAGCGGGAGGGCCTGGCGATCGAAGGCCGGTATGAGGCCGGCGGCTTCAGGCGCTATTCGGGCGATTTCAACCGGTTGGGGAAAGGGGAAATCCTGATCCATGATCAGCGTGAATGAACGCGCCACGGCCATTGTCCGGCAAATGATCGGCGATCGCGATGCGCTGGGGCTTGGGCTGAAAAGGTTCAAAAACGGCGCCGACCTTATCGACGCCGGAATCGACGCGCCCGGCAGCCTCGAAGCCGGAAGGCTTTTCGCCTGCGCCTGCATGGGCGGGCTGGGCCAGGTCAGTTTCACCCAACAGCTCTGCGACGCTCGCGACCCGGAATTCTGGCTGCCGGCGGCGGCAGTGACCGTTCATTGGCCGCACATCGCGTGCATGGCCTCCCAGTACGCGGGCTGGGCCGTGAAGCACGGGGGTTTTTTCGCGATCGGGTCGGGGCCGGCCCGGGCTCTGTGCGGGGATGAGGACATTTTCCGGAAGCTCGACTACCGGGACGAGGCCAAGACCGCGGTCCTGATGCTGGAAGGGCGGCAACTGCCGGACGAGGACGTCGCCGCATTCGTGGCCGAGAAATGCAAAGTGCGGCCGAACCGGCTCAGCCTGCTGATCGCTCCCACCGCGTCGCTGGCGGGCTCGGTGCAGATCGCCGCGCGGTCCGTGGAAACCGGCTTGCACAAGCTGACGGAGCTTGGCTTCGACGTCCGGCAGGTGGCGTCCGGATACGGCCTTTGTCCGCTGGCGCCCGTCGCCGCGGACGACGCGCACGCCATCGGGCGGACCAATGACGCGATTTTGTACGGCGCGCAGGTGTACTATTCGGTTCAAGCCGAAGACGATACCCTGGCGGAGCTGATCGGGAAAGTTCCCTCCGAAGCTTCGAGCGATTATGGCACGCCCTTTTATGAACTGCTCCGGCGCTGCTCCGGCGACTTCTATCAAATCGACCGCATGCTGTTCAGCCCCGCGCAGGTGGAAATTCACAACATGAAATCCGGCCGCACTTTCCGCGCAGGCCGTTTGAACCCGTCGCTTCTGCGAAAATCCCTGCTCGAAAGCTGAATTATGCCGGACAAAATCGGAATCCTGTCTTCGCAGCGCGGCTATCATGTGCTGGCGCTCGAAAAGGCTATTCGGGAAAGAGGCTGCGAGCCGGTCTTCTTCAACATCACGCGCCTGTCCGGCTGGATCGGCGCGCGCCCGGCGTTGCAGGCGAGAGGGGCGTCGCTGGAGGAGTGCCGGATTCTGCTGGTCCGGACGATCCCGGCCGGTTCTCTGGAGCAAATCGTCTTTCGTATGGACGCGCTGCACCGGCTGGAGCAAATCGGCGTGCGGGTCGTCAATCCCGCTTCGGGCATCGAACGCACTGTCGATAAATACTATACATCGTTTCTGCTCTCCGACGCCGGAATCCCGACTCCGCGCACTTTGGTCGCCGAAGATTTTGAAACGGCCCTGGCGGCTTGCCGGGAGATGGGCGACGTCGTGATCAAGCCGCTGTTTGGTTCCGAAGGCAAGGGCCTGGTGAGGGTCAGCGACGAGGAAACCGCCTACCGGGTGCTGCGCTCCTGGGAATTGAACCGATACATTTTTTATGTTCAGCAATACCTGCCGCACTTCCGGCAGGACATCCGGGCTTTCGTGGCGGGCGGCAGGGTTGTGGCCGCCATGCTTCGCAAAGGCGACGGATGGAAGACCAATTTTTCACAGGGGGCGGAGCTGTCGCCGGTTTGTCTCACTCTTGAACAGGAAGAACTGGCCGTTCGCGCGACTCGTCTGCTCGGCCTGGATTATGCCGGAGTGGATCTGATGCCGGCCGAGGACGGCAAAGTCTACGTCATCGAAATCAACAGCATCCCCGGCTGGAGAGGACTGCAGACGACGACTTCACTGAACATCGCCGCAAGCATCCTCGATCCATTGGTGCAAAAGTGATTGGAATTTGCGGCCCAATGAACCCGAAAAGCAACGGCGCAACTCCCCGGCGAACCCATGGCCGATCCCTGCCGACGGAAACTCGTTGTCAATATGGATATGGCCGGCGTTCAATGGCCGGCCGGAATTCCGAACCGGCCCTGGATGGACCGGATCAATGCAATCAAGGGTTGCAATTGCCGCTGATCTCGCTTGGGGGTACTGATTGTTCCGGGGGCGGTTCTTTCCGGAGTCGTGCAGCGACAAATGAATGGAGTGCGTCGATGAAAACATGGCTTGGAATCTGTATTGCGGCGTTGCTGGCGATGATTGCTGGCATGCCGAGCGCTCAGGGGCAAACGGGGAAGCCTGAAAAGACGATGGAACGTGTTCCGCGAGGCGCCGGCGGATCCGCTTCCAGCCACCCGCGAGAGCAGATTCCGTTTACCAACGGCAGCCTGTCGGATGTCCACCCGGCGCTGCCGACGCTTTTCATCGCCGGCGATTCCACGGCGGCGCGCAACAACACGGACATTCAACGCGGCTGGGGCGCCGTGCTGGTCGATTATTTCGACGCCGGCAAAATCAATCTGGTCAACTATGCGCAGGGGGGAGCGTCGTTTCCATCCTATTATGCGAGCAGGTGGCCTCAGATCGTCGCCGCGCTAAAACCGGGAGACTTCGTCGTCATCGAATTTGGGCATAACTTCGGGCATCTGAATGGGACCGGCGAAGAAACTAGGGCGGGCTTTAACGGCGGCGAGGTCCACACATTCGGCTGGTACATCCGCAAGTTTGCCGGCGATGTTCGCTCCAAAGGCGCTACCCCGATCATTTCTACCACGGCTGTGCGCAATATCTGGTCGAATCCCAACGCGACATTCAAGGATTCCACGATTGTCGGCAAGAATGACGCCTACAATCCCGCGGACGATAGAGTTGAACGGTCAATGGGACAGCCGCTCGACAATGGCATGAGTTTTTGGGCCAGGCAAGTCTGCCGGCAGCAGAAGATCGCTTTTATTGACCATTGCGAGGCGACTGCGGAGCTTTACGAAAAAATGGGGCGGGAGGCTGTCGCCAAATTATTCATCCAGGATCATACCCACACGACAACCGACGGCGCCATCCTCAACGCTGAGACCTTGATCGCTTGCCTGAAGGCGTTGCCGGATATGCCCCTGGTCGAATTCCTGAATGACAGAGGCAAGGCGATCGCTGCGTTCAGGCCGACTGCTCCCTGAAGCGTGTAGGTTTTAGCCCTCGGGAAATGAAGACGCTTGAACCCGCATTATTCAGCAAGGTTCGTATCCGCGCTCCCCGCGCCTTCTTCTGCGGCAGAGGGACCGATATCGGGAAAGGATTGATTTATGCCGGATTTCGACAATTCGAGATGGTCGGATGGCAGCTTTGCTCAAGAGTATCGCGAGCAGGCGGACGGATACATACCGGAACGCCGCAGCCTGATCGAAATCACCCAATCTCTCTATAAACATCTGGCCGGAGGCAAGCAGCCTCGCCGGATGCTGGATCTGGGCTGCGGCGACGGACTCATGGTTCAAGAGCTGCTGAAGATGGATGCCGGCATGGATGCAACGTTGATGGATGGCTCGCAGGAAATGCTCGATGCGGCTGCCAGGCGTCTTGCAGGCTTTGAAAAAATACATTGGATCCACGCCAGCTTTCAGGATCTGCTGGCGCAGGATCCGCTGCAAAACACCTTTGACTTTATTTTGTCTTCTTTGGCAATTCATCATCTTGCCATGGCCGGAAAGGCGGCTTTGTTTGAGTTCGTTTATCGCCATCTGAACCCCGGAGGCTTCTTCCTGATTATTGATGTGGTCCTTTCGCCGACGGATGATTTGGAGTCGTGGTATCTGGCTCTTTGGCAGGAATGGATTGACGGGCACGTCGCCGGTTCGAAAGAAACCTCTCGGCTCCCTGTGCCGCAGAAGTACAAGAACAATCCGGATAATCTGCCGGATCCGTTGCTGGCGCAGTTGCAGGCCCTGGAAAGGATCGGCTATAGAAACGTGGACTGCTATTACAAACACGGCATCTTTGCCATGTTTGGCGGCAGCAGAGGAAAATAAGCGTCGGGAGAGAGGCCGGTGCATGGCCGCCAGTTCGCCGATGATGAAGGGATGTGCAAGAGCCAGATCCTGTTCAAGCAGTAGAGAGAGGCATCGTTTCCTTGCCGCCTTGAACACGCTGGCGCTCTGGTTCTCCAAACGCTGCGATGGCCGTAGAATTGCGAAACCGGACAAGCGGGATTGCGGCAAAGAATATTGCAATTGCCGTTCTGAAGCGATAGGGCAAAAATCAAGCTTTTTCGACCGCGTCGATCAGCGCCCGGATGTTCTCCGTCGGAGCGCCGGGCGGCATGCCGCCGCCGCAGGAAACGATCAGTCGGGAACGGTCTTCAAGCGGCCGGAGCATTTCAACGACGGACCGGGCCACCTCTTCGGGCGTCCCGGCGGCCAGAACATCGCGAGGGTGAATGTTTCCGAGAAGGGCCACCTTGTTCTCCGTCCATCCCTTCATATCCGACAGCGTGTGCTGAAAGCCGAAATTGAGCAGGTTGACGCCGGCTTCATGCAGCAGCGGGGCGCAGGCTTTGCAGGGGGCGTCGTTGTGGAAAAACTTCACCGTGACGTCGGCGTCGTAAGCTCGTTTCAGATAAGGAAGCGCGAAGGTTTCAAAATCGTCGCGGCTGATGAAGCCGACGATGTCGTCCAGCAAGAAAATCCCGTCGATCGTTGGAAAGCATTCGCGCTGATAAGAGATCCAATCCACCAGAAAATCCGTCGTGATCGTCAGCAGGCGGTGCATCCATTCCGGATCCGTTTTGATGGCCGTCATGAATTCGGTGACGCCCATCAGGAAGGTGGCGATGTTCAGCGGGCCGCGCGCCACCGCGAAGCGGATCTTATGGCCGGATTTCTCGATCTCCGGCTGCAGGCGTTTGAGGCGCTTGACGACGAAAGGCAGCAACCCGTCCTTTCTAGGATTCGGCTTTTCCAGACGATCCACTTCCGCGGGGGCGCGCAGGAACTTTTTGGCGAAAGGGAATTCGTTTTCCTCCCAGACCGACACCGCCCCGAAGGCGGAGGGCTCCGTGCACATGCCGAACTCGGACCAGAAGCCCGGCAGGAACATCGTCTGCGGAAATGTCCGGATGGCTTTCATATTCGCTTCAAAAAACGATCCGTCGTCGGTGAAATAATCCAGGATGGAGCATCCGGCCCATCGGGGAAGCCAGGGGCTGTCGATGATGAATCCGGTCGGAAGGACGGGGAGTTTTTCTCCGCGGATTACGGATACAAGAGCGTTCCACTGTTTGTCGTTCATCGCAAAACCTGCCTCGGGACGCCGGCGCTATTGCACAATAAATGCCGCTTCCGGCGTTTTGAATATTGAAATTTACCACCTGCAGCCGAAAAAAACGCCCTATTTCTTTTAAGAAAATATACCGGCGGCGGGTAAAAATATCCGATCATGACAACTATCTGAACTCAAAGCGATCGCGGCTTGGTACAATAAGGCGCAGGAATCGTTCGAAGGGGGGACAAAGCGTCAGACGTTATCGACCAGGGAGCGCCGCCGGTCGCGAAGCTTTTGTTTGAGTGGCTTTATTTTTGGAGGCCGCTTCGAACAGATCTCCGTATTGTTTTTGTGGTTTAACCGAGACATTGCCCGATGATCGCCGGATTGGTTCAAAAAGCATGCGTTCTTGAAGTCTGCGCCCCGAAACCGGGGAACGTGAACCGGCTTCACGATTTTCCGGATGCGTCTCTTGAAGATTTTCTGCTCAGCGCCGTCGCCATAGGCCCGGCCTTCGAAAATTGCGAGCGATGGAGCGTCGGCCGGATCGTCAGGCAGGCTGTCCTGGACACTCGACGTTTTGTCCGATCCAACACAAACCTCGGCTTGATCCTGCTGCTGGCGCCGCTTGCAAAAGCGGGCGCGGCGAAAGGTCCGGGATCCATCCGCGATCACTTGAGCGACGTACTGAAATCCCTGACCGTGGAAGACGCCCGGCTGGCGTACGAAGCCATCCGGTGCGCCCGGCCCGGCGGGATCGGGAAGGCGCCGGAGGCCGACATATCCGAAGAGCCTTCCGTTACGCTGCTTCAGGCAATGATTCTGGCTCGGCAACGGGACTCCATCGCTCGCGAGTATGCCACCGATTATGCCATCAGCTTTGAAACCGGACTGCCCGCATTCAACGAAGCTTTGTCTCAAGGGGGAGGTTTTTCCGCCGCAATCGTCCAGACCTATTTAAAAATATTAAGCGTCACGCCGGACACTCTGATTGCAAGGAAGAAGGGGGCCCAATCGGCGTGCGAAGTCTCGCGCCTGGCGTCCGAAGCGCTGGCGCAGGGCGGCGTATTCACGGCGCAGGGGCGGGAATCGCTCGAGGAAATGGACCGCGCGCTCCGCGATCCGGAGCATGCGTTGAATCCCGGGACGACAGCCGACCTGACCGCCGCCGCGATTTTTCTGCACCTGCTGCAATCCCGGGGCCGGTGAAAGGATAATGTCATGGATGGAAGGAATCGATCAAACGTCAAACCCGGAGCGCGAGTGCGCGTTGTCGAAAAGCAGGATCAGCGGTCCGGCAAGCTCACCGAGGGAGTGGTGTCGGATATCTTGACGAATTCGCCGACTCATCCTCATGGAATCAAAGTGCGGTTGACCAGCGGGATCGTGGGCAGAGTCAAAGAGATTCTTTGATTCCCCGGCCGCATCCAGGAATCGATTTAGCCGGAGGGTTTATGGCAGCTCTTAAAGGACAGGTTGCGATCGTTACCGGCGGAGGCCGGGGTTTCGGAAGGGCTATTGCGAAAAAATTCGCCGACGAAGGGGCAAAGATCGTGGCGACCGCCCGCACACGAAAACAACTGGACGAAACCGTCGAAATTATCCGCGCTGCCGGAGGCGAAGCTCTGGCCGCGGAAGGCGACGTCGCCAGTCGCCAGGACGTCGAACGGGTCGTCCGAGAGGCCGAAGATTGTTTTGGCCCGGTCAACCTGCTTGTCAGCAATGCCGGAATCAGCGGGCCTTTCGGCCCCGTCTGGCACGTGGATCCGGATGTCTGGTGGGAAGCGCATGCGGTGCATGTGCGCGGGATGCTCCTTTATTCCAGAGCCGTGCTGCCCGGCATGGTGGAGAGAAAGGCCGGCCGGATCATCGTGGTGTCCTCCCTCGCCTCCCAGCTCATCGAAAAGAATTTTTCCGCTTACGCGGTGTCGAAAGCCACCCAGGTTCGTTTGGTGCAGCACCTGGCGGAAGAAGTGAAGGAATTCGGGATATCCGCGTTTGCAATCGAACCGGGAACTGTCCACACGAATCTTGCCGAAAGCGCCATCGAAAATCCCGATGTCCGCCGCTGGAGGCCGGGGATGGCGGAAATGCTGATAAAATTAAGAGACGCCGCGGATCCTGCGGAGGGATTGGCCAAATGCGCCGACCTCTGTCTGCGGCTTGCTTCCGGCGAATGCGACATCCTTTCCGGCCAGTATATGGACGTCCGGGAAGATCTTGACGAGAAACTTCGCAAAGCGGCGCGGTGACGGCCCCGCATGGATCACAGGTTCGATTGAGACAACGCCTGCACAATCTGGATCATGGCCATCAATTTGGGCAAGCCGTTTTCCATGGATCGCACGAAGTTGATGGCGAGGTCATAGGAGTCGCGCGCCGTTTCCGCAATCAGGAAAGCTTCCAACTGATCAGCGGGAGACAGGTTTCCGGGCGGAGGGTTCGGATTCGCCTTCAACTGCTCCTCCCTCAGCTGATCGGCAATGATAAAACCGCTTTTCAACAGTTCTGCGTCAACCTCGCCATCCACTTGCCTGAAGGCTCGAATCAAATTCTGCAGGCTGGACGAGCGCCTCTGAATCGGCTCGATTTGGGGCAGCAGCGGCTCGGCGATTTCCAGCGCCACGCTTGCCATATCGGGGTCCTGGTAGGAGGCGCTCATCGCCATGTTGATCAGGACATCGATGTCTTCGGGATTTTCAACGACAGCGCGGAGCTTTTGCTTCACCAGCGTCGGATTGGTCTCCATTTTGCCGCGAAGCTCCTGAATCAAATTCCATGGGTTGTTTATAGTCGCCCGGTTTTTTACGGTGGAAGAATTGGGCGCGGACTCATAGCGCGGATTGTAGTTTCGAATGATCATCGACGGCGATCCGTACATGCCGGAATCGTTCAGGGCGTCAACGCCCCCGATTCTGTTGAGCTTCGATTGAAGTCCCGAAATCGATTCGGCAGCTTTTACGGAGTCGAAGGTTTTTGACGGCAAACCCCGCAAAACATTCAGGATCCTGGACTCGGTGCACGTCAAATCCACCGCTGCGTCGCCGAGCTCCAGTTTCGCCGCGCAATCTTTTTGTTGAGGCTGATTCGCCAGCTGCGTCGCCCATTGGCTGAAAGCGTCGGCAGCACGGACGGGATGGAGCTGCGCCGTCATTATCACAAAACTTTCGAATTGTTGGAGAGCCTGCGGATTTTTCGCGTTGCGCCTGAAATCATCCATCGTTTCATCTATAATTTTCAGCGCTTCGGTTTTCTTGCCCATTCCCATCAACCGCTGCGCTATCTGCCCCGGAAAGGAATAGTTGTGCGATCCGGCCCCGCGAGACTGCGAAAACAGCTCATAGGCTTTTTCAGGCTCGCTGTTGGACAGCTGCATCAGCGACCCCATCCTGGTTTGATCCCTAAGGTTTTTGACATACGCGGCAGCCGATTCGCCAAAAGATTCCGGCGGATCCGGCCAACCGTCGATCATTTCAACCATCTCCTCGTAATTCCCTTCGCTCGTCATTTGGGCAAGCGACATCGCGGCGGAGGTCGCCCTCTGATAGGAAGCAGGATCGGAAGGCTGAGAGGCCAGGGATCTCAAATCCTGGATGAATGAATGGACAATTCCTTTCGCTTTCGAACGGTGTAAATTTTGCCAGCTGTTGACAAGAGTATTGATGTGGCCCGCCGGGTAGGGCTCGATTCTCGATACGAGGTCCGTGGCCTCCTCGAGCGCCTCACGGGCGTTCTTTAACTGGTCGACCGGTATCCTCAAACGATGGGCGGAGCGCTTGAGCTCCTTGTCGCCCCCATTGACAATGACAACTCTGGGCTGTTGAGCGAAAACCTGGAACTGAAACAGTGCAAACATGAAGAAGAAAAATCTGCGCATGAATTTCATGTTTTTCCCCCGATCTCTGAATAGTTAGACGCCGCAGCGACTGGAAAGTTCGAAAAATAATCCCCCCGGAAGTACCAAGGACATAGTTGCAGTTTCGCAGAGCCTCCTGACAGAAATAACGGCGACGAAGCGTTTTTATTAGCCCGCATTATTTATGAAGGTTCGTAGCGAGGAGGCGCAGACGGGCATGGATACAAGGCGCGCGACCGATGGCCCCGCAGGCGTACTCGACAGTACGTCGAGGAGCCCGACGGAGCGCAACGCAGTAGACATGCCCGGATCCGACTCCGCAGTAGAAGCTTCATGAATAATGCGGGTTAGACGGCAGTTTCATTCCGATGCCATCCGACGCCCAATGCCAGGCGAGTCTCCCGGGCTTCCCCGCCGGGGAATAGAGACGATGCATTATCAGTTAGGGCTATTTTCCGGGTCGCGGATTTTATAGACTTTTCAATCCGATGAATCCTTTGGTTTCACGTATCTGCTAAGCTTGAACGTTTGGAGTCGTCTCAATATGATTTTTGACACGCATTGCCATGGATACTGGAACGGATTAAAGCACAGGCAATCCCAGGTTCGAAAAAACATGCGCGACGCCGGAGTTGAAAGATCTGTTCAAGTCGGCGTCGACTGGGAAATGAGTGAAGCTGCGCTGGAGCTTGCCCGCAGTTGGGGCGGACAAACATGGTGTTCTGTCGGGATGCATCCCGCGCACTGTCAAAGTTTGCCCGCAGGTTCGGCGCAGGAGTGGGCGTCGCGGCTTGAAACGCTCGCTCGCGACTGCCGGGACAAGGTCGTGGCGATCGGCGAGATAGGGTTTGACTATTATCATTTGACGTCCGGAAAAGAGGCGGAGCAGATCGAGATTCAACTGGAGTGTTTCCGCGCGCAGGCGATGCTGGCGTCTTGCCTGGACCTTCCGGTTGTCATCCACAGCCGCAACGCGGCCGCCGATACGTTGAAACATTTAAAGAAATGCGGAGTGAAACGCGCCGTTCTGCATTGCTTCAGCGAAGACCTTGCGTTTGCTCAGCAGTTGCTGGACTGGTCCAATGAAGTTTATTTTTCGTTTTCCGGAAGCTTGACTTACAAAAAGGCGTCGGCGATCCGGAACGCTGCGGCCAATTTACCGCTCGATCGGATCCTCGTCGAAACCGACGCTCCTTTCCTGGTTCCGCAGGCGGTGCGGGATGTTTATGCGACGAATGAGCCTGCGCTTGCCCGGCATGTGATGGATTTTCTCAAACGGCTCCGCCGGGAGCCGGAAGACGTGGTCGAACAGGCTGTATGGGACAATTCCAACCGGTTCTTTGGACTGGACTGACTCCGGCAGGGGGCCGTATCCGGGAGTATTTTTCTATTAATGGGGGTTGATAGATTGGGTATTAAAGTGTCGATGATACGGCCCCCCGTCGCGATAGTCTAGCCATGGTCGGCTCCCGGATCAGTGACGGCAGTCACAAATCGAAGTTGCAGGCCTGCCTGCGACGCTAGTGAGCTGCCTTTGTTTTGTTCTGGGTCCCGGGGCGCTTTGTCAGCCAGAGAAGGGGAAGGATCAGGATAAAGAGGATGCCGAAAAGCCTGAATACGTAAATGAACGCCCCCATGGTCGCGTGCCGCTGCACCATTCCAAAAAGAAAAGCCTCCGCCCGCCGCGTCGCGGCGACGGGATCGGCGCCCTTCGCCATCATCAGGTTCCGGGCCTGATCCAGCATTCCCTGCGTCGCCGGTTCGTAAGGGGTGATGTGGGACCCGAGCAGATTGATGTAGGTTTGCCGTTTTCGCTCCAGAAGCGTTGCGCTGGTTGCGATGCCGATGCTTCCGCCGATATTCCGCATCAAATTAAAAATGCTGGTTGCGTTCCCCATTTCTTCGCGGCGGATGGAATCCATCGCCAAAGTCGTCATTGGCACAAACAGGCAGCTCATCGATATTCCCTGGATGAATTGAGGCCAGAAAAAGTCCCAATAGCCCGCATTCATATTGAGCAGGCCGAACCAGAATAGCGTGATGGCGCAGACGGCTATTCCGCCCGCCAGAAACTTGCGGGGGCCGACGCGTTGGATTGTCAGGCCGACGACGGGAATGAAAAGCAGAGAGCCGAAACCGCGGGGCGCCATGGCTATCCCGGCATTCAGCGCCGGGTACCCGAGAAGCGTTTGCAGGATGATCGGCAGCAGCACCAGACTGCCGTAAAGCATGAACCCGACGGTTGTCATCATGAATACGCCGATTGAAAAATTGCGGTCGCGGAAGACCCGGAGATCGAGGATCGGGTGCCGGGCGATCAGCTCGTAGACAATAAATGCCACAAGACAGAAGGCGGCGGCGACGGCCATAATCGCGATCAAGTCCGATGAGAACCAGTCTTTCTGCTGCCCTTTGTCGAGCATGATCTGCAAGGCAGCCATTCCCAAAGCGAGCATGCTGATGCCCCAGTAATCCACGGTTTCCGATTTTTTCTTCAGATATGGCGGGTCAAAAACAAAAAGCTTGGCCATAGCCAGCGAAAGGATGCCGACCGGCATGTTGATGTAAAAGACCCAACGCCAGCTGTAGGTGTCGGTCAGCCATCCGCCCATAACGGGTCCGAGAATCGGGGCGGTGACGATGCACAACGCCCAGGCGGCCATCGCCTTGCCGCGCTCTTCGGGCGGAAACGCTTCGAGCATGATTGCCTGGGAAAGAGGCTGCATGGTTCCGCCCGAAGCGCCCTGGATGACCCGGAAAATTATCAGGCTGGTGAGATTGGGCGCCAATCCGCACAGGAACGAAGACGCTGTGAATCCGGCGATGGCTGTCAGGAGAAGCCGTTTACGGCCAAACTGTCTTGCCAGCCACCCGGTCATCGGCAGAATGATTGCGTTGGCGACAAGATAAGAAGTCAACGTCCATGTGCCTTCCTCGACGGTTGCGGACATGGACCCGGCGATGTTTGGAAGGGAAACGTTTACCACTGTGGTGTCCAGGACTTCCATAAAAGTCGCGAACACGACGGAAAGCGAAACTATCCAACAGTTTACGTGCGGCTGCGCTTCTGCCATTCAAAAAACCGGAATATATTGGTCTGCAAAAAGCGGTCAGTATAGCACCGTGAAGCGTCAAATCGTAGTTGGGAATGAATCCGCCCGGTCGGGATGTTCGGACGCGGGGCGCAGGCTGCAGATATGCTAGAATCCAACGATGGAGTCCGAAATTCTGGTCGTCGGAGGAGGTCTCGCGGGGTCGGAGGCCGCCTGGCAGATTGCGCGCGCGGGGATCGATGTGCTTCTTTATGAAATGCGGCCGGTGGTTTCGACTCCGGCGCACACGACGGACCTGCTGGCGGAGCTCGTATGCAGCAATTCGCTCAAGTCCGACCTCCCCGGAAGTGCTCCGCATCTTCTGAAAGAAGAATTGCGCCGTCTGGGCAGCCTGCTGATGCGGGTTGCGGACGAGGTCAAGGTGCCGGCGGGCCACGCATTGGCTGTCGACAGAGACCAATTCAGCCGGCGGGTTTCCCAAGCCATAATGAAGACTCCTCGGATAAAACTGGTCCGGGAGGAAATGCTCCGTGTCCCGGAGCGCGCCGTTGCAATCATTGCATCCGGCCCGCTGACTTCAGACGCTCTTTCTGAATCGGTTGCTGACTTCGCCGGTTCGCAAAATCTCTACTTTTACGATGCCATCTCGCCTATTGTGGATGCAAGCTCTCTCGACCGGTCGAAGCTTTTTTCAGCTTCCAGATACGGAAAAGGCGGACAAGACTATCTGAACGCTCCGCTCGACAAAGAGGAGTACCTTCGTTTTTATGAAGCTTTGATCGGGGCGGAGTCCGCGCCGCTACGCGCTTTTGAAAAGCCTTGCTATTTTGAAGGATGCCTTCCCATTGAAGAACTGGCCCGAAGGGGCGTCGACACTCTGCGGTTCGGCCCCATGAAACCGGTGGGATTGACCGATCCGCGCACGGGCAGGCGCCCTTACGCGGCGGTTCAGTTGCGTCTTGAAAACGCCATGGCCGATTGCTACAACCTCGTCGGTTTTCAGAATCACATGAGATTTCCGGAACAAAGCCGCGTCTTCCGCATGATCCCGGGCCTTGAGAACGCCGAATTCCTGCGGTTCGGCCGGATCCACAGGAATTCTTATATTCACTCGCCCCGCATCCTTCTGCCGACTCTGCAGACGCGAAAAAACCTGCATCTATTTTTCGCCGGCCAGATTTGCGGCGTGGAAGGCTATCTTGAATCCATTGCAACCGGATTGCTGGCGGGCGTCAATGCAAGCCGGTTGTTTCAAGCGAAAGAGCCGTTGCCGCCGCCGAAATCCACGGCATGCGGCAGCCTTGTACACTATGTTTCTTCGCCCGCCACGGCGGATTTTCAACCTGTCAATATCAGCTACGGATTGATGGAGACGCCGGAGGACCTGCAGAAGATTAAAGATAAGAAGGAACGGCGAAGGATCCAGTCGGAGAAAGCGCTTCAGCTTATGGAAGAATGGATTTCCCGGCTCCAAATGCAATGAAGGCGGCCGCATTTGTCCGTGTTTTCCGAGTTTGGCTGCTTGTTGTGGACCAGCCCTATGGCCAAAAAGTTGGCGGAGTGGATTGAAACCTATCTCGATTATCTGCGCTACCAGAGAAATGTCTCTCCTCATACGCTGCGCAATTATGAATCCGATCTTCATCAGTTCCTGTCTCACCTGACGGCCGGTCCGGACGGCATTGAGCGCCCGGCGCCCGAACTGGATCAGATCGACAACCTTACCATTCGTGAATTCCTCGGCGCGCTCTATCACAAAAATAGGAAATCGTCGGTCGCCCGAAAACTGGCTGCCATCCGTTCCTTTATGAAGTATCTTTCGCGGCAACAGGCCATTGAGACGAATTACGCAAAGAGCGTATCTTCGCCGAAACAGGAAAGCCGGCTTCCTGATTTTATGACCGTCGATGCGGTTGCGGAGTTCATCGAATCGCCCGATGCCGGCTCGGACAAGGGCAAGCGGGACCGGGCCATCCTGGAATTGCTGTATGCAGCCGGCCTCCGGGTCAGCGAACTTGTCGGACTTGACCTTGGGGATATCGGCATGAGCGAGGAGTTGGTGCGGGTCTTGGGCAAGGGACGCAAAGAGCGGATAGTCCCTTTCGGAAGGCGGGCCGCAGAGTCTCTCGATGCTTATATGCAGGTGCGGGGGAATTTCTTGAAAAAGCGGAAATCTTCGGGCAAAGGGATGCCGGAAGGGGAGGCCGTCTTTTTGAATTCGAGAGGCGGCAGGCTTACGGCGAGAAGCGTATGGGACATCGTGGACCATTATATCGGGCGGCTTGCACAGAAATTGCGCGTCCATCCCCACACGCTGCGCCATACTTTCGCCACCCATATGCTCAACGCCGGCGCGGACCTGCGCACCATCCAGGAATTGCTCGGACATGAAAGCCTGTCGACGACCCAGAAATACACTCACGTTTCCGTCGAGCAGCTTGTCCGGGTGTATCAGTCGTGCCATCCGCGAGCCGGGAACAAGGCCAGACGCCATGATTGAAATCAAAGTGGAATGCTACGCCGGATGCCGATCCGAAGAGCGTCCGGTACGGTTTGTTCTGGGCGATTGCATTCTGGAAATTCGGGAAATTGAGGACCGGTGGTACAGCCCGTCCGCCAGGCATTTTCGGATTCAGGCAAGCGACGGGAATATTTATGTCTTGCGTCACGATGAAGACATGGATTGCTGGACGCTCGATGCGTATCGCAAAGGGATTTAGTCCGGATCCCGGCATCCGGGGAGAACCCGGAGATTTGTGTTAGAATTCCCGTCTGAACCTCAATCAAAGGATTGCATGTGAGCGCCAAACGTCTTTTCCTGATCGACGGCATGTCCCATATCTACCGGGCGTTTTTTGCCATACGCAACTTGAGCAATTCCAAAGGCCTGCCTACGAACGCCGTCTACGGTTTCACGGCCATGCTGAGAAGAATTATCAAAGAGCAGAAGCCGGACTATATCGGGGTTGCGCTGGATCTCGAAGGCCCTACCGTTCGACATGAGAAATACGAAAAATACAAGGCCACCCGCAAACCGATGCCTCCGGATTTGACGCAGCAAATCCCCTATATAAAGAGGATCTGTGAAGTTTTCCGAGTGCCGGTTGTCAGCTATTCAGGCTATGAAGCGGACGATGTGATCGGAACGCTTTCGTCGAAAGCGGCGGCGAAGGGTCTGGATGCGGTGATCGTGACGAGCGACAAAGACATGCTGCAGCTTGTCTCGGAGCGCGTTTGGGTCTTTGACCCGATGAAGGACAACCTCATCCTGGACAGCAGGAAAGTCGAGGAGAAGATGGGCGTTCGCCCGGATCAGGTTGCGGATCTGCTCGGTTTGTGGGGGGATGCGGTGGACAACATACCCGGAGCGCCGGGGATAGGGGAAAAAGGCGCAAAGGAGCTGATTCAAACTTATGGCAGCCTGGAATCGGTCCTTGCCCACTGGCGCGAGGTCAAACGAAAGACCTACCAGGAAAGCCTGCGCGACAACGTCGATCAGATACTCATGAGCCGCCAGCTGGCGACCATCGAAAAGGACCTTCCGATCGAACTCGATCTCTCCTCCCTCACGCTCTGCGAGCCTGATCGACCATCCGCCTTTGAGCTTTTCTCTGAGCTGGAATTCAAATCCCTGATGGAAGAGTTTGTCGACGAGGAACCGGAGAAACGGCCGCCTACAAAAGGCGAGTGGCTTGCCGATTCATCCGATCCCGAAAAATTCCTCTCCCGGCTGAGTGAAAGCTCGAAGCTTTTTTTTGAGATCAGGTCTTCGGAAGGAGCGCTGGGCCGCAAGTCAGCGGAAGTCGGTTGCGTCAAAGGAGAATCGGGCGACGCCTTTTTGCTGGATCTCAAAGACAAACGCCAGGCTTCACTATGGCAAAAGCTCGTCCTGAGCGGCTCTGGGGCGAAAAAAATCTGTTGGGATTCCAAGCTTTTTCTCCTTTGTCACGAAGCCGCCGGCATTCCGGTAGCGGATCCGCCCGATGACGTGATGCTGATGGCGTTTCTGACTTCGCCCAATTCCGGCGACTATTCGCTGAAGCGTTGGGCTATGGATTTGCTGCACATCACTTTGCCGGACGAAAAAGCAGTCGGCCAGGGATCGCTGCTTTCAGAACCGGAGAAAGCATCGGACAGCCTCGGCAGAAAACTGGACGCCGTCG
Source organism: uncultured Acidobacteriota bacterium (assembly GCA_964642735.1). Lineage (GTDB taxonomy): Bacteria > Acidobacteriota > UBA6911 > UBA6911 > UBA6911 > UBA6911. The sequence continues at coordinate 26,797 of CAZXSV010000023.1, forward strand.
AACAGCTTTATGAAGCGCTGAACCCGCGTCTCGATGAGCTCGGATTGAGAGATCTTTACGAGAAAATGGAGCTTCCGCTCGTTCCGGCGCTCGCCGACATGGAGACTGCGGGCGTCAGGATCGACCGCGGCATGCTGCAGCAGATGTCTTCCAGCATGGAAAAAAAGCTGCAGGAGGTTACCGGCAAGATCTATCAGGAAGCCGGGACGGAGTTTAATGTCAATTCGACGAAACAGCTTGGAGAAGTGCTTTTCGAGAAACTCAACCTCCCGATCATTAAAAAAACGCGCAAAACGGGCGGATACAGCACCGACCAGGCGGTTTTGGAAGAGCTCGCTCAAACCTATGAGATGCCAAAACTTATCCTTGAATACCGGCAGATATCCAAGCTCAAATCCACGTATGTGGACGCTTTGCCGGCACTGATTAATCCCCGGACAGGACGAGTCCACACTTCCTTCAATCAAACCGGCGCAGCGACGGGTCGCCTTTCCAGTTCCGATCCGAACCTGCAGAACATACCGATCCGGTCGGAGCTTGGGCGCCTCATTCGAGGGGCGTTTGTTCCTGAAAAAGGGAATCTGCTGATCTCCGCCGACTATTCGCAGGTGGAGTTGCGCATTCTGGCGCACCTTTCTCAAGACGAGGTCCTGATAGACGCGTTCCGGGCGGGAGAAGACATTCATGAACGGACAGCTCGCGAAGTGTTCAGCGAGCAGGAACTGCTCAATAGGGCGGAATGCCGCCGCCGTGCAAAAGTTATAAATTTTGGAATAGTTTACGGGCTCTCCGCTTTTGGCCTTTCTCAAACGTTGGGGATTTCCAGAGAAGACGCGCAGGCTTTCATCGACGCCTATTTCAAGCGCTACCGCGGAGTCAGGGCTTGGCTGGACAACACCATCGAGGAAGTCCGAAGAACCGGACAGGCGAAAACTCTCTTCGGACGCATCCGGCCGATTCCCGATATCCATAGCAAAGACTATAATATAAGGAATTTCGCCGAGAGAACTGCCGTCAACAGCCCGATACAAGGAACAGCGGCCGACATTATCAAGATAGCCATGATACGCATTCATAAGGCTTTGAAGAACATGCGGCTGTCGACTAAAATTCTGCTGCAGGTTCATGATGAACTGGTACTGGAAGCGCCGGTGGCGGAAGTGGAAAAGACGAGCATTCTGGTCCGGGAGGAAATGGAAAACGCAGCAACGCTTCTGGCGCCTCTGAAAGTGGACCTGAATGTCGCCGGAAACTGGATGGACATGAAATAATGTGGAACCCGGGCGCCCTTATCGACGTGTAAACTGATGGCAACTTGTATCTTTGTTTTTACTAAGCGCTTGGAGGAAAAAGGGTTGACTTCCGAGGTCCGGGAAGAAGGGGCGGAAATACGCGGTTTCAAGGCGGCGCTCACCGAGGAGGCGCCGACGACCGATAATAATCTCGTAAAAGAGTTTATTTCCGGCAATGACGCGGCTTTTACTCAGCTCGTTTGCAAGTACAAAGATGCGCTTACGAATTACCTGAATATGATGATCGGGGACTACGAAATCGCCGTGGATCTTTCCCAGGAGACATTCCTACGGGTTTATCGGAATATCGGCCGCTACAGCAACCTGTACCAGTTTTCGACCTGGATTTACAGGATCGCCACGAATCTCGCCATCGACGAAATCCGCTATCGGAAGCGGCGGGGGCGGGTGTTTTATCGGAATGTCTGGGGCAGCCGTAAATCCGGCGACGACAACGAGGGCCCTGCGTTCGAGCTCGCCGACATCCGGCGCAATCCGCGAGACGAGGTGCTGAGAAAAGAAAGCAGTCAGGTCTTGGAAGATGCGATCCGGTCTTTGCCGGAAAAATACCGGACGGCTTTCGTCATGAAAGAAGTCCAGGAGCTTCCCTATGAGACTATTGCCAGGGTGTTGAACTGTTCGGCCGGGACTGTCAAGTCGCGGCTGCATAGGGCAAGGGAATTGCTGCAGCGAAAACTGCAGCGTTACGTGTGAGCGTTTGCAATGAATTGCCGAGCCTTTCATAGGAATTTGGAAGATTATCTCGAAAACGCGCTTGATTTTCCCGGCCGTTTTGGGATGGAACGGCATGCTCAGCAGTGCATAGGCTGCGGGAAAGCATTGGCTGACGCCCAGGCTTTGGGACAAATGGCCCGCAGTCTCAAGCGGGTTAAAGCGCCGGCGGATTTTGAATTCTCGTTGCTGAGGGAAATCGGGAGTCGAAAACTGAACAGCCGCTTTTCCCGGTTCCGAAGACTCTGGATATACGGCTTTGAACCGCCGTCCTGGAGAAAACTTGCGCTGGCATGCGGCGGCGCGATCGTCCTGCTGCTGGGCATGGTTTATGTTTTCGACCGTTCAACGGCCCATCAGCCGGTTCCGCAATTGTCCCGCGCCAAGCCATCCATGCCACAGGTCTCCGCTCCCCTCCAGGCGCCGGCAAAACCTGCACTCATCGCCAAGATTTCTCCCCCGGCGGACGACAAGTCTCCTGTGAAGCAGCCAAAAAAAATCATAAAAAAAGCTGAGCCGCCGCAACCGACGGACTTCATAAACGAAGAGGTTTTTCCCGATTTGCAGGACGTCGATTATGTGGAGTATTTAATCCTGGGCCCGGGCAATCGCCCGGTTACGGTCCGGATGCCGTATGGTCAACCATCCGAAGAGTATTATATTCGGAATGTAAGCCACTGAAGCCGACATGGTTTTGAAAAATTGCAGCCGCCCGGTTCCTCTATTCGGAATCCTCGCCTTGGCTCTTTGGGCGGGCGTTCCATCTGCAATGAGCGATGAAAGCCCGGCGCCGTCCATCGAGCCCGCCCTCGTGCGCGTAATCCTTACGACCAGAACCCGCGGGCCGGCGGACACGGTGGAAATCAACGGGAAATTGCTCAGGAATTCCAGCCCGATTATCATTCAGGTTTTTTCTTCGACCGGCGTCATTCTTGACCGGCCGGGTTATATTCTGACGTTTCTTGGCAAACGCTGGATTGACATCAACGATCGGGCGCCTCAAGTGGAAATTGCTTCCGGCGAAGGGCGCAAGTGGAAAGGCCAACTGATCGGAATCGATCAAAACAACGGAGCGGCGGTCGTTCGGCTGCTCGAGGGCAAACTCAAAGAAACGCCGCTTTGCGTCGGATGTGCGGTTAAGGACGGCTCGATCGTGATAGCTCCTGTCATTCCCGTGAGAGGGCTGCCTCAACTCCATCGAGCGCAAGTCGTTTCCGTCGGGGCGGTTCCGGAAGCGCCCGATCAGGAAAAATGGACCATGACGGTGAATCGGCCTTTCCCGGACATAGGTCTGCCTATTCTCGATCCGGATCTTCGCGTCCTCGGATTTGTAGCCAGCCAGGATCCCGCGAGCGCGCTGACCAGCGTTTATCCCATCGATCAACTGCTTTCTTCCGCGGAAAAAATAATCCGCAAAGGGGGCGACATACAGATCGGGTGGCTCGGCGTGTTCATTGCAGATTCGGAAACTGCGGCGATTCCCGGCATAAAAGTCGAGCAGGTCGCCCACAACAGCCCGGCGCAAAAAGCCGGTCTTTCCGAAATGGATTGGATCGTCGGCTACGATGGCCGGCAGATCAAGGATTCCCTTCAATTTATCAGGCTTGTCGAATCCACGCCGATAAAATCCAAGGTGAAAGTGGATATCGTGCGCAACGGGAAGCCGATGACTCTTGCGGCAGTTATTGAGCCGCATACGGCTCATCAGGCGCCGAGAAAATTCGCTCTCAGCCTGCCGGATCATCCCAGCCTTCCCGCTTCCCGGCCCGTCGTCGGTCTCGACGCGAGAATGCTGAATCCCGAGCTGGCCAAAGAACTGGATATCTCCAGCCGGGAAGGGCTGCTGGTTGTGGGCGTGACCAAACAGACGCCTGCGGATTTAGCCGGAGTTCTCGTTGGCGACGTTATTGTCGCGATCGACGGCGAGCCCATCAAAGATTCTCTGAGCTTTTCCTCCTATCTGCAAACTCTCAGCTGGGGCGCTCAGCTGAAGCTGAAAGTGCTCCGCAAAGAATTGGAAAAAACTATTCTGGTGCAGCTCCCGCCTCAGCCCTGACTCAAAGACGGCCACGGAATACAAGGAATTCGCGGCCTTTCGGTTCGCACGAGCCATTTTAGAAACAGTCAATGGCATTGCGCCGCCCAGGAAAATCTATTTTTTCGATTCAGGGCGTTTGTGGTTTATTCTATTTGGCGAGGGGGTAAAAATTATGGCTATGTTCAAACGAGCGATCCTGTTTTTTCTTTTAACCATGGCTTTGATGCCCTCGGCTTTCGCCCAGCGAACCCGGCTTAAACCCGGAATGAATATCTTTTCAACCCAGCAGGATGTCGAGATGGGCTTGCAGGCGTCTCAGGAAGCGGCCAAAGCGCTTCCCATGTTGAACAATCAAAGAGTCGACGACTATTTAAACAGGCTTGGGAAAAAACTGGCGTCCTACGCCCCCGGGGAAAAATACCCCTACCAGTTCCGGTGCGTCAACGATTCCACGATCAACGCTTTTGCCTTGCCCGGAGGATTCCTTTTCATCAACCGCGGCGTCATCGAGATGTCGGATAGCGAGGTGGAGCTGGCCGGAGTGATCGGCCACGAAATCGCGCATGTGGCGTTGCGTCACGGCACCAATCAGGCTACCAAACAATATGCGGCCCAGATGCCGCTGGCGCTTCTTGGAAGTTTGACGGGAAGCAATTCGCTTGGCGGCCTTGTTGCGCAGCTCGGGTCCAGTTTTGCCGCCAACTCGATTCTTTTAAAGTACTCCAGAGACGCAGAACGTCAGGCCGACCTGATGGGGGCGCAGATTTTGTTCGACGCGGGCTACGATCCGCGTCCCATGATGAATTTTTTCAGGAAAATGGAAGAATCGGGAAGGGGATCGGATTTTTTCAGCACACATCCCAACCCGGACAACCGCATCAAAAACATTGAGACGGAGATCGGCCGATTGGGCTACGCCTCCGGCGGCGGAATGATCGACACCGGCGAATTTCGCGGCGTCAAGCGCCTCGTTCGTTCGCTTCCGGCGGCGCCCAAGGCTGTTTCCGGCGGCGCCCAACAGCCCGCGGGCACGGAGCGCGTTCAACGCCCGTCCCGTCCTTCCACAAGACTTAAAGTTTACAGCGGCGAGATCGTAAGCTTGAGGCATCCTGACAACTGGAAGCCCTATGAAGAGGATAATTCGCTCACGCTCGCTCCGGAAAACGGACTGATCGGCGGCGACAATTCGGCGTTGGCCTATGGAGTCATTCTATCGACGTTTGTTCCGCCGTACCGGGAGGGTCCGTCCAGCCTGAAGACGGCGACGGACCAGCTCATTGCAAATCTTCAAAACATGAATCCGGACATGCGCCTTTCCGGTCGGCAAAGCCAGGTTACTGTCGCAGGCGGCCGGGCGCTGTCGACGACTTTGACCAGCAATTCTCCCGTCGGCGGTCGTGAAATCGATTGGCTTGTGACTCTGGAGCGGCCGGAGGGTCTGATTTACTTCGTTTTCGTCGCGCCGGAGCAGGAGTTTTCCTCCTATCAAAAGGCGTTTCAGAAAGTTCTCGATTCGGCAAGATTCAAGTAGAACCGGCATCCGGCGAGGACGCCGGCGCTGCCAGCGCGCGCCCAGCATGCGGCTTCGCCTCTACAGCTGCTTGTCGACGCTTATTTTTTGGATCAGGGCGTCGAGCTGTTTCTGGGCTGCGGTCCGGCCGTTTTCCAGCTTTTCGCGCTCGGGTTTCATCGCCGAAAGCCTGTTTTCCTGGGCGTCGAGCTGACGGATGTAGCGCTGGCGAAGCGAGGCTTCCTCGGGATTCTGCCCCAACCGCTGCAGATTCCCGCGAACTCTTTCCTGGTCCCTGAAAATATCGTTCTGTTCTTTGTCGAGCGCCGCAATTCTTTGAGCGAAATCGTTGATTTCATTTTTCTTTTCAGCAATAGCCTGCAGGGCTTTTTCCGTTTCCGGATCGATCGAGCGTTCCCGGATCCAGATGGCGATCTGTTCGGGCGTGACGGATGAAACCGAGAAGGAGGATTCCAGCGGAGTTTCTTCCCGGACTGTGAGTTCCGCAGTCGTCTTAGGCTTTACTTCGACTTTGAATCGATAATAGTTTGCGCTGGTTTCCGCGGGCGCTGGCGAAACCAGTTTCCATCCATACCGCACCGGGTGCTCGATCACCAGGGTCCGGGCTGTTTCATTGTTGTTTCTTATTTTGTATGTCTTTTTTTCCGCCGTCTTGGCGAACATGCGGATCAATCCGCGGCTGATCTGCACTCTTTCGACCCGCTGGCGCTCGCTGCCTATTGTGGTGGAGACTTCCGTTCCAAGGTCGACCGCATAGCTCAGCAGCCGGCTTTCGCCCGGCTGAACGGATCCAATCAAACCTTCTCCTGCGAAGGCATTGGAATCGATGATGGTAACGGCGCCGGCGTCGAGCGTGAGGCCGGCGTTTTTAAGCCGGAATGCCAGCCGCGGATGGGTTTCGTTGGCGGTGGATTTGAATATCGAGATTTTTTCTCCGTCGACTTCCGATTGAATTATTGGCAGGAGCGCCGATGAGTTTCGCTTGATGGTCACGGGCTGCTTTATTTTGTATTGAAACTGCTCGGCGACCGCTTGTGTTTGCGCGGTTTCCACCGCCTGTTGCCGAATCGCGCCGGAAATTCCGCCAAAACTTTCGAGAGCGGACCGAGCAGGCGATGAAGGCGGCGCCATTTCCATGGGCATCGCCTTTGGCGCGTTTGCCTTGGACAGGTCGGAGAATTTTTCTTCTCTGTCCTCTTCCGGGACCGGGGCTGCGGCTGTGTCCATAGCCGATTCGTACGTCTGCGGGGCTGCCTGGATTCCCTCCGGCAGCGGAACGACCGGCCGCCTGGCATAAAGCGGCTGCGAAAGGTTTTGGACGAAGCTGATCGGCGCTCCGGCTACCAGCGACAGCGAAACGTTCAGCCAATCCATCGGCGTGGTGTTGTCGACGATAGCCCAGCCTTGAAGCAGAGGTTTTTGTTTCGGATCCAATACGATCCGATAGGTGGTTTTCCAGATCGGGGATTCGGACGTATAGCTTACGAAAATCTGTCTTTCGCCCGTTCCAAGCGTTTGGATTTGAAGCCGTCGAACATCGCGCTGGTGCGTCGTGTCGAGAAGATCAAGATATCGGTCCAGATCGCTTGCCAGTCTGGAGTCTGTGAATTTAAATGCTCCGGCGGATTCCAGTTCCACCAGCTGAACTTCGCCGGACGCCGTAAAGAGGCTGACCTGAACATGCTGGGAAGCTGGGCCGGCGCCTGAGGTTTTCGTCCTAAGCTCCGCCCCCAACAGCTTTCCGGTCGCCAAGCCTCCCGGAGCGCGGATTTCAAGCCCGGCGCCGCGCAGCCGGTTGAGCATCTCGACAAGCCCGGTCGCGGAATCCAAATCGATCGGCGCTTCGGCCATACGCCTGTCCAGCGGGGCGGTGGAATCATAATGAACCCCGCCGATCTGGCCGCGTCCGAGGTCGAGGATTGTCAGGGATTTCAGCACGTCGTTCAGCTGGGAACTGGTCAGCGTGATTTCCACGTTTTGTGCGTCTTTGACCGAACCCAGATGCTCGAAGTACCCCATCCCGTTTTTATAGAGTTCAACTTTCTTGACTGAAAGCTGAACCGTATCTTGAGCTCTCAATTGCATGAATGGCAGAAATAAAAGCAAAAAAGCGATATTGGAAAGCTGATGTTTTGACCGAGCCATTTTCCACCTCCTGCAGCGTTAAACTTATCGTAAACGGGGTTGGAAGTCATCAGTTGCTGAAAGCGCAGGCGGCCCCGCCCAATGCCATTTACTTTTTCGCTTTTTGCCCTGGCGATGCAATACCTGCCCCGAAGGGGGTTGGGTCTGGGATTTCCTGAGAAAAATCAACCCTTTCAGGGTAGACATATAATCCTCACTTCCCCAGGGTAGGCCGCAAAAAGCGCGGCCAACCCTGGGCTTTAAGACGCAGCCGCTTCGCGGCAGTTTGGTTCGAACACACCATTTTAAAAAAAGTAAATGGCATTGGGCGGCGCCGCCGGCGGAAGCGTGCGATCGCCGAAAAAGGGGCAATATAAACGGGCCACAGAGCAAATCGCGCCGCGGGGGCTTTCGAAAGGTCAATAGAAATGGCAAATAAAAACGGGCGTACACGGCAATCCACCGATCGCGATGCACGCCCGCGTCTGCTGCGACGCCGCGGTTTCCAATCTCAAAACGGCGTTTACCCCAGCCTGTTCTTCGCCTGAAGCGTATCGGCGACGTGTTTCATCCCGAGATCTTCGAGAGTTTTCCTCGTGGGATAGCCCGATTCCGGATTCCAGCCCTCTACATTGAAGAAAGCCGTCTTCCACCGTTCGACGCCTTCATCGGTCAAGTAGAGTTCCCGGCAATTTTTCCAGTCCCAACCGGCGCCGTTGAACACCGGCAGTTCGGTGGCGTAGCCGCAATAAGAAGCGCCGGGCCGGTACATATACCCGAAAAATTTCTCCTTCCTTCTATGCCTGCCCTGCATGACGAAGATCGCTCTCTTCATGTTCCATGCGCGCCTGCCGATCTCCATTCCGTCCTGGAAAGTATGGTCTCTTCCGGTCACCGCTTTCAGGAAACGAGGTTCCGCTATGGACGTATAGCCGAGGCCGTCCGGACTGTTTTTATTGTAGAGATTCGAAAACGCCCAATCGCACAGCAGGACGGATTCCTTATAGTAAGTGGCATAATGCTGATGCCATGCCACCCATTGGGCTTTGTAGTCGGAATAAATACCGGTCTTGTAAGCCCGTTCGCCCTGCCAGCTGTAGTCGAACCAGAGCGGCTCGTTCTTCGTGGTCCGGGTGGCGAGAATTTTCACGAATTGCCCGCACGTAACCTTGTCTTTGCGACCCAGAGACATGTCGTGGTTGTTGATATCCCTGGAATCCATCAGATTTCCGTAACACCATTCCACCGTGGGCATCGACCAGTGATCCTGGTATCCCCATGCCGTCAGGCGCAAGTACGTGTCGAAATCCGCCGGCAGTCTTCCCAGTTTTTCAGCAAACCGCGCCGTCCCTTCGGCCAGAAGGTCGCCGATGCCGATCCGGTTTGCGATCGCGAGTCCGTAGATCTCGGCAAACTCTCCCTTTTCATAGTCCTCCATCGGCAGCGGGTAGGTGTCGATTTTCTTTCCGGGACCGATCACTCCGAGGTCGTACATCTTCTTCAGGTACCAGCCCAGGGCTGTGTATGCCGGGACCTTCGGCTGGATTGGAAAATCCGGAGGCACATCGAAAGCCATCGGCCCCATGAAACAGGTTTCCATGCCATTTAAACCGAGCTTTTGAGCGATGTCGGTCGCCTTCCATTGCACTTCTACAGGAGTCGGCTTGGCGGGCGGCGCCAGGTTGTACCAGGTCGCTTCCGCGCAGTTGTCCGAGTCTTTGCCGTGGACTTGGTTTCTGTTGTGGCAATCCCTGCCTTTGCAGCCCATGCAGCTTGAAAAGATGCTGCCTTCCATGCCGGGGAATTCCGGCCTTACCGGCCATCTGGATTCCCACCACTCCCTGGCGTCGCGGACGGCCTTGGGATCGGCGACTTTCACTGTCCCGGAGCCGACGACTGCGATCGCTTTCAGCTTTTTTGATCCGAAGACTCCTCCGAATCCCCCTTGTCCGGCGCCGGAGCCTCCGCCGTGCACAAGCGAAGCGACGCGCGTCATGTTCTCGCCCGCGGGCCCGATCGTGACGATGGAAGGCCTCTGCAGCGTGTAGCCCTTTTCCAGTTGCTGCCACTCCTGGCCGTATCGGACGGTGGATTTCTTCCAGATTTCTTCCTGCGTCTCCCATGTGTTGAGACCCCACAGGGACCTGGCGTCCTCCAGCGTGACCTTGTCATCGACAATATTGATGTAGACGGGAGACTCCGATTTTCCGACGACGACGACTCCATCCCATCCGGCGAATTTGAGCATGGGGGCGAAGTTTCCGCCGAAATTGCTGTGGCAGAACCAATTGACGGGATAGGACTGCGGGGACATGCCGGAGACGCTGGTCCTTCCGGCATAGGAAAGGCCCGTTCCGGCCAGCGGGCCGGTCATGAGCGATAGCACGTTTCTTGGATCGAAGGCGTCCTGCATGTCCCAGTCTCCGGGCGCCACGCAGAGATCCCAGAATATCGCGGCAGCCGTGCCGTGTCCGCCGCCGTAAGCTTCATATCTGGCTGAATCGATGGAACTGATTTCTTTGGATGTCAAGTTGACCAGAAGAATTTTGCCTGTAAAACCTGGCGTCGCCATCGTATGTCTCCTTTCCTAATTCTTCTTCGCAGGCGCGGCTTTCGCCGGCGAGGTGGACGGTTTGGCTCTCGGGGCCGCGATCGGCGCCCGGACGACAGGTTTGGATTTCGGCGCGAAAATCATGTCGTAGCCGCTGTTGTCGGTCTGAGGCGGCAGTGCGGCCACGACCTTCAAAGCGCCGACAGGGCAGGTCGTAACGCATGCCTGTGCGCCCGCAGGTCCGCCTTTTTTACTGAAATAGGGGGCGTCTGCGCACAGGTCGCATTTCATGGCCTTGTTGGCCGCGACATTGAACACGGGGCGGTGCGGGATGTGAGGACAGGACTTGAGGCAGGTTTTGCAGCCGATGCACTTTTCGGCGTCGATCATCCGCACATTTCCGTTTGCGGCGCTGACGCGGCAGGCGCCGGTCGGGCAATTTTTGACGCAAAGCGGCTCAGGGCACTGCCGGCAGACGTATATATGGATGTCCTGCGGATATTGGGCAAGGACGTTGCGAGCTATCTGGATCCTCGACCGGGAAGGGCTGGCCTCGCCATCGTGGACGAGGGAGCATGCCAGCATGCAGCTTTGACATCCGGCGCAGTGCCGGCTGTCGTAGACCAGGTAGCCTTTTGAGGGGGCATAGCCGGATGCCGCCGTCGCAGATAAAGCCGCTTGGGGCGCGACGACGGTCAGCGCTCCTCCCGCGAGGATGCTGCCTCCGCCGACGACAAAATCGCGTCTCGAAAATTTCTTCTTTTCTCTTTTCTCTCTAGCCATAGAGATGCCTTTCTGAAGGTTCCCGGATTCCAGCTAAAAACTCACATCCGGGAATCCGCAACTTAAAACTCAAGCCGGCGCGGGGCATTTTGCAGACAACCTCCCGCTCGCCGCTTCCACAGGGTTGGCCGCAAAAAGAGCGGTCAAACCTGGTTTTTGAGACGCAGCCGCTTCGCGGCAGCCTGGTTCGAATGCGCCATTTTCAAAAAGCAAACGGCATTCGGCGTCTCGCTACAATTCCATTATAGCGCCTTGAGCGTGATTCTGGAATTGACGGATCGCGGTTCGCGAGATTAGCCATTGAAGCGCGTTTTTTCTGTTACAATCGCACATGTTACTGGAAAATCCGGAATCGGCGTTCGGGGGGGGCAAAGTTCAGTTGCGCCGCCAATCTTGATTGCGGCTGTCGCCCACAGAATGTGAAGCCATCCGTACGAGAGACCTTAGCGATGAACTCAGCCGTATTTCACACTTTCAGCGCTCAGCATCTGACAGCCTTGGGGGCGATTGCAGGCTTCTGCCTGATTGCGGCGATGGCGGCGCGGCGGACGCCGGCCGCAACGCGGGCATGGACGGGCCGATTTCTGGGAATTGTCCTGATCGGCTATGTGGCCGGTGTGTACCTGCAACAGGCGGCTATAAACGCATTGGCCTGGGAATATTCACTGCCGCTGGAACTGTGCAACTTCGTTTTGTTTGCATGCATTATTTCGCTTTTCCGGCCCAATCCGTGGGCGACCGAAATAGCCTATTTCTGGGGGCTGGGCGGAACGCTGCAGGCTGTCCTCACTCCGGATCTCTCCAAAGGATTCCCGTCATGGGATTTCATCTTTTTTTTCTGGAGCCACGGGGGGACTCTGGCGGCGATATTTTTTCTTGTTTCCAACCGGAGGTTCAGACCCCGGAAGAGGAGCCTTTTGCGTATGATGATTGCGCTGAACTGTTACGCCCTGGTCGTCGGCGCGGTCAACGCGAATTGGGGATGGAATTACGGGTATCTGTGCCGCAAGCCGTCCGGCCCGTCTCTGCTGGATTATCTCGGACCCTGGCCCTGGTATTTGCTGTCGCTTGAACTGGTCGCCCTTGCGATGTTTCTGCTTCTTGAACTGCCCTGGCGGACGCCGCTCTTTTCGGGAAATCGCCGGGGCGATCGAGACCTATGATTCGCTGTAGTGGCGCAAAGTATCCAGATAATATTCCGGCAATCCTATATCGAAACGCTGACCTTCGAGGATCAGCCCCAGAAAGCCGTCTTCTTTCCTCAGCCGGTCCATCGCCGATGTCAGTTGAAACTCTCCCCGCTCGCGGACGTTGTTTTTTATGTGTTCCTCGAGATAGTCGAAAAGAGCCGGTTTGATGACGTATTGGCCGAAAACGGTCAGATACTCTTTTTCTTTGAGGCCGGGCACGCGCAGATTGTTTCGGGCGTAATCGGCGGTGGGCTTTTCGGCGAATTCGCTGACGCTCAGGAGCCGCTCCCCTTCGAGCCAAACGCCGGTGGCGGCGCCAAAATTCGCCAGCTGCTCTTCCGGCGTGCTGCGCAATCCCAGAATGCTCATCCCATGGCGATCATAGGCTGCGACAAGTTGTTGCGCGCAGGACAGGTCGCTGTTGGACCGGTACAGGTGGTCGCCCAGCATCAGCAGAAACGGTTCATTGCCGACGGCTTCCCGGGCGCAATAAACCGCGTGTCCGAATCCCTCCTGCGCTTTTTGCGTCACAAAGGAAACGCGCTGCCCCATTTCCAGAATCCGCCGGGCGTACTCCTGGGAATGACGGGGCAGCTTGTTGAAGTTTTCGATAGAGACCTGTTCTGTGAAAAAGGAGCGGAACTCATCCAGGTCGTCTTCCTGTACGATGAGAATTATATTTTCCACGCCCGCGCTCAGGGCTTCTTCCACAAGCAGCAGAATCACGGGTTTGGCGATGCCATCGCGATCGATGATCGGGAAGAGCTCTTTTTTGGCGGCTTTGGAAGCGGGGAACAGGCGCGTGCCGAAGCCGGCCGCCGGTATGACGGCTTTTCGCACTTTTTGTCCGGCTCGAATAGTCAGCGGAAGACAAGTCATCTCGAGATCCCGCTCGATTATTTCGATGACGGCTTTTTGATCGGCGGCGCTGCGGGCGATGAACTGTGCGCTCCCGTCGCCCTGGGACCCGACCCCCTTTCCGCCCCAGATATGAGGCTTCAAAGGATCGTAGTTGAGGGCTCGATGCAGCAGCGGCGAGGTCAGCTCTTCCGGGCATGCGGGGGTTGCGTGGCGATCGAACAATGCCTGAGCTTCCGTCATCAGCTCCCCGAGTTTTTGCGCATCCGAGCTCTCCAGCGCCTCAATCGCCTGGTGGACGATGCGTTTGTTGGTCGCTCCGAACAGCTCCTGCACTCCACGCTCCAGGTCGTTTTCAGCGAAAGGATAGGCGCGATTCAGCCGGGCAAGAATTTCCAGAGTGTTCTTTTTCCCTCCCAGATCCACCAGCACAAAATGCAGATCGTTGCGCACACGAAGCTCCGTCACACTGAGGCGATCGCTATCGTAAGCCATGAGGATCGGCCGGTTTCCATAGGCGCAGCCCTGATCCATCCGGCCGCAACGGGAAGGAGTTGTGATTTCGCCCTGGTAGGCCAATTCCATTTCACCGCGCACCGTCATTTTCAGATCGTAAGAACGGTTGAAGGCGCGCGCAGCCAGCACGCATATGGCTGCGCTGGAGGAGAGCCCCTTCTTCATCGGAAGATCGGTTTTGTAGTTGTCGATGACCAGCCCGCGAACGTGATAATGAGTGAGGACCTGGTAGGCGACTCCGGCGACGTAGCTCCAGAAGCCCCCTTTCTGGGCTTCTTCCAGCAGGATCTTGGGTTCCATCGGGATTGCGTACGGACCCTGTTTTTCCCCGCCGGGCGAGATGGAGCTCACGATCAGCGAAGTCGGATGCGGTTCGACATCGGCGTAAATGCCCTGATCGGTGCCGGTGAGCAGAGTGTAGCCTTTCTCTATTTCGGAATTGATGCGCCGGTATCCGCCGGCCCAATCGGAATGCTCTCCAAACAGGCACACACGCCCAGGAACGAAGATTTTCAATTTGCCCCCTTGATAAAGCAAAAATCCTTTAGAGTCAGGAAATGGTTTATAATGATCGTTGCAGCCGCAATTTTAGCAAATATTCCGGCAGTCGGGAAAAAGCTTTTTTTACCGCCTTGTCCGTATTTCAAAGCCATTCGGTCAGCAGGGCAACTTGCTTTGATCGGTTTTCGTTTTCGCCTGAAGGTCTTTAGTTCCTGTCGACGAGGCGAATAGGAGGAAAACCCTCTGTGAATCTCCGGAATCGTGGCCGGCTCTCCTTGGTTTTATTTCTTTTGAGCGCGCAGACTTTCGCCGCGGTCGATGTCAATGTTTACGAGGATGCGGTTTATGTCTGTCTGGACAAATTGCACGCCGGCGGATTGTTGAAGTCCTACATGCCCGATCAAAGGCCTCTGACGAGGCATGCGGTGGCGAAGCTCGCGGCGGAAGCCAGACGGAACGCTGGAGAGGGGTCGCCGTTTGAATCCATAATCGGAGAGCTTGAGAGAAAATATTCCGATGCGCTTCTGAGGAAAAGTTTTGAATTTATCCCGTTGGATTCCTTCTCTCTCTCTTACACTGCGACTGATCAGAAGGAATCCCCCGTATCCGACAACGGACTAGGCGACGCTTCCGGCCTGGTGCAGCCTCTTCTTTCTTACAACCATGGGGACCGATTCGGCCGAAATTCAAATATTTATTCCCGCTCGGTTCACAAAATCAGCGTGGGGCCGCATTTTGCAGCCTATCTGCAGCCGAAATATTTTGCGCGTTCGGGAGAAGACGCCGACGGCGGGATCGGGCTCCATCGAGGGTATGTCAAAGTCGGCTTCAAGAATCTTGAAGTGCAGGCAGGGCGCGACGACCTCCGATGGGGGCCCGGAGAAAACGGTCTTCTGTTCAGCGGCAACGCCCGTCCGCTTGACATGATCAAGGTTTCTTCCCCCGAACCTTTCCGATTCCCGGGCGTTTTCAAGCGCCTGGGCCCTTTCAGGGCGACCGCTTTTTTCTCCTGGCTGGGCGGCGGCTACCATCCGTCCCACGCGACGCTCTCCGGCTACCGTATTGACTACAGCCCGTTCCGATGGTGGAGCATCGGCTTCGATCATGCGGTGTTTCTTTGGGGAGACGAAACGCAGGCCCCGGACTTCAAAACCGCGATGCGATCGTTCATCGGCTTTATATCGGATTCGGCGAAGGACCGGGCTTCGTCCAATCACCTGATGGGCATGGACGCCACCCTGCGCATCCCGCAAGCGATGGGCATGGAGATTTACGCGAAAGCGTTGCTGGAGGACACGCAGGCGGAACGGGCTTACATGTTGAAAAACGACGCCAATTGGCTCGGAGGACTGTATATCCCGAAAATCAGCGGTCTCGAGCGGCTGTCGCTCCGGGGGGAATACATCTACACCGGTCAATTCTCCTACAGACACGGCATATACAAGGATGGATTTGCGGTGGACGGCAGGTTCATCGGCTATGACGCCGGACCGGATACGCACTCCGGGTCGTTTTCCTCAAGATATCAATTCAATCTGGATGAATTTATAAAAATCGATCTCAGGTTCCTGCAGCGTTCGCAGGACCGCTACATTCTTCTTTTCAGCCCTTCCGGGAACAACAACGGGATCGCCAAAGACATAGACAGCCCGGATGAACGCAACTTTATCATCCGGATGGGCGGCCAAAAGAAGCTCTCAAAAATGGTCAGCCTTTATGCGGAAATCGGCTATGACCGGAAACGGAATGCGGATTTTGCGGACGACAGAACCGCGAACGATTTCAGCTTTCAGATAAGGCTAGACTTTTGTCCATTGCCTTTTTTTTGACGCTCAGCGCTTCGACAGCTTTGGGTTTGAGAGACGCTTCGGGCGGGGCGACATAGTGGCGGACGTATTTTTTCAGCAGCATCCTGACTTCATCCTCGCTGGCGGCCGCCGGATCCGCCAGGACATAGGAGAATTCTTTCAAAATTTCCTGCAGAGCATCCAGGGGATATTGGGCGCTGTTTCTGGCGATGAATATTTTTTCGTGCCGGCTGGCGTCGGTTCCTTCTTCCGCGCTGAGGATTTCTTCAAAGAGCTTTTCTCCCGGCCGCTTCCCGGTGAATTGGATGTCGATGTCCCGATAGGGAGTCATGCCGTGGATTCGGATAAGCTCTTCGGCGATGTCGACGATTTTCACCGGCTTGCCCATGTCAAGAACGAAGACCTCTCCTCCGTTTCCTAAAATCGACGCCTGGAGAACCAGAGAAACCGCTTCCGGGATCGTCATAAAATAGCGCTTCATGTCCCGATGCGTCACGGTCAGGGGGCCGCCGTATTTGAGCTGCTCCATGAAGAGCGGCAGCACGCTGCCGCGGCTCCCCAGGACGTTGCCGAACCGCACCGAAACGAATTGCGTCGAAATGATGCGGAGGCGCCGGTCTTCTGCTATGAATTCGGCAGGAAAGGCGTGTTTTCGATTCTTTTCATTAAAGGCGCTGCAGATGAACTCCGCCATCCGTTTGGTTGCGCCCATCACGCTGGTCGGCCGCACCGCTTTATCCGTCGAGATCATGATGAATTTTTCAACATTATGAGCTTTAGCGGCGCTCGCCAGGCGGTAAGTCCCGAAAATATTGACCTTGACCGCCTCTTTGGGGTTGTATTCCATCATCGGAACATGCTTGTAAGCGGCGGCGTGGAAAACGATTTGCGGCCGCCAGGCGTCGAACACTTCCTCAAGCCTGACGTCGTCCCGAACGTCGCCGGTCACATAGGAGATGCGATCGGAAATCTGCGGGAACGACCGACGGATTTTGATCCCCAGGTTGTGAAGCTCGGTTTCATCAATGTCCAGGAGTATAAGCCGTTTGGGGGAGAAATTGCAGACTTGAATTGCAATTTCGGAGCCGATCGAACCGCCGGCGCCGGTCACAAGGATGGATTTCCCCCGGATGAATTCTCCGATACCCTCGTAATCCACGTTGATCGACTGGCGGCCCACCAGATCTTCAATGCTGATGCTTTCGAGGGTTTTCATGTTGACTTCCGGCCGGCTGAAATCATAAATCCGCGGGACGATCTTAATCGTTTGGACGTTCGCCTTTTTGGCGCCTTCATAAAGTCTTCTCAGGTTTTTGTGATTCAGCCTCGGGATTGCGATGATGATAGCTTGCACTTCATGTTGAAGTATCATTTTGTCGAGCAGGCCGGTCTTGCCGAAAACTTTCACTCCATGGATGCAGGAGCCTATCTTGGTCGGGTTGTCGTCCAGAAATCCGATAGGATAGAATTCCTTGAAACCGTTGCGTATGAGGTCCCGCAACATCATTTCGCCTGTATTGCCCGCCCCGATGATAAGGGTGTTTTTCCCTTTGGCTGCGGGCCGCTTTTCCAGCAGAATTTCCAGGCAGAGCCGCTTGGACGCTCGCAAAGCGGCGATCATGCCCAGGGAGAATATCCCGTCCATTAGAAGAATGCTTCGGGAGAGGCCAGTGGAGGCAAGAGGCGTCGAGAAAAAGTCCGACAGGCTCAGGAGAGCCAGGACATGCTCCGCCAAGACCAGCGATATGAAAATGTTTACAAGATCGGACAGCCCGAAATACCGCCAGGTTATCTTATAAACCCGGAAAACCGCCAGAGCGGCCAGCTTCAGGAGAACGAAGTACGGGGCGATTTTCAGCAGGAGCGCCAGGCTGACGGAATTGAAATCAAATTCATAATAAGTCAGAAAAGACAAATAGAGCGAGACGCAGATGAGGATGGCGTCTGAAAAAAAGAACACCAGGAAACGCTTGAGAGGCGAAACCGTCAATAAATTATTCATGCCCTTCCTTATAGTTTTTTCCGATGCCTGCAGCAGCAATGCGTGAATTGAAATCTCAATAAAACATATTAAAGCTCGTATCATAAACTTCAACCAAAAACTAAGAGGTACGTCATAATATCGTTCTTGTTTGTCGTTTGTGATTCTTATGTGTTAGATCTTCTCAGCGCTGAAAAGTATCATGAATTTTCGCAATTATTCAAGTCCTGCACAATGAAGCGAAGCCAAAACGATGAAGGTCCGCCGGGACGAACGCCGGGGAGATCTGTTCCGGCCTTCTCCGCCCGCTTCCCGCGGCAATCGCTTCAATTCTCGTATTTGGAGATCTTTTCGGAATGCGCGTTCGTTCTGGAGGAATCTTTGGACCCTGCGAGGCGCAAGTGTGAAGATGTTTTGAGGCGCTCTTTCAAATCGGCGTCGCCGTCGGAGCGGCGCCGGGAGGAATCACGGTCCAGCATGTCGGGAACCAGCTCCGAGTCGTTGTAGTATTGAATGTATTTCCCGAGAGTATTTTTCATGCGCCGGCCGCTTTCAGGCGATCGATCGGAGAGGACGGAGGAAAGATCCGCCAGGATGGCTTGAATTTGCTCGACGGCATATTTTGCGCCGTTTTTGGCGATGAGGATTTTTTCGTGAAGGGTCGCGTCTGCGCCTTCCTCCGAGGTGAGGATTTCTTCGAAGAGTTTCTCTCCGGGCCGTTTATCGATAATCCGGATGTCGATGTCCCGATACGGCTCCATCCCGTGCAGACGTATCAGTTCTTCGGCGATATCGATGATCTTCACCGGATCCCCCATGTCGAGGACGAAAACTTCCCCCCCGTTGCCGAGGATGGAGGCCTGGAGGACGAGCGAAACCGCCTCCGGGATCGTCATAAAATACCGCTTCATTTCTCTGCCGGTGACGGTCAGGGGGCCGCCGTGTTGAAGCTGCTCGAGGAACAGTGGAAGGACGCTGCCCCTGCTCCCCAAAACGTTTCCGAATCTCACCGAGATGAATTGAGTCGACGCCGTGCGGGGCGGCGCCGGCCATTGCTTTTTTGAAGAGAAGGGGATCGGGCCGTCGGCTTCTTCTCCGTTAAATGCGCTGCAGACATATTCGGCGATCCGCTTCGTTGCGCCCATCACGCTCGTAGGACGAACGGCCTTGTCCGTCGAAATCATGATGAATTTTTCCACGTTATATTTTTTTGCGGTCCGGGCTACGTTGAAAGTGCCGAACACATTGACCTTGACAGCCTCTTTGGGATTCCATTCCATCATCGGGACGTGTTTGTAAGCCGCGGCGTGAAAAACGATTTGCGGCCGCCAGGCTTCGAAAATTTCCCATACCCGGCTCTCGTCCCGGATGTCTCCGGCGACATAGCAGACATCGTGAATCCTGTGCGGAAACATCCTTTGCAGCTTCAGCCCAAGGTTGTGAAGCTCCGTTTCGTCCACATCGAACAGGATGATCTGTTTCGGGGCGAATGCGCAGATTTGCAGGACGATTTCGGAGCCGATGGAGCCGCCGGCGCCCGTCACCAGGACCGATTTCCCTCGGATGAAATTGCCGATCCCCCGATAGTCGACGCAAATCGATTGCCGCCCGATCAGATCCTCGACGCTGATGCTCTCGAGAGTTTTGATCCCGATTTCGGGCCGGCTGTAATCATAAATCCGTGGAACGATTTTAATGGTTTCGATGCCGGCGATTTTCGCCTCGTCGTAGAATTTTCGCAGGACCTTGTGATTCAGAGCCGGAATGGCGATGAGGACGGCTTCTGCATTGCGCCGCATAACGGCGTCCTGCAGCTGATTGGTGTTTCCAAGGACTTTGACGCCATGAATATAGTTGCCTGTTTTGAAAGGATTGTCGTCGAGAAAGCCGATGGGGTAAAAATCCTTGAAATTATTGTGAATGATATCCCGCAGGATCATTTCGCCTGTATCGCCGGCTCCGATGATCAGCGTATTTTTCCCTTTTCTGATGACGCCCTTCTTCCGGATGATTTCCAGGTAAAATCTTTTGGACAAGCGAAGCGCGCCGATGAGGCCGAACGACAAAATCCCGTCGACGAAAAAAATCTTTTTAGACAGACCCGCAACCGCGAGATTCGGCAGGAGCCTGTTGGGCAGGCTCAAGACAGTCAGAAGAAGCTCGGATATAAGGATGGCAATAAAAATATTGGTCAGGTCGCACAGGCCCACGTAGCGCCAGGTGATTTTATAGGTCCGGAATGCCGCCAAGGCGGATAATTTAACAATGACAAAATAAAAGGAAGTTCTGGCCAGGAGGTCCGGATAGGCGATATCGAAATTGAAATCAAAATAGGATAAAAACGACAGATAGAGCGAAAAACAAATCAGGAGGATGTCCGCAACCAAAAAGAAAAAAAAGCGCTTGGCAGCCCAGGGGGCCATGGCTCCCGTCCTTTTTGCCGCTTAAAAAGTCACTGCCTGAAAGCTTTGGAAATGCACTATTTACAATTATCCATAATGATATCCGCTAAATCCTGAATTACAACGACAAATTTCCGTAAAGGGCTCGCAGGCGGAGAAGTCTGGGAGGCGGAGGGGTGAAAGGGTTGGCGCTATCGACT
>CAZXSV010000024.1:0-46601 GCA_964642735.1 uncultured Acidobacteriota bacterium
AAAGATATCAGACCGCTCTAAATCGAGTCATGCAGCTCTGCCGAAAGGACACGATCCGTCAGTAGGCAATGATGCAATGTTGGTTTCGTAGCAGTCTTCGATCCACTGATAAATGTTTCCGTGCATATCGCACAGACCGAAAGCATTCGTTGGAAAGGAACATATCGGAGATGTTGAATTCTCCCATACGTCGCGTCCCGCTGCCATCCCGCCCAGACCCTGTCCAACTTCTTTGCCATAGTTGGCGTAGTCATGGCTGGGTTCGTTGCTCCACCAGTAGATCGTTGTGGCGCCGGCGCGCGCGGCGTACTCGAATTCCGATTCCGACAAAAGGCGATATTTCTCCTTGCCGGTCTTCCGGTTGAGCCAGCCGATGAACGCTTGTGCATCCCACCAGCTGACGCCAACTACCGGGTGGTTTCCGCGGCCGTGGTCTGCATAGTTTTGAATAGGCTTGCCTTCGCTATCCATTCGAAGCGCCGTTTCCACAGCTTGCCCGTCGCACATGGCGTCGCGTGCGCAGGCTTCCCACTGATCCCAAGTGATTGGCCCTTTGCTCACCGCAAACGAATATGCAAGCGTGACTTTGTGCACTCCCTCATCTTTGTCCCGGTCTTTCTCCGTTTCCGGCGAAGGATAGGAAGAACAAACGAGGGGGAGCAGCCGTGACGCCATATCCCGATGCGATCCTCCGCACCCTTCCGATAACGAGCGTTATGTAACTTTCGACAAAAAGTCCGAATCTTCGGGCGATATTTTACAGCAGTTGGGCTAGAAAAGATTGAAAATTGCGCAGTTTTCCTATTTCGATAGGGCTGGAGCCTGTTGTAGGATCGTAATGTTCCTTAATCGGAGAAAGGGGCGGCCAGTACGGCAGAGGAAATCGGCGGGGGGCGCGACGGCAATCCCAGGCAGTCCAGTATCTTCCTTATCGCCTCGGGAGGATTGACCGCGCATAGAATCCGCATCCGGCCGCCGCAGCCATTGCATTGCAAGACATCAAATCCAAAAACACGCTTCATCAGCTCAGCCCAATTGTAATTTCTTGGACGAACAGCCTTCGGAGCCGATTCATCCGTCTTTTCCTGATCCCTATTCCCAATTTTCGATGTACGACCGCAGTGGCTTCCGGCCGCGGATTCAACGAAATCTTTCCCTTGGGGCGTTATGAGCTTTCTCCACTTGGCCGAAGGAGCAAGCGTCCCATGATAGCGCACCATATTGAATCGCGGCGGAGGAACCAGCGCAGCAAGTTTCCCAATTAAATCAAGCGGATCAAAGATCACATCCGTGGCGCCGTTATGCCAACGATGCCGCAGATGATATAGAATTCGTCCGTCCGGCAGCTTGGACAGCCGCTCCATCGCCACCGCCGGACGCGCAACATAGCGGCACAAGTTCTCCAACTGCCGCCGGGCCTTCGCGGGAATGCAAACATTCGCATGCAAGCTGAATCCGGACAGATTTGCGCAACAGCGCCCGGGCTTCTTTCCCTTAGCTCCTTCCTCTTCCTGCATTCCTGCCGTCCGGAGGAAAGCTCCTGCATTTTCGCCTTCCGTAACCCTCCCTTGCACTGATGCGCTGTACAGTTCCGCCAGCAACGGCTGTTCTACTCTCAACGGATCCGCCTCCTCCGGATCCGCTTGCGGCCCCAATCCGCGGCGCTCCAGCAAATGCAAGATTTTTTTTACAATCGCCTCCAGAATTTGCTTAACTTCCACATCCGTAAGCGCCGGAAGCCTCCGAAAGCAAATCCCTTTTTCCGGATCCTCGTAGTAGACGCCGTCTAGAACTAAGGTATGAAAATGGATATTCAGATTGATTGCGCCGCCAAAACGCTGAACAAACGTCACCGCTCCGCATTGGGCCTTCTTAATCCCAAAGTATTGACGCGCGCGCCGGCGCATCAATGAAAAGATTGTTTTGATAAAAATATGTAGAACATCGCGCACAAGGCAGGAATCATAGGCGAGGCGATAACGCAAAGCAAAAGGCAACGACAACACCCATTGCCGGACAGGAACCATGGGAAGCACGCGGTCGACAAGATGAGCCGCCGTATCGGCCATCCTGCGTCCGCAGCACGAGGAGCAAACTGCTCTCCCTTTACAGGAAAAAGCCACGACCCGGTCCTTGCCGCATAGATCGCAATGAACCCGGAGAAAGCCGTGCGCCAGAACTCCGCAGTCCATAAACGCCCGGAATTCATGCTCGACAAAAAATGGAACCGTACGGTCTTTCGCCGATTGCATCGCCAGATATGTTTCGAGGTTATCGGCGACGATCCCATAAAGAGGGTTATCCTCAGGGTTTCGCGGATGATAGGCCGCCGTTTCTTCCCTGATAAAGAAACCTTCATCCTGGAAGGGGATATTCCCATAGGGCGAATAAATGTGTTCCCAGCCATACGTACAAAGCATTGTTGAAGCAACCTGCTTTCAAAATGTGAAAGCGTCATCACTTCCAATCGCCTTGAGAGCAAAAACGCCAATTATTTTTCAAATTTTTATGAAAATCATTTCGATGACGCGGGAAAATACATGTAACAGGAAAGGATCTGGGTTCGGCGGCGTTGAAAACACCTGTGAAAAAACTCGCCCGACCCATCTGGCGAAATGCTCTGGGAGGATTTCTTGATAGAAGCATTACGCCAAGTTTAGTCCGGACTCAGCATCCGGGAACGTCCTTCGTGTGCTCGAAGGGCGCAAATTGAGGCTCGGATGACCTTGGCACAAAAGTGGCACACAGGTTTTTTTATGAAGCTTGCGGATGGCTGTAAGTAACTGAGAAATTTGGTAGCGACGGATGGAATCGAACCATCGACCTTGGGGTTATGAATCCCACGCTCTAACCGACTGAGCTACGTCGCCCCCCTCAAGCTGCAGGACAGTCATTTTGCGGCCTTCTCCGCCGCATTTCAAGTGTAAATCCGCCGGAGCTTCAAGGCAGCCGCAGGAACGGGGAATTGCCGCGACCCAAAAAAAGTCGCAGAGCTTTGTCCTGTAGCCGCCCGGGTGAAAGGAAGACGCCGCCGGCATGGGCGGGATCCTCTCGACTTCGCGCATCCCGTGAATCTGCTATTGAGATAAAAGACGCAATAGCGGAAAATGCCCCTTTAGCCGGCAATCCTGTCAATCAAGGCGGCCCATTCAAGAACCAGGGCGGAGTAGGAGCGCAAAGATGATCCTTGAGTCCCAACCAGCGTCCATGAAAGAGCGTACGTTTCTGGGCCATCCGGTCGGCCTCTTCATTTTGTTCCTGACCGAAATGTGGGAGCGTCTTTCCTATTACGGAATGCGGTCCCTGCTTGTGCTCTATATGGTCGATTACCTCTTTGTGCGCCCCGACATCGGCAGAGAGCTTCTCGGCTTCAACGCCATCAAAGGATCGCTGGAATCGGTCTTCGGCCCGCTGGCAATCCAGCCCCTTTCCTCCCAGATTTACGGACTCTATACCGCTTTCGTCTACCTTACCCCGTTCTTCGGCGGCATGCTGGCCGACAAGGTCATCGGCCGGCGACGGGCCGTGATCCTGGGCGCAATCCTGATGGCCGTCGGGCATTTCCTGATGGCTTTCGAATACGCTTTCTTTCCCGCCCTGCTTTTTCTGATCCTTGGGAATGGCGCCTTCAAACCGAACATCTCCACCCAGGTGGGAGGGCTTTACCGGCAGGGGGACCCGCGGCGGGATCGGGCGTTTACGATCTTTTATATGGGAGTCAATACCGGCGCATTCCTCTCGCCGCTCGTTTGCGGCACTCTCGGCCAGACAATGGGCTGGCATTACGGTTTCGGCGCCGCCGGCGTCGGGATGGTCCTGGGCCTGATCTTATATGTTTGGGGACAGCGATACCTGCCGCGCGACTTTTCGGATGTGCCCATTTCTTCCGCCATCGCGGCGCGCTCCATCGCCGCCTACATCCTCAGCATCGCCGCCGGATTGCTCATTCTAATCATCGGTCTGCCCTATGCGCTGAGCTTGATGGCCAGGTTCCTGCGCTTTGGTTTGCTTGCAGCCGCCGCCATTGTGCTGGGCGCGCTGTTGATGCGTTGGATGTTCCGCCTTCCGGAAGAGGAACGGAAGAGCATTGCGGCTCTATTCGCTCTATGTTTTTTCAATATTTTGTTCTGGGCGGTCTATGAACAGCAGGGAAACACCATGCAGCTCTGGGCCGACCGCAATACGAATTGGAATTTTCTCGGGTGGACCATTCCTTCGACGTGGTTCCAATCCTTCAACCCGATCATGATCGTCGTCCTGGCCCCGTTTCTCAATATGTTTTGGTCCTGGCAGTCGCGCCGGCGATCGGAGCCTTCCAGCCCGACCAAGATGGGGATCGGCTGCCTGATCCTGGGCCTTTCCTATATCATCATGATCATCGCCAGCTCGGGCGCCGCCCCCGATGAGCGCCGCAGCATCCTTTGGCTGATAGGAACGACGTTTGTCCTCACGATAGGAGAGCTTTACCTCTCGCCGATAGGCCTTTCTTTCGTCACCAAGGTGGCGCCCGCCCGGATGGTTTCGATGATGATGGGCGTCTGGTTCCTCTCAAGCTTCTTCGGAAACTACCTGTCGGGATTTCTCGGCACTTTCTGGGAGAAAATGCCGAAGATGAGCTTCTTTATAATGCTCACCTCCATAGGAGTGATCACCGGCCTCATCCTGCTGCTCCTCAGCCGCCCGGTCGGCAAAGTCGTTGCGAAACACGAACAAACCAACTGAGCAGATATTGACGATCGACCGTGGACTGTTGGAAACATGCGAGCTGGCGGCAGATTCGAAAACCTGTGGAATCCTTAGACGCTTTTAAGCTATGCTGATAATTTGTCCCCCATCTTAGGAGAGAGATCATGACCGATACTAAAATTACTTTGCCTGAATCAGAAATTCCCACCCATTATTACAATATCCAGCCGGATCTGTTGACGCCGCTTGCGCCGCCGCTGCATCCGGGCACGAAAGAGCCGATCAGTCCCGATATGCTGGCGCCGATTTTCCCGATGGGGTTGATCCAACAGGAAATGTCGCAGGAGCCCATGATCGAAATCCCCGATCAGGTAAGGGAAATTTATCGCCTTTACAGACCGAGTCCTGTCTATCGAGCCCGCGCGCTGGAAGAAGCGCTCGACACTCCCGCCAGAATTTATTACAAATCGGAGCATGTCAGCCCGGTCGGCAGCCATAAGCTCAACACCGCTCTCATGCAGGCCTATATGAACAAGCAGGAGGGAGTCAAGCGCCTGGCTACCGAAACCGGCGCCGGACAATGGGGCAGCGCGTTGGCCTGCGCCTGCAAGCTGATGGGGCTCGAATGCATGGTCTATATGGTGCGTATCAGCTACGATCAAAAGCCCTATCGCAAAATCATGATGAAAACCTATGGCGCCGACGTAGTCCCGAGCCCATCGAACCTGACGGAAGCCGGAAGAGCCGCGTTGGCCGAAGATCCGAAATCCCCCGGCAGCCTCGGGCTTGCCATTTCGGAGGCGGTCGAGGACGCGATGAAACGCGACGACACCAAATACGCTTTGGGAAGCGTTTTGAACCATGTCTTGCTCCATCAGACGATCATCGGACAGGAAGCGATCAAGCAGATGGAGATTGCGGGAGAATATCCGGATATCGTTATTGCCTGCCATGGCGGCGGCAGCAATTTCGCAGGGATTGCGTTTCCTTTCCTGAAAGCCAAGCTCAAGGGAACCAGAAAGAATCTCCGGGCTATCGCCGTGGAACCTTGCTCCTGCCCAACTCTCACGAAAGGCCCCCGCGAATACGACTTCGGAGATGTCGCCGGCAACACGCCTCTCATGCTGATGCACACTCTGGGGCACAAGTTTATTCCGCCTCCGGTCCATGCGGGAGGCCTTCGCTATCACGGCTCTGCGCCGCTGGTCAGCAATTTGCTGGCCGATAAAGTGATCGAAGCCGAGGCTTACACTCAGGGAGAGGTGTTCGCCAGCGCCATTAAATTTGCGCAGTGTGAAGGGACCATACCGGCGCCGGAAAGCACCCACGCGATTCACAGCGCCATCGTGCATGCCCTCAAGGCGCGGGAATCCGGGGAAAAGAAAATAATTCTTTTCAATCTCTCCGGGCACGGCCATTTCGACCTGAGCGCCTACGATGCTTATTTAAGCGGCTCGATGGATCTGCAGTCCTGACGATTCTGTCGGAGCCGTCGAAGCCGTCTCGCAGCTCGTTTTGATCTATTGAGATAGGATGCTCCAAAGGCGCGATCCCATTCCGCAGCCAGTCCAAAGCCTGGCTGGCTTGGGCGCGCCTTTGGCTCTTTTTATTCATTCCGATCCGTTGGTTTCTGTCGCAAAACGCTTTTTTTCGCAAGAAGCTCCGGAGGAGCGACAGAGAATAGCCCCGGCAGCGGCGAAAGATCAATGGTTAAAAGGGCTTATTGGTGTCGCCCTTTCAGGGTTCTCTGCTGATTGCATCGCTTGCCGGGGGTTTTTTTCACTCACCCCCGGCTATTTTCTTTCGGCCGGGGCTTTTATATATTTTCGTCTGCTGTCCGGGGGCTCGCTTCGCTCCCCGGCTCAATAACCATGGGTTATCCGGCGCTTTGCCGGCATGGCGAACGGTAAATTTTCGCCGCGGAGCGGCGATGGACAGTAGCCGGGGGCGAGCGTTTTTTGCGAGCCCCCGGTGGCAATCGGCATAATAAGGAGCCGCGGAGCGGCGAAAGGTCTGTCTGGGCGGCCCGGGCCTGAATTCCGAGTTTCGCGAAAGAAACTAATTAAGCTCCGAAATAGCGATCCCCTGCCCGGCACGGAGAGAATTCCCGGGACCGAGGGCGGCGAAAGATAGAAATGCCAATCCGATGTTTCCGCATTCGCCTGCTCCCGCCAGTGAAACGCCGGCGCCAGCCCGCTCCCAGCTTGCCCATGTTTGCGGCTCTCGCGTTTTTCCTGACGGCGTCGCTCCTTGCCTCTCCTTTGTTTGCGCAGCGTATGCCGGATCAACAGGTGGTCGTTACCGCAAACGCCGCTCCCGTGCCCTTCGAAAACCTCTCCAGGACCGTCACGGTTATTACCCGGGAAGCCATTGCCGACATGCAGGCCCATTCGATTGCCGATGTCCTGGCACAGGCGACTTCAGCGGACATACGCTCGCGCGCGCCCTTCGGCCTGCAGACCGACTTTTCTCTGCGCGGATCGGCGTTTTCCCAAACGCTGATTCTCGTCAACGGCGTGAGAATCAATGACTCGCAAACGGCGCATCACAACGGCGATATCCCCGTCCTGCTGCAGGATGTGGATCGAATTGAAATCCTGCTGGGGCCCGGCTCGTCCGTTTACGGGGCGGACGCTTTTGGCGGCGCCATCAATATCATCACGGGCCGCCGGGAGGAGCCTTTCAGGGCTTCCATTAAGGGAGGAGAACACAATCTGATCGATGGCTCCTTCGGCATGAGCTTCCGGAAGGGAAAGTTCACCCAATCGATCGGCGCCGAAGGCAATTATTCATCGGGGTTCAAGCCCGACCGGGATTTTCGGAGCGTTTCGATGAGCTCCGTCGTCAACGTGGGAGAAGGGCTCGGATTTTTCGTGTCGCATTTGAAAAAGGAATTCGGCGCAGAAGGTTTCTATGGACCGTCGCCGGCCAGAGAATGGACGGATCAGACTCTGGTTTCACTGAAGCGCGAAGGCAAAAGGGCCGGCCTGCAGGGCTACTATCGGACCCATGGAGACCGGTTCCTTTACGACGTGCGTTCTCCGGGACTCTTCCAAAGCAGCCACCGGACGCACTCGGCCGGGATTTCGCTGAAAACGCGGCTCTCCCTCTCCCCTGCGGCATCCCTGACGCTTGGAGGCGAAGCCGGCGGCGACTGGATTGCTTCCCGAAGCCTGGGGGACCATGCTTTCGCGCGGACCAGCGTTTTTGGAGAATTGCAGTGGCTGCTCGGCAAAACCGGAGCGGTGCACTCCGGCCTGCGCCTGGACTACTATTCCAATTTCAAAGCGGCGGCGAATCCGTCAGTCAGCGCCAGCTGGTGGGCGCTGCCCCGAGTCCGCCTGCGCTCGGCCATAGGCCGCGCCTTCAGAATCCCTTCCTTCACCGAGCTTTACTATCGCGATCCCAATCATGAAGCCAGCCCTTCGCTGAAGCCTGAAAGCTCCTGGTCGGCGGAAGCCGGAGCGGACCTGTTCCCTGCGGAGCGCTGGATGGGATCCGTCACCCTGTTTTCCAGGCGCGAGCGCAACATCATCGATTGGGTGCGTGATTCCGCAGGGGATAAATGGCGCTCATCGAATATAAGGAATCTCCGGACCGCCGGCGCCGAGTTCAACCTCGAACGCGCCGTGAATTCGCGAGTGCGTCTGAGCGCCCGGTACAGCCTTATTTCAATCAATCCGGGGCAGGTTAATGCGATGTCGAAATATGTCCTGGACTATGCGCACGACTCCTGGTCTGCATCGGCTTCCCTTCGGATGCCGATGGCGCTGCAATACCATCAGACCGTCCGTTACAAGCAGCGCGCCGACGGCCGGGACTATTGGGTGGCCGACGGCCGGCTGGAACGCAGCTTCGACCGGTTCGTCGCGGCCGTTGAATACACCAATCTCCTCGACCGGCGCTACCAGGAAATCGCCGGGGTCGACATGCCGGGCCGCTGGCTCGCTTTCAGCCTTCGCACCCGATAAGAGAGCTCTCCGTTTTCGGATGAAAGCATTTCTGAACTGGGAACCGGCAGTTCCAAATGGTAGATATTGGATATGGATTATGAGGAAATCCTGCGCTGGCTGCGGGAAAAGGACGAAACCCGGCTGGAAGAGTTGTGGAAACGGGCGGATGCCGCGCGGCGCGACGGCGTCGGAGATGAAGTCCATCTCAGGGGCCTGATCGAGATCAGCAACTATTGCGTGCGTCAATGCCGCTATTGCGGCATAAACGCATGCTCCCAGGGCGTCGCTCGCTATCGGATGAGCCGGGAGGAAATCGTCGAATGCGTCGGTGAGATCGTTCGGCTGGGCTACGGCTCCGTCGTCATGCAATCGGGAGAGGATCCGGGGCTTTCGCGAAACTTTGTGTCCGGCATCGTGCGTGAAATCAAGTCCTCCACCGGCCTGGCCGTGACTCTTTCGCTCGGAGAGCGTGAGGACGAAGATCTCATAAAATGGAAAGAGGCCGGCGCAGACCGCTATTTGCTGCGCTTTGAAACTTCGGACCCGGAACTTTACCGCAGAATCCACCCGTCGCTCCCGGGCAAAGTGTCGGACCGTTTCGCTCAGCTGGAGAGAATGCGCGCCATGGGCTACGAAATCGGCACCGGGATCATGGTCGGCATCCCCGGGCAATCGTGGAAAACGCTTGCGCAAGATATCGGGCTTTTCCGCGAATACGACATCGACATGATAGGGATCGGACCCTTTCTGCCTTCGCCGCGCACCCTGCTCGGCGGCGAGCAGGCGGCTGGGTTCTATCTCGATCCCGATGAACAGACGCCTAACGATACTCTCACGACATTAAAGGTCGTCGCGTTAACCCGGATTTTATGTCCCGCGGCCAACATCCCTTCCACGACGGCGCTGGCGACGATCGATCCCAAATCGGGTCGCGAACTCGGGCTCGAGCGCGGGGCCAACGTCGTCATGCCCAACGTCACTCCGGCCCAATACCGGATTCTTTACGAAATTTACCCCGGGAAGGCTTGCGTCCACGAAACAGCGCGGGCCTGTCAAGGTTCTCTCGAACAGACCTTGCGTTCGATGGGGCGCGTTTTGGGCAAGGGCCCCGGTGGAAGGAAAAGAGCTTCATGAATAATGCGGATTAAATGAACGCAGTCCCGATATTAGACGATAGCCGGGCTTTTCTGCGCTGCGCTGTCGAGGCCGCCGGAAACTCCAAACACTATTGCGTTAACGTTCATGTCTTAATATACTTCGCAGTTCAGTTTTAAAATCCATTAGCAAGCAGGGGTAATTATGTATCAAATCGTGAAGCGTCAACAGTTCGGCCCGGTTACATTCCTCTGGGAGGTTGTCGCTCCCGAAGTGGCCAAAGCCTGCCAGCCAGGTCATTTTGTCATGGTGAGAATCGATGAAAATGGGGAGCGCATTCCCCTGACTGTCGCCGATTTCGACCGCGGCAAAGGGACCGTCACCATTGTCGTCCAGGCGGTCGGAAAAACGACTTATCAAATGATGGCTATGCCTGAAGGCGCGTCGGTTTTGGATTTTATCGGCCCTCTGGGAGTGGCTTCGCATCTTGAAAAACGAAACAAGGCCGTACTGGTAGGAGGCGGATTAGGAGTCGCCCCTGTTTTCCCGCAACTTCGTCGCCATAAGGAACTCGGCTCCTGCACCGTTTCTGTTATCGGCTTCCGAAATAAAGATCTCATGTTCTGGGCCGACAAGTTTTCCAAATACTCTGACGAATTCCGGGTCGCGACCGACGACGGATCTTTCGGGACCAAGGGATTCGTCACGGTCGTGCTCGATCAGGTCCTCAAGGAGCACAAGGATGTCGATGAAGTGATCGCCATCGGTCCCCTGCCGATGATGAAGGCCTGTGCGGAATTGACCCGGCCCTACGGAATCCGCACCATGGTCAGTCTCAACTCCATCATGGTGGACGGCACCGGAATGTGCGGATCCTGCCGCGTCACCATCGGGAATAAAATGAAGTTCGCCTGCGTCGACGGGCCGGATTTCGACGGGCATCTCGTCAACTTCGACGAACTGATGCTTCGGCAAAAACGCTTTGAATGCGAAGAAAAAGAGTGCCTGACCCGTTTTGAAGAGGAGCGCAAGCGTCTTATGGCGCTGGGACAGGGAGGATCGAATCCCGCAGTCGTCCCGGCGCGCAAACGTTCGGCTATCCTGGATACGTCCGAAATCCCCACGCCGGAACCTTCGTCTCGTGTTGTAAAAAATATTCGCAACATCGCGCCCAAGCGCACCGCGATGCCTGAACAGGACCCCAAAGTGCGCAGCCACAACTTCGACGAGGTGGCGCAAGGCTACACGCTGGAAATGGCCCTTGCGGAAGCCGACCGCTGCCTTCAGTGCAAGAAGCCCAAGTGCGTTCCCGGATGCCCGGTGGGAATTGACATCCCGGGATTTATCGCGGCGCTGGCGCGCAAAGACATTTATGAGTCCTATCGGATTTTGAAAAGCGCGAATGCATTGCCGGCCGTTTGCGGCCGCGTTTGTCCGCAGGAAGTGCAGTGTGAAGCGACGTGCGTCATCGGCGGCAAGCTGGAACCGGTCGCGGTCGGCCGGCTTGAGCGTTTTGTGGCCGATTTTGCGGTTGGACGAGGCTGGGACAAGCCGCCCCAATTCAAGCGCACCGGTAAAAAGGCGGCTGTCGTCGGATCCGGCCCGGCAGGGCTCGCCTGCGCGGGCGACCTGATCAAAGCCGGCGTCGATGTGACGGTCTATGAGGCGCTTCATGTCGCCGGCGGCGTTCTCAAATACGGAATCCCGGAATTCCGGCTCCCGAACGACACCATCGATATCGAAATTGAAGGATTGGCCAAACTGGGCGTCAAGTTCGAGCTCGACTGCATCATCGGGAAACTCTTTACAATCCCGCAGTTGATGAACGAGAAGGGCTGCGACACGGTCTTTGTCGCGACCGGCGCAGGGAGCCCGAAATTCATGGGGATTCCCGGGGAAGCCTACAATGGAGTCGTTTCGGCGAACGAACTCCTGACCCGCATCAACCTCATGCAGGGTTTCCGGCAGCCGCTTTACGACACGCCGGTCGGGATGGGGAAACGCGTGGCGGTTATCGGCGCGGGCAACACGGCGATGGATGCGATGCGCGTCTCGCTGCGCATGGGCGCCGAGAAGGTGTATCTGGTTTATCGACGCAGCATCAAGGAATCGCCGGCGCGTGCGGAAGAACTGCATCATGCCATTGAAGAAGGCATCGACGCCAAATGGCTTACCAATCCGGTGCGCATCCTGGGGAACGACTCCGGCTGGGTTACCGGGATGGAAGTCATCGAGATGGAACTCGGGGAGCCCGACGCTTCCGGACGCAGGAGCCCGATTCCGAAGAAGGGGACCGAGCACATTTTGGATGTCGACATGGTGGTCTACGCGTTGGGGACCAGCGCCAACCCTATCATCGCGCAAAGCACCCCCGGCTTGAAGGTGAACCGCTGGGGATACATCGAGATCGACGAGAATACCGGCATGTCCTCCGTCCCGGGCGTCTTTGCCGGCGGCGATATCGTGACCGGGGCCGCCACCGTCATTCTGGCGATGGGCGCCGGCCGGCGGGCGGCCCGCGGGATGCTGCAGTACATGGGCATCGGGCAGCCGGCTGCGGAATAAGAGAATGCAGAAGAAAGACTATCGAATGTCGGAATTCATCCGGAGAACGGCTGCGTTCTTTTTCAGGCCGTGATGGCGAATTTGAAATTTCGAGCGTGATCCGGCGCCCGCAACTGAAATGACTTATCGATCGGGATCGCGCATTCGACAGTCGATATTCGCGGCCGCCCGGCAATAGGGCGGCCGACGCCGCGATCAGGATGACACGCGCGACCCTGGATTCCGGCCCCTCCAACTCTCCGGATCCATCAACTCCAACAATCCACTATTCTGATTTTGAGAACCGCCTTCACGGCCGCCGGATAAGTCCTTGATTGCTTCCATGGACGATAGTATCGTCAAAGAGGGGACTTGCTTTCGGCGCCCCCAAAAATCTTCGGACGCAGTCAGGAATGAAAATAGAGAGGCGGCTCGTGCGGGCGGCGGACTCGGCGCCCGTTTGCGCCAAGACTCATGAATCAATGAAAAATAGCGGAGGCCCTGATGGCTATTGAAACGGATCCGGCCGGCAAGTCGTCGAAAAGAGAATCGAAGAAAATGACCAAGGAGGAACTGCTTGCCAAAGCATACAAGCCGGCGGAAGACGCGATGAAACTGCATCCCTATTTTACAGGGAAGCTCGAGACTTCTCCGAAATGCTGTATCCGCGATTTCGACGACTTCGCCATCTGGTATACGCCCGGAGTCGCTGAAGTCTGCAAGGACATCCAGCGGCATCCGGAGAAGGTGTTCGAGCATACGAATAAGGGGAACACCGTTGCGGTGGTTACGGACGGCACCCGGATTCTCGGATTGGGCGATATCGGGCCGGAAGCCGGCATGCCGGTCATGGAAGGGAAGGGCATTCTTTTCAAATATCTGGGAGGCGTGGACGCGTTTCCGATATGTTTAAACACCAAGGATCCCGCCGAAATCATTCGAACCGTCGAGCTCCTTCAACCGTCTTTCGGCGGCGTCAACCTCGAGGACATTGCTCAACCCAAATGTTTTTACATTCTCGCCGAACTGCGCCGGCGCTGCAAAATTCCGGTATGGCATGACGACCAGCAGGGGACGGCGACCGTTTGCCTCGCCGGCTTGATCAACGCTTTGAAGGTTGTGGGAAAAAGGATTGAAGACGTCAAAATTACGCTGGTCGGATCCGGGGCCGCCAATATCCGGATCGGCGCGCTTTACATGGCATACGGCGCAAAGCCGGGCAACCTGATTTTTGTGGATACAAAGGGAACGCTTCACAAAGGGCGCACCGAACTTCAAAAAACCCACAAAGAAAAATGGGAGATGTGCCAGATCACGAACAAAAACAACCTGGTGGGCGGAGTCGCCGAAGCCATGCGAGGGGCGGATGTCCTTTCGGCGGCTTCTACGCCGGGGCCGGATACCATTAAAAAAGAATGGGTCGCCGAAATGGCCAAAGACGCGATCGTGTTTATCACCGCCAACCCGATTCCGGAAATGTGGCCGTGGGACGCCCAAGAAGCAGGCGCCCTCGTTGTGGGCACCGGCCGCTCGGATTTTCCCAATCAAATCAACAATTCCTTGGGTTTCCCCGGGATCTTCCGGGGAACGCTTGATGTGGCCGCTACGACCATCACCGACGGAATGTGCATTGCAGCCGCAACAGAATTGGCGAAATGCGCGGAAGACAGAGGATTGACCGCGGACGCCATTATCCCCAAAATGGACGAGCCGGACGTCTTCGTGCGTGAAGCGGTGGCCGTGGGCATGAAGGCCATCGAACAGGGAGTCGCACGCAAGACGCCGACGCGGGACGAACTGTACAAAAGAGCGGAGAGCATGATCCAACGCGCCCGCAGGGAAACCGAAGTCAAAATGCGGGAGAAAATTATTCCGCCGGTTCGCTGACCGCCGGCCTGTTTGGACCAGGGGGGACGTCTTCCTTCTTCATTTGAAAAAAGAAGCCGCCCCCGTTTTTATGTTTGGATTCTGCAGCGGAAGACTCTAAACTGCCGAATCCAAATCCGAGGAAGCGGGCAATGCCGATTTTTAGAGATCCGATGGAATCGCTCAGCGTGGAGATCCCGGCCGGCTGGGCTTACGATCCCCTGCACTCGTCGCTTACCGATTTTTTCTTCTCCCGGTGGGACAGTCCCGAGGAGCTGCTCGCCGTCGGCATTCGAAGAGCGGCCGCAGCAGAAGGCGATTCGGATGAGAAATGGATCGAACGGATGCAGGAAAAAGTCGGCGGCGCCCACCGATTGACGGATGTGCCCTGCCGCCGCGGACGCGCGGTGTCGACGACATTCGTTTCACCCCAGGGGCCGTTTCAGCGCGTTGTTTTCGTGCGCGGCCGGCGCGTGGATCTTGCAATCGAGCAGCGATGCGCCGATGCGAAGGACGCCGGTTCGGAGATGGCGCTGCGGAGGGCTGCCCAAAGCGCCGATTCGGCCGCCAATCGCGATGTGCGCCGATGCGGCCACGATGATTTCAACCGATGCATTGAATCGGCCAATGTGGCTTTTGAATCAGAAGACTTGCCGGCGGCATTGGATGCTTTGAAAGAGGCTGCTCAGACCGGGATTGCGATCTGGACGCAGAGCCTGGCTGCGCCCGAGGGGGAGCTGGAAATCAACGCTCCCGTTTGTGTGGCTCAGGCGCTGGCGCATATGGGCCGGTGCACAAACGACATGAGCCTTTTGCGCGACGCCGAATTTATCCTGAGGCGCGGGCTGCGGACGCTGGAGTTTCTGGAGACTGAGCCGGAATCGAAACGGGAACTGGCGGCGGAGATGGAAGAAGCGCTTCAAAGCGTACTCGCGGACGCAATAGAGCCCTCGGACCGCAACAGCGAACCTGTTTCTGCTATGACTGCAATGAGGGAGCGGGCGTTTCGCTCGACTCAGGCCGCCGCCGGCGCTTTTGACGCTCAGGATTGGGAAAACGCGAAAAGCTTCGCGGCTGCGGCGGTTGAAGATTTTCTTTCGCTGATCGCCTCCCTCCGACGCGACAATGCCGCGATAATACCCGAAGAAATATCCGCGCATTTGATTTCCCAGGGGATAGAACAGCCGGAGGATCAGAGGAAAGCGCTTCAAAATGCCCGCGAGGCTGTCCTGATGCCGGCAATGAACGCGTCCCTCCAGATCCGGCACTGCTGCGCAATGGCGGGAGGCGACGCCGAAACGGCTTCGGAAGCGGCCGCCGTCATGCTCCCGCTGGCCCGGCTGCTTTTCAACGCCGATCCCGGCGATGCCGGCATTGCGCTGAACCTTGCCCTTGCACTGATGCTCTCCTCCGCGACTGCGGTTCTGGCCGGAGGCGAGGACGAATCCGAAGAGGCGACGCGGCTGCTCAATGAAGCGGAGCGGGCGCTGAACAGCGTCGCCGGCCTGCCTTGCTCCGACGACGGATGGTTCGGATATCACGGCAGGCAAATTGAAGTCGCGCGGCGTGAATTGGACCGGACGATCCCTTCCGAACATCCGTTCCGCTCAAGATGGACGGAAATTTCGCATCGGTTTCAGGCTGCCGCCGCTAAGAACGAACAATTGACATAAAATGAAAATCAGGTTTCTGAAAAGGGAACCGCCTGTGGATACTGTTTCGCGCGAAAAGAGGAGCGAGATCATGAGAAAAGTGCGCTCCTCGAACACATCTCCCGAATTGCTGGTGCGCCGGCTGCTGCATCGGGCCGGTTATCGGTTCAAGCTTTTTGGAAGCGTTCTCCCGGGAAATCCCGACATCGTGCTGCCCAAATACAAAACAGTTATCCTGGTGCATGGCTGTTTCTGGCACCGCCATCGGGGATGCGGCGAAGCGACGATGCCACAAAGCAATGTTTCGTATTGGGAAGCCAAATTTGCGCGGAATGAACGCCGCGACCGCCGCATCCAACGGCAGTTGAGACTCCTCGGCTGGCATGTGATCACGGTGTGGGAATGCCAGACAAAAAAACCCGTGCGACTTCTTGCGCGCCTGAAAAAAGCGCTTCCTCGCCCTTATCCGGATCAAACAAAAGACGCGTTCCTCCAGGCTGCGGAATCCGGCGCCAAATATTCGCGCAAGGCCGGCAAGCCATAAAAACCCGGCAGCGGCGAAAGGTCTGTCTGGCGCCCTTCAAGGGCTCTTTCATCTTTCGATTGCTGTCCGGGAGCTCGCTTCCGGCTGATTTTCCGGTCGCCGCTCCGCGGCTCGAAACACCCGCGGTTCGGGCGCGAGAATCAGAATCCGCCTGCCGCCCTGAAGTTCAGAGAATAGCCCCGGCGGCGTCCCGGTCCAACAGCCATAGAAGTTCGCCGTCTCCGGGCCGGACTGCCTGAGCGGGCAAAGGGTCGGCGCCCCGGGCGCCGGCCAAGACCCGTTGCACAGTTTCGGCTTTGCCGCTTCCTTGAACCAGAAACAGGATGCACGCCGCATG
Source organism: uncultured Acidobacteriota bacterium (assembly GCA_964642735.1). GTDB lineage: Bacteria > Acidobacteriota > UBA6911 > UBA6911 > UBA6911 > UBA6911. The sequence continues at coordinate 16,678 of CAZXSV010000024.1, forward strand.
GTTCAACACCGGCAGAGTCAGAGTGATGCGATAGGAGTTGGGTCCGGCCGCCCAGGGGGCTGCGACGAGACGCGTCTTTTCGTTCAGCGCCTCGGAGCGAGGGAAAAGAGAAGCCACGTGCCCATCGTCGCCCATGCCAAGGAAAATCAGGTCCATACGGGGCAAGCCTCCCGGCTGCAGCGAAAAGAACCTCATCAATTCATTTTCGTAGGCGGCGGCAGCCGCCGAAGCGGAGCCGGATTCCGTCGGGATCCGGTGTATGTTTTCTTTGGGGATGTCGATCCTGTCGAGCAGGGCTTCCCGGGCTGTGCGGTAATTGCTGTCGGGATGATCGGGAGGCACAAAGCGTTCGTCTCCCCAAAAGAAATGGACGGAACTCCAGAATCCTTGAGGAAGCCGAGGGCTGCGTTCCGTCGCCGACATCCGCGCGAACAGCCGCGATGGAGTGGATCCTCCGGACAGGGCGCAGCTGAAAATGCGTCCATCGGCGCGAGCGCGAAGCGCGCGGACAAAAAACTCTTCCGCCGCCGAAGCGGCCAGCTCGCAGGGATTTTCATACACGCGAATGTTCTGGATTGTGCGGATCATCCTTGAGACTTCCTAATCTGGATTGCGCCAGGATCTTCCCTCCTGTCCGACAAGCTCATCCGAGGCCTGCGGCCCCCAGGATCCCGGCCTGTAGGTGTGGATGGGAATGCCCGGTTGCGCTTCCCAGGCTTGCAGGATGGGATCGATAGCCTGCCATGCGGCTTCCGCCTGGTCCGAGCGTGTGAACAGGGAGGAGTCTCCGCGCATGGCATCCAGGAGGAGCCGTTCATAGGCTTCCGGCAGAGGCTGTTTCCATGTCTGCTGATACGAGAAGTTCATTGCGACGCTTTCGACGATAAATTGCATCGCCGGCCGCTTCGCCGAAAACAGCAGGGATATGCCTTCGTCCGGCTGGATGCGGAATACCAGCGTATTGGGCTGCGAAAGCGTGAGATCGCAGAAATCCCCTTCGCACTGAACCGTCTGGAACAGCTGAAGCGGAGGTTTTTTGAATTGAATGGCGATCTCGGTGAGGCGCTTTTTCAGCCTTTTGCCGGTGCGCAGATACACCGGCACTCCCGCCCAGCGCCAGTTTTCAATGCCCAGGCGAAGCGCGCAATAAGTTTCCGTTTTCGAATCGCGAGCCACCCGGTCCTCCTCCGCATAGGCGGGGACGCGCCGGCCGTTCTCTTCGATCGAGAGATATTGAGCCCGTATTGTTTTCCGGCGCATCTCGTCCGGGGCGGGCGGAACAAGCGATTGAAGGAGCTGAACCTTCGCGCTGCGGATCGCATCCGCGGTAAAATTGGCGGGAGGTTCCATCGCGACCAGGCAAAGCAGCTGCAGCAGGTGGTTTTGAACCATGTCGCGCAAGGCCCCGGCGGACTCGTAGTAGGCGCCGCGCCCGCTCTCCATGCCGATGGTTTCGCTTGCGGTGATCTGGATGTGATCCACGTGGTGGCGGTTGAATACCGGCTCGAAGATCGAATTAGCCCATCGGAAACCCAGGATGTTCTGAACCGTCTCCTTCCCAAGATAATGATCGATCCGGTAAATCTGCGATTCGTCCAGATGGGCGAGAACGTCTCGATTCAAATTCCTCGCGCTTTCGAGATTCCGGCCGAACGGCTTTTCGATCACCGCTCTCGTCCAGGGCGCTTCATGAGCGGGGTTGATCAGAGCGGATCGGGCCAGATTCGCCGTCGTCGACAAAAAATAATCCGGCGTCGTCGCCAGGTAAAAAAGCCGGTTGGCCGGGAACCGCTCCGTGTCGCGGAGCCGCTTTTGGAGAGCGTGAAAATCATCCGGATTGCCGAGGTCGCCCTCGTGATAGTGGACGTGACCGATGAATTCGTCGAGTTTTGCTTCTTCGACGGCAAGCCGGCTAAAGGACCGGACCGCTTCCCTCATCCGCAGGCGAAAACTCGAGTCGTCATAGCTTCTTCGCGCAAACCCGATGATTGCAAATCGTTCACGGAACAACTGCTGGACAAAGAGCGCGTAAAGAGCGGGCACAAGCTTGCGGAGCGTGAGGTCGCCGGACGCGCCGAATATGGCGATGGTCACGGGATCCTCGACATGAACGGCCGGCATTGCTTTGTGCAGGGATCGCGTGGCCGCCGGCGCCAGGCCGCCGGCAATCGTTGCATTGTTCGTCATGGCGTCATCCCGACCCATAGGTAAGGTTAAAAATAGCACGTCTTTCCAAGAAATGATTCAGAATAAACTCCGGGAAATCAGCAGCGCAAACAGGCGCGGCGCCGCGCCTGAAGCCGCATATTATTTTTATGAGCTTCCCGGGAGGCTGTTGGCGGCAGACAGACCGATGCCGCCCTATTGCAGCTTAGGAATGTTGCCTTTGATGAATGCGTTTTCAGGCCTGAGCCCGTCAATCAGCCTCAACGCTGCTGACCCGAACCCGGCGCCGGGCGGTCGACAATCTGAAGCGTTGAAGCGCCGACGCCGAAATCGACGAGCGCGATCGGATCGAACGCCGGATGGATATGGTTCATTGTAAGGCTTTCCGGGCGGATGGACCGGGGAATCCAGGCGGCTGTCAGGTGAAGGTGCATCGGCGCGCCGGCGGATTTCGGCCGGCCGATTCTTCCCAGGACCTGCCCCTCGGCTACCTGCCCCTCGATGTTTTTTTCGGGTTGGATATGGCTGTAAAGCGTGTGGAATAGCTCCGAATCCTCATTTTGTATCCGGGGATGACGCACCACGAGCGTTTTGCCGAGGAAATCGTCCAATGCGGCGACGGTTTCTCCGTCTGCCATGGCGCGCACCGGCGTCCCTTCCGGGATGTCGCAAACGCTTCCATCCGGTTTTCTTCCCCGGGCGAAGTCGATCCCTTCATGAATGGTTCTTCGCCGGCTGCAATTTCCCCACCATTCGACGCAGTCGGAAAACAGCATTCCCGGGGAAAATATCCAGGACTGAAAACTGCTTTCCAGCTTCAATTGCTCCTGCCAGACGCGAAATCTTTCGACGATGACCTCCGGAGGGCGGGATTTGAGCGTCCGCATTCTTTGATGTTCGTCAAAACTCACCCAACGCCCCTCCTCGCCGGGATCGAGATTCAATTCAACGCGCGAAAAATAGGGCGGGGGCGGCTGAGTGCCGCGCGTGTAGAGGGGAATCCGGAGGACTACGCCGCTCGCGAGTCGATCCGGCTGCAATTTCATTGCCGAGGATATATTGTCGGAAAGATTGGATGGATCCGCCGCGACATAGCCGCTGTCGCCGAGCATGACTCCCCACTGTTCAACCGTGGGCGCCAGATACAAGAAGCGGCCCGGCAACTCTGATATCGGTCCCAGGCGGGTTTCCACCCATCGGGCTGCAACCGCGTAAAATCGAGAAATTTCGAAAGTCTCGCCCTGGAAATAGGTTTGGACCGCCTGATAATCGCGGTTCGGCCCGGGAGCGTAGACAAGGACAAAACCTTCTCCCGCAGGCGGGAATTCCCTTTGAATCAAATATCCGGCATCCGGATCGCGCTGGTGGGGAATCGAAACCTGAACCTGGCCGCGAGGGAGAGTTGCGATAAGGGCCATTGCCCTGGCCGGCAGGCTTTGAAAAAGAAAATCCGGCCCCTTTATCCGCACGCGCAGCGCCGCCATGTCCGCCGTGGAGATGCGTATTGCAGCCGGCGGATTTTCTTTATTCATTTCAATCCCTCAAGCTTGCAGATCGGCGATTCGGACGCCTCAGAGCGCTTAGGATACTCCAAATGCAGGGATATGCGCCACATCCCCGATCGGATTGCGGGAGAATTCCGGGAGAGCGGCGCATGCCCCTGCAGGTTATTTGCGGCGACAGCCCGGTTTCGTTATAAAATCAACCGGTTTGCGTATTATCCCTTGGAGGGAAAGGCCGATGAAAAAGCGTTTCAAGAGGTCAGTTCTGGCGATCGCTGCGGGCGTTTGCTGTTTGGTTTGCCCGGCATTCATTTTCGCTCAACAGGAGACGGGCAAGGATGCGGAGCAGGCCGGCCGCAACCAATCGGGCGCCGGAGGCGTGCTCCCTGCAATTTTCCGCTATCGTGAACGAACCGTTCCGCGTCTGGTTTTGGATAATTCTCCCCGGGTCGACATTCTGGCGAGCGACGGAAAATTAAATCTTTCACTCGCCGACGCTCTTTCACTGGCATTGGAAAACAACCTCGACATAGCGGTGCAGCGCTACATGCCGGAATTTTCTCAGACGGATCTTCTGCGCAGCAAAGCAGGACAGTCGCCCCGCGGATTTACCGGGGGCAGCACCCCGGGCGGCCTGACGGCGGGCGCCTTGGGCGCCGGACTTAGCGGATCGGGCGCCGGATCCGGAGTCGGAAGCGCCGGCGGGATTACCGGCGGCGGCGGATCCGTACAAGTGGGATCTTCAGGCAGCTTTGACCCCGTTCTCAGCGTCAACTTCAGTTACGACCATGTCACTTCTCCTCTGAATACCAGCGTCGTGTCCGGAATCTACAACGTGGTTGGAAAAACAGCGGCATTTACCGCCAGCTTTGCTCAAATGTTTTCTCTGGGGACGAGCTATTCCCTGACCCTGAACGGTCAAAGGCAAAGTTCCACTCAACGGAATCTACGCTTCAATCCCGCATCGATCACCCGATTCGCGCTGGGGGTCAATCAGCCGTTGTGGAATGGATTCGGCCGTCTATACAATGAACGTTATATCGTCGTCGCCAACAACAATACCAAAGCAGCCGAGCATGTCTTCCGTCAACAGGTGATCAACACGGTCGTGGCGGTGGAGAACGCCTATTGGGATCTGGCCTCCCTGCAGCAAAGCGTTCGTGTCGCCGAGCGGTCGCTGGCGGTCGCCGAACGGCTGTTTGAGGACAACAAGATTCGCCTCGAGGTCGGCGCCATGTCGCCTCTTGACGTGACTTCTGCGGAGTCTGAAGTGGCCGCGCGAGCCCGGGATTTGACGGTGGCCAGGACAAACCTGCAGTTCCAGGAAGCGACGCTCAAAAACATGCTGGTCAAAAAAGTCAGCCCTGAGCTGGACGCCGCTCAGATCGTCCTTCGAGATTCGATGCCCGATCCTCGCCAGGCGGACATCCCTGAGTATGGAGAGGCTTTGGCCAAGGCTCTGGAATCCAGGCCCGAACTCAGGCAATCGGAGATAAATCTCAAAAACCAGGACATTTCCGTTCGATTTACCGAAAAAGCCCTGAAGCCCAGTTTCTCTGTGTTTGGTTTTTACGCCGGCGCCGGCCTGGAGGGGGAAAGCGCCGCCTCCAGCAGCAGCATCTGGGACGCCTTCGGCCAAAGTTTCACGGGTGAAAATCCGGAGTACGCCGGAGGCTTCAGCATGGGAATTTCGGTAAGAAACAGGACCGCACAAGCGGATCATCTGAGGTCCCAGCTTGAAAGAAATCAGCTGATGATAAACCAACAGAAATCACGCAACACAATTTCGATGGAGGTCCGCAAAGCGATCATCGGGCTGGTTCAGGGGAAAGCCCAGGTGGAAGCGGCGCACAAAGCCGCATTGCTCGCTCGTGAAATGTGGGAAGGCGAAAAGATCAAACTCGAAGAAGGCGTCTCCACTTCCTATCAGGTGATTTTGCGCGAACGCGATTATTACAGCGCCCAACTGGCTGAAGTGGCCGCTACGGCCGCTTATGCAAAGGCGATGGTTGAAATGGACCGCTCGATGGGGGCGACTCTGGACAGGAATCATATCGAATATGCCGATGCGCTGTCGGGCAGGATTGAGAAAAAACCGGCCGGCCCGTTCAATCCCGGCGGCGTCAAGGAGGCCAACTGATGATGAGCGTCAGCAGCAGGCGATTGGGCCGGGTTCGGCCGCTGCATCCCGGCGTCGGAGCGGCATCGAAAGCCTTGGCGCTGCTCCTGGCGGTTTTTTTCACGCCGCCGGCTGCGGCTCAGGGGAAGAAGAGTTCAATCGACCTCGGCCGTAATGGCGAGTGGTTCCCGAAGTTCTATGCCCCCTATACGGCTCAAAAACTTCCACGCCTCGAGCTAGTCAATTCCCCGGGGCTTATGGGTTTGATCGCGGACGGCAAGCTGCATCTTTCCCTGGCGCAACTGAAGAGCGCCGTCGCCGAAAACAACCTGGACATCCTGTCATCCAACAACAGCGCCCGCTATGCGGAAACGGACATGTTAAGGGTCAAAGGAGGAGGCGCTCCCCGCGGGGGCGCCGGAGTGCAGATTCCCAGCAGCCTGTTTGCGAGCGCCATTGGAGCGGGGATCGGGGGATCCGGCGGCGTCGGCAGTTTCAGTTCGGCCGGGATCACCGGCGGCGCCCGGCAGGTTTATGGTTTTGCGCGCGGCAATTACGATCCTTCGCTCGCCATCGGCTTCAGCGTGGACCGGACGACCAGTCCCCTGAATTCGGTCGTCGTTTCCGGGCTGCCCCAAGTCCAAACAAATTCCACTGCTTTGCTGATCCGTTATTCGCAGGCTTTTCCGACTGGGTCCAGCGTCAGCGTGTCTTTCAACAACATGCGCCAGAAGTCCAGCCAGCGGTTTCTCCTCTACAACCCCAACTTCATTTCCCAGCTTTCCATAAGTTTCACTCAACAACTGCTGAACGGATTTGGCTCCGATGTGGGCCGGCGCTTCCATCAGGTGGCGGAGAATGAAGCCCGGATAATGGATGAAATCGTTCGTCTGCAGGTCAATGCTTCGCAGGCGCAGGCGCAGAGCGCTTATTGGGACCTGGCGGCCGCCCGCGAAAATGTCCGGGTGGCGGAAGAGTCTCTGGAAGTAGCCCGCCGACTGTATCAGGACAACCTGAAGAAAGAAGAAATAGGGTCCATTTCGGGTCTGGAGGTTACGACCGCCGCTTCGGAGTTGGCTTCGCGAGAAAGAGACCTGGCAGGGGCTCGGGCCGCGCTCGGGATGCGCGAAGTGGAGCTGAAGAGCTTCATCAGCAAGGATTTTTCAGCGATTTTGGCTTCCGCGCCGATCGAGACGATCGATTCGCTGCCGGACCCCAAAGACAGCGACATCCCGAAGTTGGATGACGCTTTGGCCGCCGCCATGACGAAAAGAGCCGAAATCCGCCAGGCGGAGGTCAACCTGGACACTCAGGATATCGCGATCCGCTACGAAAAAAACTCCCTGAAGCCGAGCCTTCTTGTCTTTGCGAACTTCAACAGCTCCGGTTTGTATGGAGACCGCTCCATTTCTGCCAACGGGTCGACGATTGTTTTGCCGGGAGGGCTTTCTCAGGCTTGGGGGCAAATCCGGCGCTGGGAGTATCCCGAATACGCCGTTGGGTTTTCTTTCTCCCTGAACATCCGGAACCGCGCTGCGGAAGCGGATATATACAGGGCCAGGATCGAGAGGCAGCAAAGCGAAACCGCCCTGCAGCGCACTCGAAACGCCATTGCGCTGGAAGTGCGCAAGGCGGTGATCGGCCTCGTCCAATCCAAAGCGCAAGTCGAAGCGGCGCACAAGGCTGTGGAGTTGAGCCGTCAAAACCTGGCCGCCGAAGAAGCAAGGCTCCTGGAAGGCGTTTCGGTTCCCTACGAAGTCATACGGCGTCAGCGGGATTACCGTTCCGCCAGATTTGCGGAAGTCCAGGCGCGCGCCGGTTATGCCAAAGCTCTTGTCGAGTTGAGCCGCGCCACCGGCCAAATGACAGAGGACGGACCGAAACCTTAGCCGCCCGCGTTCTTGCTTGCGGCGACGCATGCGCCGGCGCCCGAAGGCCCGGCAGGGGCTCGGACGCCAAGAAATTTATCGATCGAACCATACCCTGTCGCGCCGGCATGGGTTGAATTTGCAATTTCTTTTCGAACTTTTCCGGCAAGTTCGCCCACAGCCCAATCGTTGGTTCGCCGCATCCCGCGGCGGCCGCCCCGCTTCCGGACTACTCGTAGCGCAGGGCTTCGATGGGATCGAGGCGAGAGGCCTTGATCGCGGGCAACAAGCCGGCGATCATGCCGACGGTTTCCAGCAGAATGGTTGAAGTCAAAATAGAGAACGTCGAGACCTTGAGGTGGATGTCGCCGGCGCCGCCGGCGTCCTTAAAAATCGGTCCGAGAAAAGGCAGCGTATCGAGCAGGGAAGTCGCCGCCCACCCCGCCGCAACGCCGAGTGCGCCGCCCGCAGTGACGATAACCAGCGCTTCCAGCAGAAACTGCATCAGGATGGCCCGTCTTGTGGCGCCGAAAGATTTCAGCACGCCGACTTCACGCGTGCGCTGCGTAACCGAGACCAGCATGATGTTGGCCAACCCGACGCTGCCGATGGCCAGCGTCAAGGTCCCGATAAAGGCGAGCAATAGGCGCAGCGCGAGGCTCATGATGTCGATCAGCCGCATATATTCATTGAAGATTTCGGCGCGCACGGCGCGGTCGTCGGCGGGAGAAAAATTGTGTATCCGGGCCAAAACCTCGCGCATCTGCCGCACTGCTTTTTCGCGGAAAATGGGATTGGCGGGCATCCAAACGATCATGTCGGGGTATTTGTTGTTCATGAACAACGACAGCGTCTCGTAAGGTATGAACGCGCACTCGTTGTCGGGAGTGTCGTAATTGGCGATTTGCGTTTTGGTTTTCAGGACGCCGACAACCATGAAACGCAATCCGTTCAGCGTCAATTCCTCGCCTTCCGGTTTCATTTCGCCAAAAAGCTTCTCCGCCGCCTGAGCGCCGAGAACTGCGACCCGCTGTTTCTGGACTTCGTCGTCCGGCGTGATCCATCGTCCCGACGCCATCGTCTGGTTACGGATGCTGCCGTAGGAAGCTTCGACGGCGCGCACCGTCATGGAGGTCGACCGGTAGCCGCGCACCGCCGTTATGCCGCGCCCGATGATTTCCGGCGATATGGCGCCTACCAGCGAAACATTTTCCCGGATGGCTTCCACATCCGAAAGTTCCAGGCGGATCCTCCGGCCTGCGCGTTCGCCGCCGGCCTGGGCGGAGGTGCGGGATCCCCACATCAGAATGAGGTCCTGGCCTGTAGAGCGCCATGCCGTTTTTAATGCAACGTCAAAACCGTCGCCGTAAGAATAGAGAATGACAAAGCAGGCCACTCCCCAGGCAAGGCCGGTCATGGTAAGAATGCTGCGCTGGCGATTGAATTTGAGCGCCTGCGCCGCCTCATTAAAAATAGCGCCGATATGCATAGACCTCCGTTCAGCGCTCGTAGCCGAGCGCCTGCACCGGCGTCAGGGAAGCGGCCCGCCAGGCCGGCCACAAGGCGGAAGCCACTGCAATCACGCCCAGCGCGGCGAATGCTGTCGCGGTGGTTGTTCCGTTGACCGGAAGCCCCGCAAACATTTCCTGCCTGGGAAACGAGTTGACGATGGATGCGATGGCATAGGAAAAGGCCCAACCGCACAGACCGCTCGTCAGGGCAAGCATCATCCCCTCCACCAGGTAATCCGCCAAAATCCTTTTGCGGGTGGCCCCCACGGCCTTTCGCAGTCCGATCTCGTGGGTTCTCTCGGTTACCGAAACCAGCATGATGTTCATCACGCCAACGCCGCCCAACGTGAGAGTGACGACGGCGATCGCTCCCAGAAAAAACGTCATGGAATTGAAAATGTTGTCAATCAGCTTTGCGTCCTCCACCGTATCCCATATGAAAACAGCGCTTTTGTCTTCGGGATCGAACCGATGGTTGCGCGCCAGCACTCGCAAAACCTGAGCCCGGGCATCTTTCCAGTCGTTGAGCGCGGCCGGGACATAAATCAGGTTGTTCAGGACGCCCGGCTGAAAATTCGGGTCGCCGGGCGGCATATCCCGCGCCATGGTGGAGTAAGGGATGTAGATTTTATCGCTGTCGAGCCCGTTGTAGCTGCTGTTTTGAGACTTGGGCGGCATCAGCCCCACGATCCTGAACTGCAGTCCGTTGAGCGCCAGGCTTGCGCCCGGACGGACAAGCCTGGCGCCAAACAATTGCTTGCGGACATTGTCTCCCAGCACTGCAACGCGCGCCGCGTCGGCGTTGTCTCTGTCGGTTAAAAAGCGGCCGCGATCCACCGGAATGTTCCGAATTTTTGCGTACAAAGGCTCCACGCCCATGATACGGAATCTGCCGTTATAATGCGGACTGACGACAGGGATCCAATTCTGCAGCTCTCCCACGACCGTCCGGACGCGAAAGCATTCCGCACGGATGTCGCGCACGTCGTCGTAATGAAGCCGGATGCGCCTTCCCGCCCGCCGGCCGCCTGCCTGCAATTCGGTCCGGCCTTCGAACACGATGACGATATTCTCTCCGAGCTGCCGCGTCTGGTCGCGCTGGCCTTCCTTGAACCCGTCGCCCATGGCCACAATCAGGACGATGGAGGCGACGCCCCATGCGATCCCGGCCATGGTTAAAAAGCTGCGGAGCTTGTTGTGCAGGAGGCTGGAAACGACATGAATCAGCAGTTCCTTTAAAAATGCCATGCGAAGCCTCCCCGCCGCCGCGGGCCCGGCGATCGGCAGCAAAATACAGGCTTTATTTATTGACAGGTTCTTACTGCAGGATCACCTGCTGGCCTTCGGAGAGGCCCTTCAGAATCTGCATTTTCGAGCCGTTGCTGATGCCTGTCGACACGGCCACCCGCCTCTTGCCGTTCGGGTCGGCGGCGTCCGGGACCTCGACTTCGGCGGATCGGTCCTGTTTGTAAATGATGGCCCCTTCAGGGATTGCCAGAACCCCTTTGCGCTCCTCGAGCATGATTTCGGCATTGGCTGTCATGGCGGCCATGAGTTTGCGGGATTCGTTCGAAATGGAGACTCGCACCTCAAATGTCGTTACGTTGTCTCGCTCCACGCCCATGGGAGAAATTTTCGTGACTTTCCCGGTGAACGTCTGGTCTTTGAACGATTCCACCTTGATGCGGGCCGGCTGGCCGAGATAAACCTTGCCGATGTCGCTTTCGTCCACTTTCCCTTTGACGTAGACCTCCCGCAGATCTCCCAGCGACATGATCATGGTTGCGCCGGATCCCATAACCAGAATGGAGCTGACGGCGTCGCCCGCTTCGCGGTCGCGCGACAGCACCACGCCGTCGATGGGCGAAACGATGGTTGCGTTGCGCAAGTCTTCTTCCGCTTGCTCCAGAGCGGCCTGAGCCTGCTCCACCTGCGCTTCGGCCCTGGATATTGCAGCCTTCGCCACGCCAAGGTTTACAGTCGCCTGCTGCCGTCGGTTGGCAGCAAGTTCGTAATTTTTTTCGGCGTCGTCCCGCGTGTTCTGCGAGATGACGCCGTCGAGAAACATCTGCCGGGCGCGCTCCATGTCGCGCTTCAAAAACGGGATGTCCGGGCCGGCCGCTTCCACTTTGTTGCGCTCGTGCTCCGCGATCGCGCTCTTAAGCGCCGCCTCCGCCATGGCGAGGGCGGCGCGCGACTGACGCACTCGCGGCAGCAGGTCGTTCTGATCCAGTTCGCATATCACCTGTCCCTGTCGGACGGCGTCCCCGACGTTCACCGGCAGTTTCAAGATGATGCCGCTGGCCTTGGATTTGATCTCCACCCTTGTCGTCGGCTCGATTTTCCCCGTCGCGACGACGAGGCGCGCCAAGTCTGTCTTCTCCACGCGCGCCAGCCGCTCGGGATCGATCTCGACCGGTTTATGGGCAAGAGCCCTGTAGGAAATGAAGGCCAGACAGCCGAGAAAAGCAGTCAGAACCGACAACCACAATGCACGACGTTTCTTTTTAGCAGCCATATCCGGGCTCCCTTGTTCTGTTGACGGGATTACGAAATGGATCGCAAAGAAGTTCAAAAAACTAGAAGAGTCGTTGAGGGTTGGCGCTCAATCAGGCGCCCCGAAGGGGCGTTCAGAGAATGGCCCCGGGGATTAGGATATAGGATATAAAAGAGCCCCGGCAGGAGCGAAAGGTTCGTCTGATGCCCAGGGCTGTTCTATCTTTTGATGGCTGTCCGTGGGCTCGCTTCGTTCGCCCCTGGCGATTAATTGCAGTTTCCCGAAGTATAAATCCGACGCGATCCTATTGTGTAACGCCTCGTTGAAATCGCCAAACCCGGATTCTCCGTGCATTCCGTGGCTATTGCATAGGTATCGCTCTTCAAAAAGGGAATCGGCGGCGTTTTACCGGCTATTTCCGGATCCATCAACCCTGCTTGCCTGCAATTTCGTAGCTGTGTTTTAAAAGCTTGTAGCGGACGCCGTCGGCCAGCGCAAGGTAGCTCGCTTCGAGTATGTTTTCGGACACTCCAACCGTAGTCCAGTTTTCTTCTCCATCCGTTTGCTGGATGTGAACACGGACTTTAGATCCTGTGCCCTGGCTTCCTTCAAGCACGCGCACCTTGTAATCGACGAGTTGCACGCAGCGCAATTGTTCGAAGTGCTCGCTCAAGGCCAGACGCAGAGCTTTGTCCAGGGCGTGGACCGGGCCGTCGCCTTCGGCGGCAGTGTGGACGAATCTCTCGCCAACCCGGATCTTGACAGTGGCTTCGGAAGTCACTTCCCCGCTCCGGCGCATGTCGGTGAGGACGCGGAAATTATCTATGGTGAAGAACTCCTTTTCCCCGTTCAGTGCGGTTTCCATCAGCACGCGCACCGAGGCTTCGGCCGCTTCAAATTCATAGCCCTGGTTTTCGAGCTTTTTGAGCCTGTTCAACGCGACCTTCAGTTTCTCTTCGTTCTCCACGAGGTCCATATTCATTTCCGCAGCTTTGTACAGGAGATTGCTTTTCCCGGAAAGCTCTGAAACCAGGACGCGTCGCGTGTTGCCGACCATTTCAGGGACCACATGTTCATAGGTGGCGGCGTCTTTGATCACCGCGCTGACGTGGACTCCGCCTTTGTGCGCGAAAGCGCTTTCGCCCACGAACGGGAGGTCTTTGCGCTGCGGCAGATTGGCTATCTGGCTGATGAACCTGGACGTGTTGGTCAGCATCTTCATCTTTTCAGGCCCGATGGAGGATCGGCCCATTTTAATCTCCAGGTTGGGCAGGATGGAGCAGAGATTGGCGTTGCCGCAGCGTTCGCCATAGCCGTTGATTGTGCCCTGAACATGAACGATTCCGCATTCCACGGCCGCCAGGGAATTGGCGACTGCAAGTTCGGAGTCGTTGTGGCAGTGGATGCCCAGCGGGCGCCGGATTACGGCCTGGACCCGGCGGATCGCTTCCTGGATTTGCGTCGGCAGGCTCCCCCCGTTGGTGTCGCAAAGCGTGATGAGATCGGCCCCGCCTTCCTCCGCTGCGCGCAGAGTCTGGAGCGCATATTCGGGATTCGCGCGAAAACCGTCAAAGAAGTGTTCGGCGTCGTAGATGACCTCTCTGCCTCTTGATTTAAGGTGGGCGACCGACGCTCGAATCAGATCGCAATTGCCGGCCAGCGATATTCGCAATGCGGTGCTGACGTGGAAATCCCATGATTTCCCGAAGATGGTTACGACGGGAGTTGCGGCCTCCAGCAGGGTGCAAAGGTTCGGATCGGAATCGGGCGAATTCTTGGCGTGCGCCGTGCTGCCAAAAGCCGCGATTTTTGCGGTATGCCAGGTCTGCGTCGAAGCGCGTTGAAAGAACTCCGCATCTTTTTCGTTGGAGCCGGGCCACCCTCCCTCGATGTAATCCATTCCGAATTCATCCAGTTTTCTGGCTACCCGAAGCTTGTCTTGCACCGAAAACGCGACGCTCTCTCCCTGCGTCCCGTCTCTTAATGTCGTATCGTATATTTGTATTCTCACGCGAGTCTCCTTGACCGGCTAAAAAAAAGGCCCTCATCCGTCCGGCGGATGAGGGCCAGGTGCATGCACCTTGACTAGCCTCTACCCGCCGGGTGAAATCCCGGAAATGATAATAATAGCGATGTTGATTGGGGCTGTGTTGGTTCGCTCGTCCATAGTTTCTTTCAATCTTCTTAAAAACGTTACATTGCCATATTCGTTTGCCGTTTGCAATTGGAATTGCAGGGCGTGCGGCTCTAGTACATAATCGGCGGGATTCCAGGAAGAGAGGCGCAAAAATTTTATGCAATTGCAGGGGAAGGTCGCGGTAGTCACCGGCAGTTCCGCGGGCGTCGGCCGCGCAGCGGCGATAAGTTTCGCCGGGCGGGGGTGCCGGGTGGTTGTCAATTACTGCCGCAGCCGGGCAGAGGCGGAAGAGACGCGAGATCTCTGCCGTGCCAGGGGGGGGGAGGCGGAAGTCGTTCAGGCGGACGTTTCGGTCGACGCGGAGTGCCGCCGGCTGATCCAGACGGCAACGGATCGTTTCGGCCGGCTGGACATCCTGGTGAATAATGCCGCAGTCACCGAGTTCGTTGAATTCGGCAATCTCGAAGCCTTAACCGAGGATATCTGGATAAAAATCCTGCGAACCAACCTGATGGGCGCCTTCTTCTGCTCGCGGGCGGCTATCCCGCATATGCAGAAGGCCGGAGAGGGCGCTGTAGTGAACGTTGTGTCGATCGCCGGTTTTGTCGGAGGCGGAAGCTCCATCGCATATTCGGCCTCCAAGGCGGCGATCATAAATATGACCAAGAATCTCGCCCGCGCTTTCGGTCCTGAGATACGCGTCAACGGCGTCGCTCCCGGCGCCATCGATACGCGCTGGCTGCGGAGCGGCTTGGGCGAAAAAGCTTTCGAAGCCCTTCGAGAGTCGCTCGTTTATACGACGCCCCTGCAGGCTATGGCGACTCCGGAGGACGTGGCGGATGCCATTGTATGGCTTGTGGAAGGAGCTCGCATGATGACCGGTGAAACCATCAAACTCGATGGCGGCCAGCATCTTGGCGGCGGAGGCGGCCTGCGCAAAAAAGAATAAAAAACGCCGCCGTTTTCATGGAAATAAATGAAAATATAACCGGCGTCGCCAGTGGAATCCGCAGTGTTTGGAGTTCTTAAATGAAGCCTTCCATCAGATCGGAGATGACTTGGTCCAGCTGCCCAGGGCGATCTGTCTCGATCCTGCTTCTGATTTGATCGATCTGACCTCGGAGCCCCGGGCTGGCCATGTCGTCCATCGTCCGGTAATATCCGGCCCTGCGGCCCAGCCGGAAATTCTCCCTCTCAGGTTGAGGCATGGCCAGGTACCGGTCGATAGTCTCCAGCATCTTTGCTTTTGCGCCGGGAAATTGGCCTTCGAGCTCCTCCAGGAGGTTCAGGATGTGATCGCTGGCGAAATAGCTTGTGATCCCGTTCAAGTTCTCAATCAGCAGCCTTTCCTCTTCGATGATTTCGTCGTCGCTCATCGGAAGGATTTCGCCCGATTCGATTCTCCTATATAAAGGCATTATTTTCAGCGCTTTAACCGTTCGAACGCGAATAAAGTCGGGGTTGATTTCGCTCAGCGCCTTCGCGGTCTCGAGGGCGTGCTCCCTCCACATGGTTTTCCCGCCCAGGCCGGGCATAATGTATTCCGAGAGCGAAATGCCGGCTTGTTTCACCTTCAGGCCGGCTTCGACGTGTTCGCGGGCGGTCACCCCTTTTTTTACAAGCTCGAGGAGAGGATCGTAGCCGGATTCCAATCCGATATGGATCCTTGAGAGCCCTGCTTCGTGCAATTCCCGGAGCTCTTCAACGGTTTTTCGAGCCACTGTTTTTGCTCTCGAATAGGTGGTGATTCTTTCTACGGACGGGAATGTTTGCTTCAGGAAGTTCAGGATTTCAACCAGATCCGTTGTTTTCATGATCAGGTTGTTGGCGTCCTGGAGAAAAACATTTTTGGCGCCCCGGTGGAGCCAGAGAATCACGCTCCGATATCCGTCCGGGAAACTATGCGCCTGTCGGAGAAGAGCGCCGGCAAATCCCGGGGTGATTTCTCCGCCAAATCCCTCTTTTAAAGACATTAATTTGAATTCCGCGACAATTTCTTTAATGCTTTCGATATCTTTTTTGACTTCTTCAACGGTTCTCAGGCTGAACCGCTGGCCTTTGTAAATGTGGCAGAATTCGCAATGGTTCCAGGAGCAGTTTCGTGTGACTCTCAACAGCAGGCTGGAAGCTTCACTTGGAGGCCTTATCGGTCCTTGTTCGATTTCACGCATAAGTAGCAGTTTACCATAGGAGTTTCGTCAGTTTTGCCTATTCGCATTTGATTTCTAGAGGCTGAAAATGCAGCCGCGAACACAAAGAACGAAGCGATGATTGAAGTCAGAGCCTGTTCTGACCAACTTCTATTTAAAGGCAAGGCGGATCTGAACTATTTCCGGCCGGCTGCCCAGCCGCACCGGCGGCCCCCAGGTCCCCACTCCGTTGGAAACATAATAATGGGTGTCCATGATTTTCTTATAGCCCCAGGGAAGTTCGTAGATGGCGTCCACAATATAATTGAAGGGCCACAGCTGACCGTTATGCGTGTGGCCGGAAATCTGCAGGTCGACTCCCTGAGCCGCAGCTTCTCCCAGATTATAGGGCTGATGATCCATTAAAATGACCGGGAAAGATTTGTCGACGGATGCCATAAGCTCCCTGAGAGTCTTTCTCTGAAAACCCGGCGGGAAGCGAGAACTCGATCGATCCTCCCGCCCCACAAGAAAGAAGGAACCGCCGATTTTTACCGCCTGATCCCGCAACATGATGATTTCGTGCTCCATCAGGTAAGGGACCGATTTTTCAACATTTCCAATATATTCGTGGTTTCCGGTCGCCCCGTACACGCCGAACCGGGAATGGATTCTTCTTAGCGATTCGCCCAGATTCTGTTTCATGACCGGCGCGAGGTCTTCATCGACGATATCTCCCGGAAGCAGAACCAGATCAGGATTTAGATTATTGATTTTATTAACGATCTGGTCGAACCGGTGTCTGCCGACGATATGCCCCAGGTGAATGTCCGAAACGGCGACAATATTGAGGCTTTTCAGCCCGGCTGCTTTTTTCCCGACTTCCAGGTTGAGGGAAACCACTCTTGGAATAATGGAATTGATGTGGCCTGCCAGCAGCAGGAGTCCGACGCCCGCCGGGACGCAAAGCCCGATGATGTATTTCGCCTGGACATAATTCTCTTTGACGATGGCGGGGTAAAAGGGGAGGAAGTGGTTTATTAACCTGAGGAAGTCCAATGAGATAACGGCAATGACCAGATAGATTATGGCGGCGATCCAAAACGAGCCCGTCCATATCAGGAGTTCGGCCAGAGCGGACGGCAGGTGGGATTCCAGCAGCCTGCCGGCGACAAACGAAAGCGCAATAAACCAGAACATTATTGTGTAAGCGCTTCTGAGGCTGGATCCCTGAGGAATGGCTTGCAATCCCCGGATGTAAAGATAGGAACTGATCAGGATCAAAATTCCAAAAAAAACTGTAAAGAAAATCAGGAATGCGACCGTTGTTCTCATTGAGGGCTTCAGTCTCCTTGTGCAAAAGGTCTTCAATACCATGGAACTTTCGGTTTCTTCAAGGTGCTATATGGATTGCAAGCGTTTGATCGCTCGACGGGGCGTTGCAGCAAGAATCGTCAAGTGCGCCGTATTGTCCGCTCTGTTTTTGGGTTTTGTTTTTTTCAGCAGTTCTCGAGCGACGGACCATCTGAGGCCCCGGAGACCCGACAAAGCCATGAAATATGAGCTTGGTCTGCCCAATGAACTGGGCAAAGTTCCGATACTTGAATACCATTTGATTCAATCCGGGAAAAGCGTCTGGGCCAGGACGGCCGATGGATTTCGGAAGGATCTTGAATTGCTTTATGCTTCCGGTTTCAGGCCGATTTCGCTTAGCGATTTGATCCAGGGGCGCATCAGCATTCCGGCGGGAACCCGCCCGGTAGTTTTTACCTTTGACGATTCTTCTCCGGGGCAATTCCGATATCTGGCGCAAAATGGCAAAAAAAGGATTGATCCCGATTGTGCGGTGGGGATATTTCTGGATTTCAACAAGCGCCATCCGGATTTTGAAATGCGCGCGTCTTTTTTCGTCCTGCCGGGCGCCAAACAGCCTCATAAGCTCTTTGGCCAGCCTGAATATGAATCCGAAAAACTCAAAGAACTGGTTTCGCTCGGATTCGAAATCGGCAACCATACGCTCTGGCATGCCAATCTGAGCAAATACGGCGTGGAAGTCGTTCGAAAGCAGCTCGCAACAGCCGTCGAAGCCATTCAGTCGGCCGTGCCGGGCTGCCGGGTGAATGCGCTTGCGCTGCCTTTCGGGGCATATCCAAAAGACATTCATTGGGCTGTAAACGGAACCTATCGCAATATTTCCTACCGCAACGATGCAATTCTGAGGGTGTCCGGCGGACCCAGCCCTTCTCCTTTCAGTTCTTCCTGGGACCCTATGCGCCTGCCCAGAATCCAGGCCACCGAGAATGAAGTGAAAAGGATGGCGGCATATTTTATCAAACATCCGGATGAGATATTTGTAAGCGACGGCGACAGGGATGCGGTGACTTATCCCGCCGGCCGAAGGGCCGAACTCAACGGCTCCAGATTTAAAAACCTGCGCTACCAGGCCTATTCGGAACCCGCCGGAAGCGCCCCGGAAGCCGCTCTTCCAAAATCGGCTTCTTTAAACAAATAAGCCCAAAATCAACCCGGCGACGAAATCCACTGTCCGCGCGGCGCTCGCGCCAAAGTGTAAACGTTATTCATTGACAGGCCCTAAAGCGCCAAAATACTGATGGGGCGGTCGGCAAGACTGCCTGGCCTGACGCTTGATTTTCCACAAGCTTTCGCTAAAGGCTCGTCGGCGGGAGCGCCTTGAAACTTTCCGCTTCCGGCCGCTTTCCCTTTTTGACCTTGAACCAAGTGTGTGAATGACATATAAAAAGCTTCCTATTATTTGATTCTATTTAGGAAGGACAAAGGAGGAGGTTTGCGATCATGGCATTGATCAATTTTGGAGGGTTCAAGGAAGACGTTGTAACCCGTAAAGAATTCCCTATGTCGAAGGCGCGCAAGACGCTCAAGAACGAGACCGTCGCGGTGATCGGTTACGGAGTGCAGGGCCCGGCGCAGGCTCTGAACATGAAAGACAATGGTTTTAGGGTCATCGTCGGACAATCAAAAAAATACTCAAAAGACTGGGACAGGGCCAGAAAAGACGGCTGGGTCCCCGGGAAAACTCTTTTCGATATTGAGGAAGCGTGCGAACGGGGCACCGTCATCGAGATGCTCGTTTCCGACGCGGCTCAAAGAGCGATTTGGCCTGCCGTCAAAGAAAGGCTCAAAGAAGGCGACGCTCTTTACTTTTCTCATGGATTTTCAATCGTCTACAAAAACCAGACCCATGTCATCCCGCCGAAGTATGTGGATGTGGTGATGGTGGCGCCCAAAGGCTCGGGCACGTCGTTGCGCCGCAATTTCCTTTCCGGTGCAGGCATCAATTCAAGTTTCGCCGTCGAGCAGGATGCAACCGGCCGCGCCCGCGAAAGATGCCTTGCTCTGGGGATCGCGATAGGTTCCGGATATCTTTTCTCCACCACCTTCAAGAAGGAAGTGTTCAGCGATCTTACCGGCGAACGGGGCGTTTTGATGGGCGCCATCGCGGGAGTCTTCGAAGCTCAGTACGAAGTGCTTCGTCGGCACGGGCACAGCCCCAGTGAAGCTTTCAACGAAACTGTAGAGGAATTCACCGAAAGCTTGATCCGGCTCGTGGGCGAAAATGGCATGGATTGGATGTACGCCAATTGTTCGGCGACTGCTCAACGCGGCGCCCTGGACTGGAAGCCGAAATTCAGAAAGGCCGTCAAGCCCGTATTCGATGAGTTGTACAAGAGGGTTGCGTCGGGAGCGGAGACAAGACGGGTGTTGCAGTCCTGCGGCCGTCCCGATTATCAACAGCAATTGACCAAAGAACTCGGCGTCATGGCAAATTCGGAAATGTGGCAGGCGGGAAAAGCGACCCGAGCCCTAAGGCCGAAAGAGCCGGCCAAGAAATTTTCTTCAGCCCCCAAAGGCGTTGTCGGAAGATCTTCCAATTAACCGTGGATGGTTCCCCGGCGACGGAATGCCGGCCCGCAGGGGCGGCAGGCAAACCCCGGGCGCAGGCCCGGGGTCAGGGACGAAAAAAGCAGCCCGAGGCGATCGATGTCCTCGCTGCGGCGTTTCACCGCGTTTTTTGTTTTCCGTACAAGGAGAAAGAGCATGAAACCCGTCGACGAGGCGACGTTGATTGTCGAGGCCATCCACGTATTGCCGGTGAAGGAATAGAAGTCATGGGCGCGCATGAGTTTTTCCAGACTCCATGGAATTTTCTAGGGCTCCCGGAAGATTTGTCGGATGTCGCCAATTCCCGGGGGTGGCTGCTGTCGGTCCCGTATGAATCCACAACTTCCTACGGGGCTGGCGCGCGGGACGGGCCGGCGGCGATTCTGGCCGCATCACGCCAGGTTGAGCTCTACGATCATGAATTTGGGGAAGAGCCGGCGGCTCAATACGGGATTCATACCACCCTGCCGCTGAATCTTGTGCACAGCTCCCCGGAAGCGATGATTCACTCCATAGAGGAAGCGGTCGCGGAAATTCTGTCCGGCGCGCCGCGTCCCGAAGTCTTGGGCGTCCTCGGCGGCGAGCATTCTATCTCCGCCGGCGTGGTTCGAGGGTTGGCTCGGGCCCGTTCGGCCGATTCGCTGGTCGCCGTTCATGTGGACGCTCACGCGGACATGAGAGAAGAGTATGAAGGTTCGCCTTACAGCCACGCTTGTGCGGCCCGGCGGATCCTGGAAACCTGCCCGATATTCCAGATCGGCATCCGAAACCTTTCAAGCGGGGAAGCGAAGTTTTTGCGCAGAAATTCGAGAGTCCGAACGGTTTTTTCCGAAGAGGCGAACGATCCGAAGGGGCGGTTCCTGCGGGACCTGGCTCAATTTGTGCGAAAGAAGAATGTATTCTTTACCATCGACCTGGATGGTCTGGATCCTTCCATCATGCCGTCGTTGGGCACGCCGGAACCGGGCGGGCTTTCCTGGGGCAGGATGCTCGAAATAGCCCGGACCGTGGCTGCGAACGCGGCGGCTGTGCCGGTTTTCGACGTGGTGGAGCTTGCCCCGATTCCCGGTTTGCGCGCGCCTGATTTTCTGGCGGCCAAACTCGTGTATAAGCTTTTTTCCTATACGCTGATCCGGCGGAGGAAGCATTAATTTCAAGAGGAGCGACTGGCATGGGCGAAGTCAAATTGCCTAAAAAATTCATCAGCAAATATCCCCACAAATTTGCAAAAGGGAAACAGCAATTCCTGCGGGGAAAGCGCATCCTTCCCAAACCGATAACCGGCAAAGAATCGCTTTCGGATCTGGTGGACAACACCTTCCTTGCCTACAACGGCGGCCGGCTTCAGGACGCCTGCCGTTTGTTTGTCGAGAAGATGCTCGATCCGAACGTCACGATCGGGATGAGCCTCGCGGGCGCCTTGACTCCCGCCGGCCTCGGATCCGCCGCGATCATCCCGCTGATCAACGCCGGTTTTGTGGATTGGATCGTCGCCACCGGCGCCAATCTGTATCACGACATGCATCATGCGATGAACATGCCGCTTTACCGGGGCTCTCCTTTTTCTCCCGATCAGGAACTTCGAAAACTGGGCGTCGTCCGGATTTACGACATCCTGCTCGAATACAACGATGTGTTGATGGCCACAGACCATGTTTTGAGGCAGATCCTGATGCAGCCCGAATTCCAGCATGAAATGGGCACGGCCGAACTCCACCATCTTCTGGGCAAATACTGCGCCGAGTTCGAAAGTCAGACCGGCCGGAAAGACAGCTCTGTTCTCGCGGCAGCCTATCGGGCGGGCGTCCCCTGTTACTGCCCGTCTCCCGGCGATTCCACGATCGGAATGAACATCGCCGGCCTGGAGCTGCGCAAAAACGCCCTGCGCATCAATGCTTCGCGGGACGTGAACGAAACAACCGGAATCGTGCTGGCCGCCAAACGCTCGCGCCGGAAAACCGGGGTTCTGCTCATCGGCGGCGGGTCCCCCAAAAATTTCACGCTTCAGACGGAGCCGCAAATCCAGGAGGTGTTGCGCGTCAAGGAGGAGGGGCACGATTTCTTTATTCAGTTCACGGATGCCCGGCCGGACACGGGCGGCCTTTCCGGGGCCACTCCTCATGAAGCGATTACCTGGGGCAAGGTCGATCCCGCGAAACTTCCCGACGCGGTCGTCTGTTACGCGGATTCGACGATTGCGTTCCCGATTCTTGCGCATTATGCGCTGGCCAATCGGAAGCCAAGAAAACTCAAGCGTCTTTATGACAGGCTTCCTGCCATCATGGAACTGGTTGAAAGCGAATACTGGAAAAACAACAAAACGCTTTAATCCGGGTTAAATATACGGATGGCGCATTGAAATAGAGGCGATGGGCAACGCGTCGCTCTTAATCGCATGATAAAAATCAGTGCATTAAAGGACCTGGCGTTAAAACATGGGACGCCTCTGTTTATCGTGGATCACGACGAAGTGCGCAGCAACTACGCCGAGTTCAAGCGCCGGCTGCCGCGCGTTCAGCCCTACTACGCGGTGAAAGCCAATCCGGATCCGGCCATTATCCGCACTCTTTATCGGATTGGCGCGAGTTTCGACGTCGCCTCCATCGCCGAATTCAATCTGGTTTTCGACAACATTCGAAATATGCCGGCGGACGCCCGTCAAAACTTCATATGGGATAAGATTATCTACTCCAATCCCATCAAGGACAGGCGAACGCTGGAAGAGCTGGACCCATACAAGCCGCTCGTGGCTTTCGATAATAAAGAGGAAGTTCATAAGGTTCGAAAGCATGCTCCTCACGCCGGTTTGGCTTTGAGGATCCGGGTGCCCAATACGGGGTCCATGGTCGAACTATCCAGCAAATTCGGCGCTTCGCCCGCCGAAGCGGCCGACCTGATTTCCATGGCGTTCGACGTCGGCCTGCAGGTCGAAGGCCTGGGCTTTCACGTAGGCAGCCAGTGCACCAATTTCGAAAACTACGTCCAGGCTCTGGCTATTTCATCGTCCATCATGGAGGAGTCTGAATCTCGCGGCCACTCGTTGAAGCTGCTCGACATCGGCGGCGGATTCCCGGTCCGCTACGACCGGCATGTGAGGCCTTTCCGCGAACTGGCCAAAATCCTCAGGACGGAACTGGACCGGCTGTTCCCTAAGAGCATGGAGATCCTGTCCGAGCCGGGCCGCTACATGGTCGGCACGGCCGCGACCCTTGTTGCGGAAGTCATAGGGAAATCGGAACGCGACGGCAAGCGCTGCTATTATATTAACGACGGCATTTACCACACGTTTTCAGGCATTCTGTTCGACCATTGCCAGTATCCGATCAAATCGTTCAAGAAGGGCGCTAAAACCATTTCCTCGGTTTTCGGCCCCACATGCGACGCGCTGGATGTGATTTCCCAGGCCGAAGAGCTTCCTGAACTCAAACTCGGCGATCTCGTTTACAGCGAAAACATCGGCGCATATACCCACGCCTCGTCCACGCACTTCAACGGATTTCCCCCAGCTCAGGTCGTTCATATCAACGAATGACGATTGAACCCGCAACCTATAGGCCGGGACGGCAATCCTGTTCGTCGGAGGCTTGACTCTTTTCCTGTCCTGCAGAAGGCAATAGCCGCCTATATTTCCCATAATCTCCAACTGCAAATATTCGTTCCGACTGTATTTTCCTCGTCGCGGCAACGGGCGAAGAGGCAGTTTGGCATTGGGGGGCCCAAGTGCGGAGGCGTGAGCTTTCTTCTAAAAATCACCAGCCATCTGTCTGCGTCGTTCCCAAAGCCGTCCCGGGCGCTTGTGATATATAATATTTCAAGATGAATGCCCTGAGTTTTATCGCAGGCGCATTTTGCAGCGAAGTTCTTTGACGAAATATAGCTTCTTGATGCACGTTAACCTGATTGCAGAGGAAAGCGATATGAGACGATCTATCGTTGCGATTCTTTTTTTATTGGCGGCGTTGGCCACTGTCGCCCTGGCTGCGGACCCTTGGACCGGGACATGGAAGTTAAACCCGGCCAAATCCAAAGCCCCGGGAGGTCGCCTGCCCCACCCAAGCTCCACAAATATAATCGAAATCGAGGGTGATACGCTGCGCATTGCCGTGCACCAGACTGATACAGCCGGGAATCTGCAGCATATGGAGTACACTGCGGCATTCGATGGCAAAGAGTACCCCGTCAAGGTATCACCGCCCGCTCCCAGACCATATACGATCTCGTTTAAGCGAATCAATCCGCGCACCAGGGAATATGTCCTGAATATGGGGGGGATGACAATTAAGGGCCAGGATGTTTTATCTGAAGACGGCAAGACCTTTAGCCGGATTATAGGTGCAAAGGACGCTGAGGGCAACGACGCCAGCGTGATCCAGGTTTTCGAGAAGCAATAGAGTTGCCAAGGGCATAAGGAAGCAGGGCCCGGTCTTTGCCTCTGGACGGCATCCTGTCTGTCGTGTCCATGCCATATTGCGTTTCATGGAATGCTCCTTTCTTTCATGTTGAAAATCCTTTTTTTGCCAACGCCTGTATAGACGGAAACTGCGGGAAAAAACCGGGATGAAATCCAGCCTCGTATTGAGCTATACTTGGATGCAAATGCAGGCACGAGTCCAAAACTGAAGCAGCCCTGTGGCGAGGCCGGTCTTATGCCGGATGAATGGAAACGGATTTTTGATTTCTATCCTGCCGTCCTGAAGCCGCCGGAGAATGAGCTCGCGGCTTTCCTGCATACATGCATTGCCGGCGACGGCGTACGCCGCGAAGTCGAATCGCTTCTCGACAATGAACGCACGGGAGAGCATCGGCTAAAATCACCGCGCCGGAGGCCGCGGCCGGAATGACGACGAATAGCGCTTCCGTCCTGATGATCGGTCAGACCTTGGGCCACTATAAAATCACAGGCCAGCTTGGCAAGGGCGGCATGGGGGAAGTGTACCGCGCGCACGACAGCAAGCTCGGCCGCGACGTTGCCATCAAGACATTGCCCAAAGAATTCGCGAGCGATCCCGACCGCGTTGCACGGTTCCAGCGTGAAGCCAAACTGCTCGCATCTCTCAATCATCCGAATATCGCCGCTATTTACGGACTGGAGGAATATGGCGGAACACAATTCCTTGTCCTCGAATTAGTGGAAGGAGAAACGCTGGCGGAACAGATTGCTGGGAGCGCCGGCGTCCCCGCCGGCAAAAATGCCGCCGGGACGGCGGCGGTCCCAGCAATCCTCAAGCTGGCGCTGCAGATCGCGGAAGCCCTCGAAGCCGCACATGAAAATGGAGTAATCCACCGCGACCTCAAGCCCGCCAACATCAAAGTGACGCCTGAGGGCAAGGTGAAGGTATTGGACTTTGGATTAGCAAAGGCATTTGCGGGGGAACAGGCGGAAGCAAATCTGTCGAACTCGCCCACTCTGAGCGACATGGCTACAATGCAGGGCGTGATCCTCGGAACGGCGGCATATATGTCGCCGGAACAGGCTCGTGGAAGGCCCGTGGATAAGCGTGCCGACATCTGGGCATTCGGATGTGTCCTGTACGAGATGCTTACGGGGCTCGCCGCATTCTCCGGCAATGATGTAACGGACATTCTCGCGGCCGTGATCCGTTCGGAACCTGATTGGAGCAGGCTTCCTGCAAACCTGCATTGGCGAATACGGGAACTGCTTGAGCGATGCCTGGAGAAAGAAGTCAGGAATCGATATGGCAGCATCGGTGACGCAAGAGTGGAAATTCAAAAAGCACTGGCTGATCCCAGCGGACTGTCGGCGCAGCAGTCCATCCCGGTCGCGCCTGTGAAGAAGTTGCGATTGGGACTTCCGTTGATTGCAGCCATCGCAATTCTCGGCGCCATGATCGGTGGAGTGGCTATATGGAAGTTCAAGCAACCCGAACCACTGCCGGTCATGCGTTTTGATTACGAGTTGCCGCAGGGCCAGGAATTCGGCTCTTTTGATTTTCTAAATCTTGCTGTCTCGCCTGACGGCAAACAATTCATCTATACAACACCGAAGGGACTTTACCTGCGCTCCCTGAACGATCTGACAGCTAAACCCATTCCCGGAACCGAGGGAGGCGCATCAAACCCGTTCTTCTCGCCCGACGGCAAATGGGTTGGATATGCTTCGAATGGCAAGCTGAAGAAAATCGCTGTCAACGGAGGCGCGCCGTGGGATTTGTATGACTATTCAAATGCTCCTCGCGGGGCGTGGTGGGATGAAGATAACTTTATTACATTTGGCCAATTCGGCCAGGATATCATGAGAATTCCTGCGGATGGAGGGCCTCCGAAATCCATTGTTAAACTGAAATCCGTGACGCTTTACTATCCCCAAATCCTTCCGGATGGGAAGTCGATTCTGTACACCAGCGCGCAGACGAAAGTTATGGTGCAGTCCCTGAAAACGGCAGAGGCGAAAGAATTGTTCCCAGGTTTTAACGCCCGGTATGTTCCGAGCGGGCACATCCTATACATGTTGCCAAACAATAATAATCTTTTCGCCGTTCAGTTCGACCCTGACGGGCTTCATGTCAAAGGTGAACCTGTTTCCGTACTCGAGCGTGTGCTGCAATATGCTGTTTCCGCATCAGGAACGCTGGTTTATATGCCAGGCATATCGAGCTCAGCCGCAGCCAAGCGAACCCTCGTCTGGGTAAATCGGGAGGGAAAGGAAGAGCCCATTTCAGCCCCGCCCGATGCATATTCGGAAATGAGAATATCTCCCGATGGGAAACGAGTGGCTTTGCAGGTGGCAACGCCGAAGAACAACATCTGGATCTGGGATGTGGTTCAAAAAACCATGATGCCTCTGACATTTGATGAAGGCGCCGGAAGCACATCTCCTCTTTGGACACTCGATGGGAAACGGATCCTTTATGTTTGGGATCCCGTGAATGGGTTGTTGAGCGGCGTTTACTCGAAGGCATCCGATGGCACGGGAGAGGCGGAGAAGCTTGCTTCGTCTCCTGGTCGAGGGCTTTTCCCATATTCCTTATCTAAGGATGGGAAGAGCGTAGTGCTATGGGAAGTTACCTTAAGACCTTTGCAATGGGACATTGGACTGCTTTCTATGGAAGGCGGCCATGCGAGGCGGGCACTGCTTCAGGAAAAGTATTTTGTAAAGGAACCGCGGCTTTCGCCCAATGGAAGATGGATGGCGTATGCATCCAATGAATCGGGAAAGTTTGAAGTCTACGTGTGTCCCTTTCCTGATGTGAAGAAAGGCAAGTATCAGATCTCGACGGGCGGCGGAAACCATCCGCTGTGGTCGCCGGATGGCCGGGAGCTGTTTTACAGCAGTCCTGAGGCAACAATGGCGGTTCCGGTGGAAACAGACCCGCAATTCAAATTAAGGGGAACGCCATCAGTCCTTTTCCGGGGAACATTGGGGAAAATAGCCAGTTTGACTGATTTTACCTATTGGGACATCCACCCGGACGGCAAACGCTTCCTGATGGTTAAGGACGCCCCGGCCGAAGCTCCGCGCAAAATCAACATCGTAGTGAACTGGCTGGAAGAGCTGAAGCAGCGGGTGCCGGTCAAGTAGCAAACGTTGTTTTGCAGATCCAGGTCGTTTTTACAAGCCATCTACGAAATCCGGGACTTCGCATAATCAGCAAAACCCGAAATACTTGGTCGTTTTGTATGCATCTCTCCAATTCCCGATGGAAACGAGGTATGATGATTTTAAGGGAGCATTATGATCAAGAATCCCCGCACGGTCAGTTCATTTGAAGACGCTATGATTAGACAGAGCGCTGCGGACTACCGTCGCAATCTGAAAATGGTGGAAGCCCTTTACCTGGAAGCCCGCGCGCTTGGAATATTTCCACTTAAGGATCGTCTTGACGGCATTGATTCGGATATTCGCCTTGCCAGAGTAATGAATGTTCGAAAGACTGCTTGAACGCGTCGCTCAAACCCTGGAGAGAGCCGGCATTCCCTACATGATCATCGGGGGCCAGGCGGTTCTTTTATACGGGGAACCTCGCCTGACCAAGGACATTGATGTCACCCTGGGAGTCGACCTCACACGGCTGCAGGATGTGCTCTCGGCCGTGAAGGATATGGGATTAACGCCGCTCGTCGATCCTGAAACATTCACTCGTGAAACGATGGTCTTGCCCTGTTCAGATCCCGGAACCGAAATTCGGGTTGACATGATATTTTCGTTCAGCCCCTATGAGCAGCTGGCTATAGAGCGGGCACGCATTGTTCGCATCGGCAACGCGGATGTCCACTTCGCCTCGCTGGAGGACCTTCTGATTCACAAACTTATCGCGGGACGGCCGAGAGACTTGGAGGATGTCAGAATCATCCTTCTGAAAAATCCCCATTCAGACCTCGCTTATGTCAGGCATTGGCTTTCGGAATTCGAAGCTCTCACAAATGGAGGTTACCTCACTCAGCTGGACCGGATTCTCGGTTCGAGCTGAGTGAAATGGGGCTTTCCCCCGATTTATAGATGAAAGCGCAGTCATTACTTTTCACTGCATTGTACCTGATGTCCGATGTGGCGAAGGTTTCCAAAGAAAAGGGGCCATCAAGGTTCAATGATTTCCTTGACGCGTCCAACAATTCCGTTGTCGAGCATTGCCTCCATGCCGTGAGGATGGCGAGGAGGCTTGGATGGTGTTCTTTGAACCATTATTTCTGCAAGTATCCAGCTGCGCTGGTTCTGCTTTTCAACCACACGCACTTTCGTTCCCGGTTGGATCCGGAGTCGATTTTGGCCATTCATGATTTCATTATGACCCAATACTCATCGACATGCATCGATTAATCACTTTGTGCGAACTTGAGAATAGATTCGGAAGGTGCATTGTTGATCTTGGTGATACTATTTCGCCTGGAATCATCAGTCTTTGCCGCAAATAAAGGAGAAGCTTATGGGAATGAAAACAGCTGCCGTCGCGGCAATCGCGCTTTTGCTGATTGCTGCCGTAGCCTGCCAGAGCCCTGCCCCGGAAAAAACCGCTTCAGAGAAAGTCGTGTCTCAGAGCGATTGCGATCGGGCTTGCCTGGAGGGATACATCGATAAATATCTGGACGCAATGCTTGCGCATGACGCGAGCAAGGCCCTGTTTGCCGACAACTGCAGATTCACCGAGAACGGAGTGCAGCTGCCGCTCGGCAACGAGGGGCTTTGGGCCAGCATGGTCGGAAAGGGAACGTACAAATTCTATGTTCCCGACGTTGAGACTCAACAGGTGGCGTATATCGGAACAGCCCGGGAGGAGACCGCCAAACCCGGAGTCGGCAATCCTGTCGTTATCGCGCTCCGCCTGAAGATACAAAACGGACTCATCGCCGAAGCGGAGCAGCTCGTCATACGCCCGGAAGCCAACCTGTTCGATCCGAGCCGCAAACCTGCGCCGTCGGCCGCTGAAAATATCGAAAAAATGGGCGCGCCGCACCCCGTATTCCTGGAAGTGATTCCCCCTGAAGAACGGCCTTCCCGAGACGAAATGATCCGGGTGGCCAATATGTATTTTTCCGGATTGCAGCGGAACGACGGTAAAGGAGACTATCCTTTTACCGACGACTGCGACCGCTATGAGAACGGCGGCCGCGCCACCAACGTTCCATTGAAGCCGGGACAGAAGAAACCGGATCCCGCCAAAGAGATGGTGTATTCAAGCGCATGGGGATGCAAAGAACAATTCCAGTCGGGGTTGATGCATTTTGTTTCGCGAATTCGCGATCGCCGCTTTGTAGCCGTGGATCGGGAGCGCGGGATTGTTTACACTTTCAATTTCTTTGATCATGGCGCGGGCAAGACGCGATATTTTAAGACGCCTGACGGTCGCGACGTTGCGGTAGGGCCCACCGAGCCATGGACCTGGCAGCAGGCGGAATTGTTCAAGATTGAGAAGGGCAACATCCGCCGCATTGAAGCCGTACTGCAGCGCTGCCCCTATGGCATGAACTCCGGCTGGAGCACCTATGAGCAAGGATTGTCGGAGGAGATTCAGAACATTAGGTAATTGCCGAACTCGATCGGCAATTGGCGTCGGGCTGGGTTAGGGCCTGTCAATGAATAACGTTTGCACTTTGCTGCTGGCCCCCAGACTCGCTGGC
>CAZXSV010000025.1:0-44542 GCA_964642735.1 uncultured Acidobacteriota bacterium
GGAAGGATCGCCTCCAAACCGGGCGATATTTTCCTTCACCCATTTCAGCCCCGCAATCATGTCCTCGAGTCCGTAATTCCCCGATCCCCGGCCGCTTTCCCGGCTGAGTTCAGGGTGAGCAAGGAAGCCGAAGGGACCGACTCGATAAGCGACGCTTGTCAGGACGACTCCTTTTTTGGCGAAACCCGCTCCATCATACATAGCGATGCTGGTCGAGCCGCCGCTGAAGCCTCCTCCGTAGATCCAGACGATCACCGGCAGCTTCTCGCCCGGTTTTTTTGCGGGAGTCCACACGTTCAGGTACAGGCAGTCTTCGCTGACCGGCGAAGTGTTCCCCTGGGAGTTAGGCGCTTGCATGCAGGCCGGCCCGAAAGCATCCGCTTTCCTGACGCCCGCCCATGCTTGTAACGGCGCGGGCGCCTTCCAGCGCAGGTCGCCTGACGGAGGCGCTGCAAATGGAATCCCTTTAAAAATCGACATGCCTTCGGCGACGACGCCCTGCACTTCCCCGCCGGTCACTCTTGCCGTTTGTATCTGCGAAACTGCGACCTGCGTCCAAGCGCATGTCAAAAAAACAGCGATCAAAACTTTCTTCATCTCCGCCTCCAATGGAATCGCTTATGGCAAGGATCTCCGATCGATGTCGGTCGAAACCTAATTTTTACTGCATGCAAGCATATACGCTCGCAATGAACCCGAGTGTCCAATGATTTTTTCTTTCCGCCACACGCCGGCGCATCGCAACCGCCCATTTCAAGGATTCGGGACGCTCCGGCGCCCGATCGCTTCAACCACCGTTTCAATTCGGTTTGACCGTCCGGAATGATTCATTTCCTTCCGGCCAATCATTATTTGCTTTCATAGAAAGTGAGCTTTACGCCGCCGGATCCCATGCCGGGATTGGAACTCAAGTACACCCCTCCGTTCAGCCACGCATATTTGCTGTCGACTCGAACCTCGAACGACGGCGCCAGCGATCCGAACGAGCCGCCGTTCCGCACTATAATCACTTCCCCGTCGCTCGTTTGCCAGAGATAGCGCGCATCAATCGTCGCCGGATTCCCCAGGTTCTGATAGTCGGCGCCGCCGGCCAGCACTTTTCCCGCAATTTTTCCGCTAAGAGTCCCGCCGGTGATCGGAATTATGTTACGATTGCCATTCTTGGTCGCTCCAACGGATTGGCTTGGTCCCAACGTTACATTCTCGCTGATCAAGAGTTCGCCTCGCTTCTCCTCCGGCGCCGCTTTTCGATAGTCCCACGGCTGATCCCGGACATCGGCGGGCTTGACCACCGGGACGGTGTTTGCCGCGTCCTTCGCCATGGCGACGCCCGACACGTCATAGACGCTGATCTTCAGCGTCTTTGCCGCCCGATCCACCGCGCGCCTCCCGGCATATTTTCCAGTGTTGAGCCAGCGATAGCCGCTCGCGTCGGGCGCTTCAAAATCCGGGACCATTCTTACGTCTCCCCGATCCGCCGCCGTTCCGGCGCTCCGCATGTAAATGTATTTCCCATCGTTTGTCCGGAGCACCAATATCTGCTCGATTTCCATGCCGCCGTTTGAAAAACTCAGCTGAAAGTCCAATCCACCCGGCATGACCGAACCTTGGATCTTTGCGCCCGAAAACTCGCCTTCCGCCGTCACCAGAACGTCCCTCTGCCCGAATGGCGTCCTGCCTATGTCATAGACTTGATCCAGCTTCATGCTGGCCTCAAACACCAGCGCGCCACGCTCCGGCGCCGGAATGCCCTCCGGCATGCCGCACGGCCATGACTTGTGCGGCGCCAGAATCTTCCCCGCCCCGGCGTACGACGATTCGGCCTGTGCACTGTCGAGCAGCCGCGATTGGAGGCAAAGCAATACGCCCGCAAACGCCAGCGCCATCAGAATAGACGCCTTCCAACAATTATGTTTCATGTCATCACCTCGGCATTGTCCTTGACTTCTCAGATCCAACCAATGAATGAACCAGCTCTTGCTGCTTCCGGAACGAAAACGCCATTTTTCAACTGAAACCGTCGACGTCGATTCCATCCCGCCATATTCGTCGTCCGCATCCGGGCAGAAGAATTTGAAAATATGCCCTTCATCCAATTCCCGCACAAGCCATTTTCCAGCCAACGAATGAGTCTCAACCTCTCCGGTTTTATAATATTCAGGGCGAACAGCCGACAGCATCCGCTTGAAAAAGCCAATCCAAAAAGGCGCGCAGCCGGCGCGTTCGGCGTCTTAATCCATATTATCCATGAAGGTTTTACTGCGGCGACGGATCCGGACATGCCCCCGTCGCCTCGCTGCAAAAATTCATGAATAATGCGGGTTAAGGCTCCGCACATACATAGGACGATGATGCATCAACCGGACCGCCTGTGTACTTGGGATACGTCGGATAAGAACACATCGGAAGACTGCGGTTTTTGCCCGTCACCGTTACGGACTTCGGAGGCGCCGTCTTTTTTTCAACCCAATCCATCAGCAGATTGAGCCGGCTGAACGAGCTGGGAATAGGCGCGGTCGGGATGGATTTTCCTTCCCCGTCCATGGAATAGTTCGTCCCGGTCAAGCCGTGACCGGCCTGGGGAAGCACGAAAAAGCGGGCGAAGGCGTCGACTTTTTTTCGGCCCATTTTTTTCAGGACGGATTCGAAGTAGTCCAGCTGTGCGCCCGGAGATGCAAGAGTGTCGTTCGTTCCGATGGCAACGATGAGCTTGCCTCCGCGTTTATAAAACGCCTTCAGGTTGGGATCCGTGGAATCCAGCGATTGGGATATTTCACGTCTCCTCCCATCCCAGGCGCCGCCCTCGACGTAATCCAATGGGTTGGCTTTCAGATCTTTCATCAAAAATCCGGAAACCCCCAAAGTCCCGAGATGGCTGTGCAACCGCGCATTGTCCTCGGCCCCTTCCTGGCCGCGATACCGGGCTGACGCAATCAAGCCGCTGCCGGACGGATCGGTGTTCGGCGTCCACATGCCGAACGTTTTAACCTTGTTCGCAAGCGGTTTGGCGAACTGATAGCGGCTGTAGACAAAATTCAAAGTGGCGATCTGGCCGTCGGTGAAGCATGCATTCGCGCTCGTATCGGCGGGATTGGGATCGACGTTGCCCGGGCAGCGCTTGGCGCTCCAGGGATTGCTGTTGCGAGGCGCCTGGGTGCGATCGAAGATCGCGCGGCATGCCATGTAATTGTTGATAATTCCATCAGCCAAACCGTCCAATTTGTCGCATTGGCGCATGAATTCGCCTCGGATTGCATTCACTTTGGCCGGCGTCACCCAATTGGCCAGCGGCTTCTCCTGGATTCGGATCAGGTCGGGCGCGAGCATCAGCGAAGAAAAACTCAGGATGGGAACATTGGCGGCGATGCCGTCATAGTCCGCAGGATACCGCTGAGCCACGGTGAGCGCCTCCCGGCCGCCCTGGGAAGAGCCGAAGAAGTAATTAAAACGCGGTTTCGCCCCATAAATTCTCTCGATCAAAAACATCGCGGCGTCATGCGTCTTCTTCAGTTGCATATAACCGAGATTCTTCATCGCCTCGTCGTTCAACGCCCAATCGTCGCCCCCGCCGGCAGGCGGCGTTCCGCCCGGACCTCCGGACCTTCCGCGGCCGAATCCGGCGCCGAATGACATCTGGTGCCCGGAATCGCTGCCGTAGGTCGCAAATCCGAGTTGAATGAGCGACGTTCCCGGCCCCATGTCCGCTCCGCCCAGCAGATTCGGGATGGAGCCATTCATTCCGCCGCCGCCAATTTGAGCGGCCCGACGGCTCCAGGACGCCGGCAGCACAACCTGGAAATTGATTGGTCTTGCACTGGCTTCTTTGGATACAGGCGCCATCGATCCATTCACGCTGCAATAGGCCGGATTGGATCCGGCGGCGCTTTTCCACGCCGGAGCGTTCAACGTCACATTCGATACCGGCTCGCCGATGGCTGAAACAGGGATGGCCGAGCCTAGTTTCGCCGCCGCGCAATCCGTTTCCGTTATCAGGATATTGTCCTGCGGCGCCGCAGAAGCCTCAGTTTGCGCCCAACTCCCTGAATTTGCACAAAAATAACAGGTCAGAACGACTGCCCATCGAAGCATATCCATCCCCTTTTTTATACGTTTGTATAAATATATTCCGGAATCCCGACAATGTGAAACGGAATATGAGCTCGGACGGCTTCCCGCCGCCTCTCGCCTTTCTGCGAATTGCCATCGCAGCCCGCGGCAAAAGTTCGCTAGTCCGCATTCCGAGCGCCGCTGAAGAAGGCCATCCCGGACTTGAAGCCGACAGCGCCGCCGCGCATGCCGTGCAAGTTTTCTCGCCGCAGCCGGACAGAAAATATCCTTTAAAACAAAGCCTTGGACGCGAACATCGGCGGACCGCTCCTTCCACGCTTTTTTGAAAAATTGGACCGGATTTTATGCTATTTCTTAAACCCATCGCATGTCAAGATTAAATAATTACATATACGGCTTAAATGTAATTACATATTTACAAACTAAAAACTGTCTTGCCAAGGCGCCGGCCATCTTCATATACCAGATCCAGAACTTTGTCTGAATGCCGCCAGACATAGTTTTATCCATGGATCCTGGTGAAAAATAAATTGACATAAATAAAGAAAATCTGATAGGTATTGATGTGTATATTTGTAATATTCATTCTCCAATAAATGTGAATCATTCGGTATCTATCCGGTTCTTTCCGGAAACGCTAAAGACAAATTATGAAAAACCAGGTTCAGATTATCGCCTATGTCGACCGTTTGGCCGGAGGCGGTTTCGGCGAGTTGAATCGCCTGTTCAGAGGTTTGCTGGATGGAGTTTTCGGTGGAGCGCACCTTTTGCCCTTTTTTACTCCCATTGACGGCGCGGACGCGGGATTTGATCCGATCGACCACACTCAGGTGGACGCGCGGCTGGGAACATGGGAAGACGTGCGGGAACTCAGCGGCGCGGTCGAACTTGTCGCGGATCTTATTGTCAACCATGTGTCCTCGTCGTCTCCTCAATTCCTTGATTTTTCGAAAAAAGGTTCGGCGTCGGACTATGCGGACATGTTTCTGACTTACGGCCGGGTTTTCCCGGAAGGCGCGAGCGAATCAAATCTTCTAAGCCTCTACAGGCCGCGTCCCACGCTGCCCTTCAGCCCCTATACAATGCTGTCGGGCGAAAGGAAAATATTTTGGACTACCTTTAATCCGGAGCAGATCGACATCGATGTCCGCCACCCGCGGGCCGAAGCCTATCTGGACGCGATCCTCCGGAAGTTTCAGTCTTCGGGAATCAAAATGATACGGCTCGACGCGGTCGGGTATGCGATCAAAAAGCCGGGGACCAGTTGCTTCATGATCCCGGAAACATTCGACTTCATCGCCGAACAAACCTCCAAGGCTCGCGCACTGGGCATTGAAGTGCTGGTCGAGATCCACAGCCATTACCTGAAACAGATCGAAATCGCCCGCCAGGTCGATTGGGTATACGATTTTGCACTGCCGCCGCTGGCGTTGCATGCGCTCTTCAGCCGCGATCCCGGTCCGCTTGCGCGATGGCTCTCGATCAGCCCCCGCAATGCAGTAACGGTGCTGGATACGCATGACGGCATCGGAGTCATTGATGTCGGCGCCGATGCGAACGGAGCTCCGGGGCTGCTGTCGCCGGCGCAAATCGACAACCTCGTCGAGACCGTCCATCAACGAAGCCGGGGCCAGAGCAGACAGGCGACGGGCGCGGCGGCCAGAAATCTGGATCTCTATCAGGTGAACTGCACTTTTCTGGACGCCCTGGGAGGGCGCGAAACGGATTATCTGATCGCACGCGCCCTCCAGCTCTTTGCGCCCGGGATTCCGCAGGTTTATTATGTCGGCCTTTTAGGGGGAACGAACGACATGGAGCTTCTTGCCCGCACCGGCGTGGGGCGCGATATCAACCGCCATTATTACACCGCTGAAGAGATTGAAACGGCGCTCAAGCGGCCTTTGGTGCAAAAGCAGATCCGGTTGATTCGGCTTCGGAATGCGCATCCTGCATTCGGGGGCGAATTTCAAGTCGCTGTCCCTGAAGAAAGCCAGATCCAGATCCAGTGGAGGTTGAAAGAAGACTGGATAAAGCTTCGCGTGGACTTTTCCATTCCGAGCGCTTTCATCGCGGGCACAAGCCCGAATGGCGAAATGCGCCCTATATGCATTCCCGACAATGACGATCACGGCGTTCAATTCTGAAGAGGCGTCCTCATGTTCCTGCCGACCGTTCCAAAGCGCAATCGGACTGCAATCCAATGGCTGACCTACATGATGTTCATGATGTTTGCCATGACCACGGATTCAGTGGGCAAAATCATCCCCGAGGTCATTCGGGAATTCCGCTTGAGCAATGTGGCTGCCGTCGCCTTCCACTATGCCCCCATGATCGCCATTGCGCTGGCGGGAATTTTTCTTGGGTATCTGGCGGACAAGCTTGGCCGCAAGACGACCATTATTCTTGGACTTGTTCTTTTCGCCCTCAACTCCTATCTTTTTGCAGTGGGAAACGCCTTTTTGTTTTTCGTTGCGCTGCTCGTCATTTCCGGCGCTGCAATCGGAATCTTCAAGACCGGCGCCCTAGCCCTGATTGGCGATATCTCCAATTCGACTTCTCAACACACCGCCACGATGAATACCGTCGAAGGATTTTTCGGCGTTGGCGCGATCCTCGGACCGGTCATTGTGGTGGAGCTTTTATCCGCAGAGGTTTCATGGAAGTGGCTGTATGTTATCGCCGGGACTATCTGCATCCTGCTGATCGCGACCGCCCTGCTGGTCAAATACCCGGAGACCGTCAAGACTGCGGATGAACCGATCGATTTGCGGCGCACGATGGGCATGATGAAGAATCCCTATGCTTTGGGATTTTCCCTGGCGATATTCCTTTACGTCGCGGCCGAATGCGCAGTGTATGTC
Organism: uncultured Acidobacteriota bacterium; assembly: GCA_964642735.1. Classification (GTDB taxonomy): domain Bacteria; phylum Acidobacteriota; class UBA6911; order UBA6911; family UBA6911; genus UBA6911. Next base: position 6,930 of record CAZXSV010000025.1, read on the forward strand.
TGGATGCCGACTTACCTGGAAGGCTATGCGGGACCTTTGACTCGTTGGGTCAACTATGCGCTTCCCGTTTTTTTCCTATTGCGCGCTTTGGGCCGTTTCCTGGGAGCGTGGGTGCTCCGGCGCTATCAATGGACGTCTGTCATGGCTCTTTTCAGCCTGGCAATCTTCGTCTGTTTTGCGGGCGCGGTTGCGGGCGGTTTGTCTTGGGCCGTCTGGCTTCTTCCTTTGTCGGGGATTTTCATGTCGATGATCTATCCGACGCTCAATTCGAAAGGCATCAGCTGTTTCCTTAAAACGGAGCACGGCGCCGTTTCCGGCGTTATTTTGTTTTTCACCTGCGCCGCTGCCGCTCTGGGACCGATGGCCATGGGGGCCGTCATCGACGCATTCGGCCATCCCAAATATGCATTTGTCCTTGCAGGCTTGTTCGCAGCGCTTCTGTTCGCGGGGCTGCTCGTCAATTGGATCTATAATCCGGCCAGAGAGCGTCTGATACAGCTCGATGCGAGCGAATATAGCGCGGCCGGATCCTTTGAACCTCAGAATACCGAATCATGAATGTCGAATTCCGGAATCAATGCTTGCGTCTTTGCCAGGAGTGCATCATGAGAACCCTTAAGATCGTTCTTCTATCCTCTCTGTCTGTCCTGCTTTTGCATGGAGCTTTGGCTCAAACCGCCTCTTCCTCTTTTAAAGTCGGCGCGGCTAAAGTCGATATCACGCCGGAACAGGCGCCGAAAAACAGTGAAGGGATACTCGACCGTATTTACGCAAGGGCGATCGTGATCGACAACGGGGCGGCCAGCGCGGCCTTGGTTTCTGCGGATACGGGCATGATTGGAGAACAGACCTGGAGAAACGTGTCGCAGAGAATCGAGAAAGAGCTGGGGATCCCCGCCCAAAACCTGATCATGAATCCGACGCACACCCACAGCGCTTCCGGAGGATCCGCCGATCAGATATTCAACGCTGTCAAGGCGGCCAAGGAAAAACTCCGGCCCGCGCGCATTGGCTACGGAACCGGCGTTTCTTACATAAACATCAACCGCAATATCATCGACCGCAAGACCAACAAGTGGTGGGAAGGCCCGAACTACGACGGTCCGTCGGACAAAACCGTGGCCGCGATCAAGTTCGAAACGATGGACGGCGAGCCGATCGCTGTCTATTACAATTACGCCTGCCACGCGGTGGTCACGGGCAACACCGACATGCTCAGCGGCGATTATCCCGGCGCGACTTCGCGGTATATCGAAGACTCCTTCGACGACAAAATTGTGGCGGTTTTTTCCACCGGCGCGCAGGGCGACCAGAATCCGGTCTACTTCCAGCAGACATTTGATTTGCGCGACATTCGCATCAAGGATTACGCCAGCCGCGGACAGGACATCAGCAACGCCATGCCTCCGGGAGGGCAGGGGTTGAACAAGCAGGACCCCGCGGTCAAGAGGCTGCTGGACCAGCAAAAACAGATGATCCTCTCGATGGGCCAATTCCTGGGAGAGGAAGTCAAGCGCGTGATGCGCGAAACGACCCGTCTGTCCGCCGGCGGGGTCCTATATGGGGCTCATAAAATGATCCGCTTCCCCGGGCGCAACAGGATAGGACAAGGGCGCGCAGGAGTCGAGGCCGCATATCAGGACGGACCCGACGTCCAACTCCGCTTGAGCCTGCTGATGATCGACGACATCGCGATTGGGGGCTGCAATGCGGAAATCTTCAACATGATCGCCCAGAGATTCAAGCGGGAGTCCCCTGTCGGCAGATCGATCTTTGTGTCGATGGCGAATGGAAGCGGCAATTCCGGTTATATTCCGAACGACGCGGCGTTTGGCTTCCAGACCTTTGAGGTTCTGTCGTCGCGCTGCAAGCCCGGCTATGCGGAGAGCGCCATCGTCAACGGCCTTCTGGACCTCATAGCCGACGCAAGACAAGCGCGCTGACCAGTCTGGAATTCCGGATATTGAAATGCGGAACGGATCTATTCTTCATTTCAGGCGTGGAAACCGTCGCGGCCGCTTTCATTGCGTCGCTGGCGGCCTATAGAGCCATGGCAGCGTCAAAAGCGCTGGTTGTGGCGTTCCAAACGGTTCCGGACCTCCCGTTGCAGGTTCCAGCGACATGGCGCTCCGCGACGGCCGCTTTCCAGTAGTCGACGGCGTCCGCATCCACTCGGGTTCCAAGAGAAAGGACCAGCGTGTCAAAAGCGAGGCGCTCTTCCCTGCCCTCCCGGACGACTATTGCATAATCCTGCGTTGCATCCATCAGCTTTGTTTGGGTTCTCAAGTCGACGTTGCATTCCGCCAGAACATTGAAGATTGCGTACGCATTTATGGGAGAGGAGCCGGATCCAAGATCTCCTTTGGGCAAGGCGTCGATAAGAGTCACTTTTTTGCCTGACTGAAGAAATCTTAGCGCCGCTTCGCAGCCCGTCAAGCCTGCGCCCGCAATCAAAACCCTGTCGCCGATATTGACGTCTTCATTTTCGACATCTCCAACCCACAGGACCCGGGACTCGTCCTGATACGACAATTTGGGAATCACCGGAACAGCTCCGATGGCCAGGATCAGCGCGTCCGCTCCTTCTTCGGCGATATGCTCCAATGTCGCTTCCACGCCGATTCTCAATCGGATGTTCTTATTCCGTGCGACGGCGCCGATGGACCATTCGAGATACTTTTTCAAATCCCCCTTCAATGGAGACTTTACAGCGCCGCGCAACATCCCGCCCAGTTGCGAAGCTTTTTCAAACAGCGCCACTTCATGTCCGCGCTCCGCCAGCGTTCTTGCGGCTTCCAGCCCGGCCGGCCCGCCCCCCACAACCGCAACTTTTTTCTTTCTTTTTGGCGCCGGGCAATACAGGCAATCCAGTTCGCGTCCAGCGATGGGATTGACGGCGCATCGGGGCGGCTTCGATCCGAAATGGCTTCGGCTGATGCAGGTATTGCACCGGATGCACGGGCGAACTTCATCTTCCCTCCCGCGCTCTGCTTTGACGGCCGTCTCGGGATCGGCAAGCAGTTGGCGGCAAAGAGAGACCATGTCCACTTTGCCCGCAGCAATCGCCTCTTCCGCCTGCTCCAGCGTGACCGCGCCGACGACTGAAACCGGGACAGAAAGGGCCTTCTTGAATTGCGCCGCATATTCGATATTGATCCCGTGATCCATATAGGCCGGAGGGAAAATATACGGGGTAAGCTTGTTGATGGCCAGATTCCCCCGGGAAACGTGCAACAAATCGATCTTATCCTGAATCGCATTGGCAAACTCAATCACTTCCCGGACGTCCGGGGATCCGGGGACCATATCGATGGCGCTGATTCTATATTCGATGGCTAATTTGTCGCCGACTTCTGAACGGATTGCATCAAGAATCTCCGCGGCAAAACGGCAGCGGTTTTCGAAGGATTGGGGTCCGTATTGGTCCGTTCGCCGGTTGAATGCTTTGGAAAAAAGCAAAGCGGGCAGCTGACAATGGGCGCCGTGGATCAAAACCATATCGCCTTCGGCTCTCAAAACATTGCGCGCCGCAACGGCATAGTCCTCGACAAATTGCCGGAGCTCCCGCAAGGACAATAGATTGCAATCGATTTCCATCGGGATCCCCGCCGAACTCTCCACCTCATGGACGCCGAAATAGGAGGCGATAGGCACAAGCTCCACGCAGGCTTTGGCCCCATGGCGCTTGACCGCTTCGCACCATTCCGACAGATAGGTAACGACCCAATCGTCATTCAAGCCGACAATATGATGGGCGGCCGCCGGCAGCGCTCGGTTGATAAAGCCGCTGCCCAGCGTGACGGTGGCTGCGCCGCCCCGGCCGACAGGCTTGGAAAATTCAATCCCTTCTCTTGTGACATGATTGTCGTAGGACGCCAGGAAATTGTATGTCGGCGCGTTAAGGATGCGATTTTTCAGAGTCAGTTTCCCGATTTTGATGGGCTGAAAAAGGTGCGGATATTTTCCGTTCGACATAGGCTCCTTTGGGGGCGGAAGGATCGGCGTTTCTTCAAAATCGACGACTCGCGGCGCTAGCCGTATGCAGAGGGAGAATGGAGCGTTCCGGCGGCGCCGCAGGATTCACGCACGATCAGAGTCGGCTGAGCGAGTATATCGCGGGGAGGGAACGCCGGATTTTCAATGCGCTCCAGCATGACCTGCATCGCGATGGCGCCGATTTCCGCACACGGCTGGTGAATCGTGGTCAGGGACGGGCGCAGCAGTTCGGCGTAACGGACGTCGTCAAAGCCGACCACTCGCATCTTTTGCGGCACGGCGCAGCCCAACGCGCCGAGCGTCCGCATCAAGTTGGCAGCCGTCAGATCATTGGCGCAAATGATTGCCGCCGCGCCATCGGCCACAATCCGCCGGACAAAGGGCTCATCCGTAGGTTCGCCGCTGCGAACCCATCGAGGATCGGGCGCGATTCCGGCGTTCAGCAAAGCTTCTCGATACCCGGCGATGCGCAGCATGACGGTTGGGGCAGAGCCCGGTCGAGCCAGAAAATCGATTCGCCTGCATCCAAGCCGGATCAAATGGTCCGTAATAAGAAAGCCGGCGCGTCGGTTGTCAATGCCTACGAGGTCGAAGCGACTCCGCCGAGGGAAGGCCACAATATCCCGGTCCAGCAAGACAATAGGAATCCCGGCGGCTTCCAGCGCCGCGACGACGGACTGATTGATCCGATCCTTGTCTTCTGTCAGCTCCAGCGGAGCAAAGAAAACTCCGGCCACAGTCTGCAGGACGTAATTCGTGCAAACCTGTTCAATTAATTCCGGATCTGCCGCGCCGCGCTTGTCGCCGAAATCGCCCCATAAAAGAGTGTGGCGCTGCTTCTGAGCCAATCGAGCCAACTGGCCGCAGATCGGCTCAAAAATCTCCGTGCTGCCAAGCCCGGGTATCAGGAGTCCAAAGCGCCACGATCCCTCGGCTTTCCGGATTCTGCGAACGTAGGTTCCGGAGCCAACCTTTCGTTCGACCATCCCCAGGTTCTGGAGATCGCGCAAAGCGCGGGCGACGGTGGGACGCGAAGCGGCAAATTGTTCAACCAATTCGATCTCGGAAGGAAGCCGTTCCCCTTCTTTGAACCTTCCGGATTCGATATCCGCCAGAACATGCTCAAAAACCTGCCGATGCTTGGTCTTTCGCAGCGACGGCTTTTCCTGATTCCCGACTGATTTCATTCCGTGTTTGATCTCCGCATTTGAAAGCTGATATTACAAATTATTTCCCAAAAATGCCATTACAACTTTGCCTGTCTCGGCGCCGGGAAGCGAAGAAACGACAGAGGGCTGGATGCATCGATCCGATCGATGACGGAGTCGCGCCAGCCCCCGCTTTTGAGAACGGATTGTTCATGAATATTCCGCTGCGGCGGCGGACCCGCGCATGTCCGCACCGCCTCGCAGCGTGCCTTCTTGAATAATCCGGTTTCATTTGACAATAAAACCATAATTAAACTCTATATGATTTGACATTGTATTTATATTTGTTAATACCTTGATTGGGCGGCGCCGATTGCCGGGAATTCAGCTTCCGGGCTGCGCAACAGACCGACAGAGCGAAGCCGCTATGAATTCACGATCGAATTCGGAGCCGAACGACCAGGCTACGGAAATGGTTGTCCCATTGACAAGAACTTCGTCACAGATATGTGACAATTTTTATGTTAGAGTTCTGGCTGCAGGCAGCATGGTCCGCTTGGCGATCGTGTCCGCGAATGCGGCGACGGCGGGCAAGCTCGACTGGCTGCCGGAACGCTCAGGGGCGAGGACAATCCGGATGGCGTCGCAGCAGTTCCCGCAACTCGCAAAGTTTGATGCAAATCCATCGATACGGGATATGATTTTTCTTTACGTTCCAATTTCACTTCGGTTTCGGAGGCTCTATGAGATTCCGTTTTTTTGCGGCGGCGGCATTCGCTCTCGTCTCGGCCGCGTTCGCCCTTGACGGGCAGATTGGCATTCACGATCCTTCCACCATCATTCAATGCAATGGAAAGTACTATACTTTCGGCACGGGCGGCGGAAGTTTGGTCTCCGACGACGGCTGGACCTGGAACCGCGGCGCCTCGCGTCCCGGCGGCGGAGTAGCCCCCGATGTCATCCGCCTTGCAGATCGCTACTGCCTGTACTATGCCACGTCCGCCAGGCAGCCCAAAGCCGACGTCCACCTGCTTTGGAACAAAACCCTTGATCCCAACGCCCCGGACTTCAAGTGGGAAGAAGGCGGCATCGTCGCATCGTCCGACGGCGTCGAGGACTGCAATGCGATCGACCCGGCCGTTTTTATGGATCCCGTCAGCGGCAGGATGTGGCTGATCTATGGTTCCTATTTCGGTTATATCCGCCTCGTGCAACTGAATCCCAGGACAGGCAAGCGTGTGGTCCCCGTCGACAAGCCCTTGGATATCGCGATCAACTGCGAAGCCGCGGCAATGATCTACAACGCCGGCTGGTATTATCTCCTGGCCACGCACGGCAGTTGTTGTCGAGGCGCCGACTCCGGCTACAACATCCGCATGGGACGCTCCAAAAAAGTGACCGGCCCATTCCTGGACAATATGGGAATCGACATGATCAAGGGCGGCGGAAAACTGTTCGCGGGCTCCGGCGGCCGGGTGATCGGACCGGGACACTTTGGACTTATGGATTTAGGGGACGGGGTGCAGAAGTTCTCGTGTCATTACGAAGCGGACCTGGACCGGGGCGGCGCCAGCGTGCTGGATATTCGGCCTCTTCTATGGAAGGACGGCTGGCCGGCTGCCGGCGAGAACGTCAAGGAAGGCGTGTATGAAATTGAATCCGTGCGCACGGGCACGGCGCTGGAGCTGGCGGTGCAGGGAACGCCGGTCGGCGGCCGGGGCGCAACGCCAGGCGGAGGGGCGACTGGCGGGCGTGGCGGCGGCATGTTCGGAGGCTCGGGCGGCGTGATCCCGCCGCAGGATGCGGCTCAGGCGTCGAAGGATTGGCCTGCGGGCGACATCGGAATCCGCCTGTCCAATTACATGATCCAGGCGCAGCAGAAGTGGGCGATAACGCCCGTGGCCGGCGCGGGGGGCTATCCTGGTTCGCCCTTTTTCAAGATCGCCATCGCCGGCGCCGACCGCGCGTTGGCTGCGACTGACGACGCCGAACTGACCGCCGTCCCCGCGTTCACCGGCGCGCCGGAACAATTGTGGCGGATTGAACAGCTTAACGACGGCTCTTACCGCATCATGCCCAAGGCGGTTCCGAATTCCAAAGAGCCGCTGGCGCTTTCGGCCGTCGGCAGCAGCTTTGCAACGCTTGCCAGGTTCGATCCCAAGAGCGACAGGCAGCGCTGGAACTTGAAAACGCCGTGACGTCGAATCGACAAAAGAAAATTTTTGTTCGGAATTCAACAGCCAGGGATTCTTCCGGGAGCAGCCTATGAAAGCACTTTCCGTTTTTTCTGCGCTTATGGTTTTCACGATTGCAGCCGCAATCCCCATCGCGGCGGTTTACAGTCAGTCCGGCCGCAGCGCCGCCAAAGCAGCCCGCAGTCCTGCGCCCACCCTCGTTCGGCCGGCGACTCCGACCCGGGCGCCCGATGAGGAGGGCTTCATTCGACGCTGGCTTGTGTTGGAGCCCATCGGAGCGAACGGACTTTCCGACAGCGTCGTCCAGGCCGCCGTCCGGAAGGAGCGCTTCATCAACCAGTTCACCGTGATCCCGCGCGACGGAGACAAGGTGAAGGTCGAAGGCTCGGACTTCGCATGGCATGCCGTCGATACGAAGCTTTACAACGTCAACCTGTATCATTTCGCCTACGCGCTGGACAAGCCCACATCCAACGTTCTGTTCTGGGCCGTCACGGTGGTGGACTGCCCCAACGAACTGAAGGACGTGCGCCTGGCGATCGGCTCCAACGCAGCCTCCGTCTGGTGGGTCAACGGCAAGGAAGTCATCGGCATCTATGGAGATCGCCAGACGGTCATCGACGACGGCGTGTCCAAACGCCTTGCCCTCAAGAAGGGGGCCAACATCCTGCGCTGCGCGATAGTCAACGGCGGAGGCGCCACCGACTTCTGCGCTCGGTTCCTCGACCGGAACGACGCGCCGGTGAAAAGCTTTGCCGTGAATCTGTTTAAAACCGGAGAATAAGCTTCATGAGAGTTTTGACGCTTGCAGGAATCAGGAAAATCGAAATCGTGGAACGGCCTTCTCCCGTGCTGCAAAATCCCACAGACGTATTGCTCAGGGTCCTGCGGGCGGGCATCTGCGGATCCGACCTCCACTATTACACGCAAGGCCGGATCGGAAACCAGGTGGTGAGTTTTCCGTTCTGTATCGGCCACGAGTTCAGCGCCGTTGTGGTGGACGTCGGCAAGCAGGGGACTCGTTTCAAACCTGGAGACCTGGTGGCGGTGGATCCATCCGTCTCCTGCGGCGTTTGCGATCAATGCCGGCTCGGTCATTACCACACATGCCGCAAAGTCCGGTTTCTGGGCTGCCCGGGACAATTGGAGGGATGTTTGTGCGATTTCCTCATCATGCCTGAGGATTGCTGCTATAGCGCCCGGGGATTGACTGCGGATCAGGCTGCGCTCGTCGAACCCCTGACCATCAGCCACTACGCTGTGCAGCTTTCCGGCGGTGTAAAAAACAAAAAGATCGGAATCCTGGGGTGCGGCCCGATCGGCCTCGGCGTGCTTCTTTCGGCCAGGGCGGCCGGAGCTTCGGCAATCTATGCCACAGACCGGTTGGACTATCGCCTGGAAGCAGCCCGGCGGCAAAGCGCCACATGGACTGGAAACCCCGATCGGACGGATATAGTCTCCGACATCATCCAGCGCGAACCGCTGGAATTGGACGTGGTTTTTGAATGCTGCGGGCAGCAGACCGCCCTGAATCAGGCGGTGGAGCTTTGCAAGCCGATGGGCCGGCTGGTCATCGTGGGCATCCCGGAGACGGATCAAAGCAGCTTCGCGGCGCACGACGCCAGACGCAAAGGCCTCACACTCGTCAACGTTCGGCGCCAAAACGAATGTGTCGAGCCTGTAATCGACCTGGTCCAAAAAGGAGAAATCAAACCCGATTTTATGATCACGCACAAATTCAGACTGGACGAAGCCGCCGAGGCTTTTGCTCTGCTGGCAGACTATCGAGACGGCGTCATCAAGGCCCTTGTGGATGTCGGGTAGCATCGCAGCGCTGTTCTCGGAGCGGCAGATCCGATGAAAAAAATCGAGCGGACGAATCGCTTTTTTAGCCGTCGCTTTGCAGGCGACAAACGCCGCTGTCCGGTATGAACCCGAGAAGATCCGATTGCATCCTCCCAGTCTCTCCGGCCTGTCCGTCCTGCTTTTCCTGTCAACGGCGCGGATGAAACTTTCGCGCTCCAAAGAAAGCGGCCCGCCTGCGCCTTCGGGAGAAAGCCGCCTCGAACCTTGAACTGCCCTGAACCGGGATCGGGCTTCCGGCGGCGATGCGGCCGACGGTCTCATGAACGCATCATTTCTCGCAGGATGGCAAGATGCTGGATGTCGTTGGCGCCCTCGTAAATGCGCGTGACGCGAGCATCCCGATAAAGCTGCTCGACGGGAAAGTCGCCGGTGTAGCCGTAGCCGCCGAGAGTCTGGATCGCTTCGGAACAGACCCATTCTGCCGCTTCTGAAGCCGTCAGTTTGGCCATGCAGGCTTCCTTGAGGCATGGCTTGCGGGCGTCGCGCAACTGGGCCGCATGTAAAGCAAGCTGCCGGGCGCCCTCGATGCGCGTGGCCATCGCCGCGAGGCGAAACCCGACAGCCTGATGCTCGACGATGGGTTTGCCGAAAGTGACGCGCTCCCGGGCGTAGCTGAAGGCGGCTTCAAACGCCGCCTGTGCGATGCCGACCGCCTGCGCGGCGACGCCGATGCGGCCTTCTTCGAGATTGGCGAGCGCGATCCGATAGCCGTCGCCTTCGTCGCCGAGGCGGAATGCGGCCGGTATGCGCAAGTTCTCAAGCACGATCTGACAGGTGTCGGAGGCGTGCTGTCCCAATTTCGATTCCACCCGACCGACAATATACCCGGGAGAGTCCACCGGCACGATGAAAGCGGTTATGCCGCGGCGGCCGGCGTCCGGATTCGTTTTCGCGAAGACCAGGGCGACATCGGCGTTTTTCCCTGAGGTGATAAACTGCTTGGTCCCGGAAAGGACATATTGGTCGCCGTCGCGCCGCGCCCGCGCCGTCATCGCAGCGACATCCGAGCCGGCCTGCGGTTCGGTCAAACAAAACGCCGAGAGCATCGCGCCCTGGGCCATGGGACGCAAAAAGCGATCCTTCTGCTCGTCAGTGCCGAACAAAGCGACGGGCATGCAGCCGACCGAATTGTGGCCGCTCATGATCGTCGCACAAGAAGCGTCGCCGGCGGCAATTTCCTCCAGCGCCGCGGCGAACGATACGACATCGGCGTCGACGCCGCCCCATTCGGCAGGCACGGTCATGCCGAGGAAGCCCAATCGCCCCATTTCCGCCAGCGCTTCGCGGGGAAAAATTTTGTTCCGATCCCATTCGGCGGAATTGGGTTTGAGGCGCCGCCGCGCAAACTGCCGCGCGGCGTCCCGGATCATGGATTGCTGTTCGTTGAGTATCATGCGCGCGCCCTCAAAACTGACGGCAGTCCGGTTTTCCGCACTGCTTTCTAATCATCCGTCGCCAACTGCTACCGGGCGCCTTTGCCGAGCAGGACGACTGGAAAGGTGCGGATCAGGATCTTGAGATCCAAAAGCAAAGACCAGTTGTCGATGTAGTGCAGATCGAGCTTCATCCATTCGTGAAAATCAATTTCGTTGCGGCCGGAAATCTGCCAGAGGCAGGTGATGCCCGGCTTCACCGACAACCGCCGCCTCTGCCAGCGCGAGTACTCCCGGACTTCCTCCGGAAGCGGCGCGCGAGGCCCGACGAGGCTCATGTCCCCTTTCAGCACATTCCAGAATTGCGGCCACTCGTCGATGGAGCTCCTGCGGAGGAAGCGCCCGAGGGGCGTAACGCGGGGATCGTTGCGCATCTTGAAAACCGGGCCGTCCATTTCGTTGAGGTGCTTGATCTCCCACAAGACGTCTTCAGCCCCCTGATGCATGCTGCGTATCTTGTATAAAACAAATTTTCTCCCGTAGAGGCCGCAACGGACCTGCCGGTAAAGGGCGGGCCCTTTCGAAGTCAGCGCCACGAGAAGGCCGATGATTGCCATGAACGGAAGCAGAATTATTAATAGAGCGGCGGAAACGATGACATCCAGGGATCTTTTCACAAACAGAGAAAACTCATGCTCCGGAACGGAGCTGAAAGACAGGACCGGGATTTTTTCCAGAAATTCCATACTGACTTTGGTGACCTGCGAGGGGAAGAAATCCGCAGCCACTCGGACTCGAATGCCCAGTTCGCTGCAAGGCTCGAGGATTTTGTCAAAACCCTCCATGCCGGGGCGGTCGGGAACAAAAAGAACTTCATCGACGACGTTGCCGTCGACGACTTGAGCGAAGTCGGAAATGGACCCCAAAACGTCGGGCGGCCGGGGCCCGGCGATCTCCTCCCTATCAAGATAGCCCAGTATCCTGAAGCCCCAATCGGAATACCGGGAGATCAGGGCCCCGATCTCCCTCGATTTCGTCCTCGTTCCGATGATCAAAATATTGCGGCAGTATTCCGGCGAAAGACGCTCTTTCTTTCGTTTTGCCTGCAACGCCAGCAGCGCTCTTGCCGACACCAGGATCGCCGCTTGATAGAGGACAAAAAGAGCGATGAGGGGGCGGCTGAGGTTGAGCCTCAGGGCAAAAGACAAAAAGCCCAAAAACAGCCAGACGATAACGGAGCTTTCAAAGACAATCCGGATCTTCTCCCACTCCGACTTTCGTATCGAAATGCGATAGAGCCCGAGCGAAAGCGCCGCTGCGACCCAGCAAAGGCTGGCGATCCCGACGACCCAAAGATATTCCCGAAAAGGAAGCAGCAAAGGGTTCAGCAGTCTTTCGAGTTGGTCCGGCAGCAGCGTCGACAACCGATCCCTGCTGACGTATGCGAGCGGAAATGCGGCCCAGGTCAACAGAATATCCGCCACAAGCTGCATCCTGCTGAATAACTTTGCGCGCTCTCGGAACATCGGCTTTCTCTTTTAGGGAAAACGGATTATAGCATAATCCCGCCGCCCCGGCGGCGTTCCCCGGAACGGCATTTTCATGCACCGGGTTTCGCCGCCATCGAGGGATTGAAATAGCTCACGGGATCCCGGATCTCCAGCACCCCTTTGATGTGGAAGGCCTCTCCTTTCATTTTGCCGATCAGCGTTCCGTAATAGGAATGCAGATTTTCAATATGGAGGAGAAAGTCCGGCTGGCTTAAATTCGTCGAAGGCTCGCGGCTCGATGGATTGAACAGCTGCGAGCTGTGCGCCGCAATCGCGCGGCTGCGCTGCTCCGCATATTCGGAAACGTCCACAATAAAGCTGGGGGGGACGTCGGGCGGCAGCTTGAAAAACAGAAGCGTCCTTGGGCGATAGCGCTCCTGCCCCGTTTTGATTTTCGCCAATCCGGAGTGGTGGACCGCCTCCGCCACCAGCCGGCTCGTATTGACGTGGTCCGGATGCCTGTCGTCCCAATAATGCGTCAAGACAACATGCGGACGATACTTTCTCAGCATGCGTATCACCTTCAGGCGAGCCTGCGGCGTCGAGCGCACATCCCCGTCGGACAAGCCCAGGTTTTCCCTGACTGCGAGCCCGAGAATGCGAGCGGCTTCCGCCGCCTCACGCCGGCGCAAAGCGGCGGTTCCCCGCGTCCCCAGTTCTCCGCGGGTCATGTCCACAATGCCGGCGGCATGTCCGAACGCGCCCATTTTGGCAATGGTCCCGCCGGCGAAAAGCTCGACGTCGTCAGGGTGTGCGCCAAAAGCGAGTATGTCCAATCGCATGGTTCAATCCATTGAAATAGGTTGACATCCCGAAGCCGTTCCGTCCAGCCGTTCATAAATTCTTCGGAGCGCCGCGCGCGAAAAGCGCAGCAGGAAATAAACGCCGGCCAGTTCCCGCTCCTGCGGCTGTCCTGCGGGGGCCAGGAAGTTGCACGCCCGGCGCACCTGGCGCCTCGCAGCCTCAATTCTGACGGCCTTGGCGGATTCCAGATTTTTGCGGATTTTCTCTATCTGGTAAATGATTTTTTCTTCACAGTCTTTTTTCATCTTTAGAAATCCTTCATCCGCAGGCGCAAGGCTCTCCAGCTCCGACAATGCCCTCTGCGCCTCCAATCGAAGCCGCTCAAGGCTCTCAGAATCAGGCAGGCGGCGCTTTATTTTATCCACCACTTCCGTTTCGCCGGCAAAAAGCTCGTCGATCCCGAGGTTGTATTTTTCCAGAGTCCTGCGGCTTTTGGAATCGACAAGGACGGCTCTGGATGCAGGCCACCGAACAGGCCGGACCAAATCCAGCCTGTCCCACAGGGTCCGCGCCTCCGCATAAACATCCCGATCGCAGGGATCGACGACAATTGCTATCGCCGGCAGGATGGAACTTGCAAATAAGAACATCCGTTCCGCTTCCGGCAGATGGAGGCGGCTCGCTTCGGCCACGATCGATTCGGGAGCCAGATCCGAGAACGGCTGTCCGGGGTTTGTAACGACGAGGCCCCATTCCTTCATCAAACCGGAGAAGAGGCGCGCGGCCGTCAGAGGCGGGGAAGCGTTCGGAGAACAGGCGCTTCGCAACATGGCGGCCGTCTCAGGGTCGTACGTTCCTTGACCCAGCTCCTCGATTTTGAGGATCAGGTCGGATGTCTGCCGACCGTTCGTGTCAAGCCGGATCAGCTCCCCGCCGCCATCCAGGAGCGCAATGGAATCTTTCGCGGGGGACGCCTCTTCGATCCGGCAGACCGGAACGGCTGCAATCGAATGCTTTTCAAGTTCTTCGCAGGACTTGATCGCCGTCAGGCATTTGAGCCATTGGGCAAGAGGGCCGCCCAGGGCGTCTGCATTGACCGCGGCGACGAGCGCAACGGAATCTCCGGATTGAAGCCGCCGGATATTTTCAACCGTCCGGTCGGAAATCCATTCCGCTTCGGTCAAAAAGAGCTTCGATGCATCCAATCGGAGGACGCCTTTGAATGCAGCGGCCTGCGACGACAGCAAAGAAAAATCGATCATGCTCATGGACGGTGAACGATTGACAATGAACGATTTGAGGAAATGCGCAGAGTCCGGCGATCGCCGCCGGCGTCTTCAATCCTTATCTCCACAGCGCCCTCCAAAGGGAATGCCAGCCGTTCCGACCACTCGACTATCGTAACGCCTGTTTTGCCCAGAAAATCGTCGATCCCAATCGAATACAGGTCCCTTGCGCCATCCAGCCGGTAGAGGTCCACATGATAGATGGGGCAATCGCCCTGGTAATAGTTGACGAGCGTGAATGAGGGGCTGGACACCAGGCTTGGATCGCTCAAACCCAGTCCCGCGGCTATTCCCCTCGTTAACGTGGTTTTCCCGGCGCCGAGATCGCCTCGAAGAAGAACGACGCCCGGGACAGGCAGCGACCCTGCAAGTTCCCGGCCGAATTGCATAGTTTCTTCAGGGGATTTGCTGAGATATTCAATCGTCTTTCGGCCTGTCCGGCGAAACTTCATGGACGCGACACCTTTTTAAAAGCGCCTGGCAGATAAGATAGAAGATCCGTCGCAACCAGCGATTCCATCCCTTTTTCCTCCACAGCCAGGTCGCCGGCTAATCCGTGCAAGTAGATTGCGGCGGACAGCCAGTCCGCCAACCGGCTCTTTCGGTTGAGGCTCCAGCCCGCGACAAACCGGCCTGCCATGCCTGCCAGGATATCCCCCGTCCCCCCGCTGGCCATGCCGGGATTGCCGGTCGGATTGATATACAAATCGGATTCCGGGGTCGCCAGGACTGTCCGGAACCCTTTCAGTATGACGTAGCAGCGCAACCGGTCTGCGCATTCGCGAGCCGTTTCCAACCGATTTTTCTGCACTTCCGGTATTTTTTTCCCTGTCAGCCGGGCCATTTCACCCGGATGTGGAGTCAGTACAATGGGCTGCCCGGCTTCATTTCGAAGAGGCGCCGCCGGCGGAACAAAAGCATTGATCCCGTCTGCGTCCAGAACGACAGGAACCGTCGAGCGACGGACTAGATCCCAGACCAGCTTTTTTGTAGACGGATGGGTCGTGACTCCGGGACCAATCACCATCGCATCAATTTCATCCAGCCTCGAAAGAACCTTATCCGCTCCGGCGCGATCGAGCGTTTCAAGTTCGGTTTCAGGAAGCGCTTCCGTCATCAATTCGGGGAATTTCCCGGCGACATCCCGCTGGACGCTTCTCGGGATCCAGAGCGTCGTCAAGCCCGCTCCGGACCGCAGCGCAGCCATACCGGTCATCAGCGCAGCCCCGGACTTGCCGCGCGATCCGGCGACGACAAAAACATGCCCAAAGTTTCCTTTGTGGCTTTCCCGATTGCGCGCCGGCGCAGCTTTGCGCGCCTGGGCGGCGTCGATCAGATTCAAATGATGCGCCTGGTTTTCAAAGAGTTCGGGAGGGGATCCTATCGGCGCCAATACGACTCTTCCGGCAAAATCCGAAGCCGGGGGGAGGATGTGAGCAATCTTCAGGGCGGAAAAGGTCACGGTCAAATGCGCTTTTACAGCCGGACCCGGCGCCGAAGGAGAATCGGCGAAAAGTCCCGAGGGAATGTCGATGGAGGCTACGAAAGCGTTCGTAAATCGATTGATCCAATCCACAACGGGTTTAAAATCGGCGCCGATCGGCTTCGAAAGTCCGGTCCCAAACAGCGCATCCACAATAACATCCGGAACCGGGAGCTTTTTCAGCCCCGCTTTGGCTTCCGCAGGAGAGGGGAATATTCGAACATCCAGACCCATAGCCCGGACAATATCCCAGTTCAACCGGGCGTCTCCTTTGAGCTTGTCAGGGTTCGAAAATAGCAGGATTGACGGCTTCGCGCCGTGAAGTGCAAGGTAGCGAGCCGCGACAAATCCGTCGCCGCCGTTGTTGCCTCTTCCGCAAAATGTCAGGATTTTTTTGTCTTGTATTCCCGGGCATGACTTTTCGATTTCCTCGGCTGCCAGGCGGCCGGCGTTTTCCATCAGCAAAATGGAAGGGATGAAATACCGCTCCGTTGTCAGCCTGTCCACTTCAGCCATTTGCGCTGCTGTCAGAATTTTCATCCTAGCCCCCGACGGATTGACTGGTTCACAAAGAGATCCTAATATAATTGATACATCCTGGCGCCTGCGACATCAAAGTCTCAGAAGGGATGTTTTTTGAGTTTGCCAAGTCCCTGCTAAGCATAGCGGGCATGGCTTCAGAAAACAACGGCTCGGGGGAGGATGATTTATGAAGAGACCTTATGCGAAACTTCTACTGGCCGGCTTGCTGGCAGCTACGCTCTCTGTCGCCGCTTTTGCCCGAAGGCATGAGGACGTTGAAAATATAGGCAATCGCAGCGTCTCGGGACGGATCTTCGGCATCCTGCCCAATTGGATTTCCACGGAAAAAGAGGTAGCGATGGGCCAGCAGATAGCGGAGGAATTCGAACAGACCGCTCGTCTGATGGAAGACCCGGTAGTCAGCGAATATATCGACAGGATAGGGCAAAACATCGTAAAACATTCCGACGCCAAGATTGTTTTCCACATCAGGGTCGTGGATACGGATGAAGTGAATGCCTTTGCCTTCCCTGGAGGCTTTTTCTATATAAACAAAGGGCTTATCCTCGCCGCAGACAACGAAGCGGAGCTTGCCGGAGTCATGGCGCACGAGATCTCGCACGTAGTCGCGCGGCACGCGACCGAACGTATGTCCAAGGGGCAGTACCTTCAGCTTGCCACTTTGCCGGCCATCTTTATAGGAGGCGGACAGCTTGCGCAAATGGGAATTCAGAACGCGCTGGGCCTGGGTCTGAATCTGCAACTGCTTGGCATTACCCGGGAATCGGAAAGAGAAGCGGATCAGCTGGGAATCCAATATCTCTGGAATTCAGGCTACGATCCCAACTCTTTCGTTTCATTTTTCGAAAAATTGCAGGATCAGGAAAAAAGCAAGCCCGGCAAACTGGCCGGTTTTTTCCGGACCCACCCTTCCACCGAAGACCGAATTGTCGCAGCCCTGGACGAACAGCGTTTTTTGCCCGAAAAAGACTACTACATTGTCGACACTTCCGAGTTCGCGCGCGTTAAGACCAGGCTGCAATCCATTGACAACGCTCAGAAATCGGGAGAATCCACCGGACCCAAGGAACAGAAGCGGCCGACTCTGAAAAGGCGGCTGCCGGACGGATCGCCGGATCCTGAGGACACAGGCGGAGAGGACAATTCGCCGGAAAAAACGCGCCCGACATTGAAGAGACCCACCGATCCGGATTCGGACCCCAAAGAATAGCGGGACCCGTCCGTGGTTCGCTATCAGCAGCCAGCATGCAGCTGGCTGCTGATAGCGTTCACGGCTCATCCTCAACAAAAATCCCCGGAGCTTGCATTCAATCTAAAAGATGTGGGGCGCAACTGCAATGCGTCTCACCCGCGCAAGTTTCCTGTTCATGCAATTGTCAAAAAAGAATACGCATCCTTTATCCATAGCCCGGCTGCGCCTGCGAGACGCCTTGCGCTCCAATCGACTGCGATGAACCCGGATTAAAAGCCATGGCTCTTGCTCGCCCCGGAATCGACGGCGCGCCGCATCGGCAGAGCCGGTCGATGCCGATCAACGCCGGGCGCCGCTGGAAGCCGGCTCGAACTTATGGCTCTTCGACGCCGTACGTCAACTCGAAAGCTCTTTCCAAACCCGCAACGGAAAGCTGTCCGCAGAAAGTTTTTTATGTTGATTTGGGAGGACGGATTCAAGGATTATTGACGTTTTTGGAAGGATTAGCAGCCGGGCGCAATAACAAGAATTCCCGGCTATTTTGAAACAGTTTTCTTCTATCCTTCGTATTGATAACTGTCAATCGCGCTTGGCAGTTGGATAAATTTAAGGAGTTATGTATGAAACAACGTTCCGTCTCGTCCAAATGGCTGTTTCCTGCATTGGGAATTATAGCCTTGGTTTTAGCTTTTACTTCCGGTCCTTCCCCTGCAATTGCACAGCAGGCTGACGCTTCATCGCAAAAAGCAGCTGCCGCTTCTGATGATGCCGAGTTCGACCTGCCGCTGAGTCCTGTTGAAAAAGCGGAGAAAAACGGAACGGCGCTGAAAATGTCGCTCAAGGATCTCACGAAGATGGCGCTTCAAAACAACCTGGACATCGCCATTCAGGATACCAATGAACAGGCGATCCAATTCAGGATTCTCGCCGCGCAAGCGACCTATGATCCCACACTGAGCGGAAGCATGAGCTGGGGAAAAAGCAAAAGCTTCAACACGAGTTACACCGAGCAATCGGCCACGGATACGATGATAAGCGAAAACGCCAGCTGGAATTTGAATTTCAGCCAGAAACTGAAATTTTACGGGTCGAATTATTCGGTACGATGGAATGGCGGCAGAAGAGATACCAATGCAACAAACCAAAAATTTTCACCAAGCTATTCCAGCGGATTAAATTTTTCATTCACTCAACCCTTGTTGAAAAATTTCAGGATGGATGACGCACGCAAAAACATCAAGGTTGTCAATCTGAACGCAAAAACGACCGACAGCCAGTTCAAGCAACAGGTTTCGAACATCATTGCGGACATTCAAAATCAGTACTGGAACCTTGTATCCGCGATCAAGGATTACGAGATCAAGCGGAATTCCGTCCGGTTGGGCATGATCACCCTGCGCGACAACAAGAAGAGAGTGGATGTCGGCACTCTCGCGCCTATTGGAGTCACCGAATCCGAATACGACCTGGCAAACCGCCAGCTCCAGCTGATCACATCGGAAGAAAGAATCCTTCAACAGGAAAACGCCCTCCGGAATTTGATATCCACAAACCGCAACTCCGACATCTGGTCTAAGGTCATTGTTCCGATAGACACGGTTGATTTTCAGGAATACAAAGTCGATCTTGAAACTGCAATTGCAACGGCCCTGAAAAACAGGCCTGAGATGGAACAATCCGACATCTCGCTGCAAATTTCCGAACTTGATCAAATGTCAACCCGCAACAGCAAGAAGTGGGGTCTTGACGCGACCTTTTCTTACGGCTTATCGGGACAAGCCGGCCCCCAAAGCTATAGGAGAAATTTCATTACGGGCCAGTATGATCTGGATTCACAGGGAAATCGGATCCCCGAAAGCAAGCCGGAACTGATCGGCGGCTTTTTTACCTCAATCAAAACCATGATCAATCAAAACGTAAACAATTGGACCATGCAGCTTCAGCTCAGCATCCCGCTGTGGACTAAGAGCCAGGACGCCCAACTCGCCCAGCAGATGATCTCGCAGCGCCAGACGCTGCTGCAGAGAAGAAAGCAGGAGCAGTCCATCCAGGTTGAAATCCGCAATGCCGTTCAGAAGCTCTCAACCAACCGCGCCCAGCTGGAAACCGCCAAAAAAGGCCGGGAACTGTCGGAAGCGCAGCTCGACGGCGAGAAGAAGCGTTTTGACGCCGGGCTCAGCGAAAACTACAAGGTCCTGCAGCGCCAGAATGAGGTCGCCAGCGCGGAAAAGACCTATCTGGACAACCTGATCACCTATAAACAATCGGTTATCGCCCTGCAGAAATCCATGTACATTCTGCTCGAAGACAACCAGCTTGAAATGGCCAAAGGCGCTTCAACCAAAGTCCCTGACCTCAAATAAGCCCTATTGACGATTTACGATTGACGATTGGAAACCAGAGACGGGATTTTTCAATCGTCAATCGTAAATTTTCCCTCCCGAATTCACAGCGGTTCCTCTAGAATGTCCGGATGCTTATAGAATCGATCGCATACGGAATATTCGGGCTGGTCATCGGCAGCTTCCTGAATGTCTGCATTTATCGAATTCCTCGCAGCGTCTCGATAGCTTTCCCCCGTTCCGCCTGTCCGAAGTGCAAAACGCCGATCCGTCCGTACGACAACATCCCGGTAATTTCCTATCTCCTGCTTCGGGGAAAATGCCGGTCCTGCGAAAATCCCATTTCCATGCAGTATCCCTTTGTCGAACTTCTTTCAGGCCTGGCGTTTTTTGGGTGCGCGCGGACATGGGGCTTCTCCGCGACTACTCTTGTCAACACGCTTTTTTTGTCCCTGACGATCATCCTCATATTTATTGACTGGCAACGCCAGATCCTGCCCGACGCCATCACGCTGCCGGGCGCAGCCGCCGGAATTCTTCTCTGCACTTTTCAGGCGCCTGAGTTCTACGCGGATGCGCTCTCCTTTCGCATCGCCTCGATTTTCGGTTTGGAAAATATTCCTTCCACCCTGCCCTGGGCGGGGTCCCTGACAGGGGCTCTCATCGGCGGGGGAATTCTTTATGTGGTTGGGATAGGCTATTTGAAACTCCGCAAGATGCATGGCCTGGGGATGGGAGATGTTAAGATGATGGCGATGGCGGGCGCGTTCCTCGGCTGGCGGCTCGCTTTTATGACCATCTTCGCAGGCTCGATCCTCGGGATGTTGTTCGGCGCAGGACTCATGCTCGCCCGCCGAGCAAATCTGAAAACCAAAATTGCTTTCGGCGTATTCCTGGGCATGGGCAGCGCATTCTCACTTTTTTACGGCCTGTCGATTCTCCGCTGGTATCTGCATATCCTCCGGTAAAAAAACAGTCTGAATCCGAATTTTCATCCGGTCGCGAAAATTTTTTCGCTCAAAACGAAAGACATTCATTGAATCAGTCATGAGAGGATTCAGCCTGATCGAATGCGTCATTGCGCTTGCATGCGGCGCCATCCTGCTCACGGTTTCGGTTCCGGGCATCCGGCGTTTCCAGCAGGAATGGGCGTTGTGGGGCGGGATGAAAACTGTGGAAGCGTCTCTGTATTGGGGCCGGACGCGCGCCATTGCGGCAAACTCTCCCATGGCTTTTATAGTCCGTGAAGACGGGAGGCAATTCTGGTGGTCCGATTCGTCCAGCAGCCTCCCCTACGAGAAATCTTTCCGCCGGCTGGACGGCGTCCGAATCGCCTCCTGCCCAAAAAAACCTTTGCGCTTTTATCAGCACGGCAATGCGGCGCCGGCCGGGACCTTTGTCGTTCAGGGAGAGAAAGGATCTTATTCGGTGATCGTAAGTCCCGGAGGCCGGATCCGGGTGCAGAAGAACTGAACTTTTTGGCAATTAACCGTTGACTATTGGCCGTTGAAATCCTTCATCCTGGATTTCAACGGCAACCGTTATGCATCGATTCTGATTACAGCGTTCCGCATATAATGGCGACATTCCAGTGGCGGGAGGATGCCGAAGGCTCTGCCACGGGAAGGCGCACGGAAGATACGGAAAAATTCATTTCAGCTTTCTCCGTGCCCTCTTCCCAGGCAGAGGCATCTGTCGCTCTATTGTGCGGGATGCAATATCGACCGCGCTGCAGCGCCGAATGTCTTCAATCGTCAATATGCGTGAGGTCTATCAGCTTTTGCAGACAAGCCATCGCTTTTCCCGAGGCGATCGATTCGCGGGCAAGTTGAATTCCGTCCCGCAGGCCGGAAGATTTTCCGCCCACAACCAGACCGGCGGCGGCGTTCAGCAGCACGACATCGCTTTTAGGGCCGCCCCGGCCGGAAAGAATCTCGCGGATTATCTCGGCGTTTCGAGCTGCGTCCCCCCCCTGGATTGCACTTATAGGCGCGCGACGAATTCCAAAATCTTCGGGAGTGACATAATACGTGCGGACTTCACCGTCTCTGACTTCCGATATCTTGCTTTCGCCGCTAATCGTTATTTCATCGAGGCCGTCGGATCCATGAACCACAAAAGCCCGTTCCGAACCCAGTTCGCAGAGAACCTGAGCCATTATCTCGGTCAGATCTTCATTATAAACTCCCAGCACCTGGGCGGTCGCCTGGGCGGGATTGCATATGGGGCCGAGGAGGTTGAAAACGGTGCGGATCTTCATCTCCCTCCGGGCCAGGACCACATAGCGCATAGCATCGTGCAGAAGCGGAGCGTAAAGAAATCCGATGCCCGCTTCATCGATGCAGCGGGCGACGGCTTCAGGCGAAAGATCGATGCGGATCCCAAGCTTTTCCACAACGTCGGCGCTCCCACAAACGCTGGAAACGCTCCGGTTGCCGTGTTTCGCCACCCGGATTCCGGATCCGGCCACGACAAAGGCGGTCGCGGTCGAAATATTGAACGTCCCGGTTGCATCTCCGCCGGTCCCGCAGGTGTCCACGAGCATCTCACGGTCTGTGCCGGAAAACGCCGCCCCAACGCCGGTGAGCGGGCGGACAGGCAAAGCTTTCGCCCGCATCACCTTGGCAAAACCAGTGAGTTCATCCACGGTTTCGCATTTCATCCGAAGTCCGGTCAGAAAGGCCGCGATCTGCGCATCCGTCGCCTTGCCGGTCATGATTTCGTTCATAATCGATTCGGCTTCCGAACGGCTGAGATGCCGGCCTTCAACAACTCTTTTGATGCCATCAATAATGTTCAATTTCGCCTCTCCGATCCTTTTCATACCAGTATATCCAAGGAGGCTTGAAGCGGCGCAGCTTTATTTAATTCTGGAAGGCGAAAAATCGGATCCTTAGGGGCGCGACCCGCCCCTAAGGGCACAAACCCGGAGGGGGCAATCGCGGAAATTATATTGTTCGAACGATGATTTATGACGTTTAAACTGATATTTTACAATGATTTGCGAATCAGCAGACCCGAAAACACACCCGGGCGCCCCCCGTTTGGCGATGGTTTTTTTCGCCCCGTACAGGATTTGGCTAAGAAATCCGTTTTGCGCAACTAACTAATCAGGCCGTGAATGCCGATTAGATAAAGGGATCGTGTAAAATATATGGGATCAGTCTGTTTGAACAAGACGCAGGGATTTAGCCTGATCGAAACCTTGATAGCTCTGCTTTTGCTGACAACGGGGCTTCTGGCGGCAGGACAGCTGATATATTCAACATTCGGAAGCAGTTCGCTGGCGCGCTCGAAAATGACCGCAGCGATCGCCGCCCAGGATGCAATCGAACAGCTTTCCGCTCTATACGCCCGGAATCCACTGGCGGACGACTTCGCAAGCGGCGATCATGGCCCCCGGCAGGCAGAGTTTCCCAATCCCCTGGACGAAACCGTCCTTAACCGATACAGCGTTGTGTGGAATATTCGTGAAATCCCGGATCCGCGCCCCGGGAAGAAATTGAACGCCAGAATTGCGCGAATCACGATTATCCCGGAATTTCAGCAGACGCGCTTTAATAAGATCCTCCAGGTCTCAACGATTCTCGGACCGGAGACATTATGATGAAACCGACGACAGCATTTTTTCATGCGCATCAAAAAGTTCGGGAATCGGGATTCGCCTTGCTCGAACTGTTGATCGCTTCGCTTGTTTTGACAACGGCCGCCGCTGCGTTTTTTGGAATCCTGGCGGACGTTCAGCACGCAGCCTCCCGTCAGGCTGAAATGCAGTCGGTCGCCGGCAGCGCTCACGTGGCCCTGCTGACAGTAACAAGGCGCCTGCGTCAGGCGGGCAACAATCCTTGCGGCGCCGATATGGAGGCGATTAAAATCATCAGTTCCACAGAGGTGCAGGTCCAA
The DNA here is from genome assembly GCA_964642735.1 of uncultured Acidobacteriota bacterium. GTDB lineage: Bacteria > Acidobacteriota > UBA6911 > UBA6911 > UBA6911 > UBA6911. The sequence goes on from CAZXSV010000025.1 coordinate 30,551, forward strand.
TCGGATCTCACCGGATCTCTGGGCCCCGGGAATCCGGATAAAGGCGATCCGGACGGGGACATTGAGGATTCGGGCGAAAATATTTTCATCCGTTACAACCCGGCGGCTAAAAACATCGAGATTGCGCCGGCCGGCGGCGGAGTGCAGATTATCGCCGGCAACATTTCGGAATTTTCGCTTCAGTATTTCGACGCCGATGGAAACATCGCCGCCCACGGGAAGGATGTCCGTACAATCAGAGTGGCGATCCAGGCAGCCGGCATGCAGCCGGACCCTAAAACTCACAAATGTTTTGGAATGGAAATCAAAAGCGACATTCAAATAGCGACAGGGCCGGCGGTTTAATAAAAAAAGTTGCGCGAAGCGGCCGTGCGGCCGAAAATTGATTTCAGGGATGGATTAAAAAACGGGAGTGCGATCATGAAAAAATTCTCCTTGCTTCTGCCTGCATTCTTTTTCATAGCTGTTTCAGCAGCTTATTCACAGTCTCTTGGCGACCTCGCGGATAAAGAGAAAAACCGCCGCGAAGCCATCAAGGAAGACGTCAAGACCATTGTCATCGATCGTCAAATCCCCGATCAACAGCCGGAAACCGCTGCCCCCTCCCCGGGCGCCGAGAAACCGGGAACCGAATCGAAGGAAGACGTCGCCAACCCTTCTGCGGCGGCAAAACCGGATCCGGATGAACCGGTGGATTTCGAGGGCAGACCCGAGAGCTTCTGGCGCAACGCAATGGTCGAAGCGCGCCAGAAAGTCAAAAGCCTGGAGGATGAGAGCAAGGTGCTGGCTCTGAAAATGGCGGCTCTGCAGACGAAGTTTTACAATATCGACGACGGCTTCGCCCGCGAAACCGTTCAGCGGGACATTCAGAAGACAACTTACGAACAGGATATGAACAAAGCCAATCTGGAAAAAGCCCAAAAAGAGCTGCAGGACCTGGAAAAAGAAGCCAGAAAAAGCGGCGCCCTGCCCGGCTGGCTGCGCTAATCCGGACGAATATGTCGAATGTTTGGGATCGCGACAATAAAAGCATGATTTGAATCGGCGCAATCCTCGGCGTTTTGGATTCTCGGGTTTTGCAGCAGGATATTCAATATTGCCGTACGCCCAACAAAAGCACCGCAATCCCGCCGGTCAAAAGCCTGGATTCCACCCGGCTGAAACCGGCGCTTTCTATCATCGCTTTCAGTTCGTCGACCGGCGGAAACGATTGAACGCTGACCGGCAGGTATCCATAGGGGCCGTCCACGCCTGAAAAGATCCTCCCAAGCTTCGGGAATATCCGCTGAAAGTAGAATCGATAAAGGCCGCCGGCCAGGGGAATTTTCGGCATCCCGAAGTCGAGGATTCCCAAAACGCCTCCGGGGCGCAAAACCCGCCGCATTTCGCGGATCCCCGAATTCATATCCGAAAGGTTGCGCAAAACAAACGCCGACACCGCCGCATCGAAAGACTCGTCGGGAAATGGCAGCGCAAGAGCGTCCGCGCCCAACAAAGAGATTGGGAAGCGATCGATTGCCTTGGTTTTCTCAACTCCCACGCGAAGCATCGGCGAACAGAAATCGCAGCCGGTCACCGGCCCCAGCCTTGAAAATGCGATCGAAAGATCGGCCGTCCCGCAGCCGACATCGAGGATCCTGGGCGTGGCGGCGGAAATTCTTTTTTCGACTTCGCAAACGCAGGTCCGCCGCCAGTAGCGGTCGATATTGGCGGAAAGAACATGATTGAGAAAATCATACCGGCCGGCGATTGCGGCGAACATATTCCGGACTCTGATGGATTTTTCTTCGTCATCCGCCATTGGAATCCTCTCCTGTCCACGAGCCGCGAAGCTGCGGCAAAACCTTCATGAGCGCTTCGGGATCAAACCCGGCGCCCCTCCGTCCTCCAGGAATTTTTTCAGAAACCTCCGCAGGTTCAGAGGATCGATTCCGGAGCGGATCAGCGCTTTCCCTAATTTCGGGAGGAACACCATGCGGACGCCGCCGGATTGGAATTTCTTGTCCCGGGCAAGCGCGGTCCAAACCCGATTGAACGCGACGCCGCGAATGGAAGGAAGAGGGCCTATTCTGCGGATTAAGGAGACCAGCCAGGCCGCCTCCGCCGGAGACAACAAGCCCAATTCCCTGCCGAATGCTGCCGCGGCGATCATTCCCCACGCGACAGCTTCTCCATGCTTGAATTTTCCGTATTCGGTCGCCGCTTCCAGAGCGTGGCCGACGGTGTGGCCGTAATTGAGGATCATCCGGAGGCTAGTCTCTTTTTCGTCGCGTGCGACGACTTCAGCCTTGATTCGCGCAGATTCCAGGACAATGTGGGACAAAGCCTCCGGGCGGCAGCGGAGAATTTCGTCCAAACGGCGATCGACATAATTCAGCAGGGGCTTGGAGCCGATGGCCCCGCATTTCACCACTTCATAAAGTCCGGCGGCGAGTTCCCTCCCGGCCAAAGTCGCCAGGACGTCCGTGTCCGACAACACCGCCGATGGCTGGTGGAACGCGCCAATCAGGTTCTTGCCCTGGTCGACGTCTATCGCGACCTTCCCGCCGATGGAGCTGTCGACCTGGGCCAAGAGAGTCGTCGGCGCCATGGCAAAAGGGATTCCGCGCATGAAAGTGGCGGCGGCGTAGCCCGCAATATCGCCGACGACTCCTCCGCCGAAAGCCAGGATCCAGGAGCGCCGGTCCGCCTTCGCGCGGAACATTTCATCGTAGATCCGCAGCAGGGTCGTGTGATTTTTGAATCTCTCGCCGTCGCCGATCCGTATCACAGGAACCGGGCCGAAAGCCTTCTGCAGCGAATGCAGCAAAGGCCCGCCGTGCAGCCGCATGACTTTGCTGTTCGTGACCACGACGGGCGGCCTTTGAAATCCTCGCCCGGCAAGAATTTCTCCGGCTGAAGACAAAAGATCGCGGCCGACAAAAACCGTATACCTCCGCTTTGCCAAATTCACACTCAGAGTTTTCAAGAGTTCAATCCTTCCGAGATTTCATCTGCCAGCGCCTGGGGATCGAGCTTTCCGATCCCGATTTCCCCGCACAGTTCGTCCGCACGATACAGTTGGCCTGTTTCCCAGATTTCCTTCAAAAAAGCCGCCGCAGACCTGCTCATTATCCAGGAATTCCCGAATCGGGTCCGCAGATATTCTCTCAACATGGCTTCGCAAATCCATCCCCTAAGATGATCCGCGGCATAGAACCCATCGGAAAGGTCCCCCATCCAGAACTCGGGCGGATGGGCCAATCCCGTATAGTTTTTCATTGTCTGGAAATAAACCTCCGGCATCCCCTCGAAATCCTTGCACTCAAACAAACGGACTGCAAACTTCAGCTTTCCCGCGCAGCGCCGAATGAGAAAAAGCCGATGAAGCGCCTGGAAACGAAGAAATTCCGCGGACTTCATGAAAGAGAGCGTCCGGTTCAGCCACTGCGGGTCCCTGAGATAATGCTCAAAAAGAAAGGCATAGGATTCTGAAAGCGCGCCGTCGCCCATGATCCTGTGTTCCAGCGGAAGCGACGGGCTCGTCCAGGCGAAATGATAGGCGTGGCCGATTTCGTGCAGCAAAGAGCGGCAATGTCTTGCTCCGTCTTCAGGAAGCATGACTATTTTGATCTCCTGCGGGATTCTGATTGGAATGCAGAGCGGTTCCGGCCGCTTCCCTTCCCGGCGTTCCAGATCGATGTCGACCGAATCCGAATTTCCCGGCGACACACCGAGATCCGAAACGGCCGTTTTCACGACCGTGAGCAGCCTGTCTTTGGCAAAAACATGCTCCGCATCATTCTGCTTCTCCCAATAAACGACATCCCATGCCCCGGCTTCCTGAAATGAATTCTGCGACATTTCGAAAGAAGCCCGCAGACGCTCCATGTATTGGTCTTCCAGGGGCCGAAGAACCGAATCCAGCGAATCCAGAAGTTTGTGAAATTGCACTCCGGCGATCTTTTCTCTCGCCCGGGCATAATTTTCCAATCCCAAACTCGCCGCGGCGCCGTTCAACCGAGAAACGCATTCCCGTCTCAGCGATTCCGACTCCTGCATTCCACGGGCATAGCGTTCGCTCAAATCCCTTCGTTTAAAGCCGTCGGATTCATTTTTCAAACGCAGCGGGACTTGAGAAAAAGCCAGTTCTTTCCCTTCCCAGACAAGGCTTCCGCCGTCATGAAAATGCAGAATTTCCTCCGTCAGCGGCGCCGCCTGCGAATCCATGCGCTGATCGACGAGGAAGCCCCAGATCTTCCGGAGGCTCTCTCGGCGGCTGTCGAAGGGCTCGCTTTTCAGTTCAGATTCCATTTCGCGTATGCTGTCGGAAGAAAAAATATCGGAATATTCGGAGTAGAGCCCGACAAGCTCCAATCGGGGCGTCCGGCCGGAATAATAGCGGAAAAGCCGGCGATTGAAATCCTCGACAAATTTCTCCAGGCGCATTCTGCAGGATTCGATGTTCAACGGCATAGCTCGTCGCAAAAAATGTATGAATTGGCGTTGCCGGACAATCGGTTCCGCTGATGGAACCGCCGCGCTTCTCCGTCGATCTCGGGCCGGATGCTGTTATTCAAGCAATATCATACGCATCCATTTCGGCTCAAATCAAGTGCTCAGCCGCGATCCTCAAGCGCGCGGGCTGATGCGCTTCCACCGTTGAACGGCAGCCGCCGGAGCGGCGCGATGCATAAAATCAACGATATCCCAAATTCTGCGCACGGCATGCGGATTCGCGGCGAAAAAGATCTTGACCAATCAGTACCGCTCCACTAAGATCGAGGCGTCGGGATTCACCCTTTACAAGTCTTTGAGACAGAATATGTTATCGGAATCAGCGCGACGGCGGATTCAGGATCTCATGGGGAAATATCCCAGGAAGAGGTCCGCGCTGATTCCTTCTCTGCAAATCGCTCAGGAAGAAAACGGCTTTCTGACGCCTGATCTCATGACCGAAATCGCCGGGCTTTTCGAGCTTTCTCCCAATGAAGTCCAGGAAGTCGCCAGCTTCTACACGATGCTTTTCAGAAAGCCTGTGGGCAAATACGTCATCCAGGTTTGCACCAACATTTCCTGTATGCTCTGCGACGCTGAAAAAATCCTGGAGCGCCTGGTCGACCGTCTTGGGATCCAGCCGGGAGAAACGTCGGCCGACAGAAAATTCACTCTTCTGGAAGTCGAGTGCCTGGGCTCCTGCGGAACAAGTCCGGTCATTCAGATAAACGACAAATATCACGAGGATCTCACGCCGGAAAAAATCGATCTCATCCTGGACGGCCTGGAATAAATGGAAACGGCTCTTTTTTACTTGTTCGGCGGCGTTGCGCTTCTGGCCGCCATCAGCGTTGTGGCTCAAAAGCGGGTCTTTTACTCGGCCCTGTCGCTGATCGTATGTCTGTGCGCGGTATCGGCAATCTACCTGCTGCTCGAAGCCCCTTTTATCGCGGCGGTGCAGGTGATTGTCTATGCGGGCGCAGTCATGGTTTTGTTTCTTTTAGTGATCATGCTTCTGGACCCGTTTACGGCGGCGGTCCTTCGCGACAGGAAAAAATATCTGTCCTTTGCGGCGGTTCTTCTCGGCGCCGCGGCGCTGGCTCTCCTGTATCCCGTTCTGAGCTCTTACAATCTTGCCGGGGCCCCGAAAAACTTCGAGCAAACGGGGTCCATCGGCTTTTTGGGGCAGACTCTCTTCCGGGAGTATCTGCTGCCTTTTGAAATCACCTCCGTCCTGATCCTGATCGCGATCATCGGCGTCGTGACGCTCGCAAGGCGGCGATCCTAATCTTATGGACCTGATACATTATTTGATATTGAGCATGCTCCTTTTTTTGATCGGGGCCGCAGGCTTTATCATCAAGAAAAACGTCGTCTCGATGCTTCTCTGCCTGGAGTTGATGCTGAACGCGGTCAACCTGGCGTTCATCGCTTTTTCCAGGCACTTGAACCAGGTGCATGGACAGATCTTCGTATTTTTTGTCATGGTCGTCGCCGCGGTGGAAGCGGCCGTAGGGCTGGCTATCATCATCGCACTTTATCGCAACCGCAACACCTTGAACGCGGACGATGCGAACTTGATGAAAGGGTGAAGGATTGTGCAGATGCTTGACTGTCTCTGGCTGATCCCGATTGTCCCGCTGGCAGGAGCGGCTTTCAACGGCCTTGCCGGCCGGCGGCTGCCGAAACCCGCCGTTTCATGGATTGCATGCGGCGCAGCCGGCGCCTCTTTCGTCCTTTCCATCCTTTCATTTCTCGCCTTGTTGAAGCTTGCGCCGGATCAAAGGCATTCGCTGCAGGTCTGCTTCACCTGGATCGCATCGGGCGACTTTGTCTCGAAAGCCGAATTTCTGCTGGATCCTCTCTCCGCGGTCATGATCCTGGTCGTGACCGGAGTCGGTTTCATCATCCACGTCTACTCGATCGGATATATGCACGCCGAAGACGGCTATTGGCGCTTCTTCTCCTACATGAACCTTTTTCTTTTTTCCATGCTGGTTCTCGTGCTGGCCGGCAATTTTCTTTTGATGTTTGTAGGGTGGGAAGGCGTCGGCCTTTGCTCCTATCTGCTGATCGGCTATTACTTCGACCGCAAAAGCGCCGGAGACGCCGCGAAGAAAGCCTTTATCGTAAACCGCATCGGCGACGTCGGATTCATCCTCGGAGTATTTTTGATCTTTCTTACTTTCAACAGCCTGAATTTCGGAGAAGTTTTCGGCCGGATAGGCGGGGGCGTCGAGCGCTTCCCCCCGGAAGCCGGGATGGGAATTCTCACCGCCATCGGATTGTTGCTGTTCATCGGGGCGACGGGGAAAAGCGCCCAGATCCCCCTGTACGTCTGGCTGCCGGATGCGATGGAAGGTCCGACTCCGGTCAGCGCGCTCATCCATGCCGCGACTATGGTGACCGCGGGCGTTTACATGGTGGTTCGCTGTTCGCCGATTTTCAGCCGTGCGCCGCTGGCGCTTGAGGCTGTGGCGGCCGTCGGAATTCTTACCGCTCTGCTGGCGGCCACGATCGCGCTGACGCAGACAGACATCAAGCGCGTCCTCGCCTATTCCACGGTGAGCCAGCTGGGCTACATGTTCGCGGCGGCCGGAGTCGGCGCGTTTTCGGCTGGCATTTTCCACCTGATGACGCACGCGTTTTTCAAAGCGCTGCTTTTCCTCGGCGCCGGCAGCGCCATCCACGCCCTGGGGGGAGAGCAGGACCTCCGGCGCATGGGAGGCCTGCGGAAACACGCTCCCGTCACTTTCTGGACCATGCTCGTCGCCGCCCTGGCAATCAGCGGCATTTTCCCGCTGGCGGGATTTTTCAGCAAAGACGAGATCCTTTGGTCCGCCTGGACGCGCGACTATCCTTGGATCTGGCTGATCGGCCTTGTTACGGCGGGACTGACCGCTTTCTATATGTTCCGGCTGATCTTTCTCGCTTTCTGCGGCGGTTCGAGGCGCTCCGCCGATCCGGACCGCCGCCCCCACGAATCCCCCGCCAGCATGACCGGGCCGTTGATCGTTTTGGGGATTCTGTCCGTCGCCGGTGGTTTTATCGGGCTGCCGGCCTGGATGCACCTGGGCCCCAACCGGTTCTTTGGCTTCCTCGAGCCTTCGCTGGCGATGGCCTATCAGGGAGAAGCCCACGAATCCTCGCACCTTGCGGAGCTGGGTTTCGCCGGCGCGTCCATTCTGGCCGCGGCGATCGGAATTTTTGCGGCGTATCGCCTTTATATTCGCCGGCCGGAAGCGGCCGGCGAATTGGCCGGCCGTTTCCGGTCCGTCCACACTCTGCTGTCCAGGAAATATTACGTCGACGAAATTTATGATTTTCTCTTCGTGAAGCCTGCCGTCCGGGCTTCAACGGATTTTTTGTGGAAAGGGATGGACGTCCGCTTCATCGACCGCCTCGTCAACGGCGCCGGACAAATGGTTCAAAATTGGGGATCCGGATTGAAGCATGTCCAAAACGGGCTGATCCGCAGCTATGCCGCGTGGATCATGCTGGGGACCGTCGCGGTTCTTATTTATCTTACCGTCTCCCGAAGCTGAACGCTTGCGGGACGCAGCGGTGCATAGACAGATTATGGAAATCGGGCGCATTTTATCCTGGGTCGTTTACCTGCCGGCGCTGGCTGCGTTGATCATGCTTTTCCTGCCGCTCAGGTCCGAACGGACCGTCAAACTGACGGCGTTGACAGGCTCGCTGCTGACGTTTGTCCTTTCGCTCGATCTGTACCGCCGTTTTGACGCGGGCGAAAGCGGAATGCAGTTTGTGGAGTCGGTTCCGTGGATGGACGCCGGCTTCTCGGTCAGCCATCGCCTGGGGATTGACGGCATAAGCCTTTTCCTGGTCCTCATGACCGCTTTTCTGACTCCCCTGGCGATTCTATCCTCCTGGCGATCGATTGCGTTCCGGGTGAAGCCTTTCATGATCTGCCTGCTGATCCTGGAAACGGGTATGATCGGCGTGTTCTGTGCGCTGGATCTGGTGCTCTTTTACGTGTTCTGGGAAGTCATGCTGATCCCCATGTATTTTCTGATCGGCGTCTGGGGCGGCGAGCGCAGGATTTACGCGGCGGTCAAGTTCATCCTCTACACCATGGCGGGATCCCTGCTCATGCTGGTCGGGATTCTGTATCTCTTCTATGCGAACGGCGGTTCGTCTTTCGACCTGGCCGAAATCGCGCAAAACCTGAATTCGGGCGCGCTCCGGCTGTCGCCGCGCGAGGAAGCCTGGCTTTTCCTTGCATTCCTGATCGCCTTTATCATCAAAGTTCCTATGTTCCCTTTCCACACGTGGCTGCCGGACGCCCATGTGGAAGCGCCCACCGCCGGCTCGGTCATCCTGGCGGGCGTCCTGCTCAAGATGGGGACTTACGGGCTGCTCCGTTTCTGCCTGCCGCTGTTCCCGACCGCGGCGGTTGCGATCGCGCCTTTCCTCTGCATCCTCGCCCTGGCTGGCGTCCTTTACGGCGCGCTGGTCGCGATGGTTCAGCCGGACCTGAAAAAACTCGTCGCCTACTCTTCGGTAAGCCACATGGGCCTGATCGTCCTGGGCATTTTCACCTTCACGACTCAGGGGCTGGCGGGTTCAACCGTTCAGATGGTCAATCACGGCCTGTCGACCGGCGCCCTCTTTCTCCTTGTCGGCATGATTTACGACCGCCGCCACACCCGGATGATCTCGGAATTCGGCGGTCTGGCCCACAAGAATCCCGTTCTGGCTTCCATGTTCCTGGTCGTGACCCTCTCCTCGATCGGGCTGCCCGGCTTGAACGGATTTGTGGGAGAGGCGCTGGTTTTGGTGGGAAGCTTCGCGCGCAACCGGATCTACGGAGCTGTCGCGGCGCTGGGAATGATCCTGGGCGCCGTGTACATGCTGTGGATGTATCAGCGCGTCTTTTTGGGCAAACTGTCGAATCCGGCGAATGCTGAAATGAAGGACATCGGCTGGAGGGAAAAGTTGATTCTCCTGCCGATATTGCTGGCGATGCTCTGGATTGGCGTCTACTCCAGTCCCTTGCTGCGCCGCATGGCGCCTTCGCTGCAACGGGTGCAGGATCGGATAGAAAACGCCCGCGGTCCCGAGGGAAGCCACTGGGTGCGGCAGCTTATGGGAGGGGCGAAATGACCGTCGACGATTTTGTCCCTTTGATCCCACAGGCAATCCTTATCCTCGCGGGGACGGCGCTCATGCTGTTGGAGCCGTTCACTCCCGCCGGGCGCAAGAGCCGCCTCGGGAGCATCGCGATCCTGGCCGTGTTTCTCGCCGCGTTCAGTTTGAAATTTCAGTCGCACGGCCTGCAGGGCTCGATCCTCAACGGGATGCTCCTCGCCGATGGATACGGCCTGTTTTTCCAGTGGCTTTTCCTGGCGATCGCCGGAGTCGTCGCCTTCATCTCGATAAGATACAACGAGCGCGAATCCATCAACCGCGGAGAATATTACGCCTTGCTGCTGTTCGCCTGTTCGGGCATGTCGCTGATGGCAACGAGCGGCGATTTGATCGTCACGTTCCTGGGGATTGAAATTCTGTCGATTGCGACTTATATCCTCGCGGGATTCAAACGCAACGACGTCCGCTCGAACGAATCCTCGCTGAAATATTTTCTTCTCGGATCTTTCGCCACCGCGATCCTTCTCTATGGCATTGCTTTGATTTACGGCGGATTCGGAAGCACCAACTATCGAACGATCCTGGAACTGGCCTCGATTCAAGGCGGCGTTCAGCCCGCCACATTGGCCGGCCTGGGCTTTTTGCTGGTCGGATTCGGATTCAAAGTGGCGCTGGTTCCCTTCCACTCCTGGACGCCCGATGTTTATGAAGGAGCGCCGACACCGGTCACGGCGTTCATGGCCGTTGGCCCCAAAGCTGCAGGCTTTGCGGCCCTGATCCGCATCCTGATCCAGGCCCTTCCGTTCCTGAGCGGCTATTGGAGCCCCATCCTGTGGCTCCTGGCGATTTTGACCATGACCTTGGGCAACGTGGTCGCAGTGTTGCAGACTAATGTGAAGCGGATGCTGGCCTACTCGGCCATTGCCCACGCCGGCTACATCCTGATCGGGATTGTGACGAACAGTGAACTGGGATTGCGCGCAGTTTTGTTTTACCTCGTAATCTACACGGCGATGAACCTCCTTGCTTTCAGCGTTATTTCATCTTTGAGCCGCAAGGGAGACCTGGGCGTCGACTTGGAAGACTACGCGGGACTGGGGCGCACGGCGCCTTTCGCCGCAGCGGCCTTTTCTTTCGCTTTGATATCCCTCGCCGGAATCCCGCTGACCGGCGGATTCATGGGCAAGTTCTACGTTTTCAGTTCTGCAATCCAACAGGGATACATCGGGCTCGCCGTCATCGGGGTGCTCAACAGCCTGATTTCGGTTTTCTACTACTTCAGGCTCATGGTGATCATGTACATGCGCGAACCGGGCGCTGAATCGACGGGGCCTGAGGGAATGGGCTGGCCTGTTCGAATCATCTTTGCGATGGGAATCGTCGCTATCCTGTGGCTCGGAATTTTCCCCGACTCGATCCTTGCCCTTGCCGGAAGCTCGATCCTTGCCCTAAAATAAAATTTTCAGCTTTGGAGCCATAAATGATTGATGTGCGCAAGAGACTGCAGGAAGAGCTCAACCTCATTGAACGGGAGTTGAGAGTGGATTTGCCGAAGGAAATTCTTCGGGCCAGGGAGCACGGGGACCTGAGCGAAAATGCGGAATACAAGGCCGCCAAGGAGCGGCAATCGTTCCTGGAAGGCCGGAAAGCCCAACTGCAGCAGAGGCTGGCGGCGCTGTCGCTGGTGAATCTGGAAAAGATCCCGACCGACCGGGTTGCTTACGGCTCGAAGGTAGTTTTGTATGAATACGAAACGGAAAAGGAAGTCGAATACAGGCTGGTTTCCGCGGAAGAATCCAACATCAGCCAGGGCCTCATCTCCATTACTTCGCCGATCGGCCGCAGTCTCGTAGGCAAAATGGCGGGCGACAGCATTGAAATCGTCACTCCGTCAGGGAAAAAAGACTGCGAAATTCGCAGCCTCACGACCATTCACGAAATCGAAGAGTAAGTATCCACCGGCAAAGCCGGTGGCTTTATGGATCGCGGCCCCCTCAAAGGGGGCTTATCGCGATCCCAAAACAAAACATGAAATTCGGGCAGCGTGCTTGGAATCAAACTTTGATGCAACGAGCGAGAGAAGCCCTGTGAATATTTTGCCGATTAAGAATTTCAAAGCTTACTCCCGGAACTGTCAAACTTTTGCTGCCTCCCCGGCAAAGCCGGGGGATCTCCCAACGGATTAGAAAATTTCCGGACGCAAACGCTTGCGCGTCGCAGAAACTCGTTTTTGCGAATTTCGTGAGATTCGGCGCCGTTCCATGATTTGAAGTTTGCTTTGCGCTCGGCGCGGGAGCGGCTCCCGGCGGGCCCGGACCGGCAGCGCAAGAAAAGACGCGCGGCCGCCGCATGAAAAAGCGGTCCGCCGACGATCTCCGCCCGAATGTTCCCGGGACAGGCCTGCGCCGTCGGCGGACCCCAAGCCAAGGCGCTAGGTATAGATCAAAAGAAGAATCACAACGAAAGTCAACAGCGCCAAAAATTCGATAAAAGCGAGGCCCAGGAAGATAAAAAGCCGAATGGTGTCGGTGGCGCCCGGATTGCGCGACACGCCGTCGCACGCGGCCGTAAGAGCCCGGCTCTGCGCATAGCCGCATCCCGCGGCGGCTATCGCCATCGCGAAAGCGGAGGCGATGATCAGCCACTGGCTTTTCCCGCCCGTCGCGGCCGCGGCGCCTTCCTCTTGAGCGAACACGGGGGCCGCCCAAACGAGAAGCATTGTCAAAATCATCAATGTTAGAATCGACTTTCTGCCCATCCAATTCTCCTTTCGTATTGACTCGAATGCATCCGCGATGTCTACTCTAAGCCGCCGCTCGGGGAGCCTGAGTCGCGTGAGCCGGCGGCTGGCTGCGGGAAGCGTCATGGCTTTCCTGATGCGAATCTTCCACCGCGCCGGAAATATAAACCATTGTTAGCAAGATAAAGATAAGAGCTTGAATCGTGCTGGCAAAAAGAGCCAGGAACATGACCAGAACGGAAGCCAAAAAGGGAAAAAGATTGTTCAGAAGCCCGATGACCAGTTCTTCGGCGAAGATGTTTCCGAAAAGCCGGACGCTGAGCGAAAAAGGGCGAGCCAGGTGGCTGATGATTTCGATCAGGAAAAGCAGGGGCGCCAGGGCTAGAACAGGCCCTCCAAAATGTTTCAGGTATCTCAGCAATCCATGCTTTCGGACGCCCTGGTAATTGTAGTAGACGAAAACAGTAAGCCCGCAGGATGCGGTGATGTTCAGGTTGCTGGTCGGAGAAATGAATCCCGGGATCAGCCCCAGGAGATTGCCGGCGAGAATGTAGATGGCCAGAGTTCCGATCAACGGTATGAATTGAGCGTAGTTGCGCCCAATGACGTCCCTCATGAGGCTCTGCACCGCTTCAAATACAACCTCCGCCAGGTGCTGCGCCCGGGTTGGATTTTCGACGCTGAGCTGCCGCCGCAACCAGAATGAAAAGAGGATAAGGGCCAGCACGATGATCAGGATCATCACGATATGATCCGGGACAGCGTTGTGCCCGGGCGCGAGATGAAAACCCAAAGCTTTTGCTATGGGATTGAATAGATGATGATTCAGAAAATCGCCGACTTCCGATGATTCGTGCATGATTATCTGGAACCTTTTCGAAAAGCTTCCAGGACGCCCTCAATCAAAATACAGCTGCTGAACACTGCAAATCCTGCGATTGCAGCAATAATGCCCATAAATAAGAGGCGGATAATAGCATACAGACACAGGGGAATCAACAACAGCCGCAAGATGAAACCGGATACGGCGCGGAATTTGTTTCTTTCCGGGCGCCTCAGCGCGGAATGGATGGTGTGCCGCAACCAGGCCAGGTTGACGGCGGAGAGGACGCCGCCGGCCAAAAAGGAAAGTCCGTATTGGAAACCGTAAATCAGGCCCGTTACGACGCTTCCGATCGAGATAAGACATCCCCCGATGAGCAGGAGCCGGCGTTCGATGGAGTTCAATCCTATCACTGTTTGCGCTCCCGGTCGGAATCCAGGGTTCTATAAGCTTCGTAAAAAGCGGCGACGACGATCCCCCAGAGGCAAGTCGAGAAAAAGCGGCCGATCGCATTATAGCCCGCAGACCAACCGGCCGCCATCGAGGCAGTGAAAATCAGGATCAGGGACGAAAGCCGTCCGAACCCGGCCTTAAAAGCCGAATCCGTCATAGCGCCAAATCCAACCAGTCCCATTATTATTCACCCGATTCGTCAAAACACACAAATTCTCTTTGTCGTGCGGAAGGAACTTTGGTAGGCTTCATCATCAGGGAGAGGTACCGAAGTGGTCGTAACGGGCTCGACTCGAAATCGAGTTAGGGACCAAAAGTCTCTACGTGGGTTCGAATCCCACCCTCTCCGCCACCATTATTCTGCAGTTTATGGATATTGTCGTTCATT
>CAZXSV010000026.1:0-44526 GCA_964642735.1 uncultured Acidobacteriota bacterium
TGTCCGCCCGGCGCTCGCGCCAAAGTGTAAACGTTATTCATTGACAGGCCCTAAAAGCGCAATTGTGAAGGGCGGCCGGGTCGTTTTGGAGCTATCGCCGGCGACGCCCCAAAAATCCGCGACATCCCGCCACCACGGCGCGCTATCGGAAAAATCGAGCGTATTGTGCCCGGCTGCAGGTTGAATCCAGAGCTTTTTGCGGCCCCAATAATCCTGATACAGCTTTTCCCCCAAATTCCCCGGGATGACTTCATCGCGCCCCGCCAGCAAAAACGCCGTCGGCCCCGGAAAAGCCTTTAAATGCGACTGCACATCGTGACGTTCGCGCAGCAAAAGGCGAACCGGGAGGAAGGGGTAATGCTTTGCGGCCACATCGCCCATGGAAGTCAGTGGAGTGACGAGGAGGAGGCCGGAGACCGATTGCGGATTTTCGGCGGCGAGGCGGGAAGCGAAGCTGCTTCCCAGCGATTCTCCCAGCAGGTAGATTTTCCTCGAATCCTCCTTGAGGCCCCTCATGGCCTCGCGAGCGGCGGCGAAAATATTTTCTTCCGTCGGCGAGCCGGGCCGCGAACCATATCCGGGGTATTCAAACAAAAACAGCTCCCATGCCGTCTTCCCTTCCGGAATGCCATGGAAGCCATTCACGTAATAAGTCCGGTGCAGCGCATTGCCGGCGTTCCCGTGAAAAACCACCAGCCTGCGGGCCGGCAATGAAACCGCATCCGGATCGCAACTGCGCCACCCGATCAGCCTCTTGGCGCGGTCCCGCCAGGGATAGAGCCCCTCTCTTTCGGCTTGCCGGAGAAGCTCCTCCTCCCCCTCTTTGCCTGGAAAATAGATAAGGTGGCGCTGCAAAAGAGCTGCCAGCAATATCACGGCCAGATAGATCAGGGCGCCTCGCGTGGCAAGAAGCCAGAGCCAGGAGCGCCATGTTCGTTGATTGCTCATGCTTAAGTCCTATCCGGTCAGTATATACTATTGAAACGAGGCCTTGAAAAAAAGAGCATTGAAACATCGTCCCAATTTTTCCAGTCTGGATTTTGCTTCAGGAGAACAGCGGCCTGGAGCGAACGCGCAGGCTGCGAATGGCGAAAGGGCGCTTCGGCTTCCAGCTTCCGGCTTCTTTATTCCTGTGATAGATTTCCCCTATGCAATACGAGATCAGGATGGAGGGCGAAACTCTCAACGTAACGCAGGAGATCCTGGACCGCTACAATGTCCCCGGCCCGCGCTACACCAGCTATCCGACCGCGCCGGAATGGGCGGATTCCTTCGGTCCGACCGATTACGAACAGGCTCTGAAGCAATCCAACGAAGTCCGCCCGGCCAGGCCGCTTTCCATCTACATGCATCTCCCGTTCTGCGACCGGCTGTGCCTGTTCTGCGGCTGCAACGTCGTGATCAACAAAAACCACAATGTTTTGATTCCGTATCTCGAAAAGCTGAAATGGGAAATTGCCAGGCTGGCGGAACTGGTCGACGCATCGAGGCCGGCGGTACAATTTCACTGGGGAGGCGGCACTCCCACTTACCTCAACTCCTCGCAACTCGAAGACCTTTTCTTTTATGTGAAAGAGCGTTTCTCTTTAGCCCCGGATTCCGAAATCGGGATCGAGATAGATCCGCGGGTCACGACGCTCCAGCAGCTGGAAACCTTGCGCCGGCTGGGATTCAACCGGATCTCGATGGGCGTTCAGGATTTCGATCCTGTCGTGCAAAAAACCGTGCGCCGGATCCAGCCCTATGAAGAAACCAAAGCTTCATTTGACGCCTGCCGGGCGCTCAAATTCGAGTCCATCAACATCGACCTTATCTACGGTCTTCCGCATCAGACAGCGAAAAGCTTTATGGATTCAGTGGACAAGGTTATCGGTCTTGGCCCCGACCGCATCGCCATGTTCAGCTACGCTCATGTGCCGTGGCTGAAAAAACAGCAAGGCGCCATTGCGCGATATCTTCCCCTGGGCATGGACAAGTACCAGATATTCCGCGCGGGGATCGAACGGTTCACCGGCGCGGGATATCGCTACATCGGAATGGATCATTTCGCCCGTCCCGACGACGAGCTCTGCCGCGCCCAGGACGACAGGACTCTTCACAGGAATTTTCAGGGATACACCACAAAGGCCGGCGCAGACCTTTTGGGAGCGGGAGTCAGCTCCATCAGCGGCCTTGAACGGATTTACGCCCAGAACCGCCGGGACCTGAAGGGCTACGGCGGCGCCATCGACCGGAATCAGCTCCCGGTGATGCGCGGCGTACGGCTCAGCGAAGACGACGTCATCCGCAGAGCGGTCATCAGCCGATTGCTCTGCCACTGCATCCTTCATAAAAGCGAAATTGAGGCCGAGTTCGGCATCCGCTTCGACGACTACTTCGCGGATGAGCTCAAGCGGCTGGACGCGCTTCAAGAAGACGGGCTGGTGAAGTTGAGCGACGGAATGATTTCGGCGACGATGCTCGGACGAATTTTCATACGCAACGTCGGGATGACTTTTGACAATTACCTGCAAAAGCCGAAGAACAAGCCGCAATTTTCCAAAACCCTTTGAATTCAGTCTCGAGGACTCGAATCGTGGAAAAAGGCGTTCTGTTGTTCAATTTGGGAGGGCCGGAGAATCTGCGGGAGGTCCGGCCTTTTCTTTATAATCTGTTCTCGGACCCTGAAATCATCCGAATAAAAAGCGGCATTCTGCGCAAATCGCTGGCCCGGCTCATTTCCACAATCCGGCAAGGCAAATCGCGCGATCTCTACCGGCAGATAGGCGGCGGCTCTCCGCTCCGCAAAATAACGGAAGCTCAGGCGGAGGCCCTGAAAGCGAATCTGCAAGCCCGAGGATGCGCCGCTCGAGTTTATGTGGGAATGCGCTGCTGGAATCCAAGCATCGATGAAGCCCTGGACCGGATTGTCAAAGACGGGGTCGAAAGGCTCGTTCTTCTCCCGCTTTTCCCTCAATATTCGGTGACGACAACCGAATCCTGCCTGAAACATTTCAGCGACTTGTACAGCCGGCTCAGCCTTTCCGATAAAATGAAAATATCCACGGTCCAATACTGGTTCGACGAACCCCTTTATGTCGACCTGATGGCGGGCCTGATTCGGGAGCGTCTGTTGCGGTTTGCGCTTACGGGAAAGGAGAGGGTCAGCCTGCTGTACAGCGCGCATTCCATTCCGGCCAGCTACGTTGAGAAGGGGGATCCCTATCTGGAGCAGACTCGTAAATCCGTCGAATTGATCAATTCCAGGCTCGACAACGCTTTTCACTCGGAGCTTGCGTTTCAAAGCAAGCTAGGGCCGGTAAAATGGCTCAGCCCGTCTACAAAGGATGTCCTGGTCGATCTCGGGAATAAGGGCGTTCAAAACGTCCTGGTCATTCCGATCAGTTTTGTCTCAGATCACATCGAAACGCTGCAGGAAATCGACATCGTCTACAAGAAGATCGCCGCCGAATCGGGAATCAGGCAATTCCATAGAATTGAATCGCCCAATCTCCGCCCGGAGTTCATCGACGCCCTGGCCCGGATAGCGCTGGAACGAGGCGGCCTGGAATCGGCGGACTGAAAGCCGGAACGGCGCCGGCAGCTCCGGTGGAATCTGACAATCGGCAATTTTGGCGGCGCTGTTATTGCAGTTTCCGGATTTCTTCACGAAGCATGGAGAGCGAGGTCGCGCCGGGAAGCGCGCGCCGGATGTTCCCCTCCCTGTCGATGATAACCTGCAACGGAATCGCATAGGCGCCGTACGCCGAGGCGACCGCGCCATCCTCGTCCAGCAGCACTTCGGACTTTATGTTCTCTTCCTGGACGTAATCCCGGACCACTTCTTCGGATTCCTGGATATTGACCGCCAGAAGGACCATTTCTTTGGAAAACTCCTGTCGCAGCCGCTCCAGCATCGGCATTGTCATTCGGCAGGGGCCGCACCATGTCGCCCAGAAATCGAGCAATACGATTTTGCCCTTGAATTGATCGAGCGACACTTCCCGGCCGTTCAAATTGCGAAGCTTGAAATTCGGGGCTTTATCGGTCCGGCTGCAATTGATCAGCATGACGGACAGGAAAATCACGACGGCGCATGCGGCCAGGACTCTTTTTTGCTTCACGCGACAACCTCCTGCAGGGAATTCCGGACGGCAGTTCCAGTATACCAAGACTTAAATCGAAAACTTCAGGAATCTGGTAAACTCAACCGGAACGGTCTCAAGAAAGGATTGGGATCCGAATGGATGGGATACGACGGTTCCGTCCCGAGGACGCGCCTCGCTGCTGCAGGCTGATTTGCGACTGCCTTGACGTCGATCCTTCGCTTCCCTCCCCCCTCCGGAAGAAACTCCGCGAAGGGGAAACGCCCCGAGCCATGGCCGAGCGCGCTTGCCTTTTCTATCTGGCTGTTTACGAATTGTCGGGCGGAATCGTCGGACTCGCAGGGGTGGATTTAAACGAAATCCGCCTCCTGTACGTGTCGCCGGAACGTAGGAAATCGGGAATTGGACGAGCTCTTTTGGATCACGTCGCCGCAATGGCGCCGGGAAGCTTCTTCAGCGAAATTTTCGTTTATGCGATGCCTTCCGCTGTCGGTTTCTACAGAGCCATGGGATTTGAAGAAAAAGGGCCGGTTTCATTTCAAATCCATGACGAAATACTGCGGACAGTTTTCATGACCCGCCCCGCGCCGCCTTTCAGCCTGTCTCTATAGCGAGACTCGTCTCGATGTTTTGGTTGCTTTTCTGAAAAGACTGAATATGATTAAAGGGTTTTTATTAAACTTTATAGGGTTCTTGGCCGATTCTGCAGCAATGCTGCTGAAGGCCGCTCGCGCAACAGCTGTATAATTTTTTTATAACGGTGAAGAAGCGATGATAGGGAAAAGTCGCGCCATTATTCCATTTGCCGCACTGGCGCTTTTGCTTCTGTCTCTCTGCGGCTTTTCAAAAGAGACGATTCATCCGCAGCAGAAGCAAAAGCGAGCGGGAAGCTCGAAAGCTGTTCAAAAAAACGCTGCAGCCGGATCTTATGTGGTCCGCCGGGGAGACACGCTGTTTCAGATTGCGCGGAACCACGGTACGACCGTCAAGGCGCTGAAATCGGAAAACGGGCTGAAAAGCGATGTTCTTAAGGCGGGCCGCAAACTCAGGATTCCGGGCGCCGTTAAAAACGCCGTCCAGCCTGCGGAATCGAAACCTCTGCCAAAGCGCCTCGCGCAGGAATCCCCGGCGCCGCCGCAACTTTCCCGGCAAGCTGCGGTCGAGGATGCGGATTCCGAAGATCCTTCGATACGTCATCGCCTGGTCCAGGCGGGATTTCAGTTTTTGGGAGTGCGCTATCGCCTGGGATCCATTTCGGAAAAGAACGGTTTCGACTGTTCCGGGCTCGTGAAAAAAGTATTTTCCATTTTCAATATTGATCTTCCCCGAACCTCGCGGGAACAATTCCAGCAGGGCCAAAAAGTCGATCGCGAAAACCTTCAGAAGGGGGACCTCGTTTTCTTTTCCTCCGGAGGCAAGACCCCTACCCACGTCGGCATTTATATCGGGAACGACAAATTCCTTCATGCAGCGCGCAAAGCCAGGCAGGTCATCGTCAGCGACTTGAACAAGATCTGGTACTCCATGCGCTACCTTGGCGCGCGCCGGGTCATCTGGGGAGAAGACGACCAGCCGGCGCCCGAACAAAACCAATAAAAACGCGTTCCCAAATTCGCGCCGGAAATAGTTCCCGGCTTTCCTCATTTTTCCTTTGACCTGTCTAAAGCTTCACAGTTTAAGATTTTCTCTGCTGTTGTTTTTCATGCACGGAGGGTGAAAAGGTATGGCTGGAATTTCCGCGCTGGCGAAAGCTTCAGGCTTGTCTCGCAGCGCGCTTCTCTATTATGACCGGCTCGGCCTGCTCAAGCCTTCCGGGCGGAGCCGGTCCGGCTACCGCCAGTATGCTCAAAAGGAAATCGAACGTCTGGAGCAGATTTGTCTGTACCGTCAGATAGGCATCCCTCTGGAGGAAATAAAGCCGCTGCTGGACGAATCGGCCTCCAACGTCTCGGTGGAAATCCTTCGGCGGAGGCTGCGCACTCTCGGCCGTGAAATGGCCATCCTGCAAAGACAGCAGCAATGCATCGTGCAGCTTCTAAAACAAAAACAGTTGCGACAGGGAGTCGAGATGATTGACAAAGATCGATGGGTGGAAATTATGCGGGCCGCAGGTTTGACGGATCAGGATATGCGAAACTGGCACAAACAGTTCGAGAAAATGGAGCCGGCGGCTCATCAGGAGTTTTTGGAATCGCTGGGGATCGGGGCCGCCGAGATTGGGAAAATTCGGGAATGGAGCCGCCAGCCGTAAAGCCTGCTCTCCCTTCTCCGGGCGCATGCGCTTGCCCTGATGTCCTGCTCCCTTTTGTTCTCGGAGCTTCCGGGCGCTCCTGGCCATGGATTCGATAAAAAAGGATTATTCTCCAACGGGGCAGATTCTCGAAACCCGGGGATAGGAAATATTCAATGGCTATCCTGACAACATTGATTCCTCGCGGCTTTAAGCGATACCGATACCACTCCTTCGAGGTCGATTATTCACGCCTTCATGCCGGGGCGCACGGAAGAATTATTTTCCCCTGAGCTTGCGGATGGCGGAGTCCAGGTTGGCGAAAAGAGCCTCGATATATTGAATGGGGACCGATGAGAACGCCAGCCGGATCAAGCCGGACAGCACGATGACGCCCGTGCTGTAATTGGCGATCAATTCTTTGCGCAGCAGTTCGCTGTCGACGCCGATCGGCTTGACGCACATGAAATACCCGGAGTTGAACGGCATCACTTCGAAGCTTTCGGCGTATTCGGGATGCGCTTTCAGCGTCGCGCGAATTCTGTGGACGCGGCCGGCCAGCACTTCATATTTCTGCTTTTTCTGGACGGCGTATTCCGGCGCGGTGTAGCCCCTGAGCAGGATCGACTGGGAAAGGCAGGACACATTGGAAATGGTGCCGCGCACTGCGCCGGCGGCCTTGTTTTCGAGGGCCTTGAGCTGGGCCGCATTCGCGCCTTTGAATCCGAAAGTTATGAAGCCCACGCGGAAACCCCAAACATAATCTTCTTTGGTCGGGCCGTCGAGCTTCACGCCCAGGACGTTCGGATCGAGATCCGCCAGCGAAACAAAGAGAGATTCTTTGGCGATCCCTTCTTCATAAACGAGTCCGAAATAGGCGTCGTCGAGTATGACGACGACTTTGTTGCCCGCTTCGGCGGATTTCTTGATCTCGGCAGTCAGGGCTTTCGCTTCCGATTCGGTGGGCGTGTAGCCGGTAGGATTATTGGGGAAGTTCAAAAGAACGACTCTTTTGCCCGGTTTCCCTTCATTGAGCGCTTTGGAGAAGGCCGCGACGTCGAATCCCCCTTGGACAAAGGTATTGTAAAATTTCAGCTTTGCGCCATAGGCTTCCGTAAACACCAGTTCGTAATTGTCCCAAAACAGGTCCGGAATGATGACCTCGTCGCCCGGGTCCAGGAACAGGTATCCGGCGATAGACAGCCCGTGAGTCAGCGCCGCCGTCGTCACCGGCAGGCTGAATGTCTTGCCTGCCAGCCCGGGATTTTTCACCGTCAATAATCCGCCCCATTCCTCCCGCAATTTCTGCAATCCGAAACTTGGAGCGTAGAGAAACGAATCCGAAGGCACGTTGACCATGGCCTCCAGGCATTCGAGCGCCAATGCGGAGCCGTCGTCTTCAAACGCGGTCCCGATGGTCGCATTGATTCGGACGCTTTTGGCTTCCGCGCTCTGTCCGAGAATCCCTTTGAAGGGAAAGTAGATGGATTTGCCCCGCTCGGAAAGCATTTCGAGGACCTGCGGCGCTCCCGCCCGGAGATCTTGGTTCATTGCTTCGGCAAGAGGATTATACGCGTTCATGTTTATGCTCCATTCATAACGCCCGGATTTTATCAGCAGGAAAAATAAAACGCCACGGATTCCGTGGGGACCCGCGGCGTTTTCAATTCCCATTCGTCTGCAATCAGCCAAGCCGTTTCTTCAAGGCTTCGAGTTGATCCTTGAGCTCCTTCGGAAGTCTGCCGCCAAACTTGGGATAGTGGTTTGTTTGGATGTCTTCGAGCTCCGCTTCCCAGCCCGCCAGGTCGACTTCAAGAAGCTTCTTCATATCTTCCGCCGAAACGCCGGGCGGCGGCTCGATTGCCTCCGGCGCCGGCATAATGCCGATCGGAGTTTCGACCGCTTCCCCGGCGCCGTCGCACCGCTGGAAAACCCATTTGAGGACGCGGCTGTTCTCTCCATAGCCGGGCCAGAGCCACTTGCCTTCTTTGGTTTTTCGGAACCAGTTTACGTAGAAAAACTTGGGCTGCGAAGCAAGGGGCGTCCGCTCGCCCATTTTGATCCAGTGCGCGAAGTAATCGCCCATATGGTAGCCGCAAAAAGGCAGCATGGCGAAAGGATCGCGCCGCACCGTGCCGATCTTCAGGTCCAGCGCAGCTGCGGTAATTTCCGAACCCGCGATGGAACCCATGAACACGCCATGGTTCCAGTTGAAAGCCTGGTTCACCAGCGGGATCGTGGAAGGCCTGCGCCCTCCGAAAAGGAATGCGTCGATTGGGACGCCTGCAGGGTCCTCCCATTCAGGGGCGATGGCCGGACACTGCGCGGCCGGGGCGGTGAACCGGGAGTTTGGATGGGCGGCGGGAGGCTGCGATTTATTGGCCTTGTCCTGAATCCAGGGCTTCCCCTTCCAATCGATAAGCTTGCCCGGGGCGTCATAGCCGATCCCTTCCCACCAGACATCCCCGTCCTCCGTCAGGGCGACGTTGGTGAAGATGGTGTTTTTTTCAACGGAACCCATCGCATTGGGATTGGATTCCATCGAAGTTCCCGGCGCGACGCCAAAGAAGCCGGCTTCCGGATTGATGGCGAAAAGCCTGCCGTCTTTTCCCGGTTTCATCCAGGCAATGTCGTCGCCGATGGTTTCCACTTTCCAGCCGGGGATGGTCGGAACAAGCATCGCCAGATTGGTCTTGCCGCATGCGGATGGAAACGCCGCTGCGACATATTTCGATTTTCCTTCCGGGCTGGTGATTTTGAGAATGAGCATATGTTCCGCCAGCCAGCCTTCATCTCTCGCGGCGACCGAAGCGATTCGCAGAGCCAGGCACTTTTTGCCGAGAAGCGCATTGCCCCCGTAGCCGGATCCATACGACCAGATTGTTCTATCCTCAGGGAAATGAGCGATGTATTTTTTATCCAGAGGGGCGCAAGGCCACAGGCCGGCGTCGTCCTGGCAGGAAAGCAAAGGCTTGCCGATCGAATGCAGGCAGGGGATGAACTCGCCTGACGGTCCGAGTACTTTCAAAACCCTTGTTCCGACCCTCGTCATAATGTGCATGTTGGTAACAACATAAATCGAATCGGTGATCTGAATCCCGATTTTTGCTATCGGAGAGCCTACCGGCCCCATTGAAAACGGGATGATATACATGACCCGGCCCCTCATGCAGCCGGTGTACAGCTTTCGCATTTCATCCCTCAGCGCCACCGGATCGATCCAGTTGTTCGTCGGCCCGGCTTCGTCTTTGGTCCTCGAAGCGATGAAAGTCCGATTCTCAACTCGGGCCACGTCGGAAGGATCCGACCGGAACAGGAAAGAATTCGGGCGCTTGGCAAGCGGCTTGGATATGCCGCTGGCCACCGCCTCTTTCATCAATGCATCGTACTCGGCTTTCGTGCCGTCGCACCAGACGACGCTGTCCGGCTGAATCATCTTTGAAATTTCATCCACCCAAGCCAAAAGCTTAGGGTTGTTCGTCGGAGCGCTCACTTGATGGTTTCCTCTTTTTTAGGGCTGATTATAAAAAAATGCCGCACAGCCGACTGTGCAGCCGACAAATGCAATCAGGAAGTTGTTTGGATTCTGCAGCCGCTTCATTTAAATTCTCTAATGCAAAAAACGATTATATATCATTTATCTAATGGATCAAACAATTACAGAACGAATCCGAAACTGACCCCATGGACGATGGATCGCCCGGGCATGCGACAGTAAATCGCGAATCAAGCGCCGGCGACTCTTCTCGGCATGGCGATTAATTGGTATTCTGTAGCCATCGGCTATAAAGGAGGCGGCGAAGAGCGATGGCTAAACTGGAATTGGACGGAAAAACCTATGAATTGCCGGTAGTCGTGGGGTCCGAGGGGGAGCGGGCCATTGATATTTCTTCTCTTCGCAAAGATACGGGGTGCATCACGCTTGATGAAAGCTATGGGAACACCGGTTCCTGCATCAGCAACATAACGTTCATCGACGGGGAAAAAGGAATTTTGCGCTACCGGGGCATCCCGATTGAGGAGCTTGCCGAAAAGTCCTCGTTCATTGAGGCGGCGTATCTCCTGATCTGGGGCAAACTGCCCACAGCGGACGAGTTAAGCGCATTCTCCGCCCTGTTGACAAAAAATGAAATGCTGCACGAGGACATGAAGAATCATTTCGAGGGCTTCCCTCCCCACGCCCACCCGATGGCCATTCTTTCCGCAATGATCAACGCCGCCGGCTGTTTCTTCCCCCACATACTCGAGAAAGAAAATGAACTGTTCGTGATGCAGGCGGCGCGGCTCATCTCGCAGGTCCGGACCATCGCCGCATTCTCCTATCGCAAGTCCCTGGGATTGCCGAACATTTACCCGAAGCCGACCTTCAAATACACGGCCAATCTCCTTCACATGATGTTTTCGGAGCCGTACAAGGAATTCGAACTGCTGCCCGAAATCGTCCATGCGCTGGACCTGATATTTCTTCTGCACGCGGACCACGAGCAGAACTGCTCGACAGCCACGGTCCGGATCGTCGCTTCGAGCAAGGCCAACCTTTTCGCGAGCGCGGCCGCAGGCGTCTGCGCTCTCTGGGGGCCGCTGCACGGCGGGGCCAATCAGGCCGTTCTGGAAATGCTCGAGCAGATCCACCAGTCCGGGGACAACGGGTCCAGATTTATCGAACAGGCGAAGACCAAAAACTCCGGGAAGAGGCTCATGGGCTTCGGCCACCGTGTTTATAAAAACTACGATCCTCGCGCCAGGATCATCAAGAAAAAATGCGACGAGCTCCTTGCGGCCCTCCGCATAAACGATCCGCTGCTAGACATAGCCAAGCGTTTGGAGGAAGCGGCGTTAAGCGATCCTTATTTCATCGAGAGAAAACTGTACCCCAATGTGGATTTCTACAGCGGAATCATCATGCGGGCCATCGGGATCCCGATCAATATGTTCACCGTAATGTTCGCCATAGGCCGGATGCCCGGATGGATAGCCAACTACAAGGAGATCGTGGAACATCCGGACGGACATATCAGCCGCCCGCGGCAGATTTACAGCGGCCCGACGGAAAATCACTACATCCCGATAGGCAAGCGGGGGTAATTTCCGGCGTTCCGGCCCGCTTTCGAAACCCGCAACCCCGGAATGGGGCCGCGTCCTTATTTTGCCCCAGCCCGCGTTTATGGTATGCTTGATGCCCGCCGGTCAGCGCCAAATAGATCGTCACTTCGCCAGTGCTGGTGCGGATATCCGGTAAAATAAAGCTGTCGCAACCTCCTCGAAGCCTCGGGGCTTGAGCGACCCTGCAAATGTAGGACAGGGGAAGAGGACCGCTTTACGGACCCAAGCTGAATCGCCAGATCTCAGCCATCTAGATAAAAAAAGGAGCGAACACTAATGGTCGATTACGTAAACATTTTTATGGCCCGCTTGCAGGCCAAAAACCCCGGGGAAACGGAATTTCATCAGGCCGTACAGGAAGTCGTGGAATCGCTTGCGCTGGTGCTGGACAGGCATCCGGAGTACAGATCCGCAAAGATTCTGGAGCGCATAGTCGAACCGGAGCGCCTGATCATTTTCCGGGTCCCCTGGATGGACGATCAGGGAGAAATACAGGTCAACCGCGGATTCCGCATCCAGATGAATAGCGCCATCGGGCCCTATAAGGGCGGCCTCCGGTTTCATCCTTCGGTCAATCTGGGCATCCTGAAATTCCTCGCGTTCGAGCAGGTTTTCAAAAACAGCCTCACCACTCTGCCGATGGGCGGGGCAAAAGGGGGGTCCGATTTCGATCCCAAAGGGAAAAGCAACAACGAAGTCATGAGATTCTGTCAGAGCTTCATGAACGAGCTTTTCCGGCATATCGGACCGGACACCGACGTCCCGGCGGGGGATATCGGGGTGGGCGGAAGAGAGATCGGCTATCTCTTCGGACAGTACAAGAAGCTGTGCAATGAATTCACCGGAGTCCTCACCGGCAAAGGATTGAACTGGGGCGGATCGCTTATCCGGCCCGAAGCGACCGGATACGGGTGCGTCTATTTCTGCGCCGAAATGCTTTCTACGCGGGGCCAGACCATGGAAGGCAAAACATGCCTGGTTTCCGGAAGCGGCAACGTATCCCAGTACACAATAGAGAAAATACTGCAGTTGGGCGGCAAGGTCGTGACGGTCTCCGACTCCGACGGCTACATCTACGACGAAGAAGGCATCGATTTCAAAAAGCTCCAGTTCATCATGGATTTGAAGAACGTCAAGCGCGGGCGCATTAAGATCTATGCGGAGAAATACAGAAACGCCGTCTACACCCCGATGGACCGTTCGAAAGATTACAATCCGCTGTGGGATCACAAGGCGGACTGCGCTTTCCCGAGCGCAACCCAAAACGAAATCAACGCCAAAGACGCCCGAAATCTTTTGAAAAACGGCGTTTATGTAGTCGGAGAGGGCGCCAATATGCCGACTCATATCGAGGGAGTCCGGCTTTTCCTCGACGCCAAGATCCTGTACGGCCCGGGCAAAGCGGCCAATGCGGGCGGAGTCGCCACATCCGGCCTCGAAATGACTCAAAACAGCATGCGGATGCCCTGGACGAAAGATGAAGTCGACAAGCGGTTGAGCGTGATCATGAAGAGCATTCACTCAACCTGCGTGGAATGCGCTGAAAGGTTCGGGACCCCGGGCAATTACGTCAATGGCGCCAATATCGGCGGTTTCCTGAAGGTCGCGGACGCCATGATGGATCAGGGGCTCGTGTAGCAGCTGCAGTTCCCGGTTCGCGGTTCCCGGTTTCAGAATCTCGAGTTCTGAACCGGGAACCGGGGACTCTGTCTTTCTTCAAGCTTCTTTTTATTTTCATCATTAATTATACTGATGGCTCCAGGAGATCGCGGTGGCAAAAGAGCATCTGGATCCGCTCTGGATCGAACATGGATACGGCAGGCGATTCCAGGGATTTCAGAACCTGATGCGTCACAGGATCAGGGACGTCCTGCTTGTCTCCAGCCTTTACGACCTCTACCTTTTCGAAGAAGACGGCCGATTCGACGAGCTCATCGGCAGCGAGTATCAGCGTCTGAACCTGAGCCATTCCCCTGAATTGACCCGTGTTTCGAGCGGCAAGGAAGCCATCGTTCTTGCGAAAGAAGAGCGGCGCTTCGACCTTATCCTGACGACTTTGCATGTGGAAGACATGACGGCCGTCCAGCTGGCGCAACGGGCCAGGGAAGCCGGCGTCAAAATCCCGATCGTGCTTCTGGCATACGACAGCAAGGAGCTCAACGACCTCAAGGCCCATAACGATTTGGCCGCTTTCGACCGCGTATTCGTCTGGAAGAACGATTTCACGCTCATCGTCAGCATCATCAAGCACCTCGAGGACCGGATGAACGTCGACCATGACACGCGCCTGGTGGGCGTCCAGTCGATCCTTTTCATCGAGGACAATATACGCTTTTACTCGACGCTCCTGCCGATCCTGTATCAGGAGCTTTTAAACCAGTCGCAAAGGCTTATTTCCGAGGGCATCAATCTCTCGCACAAATTTTTAAGGACCGTGGCCAGGCCCAAAATCCTGCTTTGCCAGACATACGAGGAAGCCTGGCATTTGTATGAAACTTACAAAGAGCACATTCTGGGCGTCATTTCCGATATAGACTTCCCCAAAGGCGGCAAACCCGATCATGGCGCAGGCATCCGATTCGCCAAAGCCGTCCGGAGCGAGAATCCCGAACTGCCCATCATGCTGCAGTCGCTGACGTCGGACTATGCCGCCGAAGCCAAAGCGTTGAACCTGGCGTTCATGCCGAAGGATTCGCCCAACATCGCCCTGCCGCTTCGCCAGTTCATGACTGAATACTTCAGCTTCGGCGATTTCATTTTCCGGACGCCCGACGGTCGCGAAGTGGCCAGGGCTTCGGATTTGAAAAGTCTGCAGGAGCAGCTGCGGTACGCGCCGGAGGAAAGCGTCCGCTTCCACGCGGAACGCAACCATTTTTCCAACTGGCTGAAAGCCCGAACCGAGTTCTGGCTCGCTCACAAGGTGCGCCCGCGCAAGGTTTCGGATTTTCCGACGGTGGAAGACCTTCGCAAGGATCTGCTTTCGGCTTTCGGCGATTACTCCCGGCTGCAGCAGCGCGGACTCATTACGGAATTCACCAGGGATTCTTTTGATCCCGACACGAGCTTCGCCCGGATCGGCGGCGGCTCCCTGGGCGGCAAAGCCCGCGGATTGGGCTTCGTCAACACCTTGATCAACAATTACGACGTGCGCCAGCAATTCAAGAACGTTCAGATCGCCGTGCCGCCTGCAGTCGTCCTCGGAACGGAGCTTTTCGACCGGTTCCTTGACGAGAACAACCTTCGGAAATTCGCGCTCGAATGCGACGACGACGTCGAAATTACGCGCAGGTTTCTCGACACCGGAATTTTTCCGGAAGACACGCTCGGCAACCTGGCCGCTTTCCTGCACTTGATCCGAACGCCCCTGGCCGTGCGCTCCTCAAGCCTGCTCGAGGACTCCCAGTATCATCCATTCGCCGGCGTCTATGAAACCTACATGATCCCCAACGACCACCCGGACCCGTTCGTCCGGCTGGGACAGCTCGTCACCACGATCAAGCGGGTCTACGCCTCCACTTTCTACCAGGGCGCAAAGGACTATTTCAAGGTCACGGACTATGAGCCCGAAGAGGAAAAAATGTCCGTGATCATTCAGAAGATGGCCGGCAGGCAGCACGGGGTGCGCTTTTACCCCGATTTTTCGGGAGTGGCCAAGTCCTACAACTTCTATCCGGTGCCGCCCCAAAAAGCATTGGACGGCATCGTCTCGGTCGCCCTCGGGCTGGGCAAGACAATCGTGGACGGCGGGATCGCCGTCCGGTTCTGCCCGAAATATCCGGATCATCTGCTTCAATTCTTCTCCGCATCCGAAGCCCTTCAGAACAACCAGAGCCAGTTTTATGCGCTCGATCTGAGCGCCCTGCCGACTTCGACGGCTGAAACGAAAGACATGCTCGTCAGAAGTTTTGGAATTGAGGACGCAGAGAAGGACGGGACGCTCCGTCATGTCGCATCGACCTACTCTCCGGAAAATGACGCGCTTTACGACGGGACTTCGCGCGCCGGAATCCGCATCGTGACCTTCGCCCCGATACTTCGAAACAAGACTTTCCCGCTCCCGCGCATCCTTGAATTGCTGATGGATATGGGAAGCTGGGGCATGGGCACTCCGGTGGAAATGGAATTTGCGGTCACGATGTCGGTTAAAAAGGAGCAGCCTAAAGAATTTGCGCTGCTCCAACTGCGCCCGCTCGGCCTCAGCAAGGAAGCGAACCAATTCGAGATCCAGGACGTTCCCCAGGAGAAGCTGATCTGCAAAAGCAACCAGGTCCTCGGCCATGGGATTCAGGACGACATCCGTGACATCGTCTTCGTGGACGTCGCCCGGTTCGACAGGGCGAAAAGCGTCGATGCAGCTTATGAAGTCATGAAGTTTAACGAGAAACTCAATTCCGAGCGCCGGCGCTATCTGCTGATCGGCGTCGGGAGATGGGGGTCTCTGGACCCCTGGCTCGGCATACCGGTGAAGTGGGACCAGATCTCGGGGGCAAAAGTGATCGTGGAAGCGGGATTCAGAGACATGGAAGTCGACCCTTCCCAGGGATCCCATTTTTTCCACAACATCACTTCTTTCCGGATAGGCTATTTCACCGTGAATTCTGTAACGCGCGACGGTTTTGTCGATTGGGAATGGCTGCGCACAAGGCCGTTTGCCGAGGAAAAGCGGTATGTGCGCCACATCCGATTGGACAAGCCGGTTGTGGCGAAAATCGACGGCCATCAGAACAAAGGCGTTATTTTGAAACCGGAGTAGGACATTGACCGACAATAGCGACGAAAAGGATGCCGCGAATCCGGCAAATCGCAAGAGCTGCGATTCTTGCCCTCACTGCGGCCAGGAGTTGAGCCCGTGGCAACAGGTTCTGCTCACCATCGACCGGGCTTTGGTTTGTAAAAACTGCTGGTACCGGATCATCCTGGACATCTCGCAGGATGAAGACGGCCGCACTCCCGGAACGGACGAGGAATAAAGCCATGCAATCCTACAACTCATTCAAAGTCGCTCAAAGCCAGGTCATCGCGGCGTCGGAGATGTTGCACCTCGACAAAGCCACCACGGAGCTCCTGCTCTGGCCTCAAAGAGAATATTCCTTCACCTTCCCCATCCGAATGGACAACGGCGAAACGAAAATTCTGCACGGTTATCGCATCCAGCACAATTTCGCGCGAGGCCCGGCCAAGGGCGGGATCCGGTTTCACCCGGACGAAACCGTGGATACGATGCGGGCTCTTGCAGGCTGGATGACGTGGAAAACCGCTATCCTCGATCTCCCGCTCGGGGGCGCCAAGGGCGGAGTTATCTGCGATCCCCGAAGAATGTCGGCCCGGGAGCTGGAAAATACGTCAAGAGCCTATGTGCGGGCCCTTTGGCAGCACATCGGCAGCGACCTCGACATCGCCGCGCCGGATGTGTACACCAATCCTCAGACGATAGCCTGGATGATGGACGAATACGAAACCATTGCGCAGCGGCATCAGCCGGGAGTGATGACCAACAAACCCCTGCCGCTCGGCGGGAGCGCGGGAAGGCGCGCCGCAACGGCGCGCGGCGGCGTAATGGCCGTCCGCGAAGCCTGCAAAAACATCGGCGTGAATCCGGCGGGCGCTTACGCGATTCAAGGATTCGGCAGCACCGGCCAGCGGGCTTCTCTGCTGCATCAGGACCTTTTCGGCGGCGGGAAGCTGATCGCCGCTTCCGATTCCAGGGGCGCCATCTACAATTCAAACGGCCTCAATCCATGGGACCTGGTCAACTACAAGTTGCGGACGGGATCCATCGTCGGGTTCCCCGATTCGGAACCTATGAAACAGAGCGAACTCCTGGAGCTGAATGTGGAGGTCCTCTATCCGGCGGCTCTCGAGAACGCAATCAACGTCGAAAATGGGGATCGCATCCAAGCGCGGATTGTCTGCGAACTGGCCAACGGTCCGACCACGCCTCAGGCGGACCAGATTTTGTTCGAAAAAGGCATTCACATCATTCCCGACATCCTGGCCAACGCCGGCGGAGTCACGGTTTCATATTTCGAAATGGTGCAGAACCGGTACTCCTACTACTGGGAAGAATCCCAGGTCAACCAGCGGCTCGACGCCAAAATGACGCGGGCCTATCAAACGGTTCAAAGCGCCGCCAGGGAAAGAAAAGTCCACCCGCGTCTGGGCGCCATGCTGGTCGCCGTCGCCCGCGTGGCGGAAGCCTGCAAATTGCGCGGATGGGTTTGATGGCCACGGATTGCGCGGAAAGAAATAAACTGAAATCCGTGGCGTTTTTAAATCCCCCTCTGATCTTCTACTACCACCGGCTCAATGCCTATAGTTTCAACGCGCTCGCGGGCGCCCTGGATCAAAACCCCGCTCTCTCCGGATTGCCGATTGCGCTTCCCAAGACGTTCGAACAGTTGGAGGCTGTGGCTTTTGAAATAATGAAGCGACAAGACCGCGCAATTCTCGGCCTGTCGGTCCTGACCTGCCAGTTCGAAGAAATGCGGCGCCTCGTTGATTGGGTCCGGAGGAGTTTCGGGTCCCGCATCGCGATATTCGCAGGAGGTCCGCACGCCACCGCGCGCCCGCGGGAGACGCTTGAATCGGGCGTCGATGTCGTTTTCACGGGGGAAGCCGAAACGGCTTTTCCGGCGGCGGTCCGACGGTTTGCCGGGGGCGAGGCTGTTGAAGACGTTCCCGGCGCCGCATTTCTCCGGAACGGGGAAATGATCTCCCGGCCGCAAACCCGGACGGTTGAGCTGGACGATTATTTCTCGTTTTCAGCGAAACGGGGGATGTTCGGACCCATCGAGATGACGCGCGGCTGTCCCTTCGCATGCCGGTATTGCCAGACGTCGCATATTTTCGGCGCCGCGCTCCGGCACCGCAGCGTGGATAATATTGTGCGGCAGGCGGACGCTCTGCGTTCGGGCAATCGAAAAGTCGTGCGGCTCCTTTCGCCAAACGCTTTTTCCTATGGGTCGGCGGACGGGCGAGCGTTGAACCTGAAAGCCCTGCGGGAGCTGCTTTCGGCCTTGCGGGAGACGGTGTCGAAAAGCGGCCGGATCCTTTTCGCGCACTTCCCTTCGGAGGCGAGGCCGGAACACGTTACGACCGACACTCTCGATCTGCTGAAGGAATACGCCGACAATGATGAAATTGTGATCGGCGCGCAATCCGGGAGCCAGCGGATGCTGGACGCCTGCCGGCGGTCTCACACCGTGGAGAACGTGCTGGCGGCGGTCTCGCTTGGGCGAAAATACGGATACAAGATCATCGTCGACTTCATTATAGGGCTGCCGGGGGAAGACGCCGCGGATCAGCGCGAAAGCCTGAAGCTGATGGAAGAGGTGGTTCGGCTGGGTGCGCGAATCCACGCGCATTTGTTCGCGCCGTTGCCGCAGACCCCGTTTGCAGAAGAGCGGCCGGGGCGGGCGGATCCGGAAGTGATGCGCGTTCTCGAAAAACTGAAGGCCCGGAGCGGCATTTACGAAAACGACCGCGACACCGTCCGGATTTAGAAACAGAATTGATAATTCAACTGCCAGGACGCTGGATTTTACGCCGCAGAAGCTTCATGAATAAGGCTCATCCAAGCTTGTCGTTCCCGCTTTCAATTCGCAATTTTTCTGCTTTGTAATGTTTCCAGCTTCGCCGACCGGAATTTCCAGAACCGACTCCGCCTTTTTCATTTTGCGAGACAGGCTCTGTCGCCCGGTTTTGGATTCAATGGCGCGCAGGAACAGGAAGCCGCGTGTCTTATAGACAACCGGACAGCTCAACGCGGCCGTTTGTTCTTGAACTAACCGATGATATCCATAAGGGTCATCACCTTCTGCGGCTTTTTCAGTCGCACGAGGTTGTCGAGAAGCTGCATTTCACAGCCGGGACAGGACGTGACGACGATGTCCGCCCCGCTGTCTTCGATGCTCTCGATCTTCTTTTCGGCGATCTTTTTCGAAAGATCGTAATAAAGGAGGCTGAACTGGCCCGCCATCCCGCAGCAACGGCCGGCGTTCGGCATTTCCACAAATTCGGCGTCAGCCAGCGATTTCAGGATCCTGCGGGGCTGGTCTTTGACGCCAAGATGCCGGTTGAGGTGGCAGGGATCGTGCCAGGTCAGCTTCTTGCCCCGGAGACTCGCCGGAGTTTCAAATGCGGACGCCTGCAGGTCGAGGACGTCGATGAGAAATTGCGACATGTGCCTTATTTTATTCGAAAAATTCGAATAGGCCTCCCGCCTTTCGGGATTGTCGGCCAGGAAATGAGCGTATTCGTGGAGGGTGCAGGCGCAGGTTGCGCAATCCGTCACGATGCAATCCACGTCCGAGAAAGCGGCGACATTGGCATCCGCAATTTTCCGTCCGGTTTCAAAATCGCCGGCGCCCAAAAACGCGGCCGCGCCGCAGCAGCCTTGCTTTTTCGGCATCACCACCTCGATTCCGTTGCGGGCGAGCAGTTCCACGCTTTTCTTCCCGAGTTGAGGCATGACGAATTCATTCATGCATCCGCTAAAATAGCCGACTCTCATGATCGGGCTCCTGCCGCCGGCCGGCCGGCTGATTTCGGGCACGAGCTGGCGCAGGAATTTTGGCGCTACGGAGGGAATCTGTCTTCCCTTGCTCAAACCGGAAAGAAATGCGGGCAAATGCCGGATGACTCCGTTGGTCTTCGGCATAAACGCCGCTTGAAAGCTCCTGGCGAGCCCCAGGATATTTCCCAGCAGCGGCCGGTTGGTCAGAAGGTTTCGATAAACGAAGCCATAGGGGAACCGGACTCCATGGGTGCGCGCGATCTCCGACCGCGCGGCCAGAACGATGCGCGGGATAGGCGCCTTGGCAGGACAGCTTTCCGTGCAGGCCATGCAGGCCGTGCATTTATATAGACGGTCGGCCAGATCGCGGTTTAGCGCAAGCTCCCCGCTTAGCATCGCTTTCACGAGCTCGTTCTTGCCGCGCGCCACTCCCGCCTCGATCTTCTCTTCCTGGTATACGGGACAGACATACGTGCAGAAGCCGCACTTCATGCACTGTTCCGTGTCCTTGACCAGCTGCTGCAATTCACCTTCCGAAAAACTCATGACCGTTCCCAAATCTTGTCCGGATTCATTATGTTGTTAGGATCCAGCGCATTCTTGAATTGTTTCATAATCTCAATCGCCCTCGGATCGAGCGCTTTGGACAGCAGCCTTTGTTTTTCCAGCCCGATTCCGTGCTCTCCGGAAAGAGTGCCGCCCAGTTCGAGCGCCGCCTCGAAAATCGCCGTCAGCGTGTCCTGCAGGCGGTCCAAATCTTCCTTTTCGCGGCTGTTGGTAAAAACGCTGGGATGAATGTTCCCATCTCCAGCGTGCCCGATGATAACGATCGGGAATCCCGATTTCTTCGATATCTCATCCAGCTTTTTTATGAAATCGGACAACCGGTCGCGCGGGACGGTGACGTCTTCGGCGATGACTGTTCGGGCGGCGCTGTAAATAGCCGCAAAGCCGGCGCTGCGAGCCTTCCAGTACATGTTCGCTTCGTCTTCATCCGCCGCCAGGCGGGCGATTCGGGCGCCGCCTTCCTTGAGCAGCTCCACAATCTGGACCGCTTCGTTTTCCACGGCCGCCTCGGAGCCGTCCGCATCGATCAAAAGCATCGTGTTGGCATCCACAGGCAGACCGACGTGCATCTTTTCTTCAATGCGCCGGATGACGAAATTGTCCACAAACTCAATTTTTGCAGGCACAATGCCCTTCGCCAGAATCCGGGACACAACCGCGCCGGCCCGGGTCATATCGTCAAAAATCGCCATCATGGTTCTTCTGGCTGCGGGCTTGGGAATAAGGCGCAATGTGATTTTCGTGATGATTCCAAGCGTGCCTTCCGAACCCGTAAACAGCGAGACCAGGTCGTAACCCGTTCGATTCTTGACCGTCGCTCCCCCGATCTTCATCACATAGCCGTCCGGCAGCACTACTTCCAGGCCAAGGACGTACTGCTTCGTCACCCCGTATTTGATGCAAAGAGGGCCGCCGGAATTTTCCGCGATCGTCCCCCCGATAGTGCAGGTCAGAAAACTTTGCGGATCGGGAGGATAAAACAGATTTTCGCTGGCCAGAATCGTGTTGAAATCCTGCAAAACGACCCCGGGTTCCACCGTGGCGGTTAAATTCGCCTTGTTGATGTCAAGAATGCGATTCATCCTGACGGTGCAAAGCACGATCCCGCCCCGGACAGGGATCGAACCGCCGCTGATATTCGTCCCCGCTCCACGCGGCGTCACCGGGATTCGTTTTTCATTCGCCAGTTTTAGAATTGCGGATATCTGGTCGACCTTGGTCGGCAATACGACAACATCGGGCGGATGCGACCAGGTCGTGGTGCCGTCATAAGCGTAAGTCGCCAAATCTTCTTTTATCGTCAACACCTGCTCTTTGCCGACGATTTCTTCCAACTTTTTTATTGTATTGGAATCCAACCTCTGACATCCCCTTCCTCTACAGCTTCTGATAGAGCCGAGATCTGCAAAAGTTATGAAAATGCTCTTCCTTATCTTATTGCAAACTTATAATTATAGGCAGGATGGGCGGGAATGACAATAGCCGCCGCATTTCATCCGAAAAGCTCAAGTCCGGGGGCGTTTCCTGTTCGACGGTCGGGCAATGCGCTTTCCATCGGTATCAAAACACGGGATGCCCGGCGCGTTCCCGTTATGGATATCGAAGCCGGAATCTCCATGGCGTTCGTCCATTTTTTAAATTCACTGCCTGATCTTGACATGTTAAAATCGTCGACGGCAAAGCAACGATCATTCAATCGGTCATCGGCGCAGCGTCCAAAACCGTTGGTTGGCCGATCGATCCTCTCTGCAAACGAAAACGCGGGAGCAATCCGCCAGTCCCCGAATCTCGAATCGGGGACAGGCGAAACTGTCCCGGCGCCAATAAGCTTTCAAAAACGGGGATTTCCATGGACGCCATCAACCTTTTTTCTCCGGCATTTCGCATCGAGGAAACGCTCGCCGAAATACGAAAGTGCCTCGAGGAAGGCTGGACCGGATTAGGATTTAAAACAATTGAGTTTGAAGAGGCGTGGAAAAAATACACAGGTCTTCCGCATGCCCATTTTCTGAATTCGGCTACGGCGGGGCTCCATTTAGCTGTCCGCATCCTCAAGGAGGAAGGGAAGTGGCGGGATGGAGACGAGATCCTCACCACTCCTTTCACCTTTGTCTCCACAAATCACGCGATTCTTTACGAAAAGCTCAAACCCGTCTTTTCCGACATCGATGAGCACCTGTGTCTGGATCCGCAATCCGTAAAAGACCGGGCAACGTCAAAAACCAGAGCGGTGATGTTTGTCGGAATAGGCGGCAATACCGGCAATCTGGATGCGATCGTGGAAATATGCCGGGAAAAGAAGCTTAAACTGATTCTGGACGCCTCTCATATGGCGGGGACCCGCTTGCGGGGAAAGCATTCGGGCGGGGAAGCGGATGCGTCGGTTTTCAGTTTTCAGGCGGTGAAAAATTTGCCCACCGCCGATTCCGGGATGATTTGCTTTTCCGATTCCCGGCTCGACGAGGAGGTGCGGAAATGGACATGGTTGGGAATCGACAAAGACACCTACACCCGGACTACGGGACATCAGGCGTACAAATGGCGCTATGATGTTGTTCATGAGGGATTTAAGTATCACGGCAACTCGGTGGTCGCAGCAATGGCGCTTGTCTCTTTGCGATATCTCGAGCGGGACAATGCCTACCGGCGGCAAATTGCCGCCTGGTATGACGAGCGGCTTCGAAAAAGGCCGGAAATGAGTCTTGTCCCCATGTTCCCGGGTTGCCTTCCCTCCCGTCACCTGTATCAGGTTCTGGTCGACAATAGAGACGAAGTCATTATGGCTTTGAACGACGCCAATATATTTCCCGGAGTCCACTATCGCGACAACACCTGCTACAAGATGTTCCGATACGGGCATGGTTCCTGCCGCAAGTCGCTGGAAGCGAGCGAACGGATCCTGTCTTTGCCCATGCACCTGAAACTCTCCTTTCAGGACGTTCAGCGGATATGCGACGCTTTGATTGAGATCGTGAATCGATAGTTATCCGCTCGAGCGGGATCCTCAGGGCGTCCCTTCAATCCGTCGAAAAATTCTTCGGGCCATTGCATCCGCCGGCGTTCCAAAAAGCGCCATTGGCGGACAAACTTAGCGGCTGAGACGGCCACCTGCTATAATTTTATACATGGCCGGCGAAACGGAAGAGACGATGCTTCAGGGAAAAGAACGGCCTGTGAAGGCCGATCCCGATGAAACGCGGCTAAGGTCGCGCGCTTTTGCAATAAGAAACGCCTTTGAAATTGCGGCCGATACTCTATGGGCTCACAAACTCCGCACCTCGCTCACCCTTTTCGGCATGGTTGTTGGGATTGCAGCCGTGGTCCTGGTCGGAGCGACCCTGGGAGTCGTCCGCGAGCAGGCGGTTAAAACCACGGCCCAGTCGTTCGGCGCCAACAGTTTCCTCGTGGCGCAGGCGGCGGCCCTGGGGAACCTCAGCCGCAGGGAACTGTCGGACAAGCTGCGAAAAAACCCGGAAATCTATCGTCGCGAAGCCGAAAAATTTGCGGCGCGCATAAACGGCGAGGCCATCGCCGCCCCGGTCCTGCAGGAAGTCGCGGATGTCAAAGCGGGAAACCGGACGTTCCTGGCCGCCTCCATAGCCGGTTCCACGGAACAGATCCAGATGATTCGCGATCTTCACCTGGCGAGCGGGCGATTCTTCACCGAAGCCGAAAAC
This sequence comes from uncultured Acidobacteriota bacterium, assembly GCA_964642735.1. GTDB lineage: Bacteria > Acidobacteriota > UBA6911 > UBA6911 > UBA6911 > UBA6911. The sequence continues at coordinate 24,178 of CAZXSV010000026.1, forward strand.
GAACGCTCGCTTCCGGTCGCGGTGATCGGCTGGGATTTGGCTGAAGAGCTCTTCCCATCGCTGGATCCCCTCGGCAAACACATCCGGATACAAGGCAATCTTTTTTCAATCATCGGCGTTCAGGAAAAGCAGGGGTCCACTTTCGGCGAATCCCTGGACCGGAATGTCTACATCCCGTTGCTTGCTTTCGAGAAAATCTGGGGGAGCAGGCGTTCCGTGTCGGTCTATGTACAGCCCAGAGAGTCCGCATCCTTCGACGAAACCAAAGAAAAAGCCCGCTTCGAGCTTCGCACTCTCCGGCGTTTGAGGCCGGCCGCCCCGGACAATTTCGACATCCTGACTCCCGAATCCGGACGCAGCTTCCTGGAACGATTGACCAACATGGTCGCCATAGCGATCGTCCCCATCAGTTCGGTGGCTCTGATTGTGGCCGGAATCGTGGTGATGAATATGATGCTGGTTTCGGTCACCGAAAGGACAAGAGAGATCGGGATACGCAAATCGCTGGGCGCCCGAAGAACAGACATCCTGGTCCAGATACTCTTTGAATCCGCGATACTGACCGCTCTCGGCGGGGCGGCCGGATTGCTTATTTCCTATCTGTTCTCCTTTGCGCTGGGCGCGGCGTTGGGATCCGCGGCGGGCATTCCGCTCGTTTACGCCGTGATGGCCTTGAGCCTTTCCGCGGCTATCGGCCTGGGCGCCGGGATTTTTCCCGCCTACATCGCTTCGCGAATGCCCCCGGTGGAAGCGCTGCGATCGGAATCCTGACATGAAGCGCATCTTATTCAATCGCGAAAATTTGAATTTCTCTCTGGCCGGCATCCTGGCGCACAAGTTCCGCTCGCTGTTGACAATTCTGGGAATCATCGTCGGCATCGTCACGGTAGTGCTCGTCGCGTCCATTTTGGTGGGAGTGCGCCGCAACATCGCCCTTTTATTTCAGGAATTCGGCCCGGACAATATTTTCGCTTTTCATCTCAACGGAGACCCGGGCAGCGCGCGGGTCAAACCGGAGGAAGCGACCCGCAAACCGCTGGAGGCCGAGTTCGCCGCCCGGCTGGTCCAAGCATGCCCTTCGCTGAAAGATGCGGCCGCCCAAATACTCGTGCCGGGCCTCGTCAACGGCGCCGCGCTGACGGCCAAATTCAGGAATTTGGAAAACGAGAATATCCAGGTGCAAGGGGCCACCTGGAACTATCCCCTGGTGACCAATGCGGAGCTGAAGGCGGGCAGGACTTACACCTATGAGGAAGAACGACGCCGGGAAAAGGTCTGCCTTCTGGGCGCCAATATTGCCGATTCGCTGTTCCCGGGCGTGGATCCGATCGGACAGCCGATCGTGATGGGCAGCGCCCTGTACAGGGTGGTGGGGGTTTTTGAGAAACGCAAAGGAGGCTTTTTCGGGGAAAACCGGCAGGACAATGTGGTCATGATCCCGCTCAAAACCGTCCAGCTCCGATATCCCGAAGCCGAGACGGTGGTGCTTTACTGCCAGGCTAAACCGGGTCTGCGGGAGGCGGCGTTCGACGAAGTCGAAGCCGAGCTTCGAAGGCTGCGCGGCCTGAAGTCGGAAGAAGAAACCGATTTCCATTTGAGCACGGCCGACTCCATCATCCGGCAACTGGACAGCGTCACGGCGCTCATCCGCCTGGGGACTTTCGCCATTTCCGGCCTCGGCCTGATTGTGGGCGGCGTCGGCGTCATGAACATCATGCTCATGTCGGTCACGCAGCGCACGAGAGAAATCGGCATCCGCAAAGCTGTGGGAGCGCGGCGACAAGACATCGTCTGGCAGTTTTTGCTCGAAGCGGCGCTCCTGACGACCATCGGGGGGGCGCTGGGGGTTTTGCTGGCGGTTTTGCTGGGCCTGGCAATGTCTTATTTCGTGCCGAACCTGCCGCTCATTCCGCCCCTCTGGGCGGTCGGCGCCGGGCTTGGAGTCTCCACTCTGGTCGGGCTGGTTTTCGGAGTATGGCCTGCGGTCAAAGCCGCTCGCCTCGACCCGGTGGATTCATTGCGATACGAATAAACCTTCATCCCGCTTTACCAGCTGATCACGGCGCCGGCGCTTGTCTGGATGAAATTCAACGTCCCGTCATGCACCCCCGGCAGCGTATAGCCTCGCAGGTCGACGTTGACGCCGATCGGGCCCCAGAGTTTTCTCAATTTTATCCCTCCGCCGTAATTGACGGAAAACTGGTAGCCGAAGCTGAAAGCGAAATCGGCGATTTTCGCGGCGTCGAGTTCGTCCGGATAATCTTTCCCCCAGGATTTGACAAATCCTATTCCGGCCGTGACGTACGGGACGATCTTCCCCGGCGCCTGGACGATGAAATTGGAATCCGCTTGAACGGCTTTGACCCCCGCCTTGCCGAACCGAGGGCTGTAACTGACGTTCTGCTCGAAACCGACCACGCGTCCGGCGCCAAACCGCAGGCCGAGAACGCCTCCAAAGTCCCCGTGGAGCAAATCGTCGGGAATCGCTGTTGCAGAGGAAAAGGTTATTTTCCCCGGTTTTTGAAACCCCCCGTATAAAAGGACGTCGCCGGCCGAAAGGCCGGAAGCCGTGAACAGGAAAAAGGCTGCAAAAACCGCTGTCGAAAATATTTTCATGGAGCCTCCCGATGCACTGCTTATAGGACATTATATTATATGTTGCGGGAGCGCAATGGATTGAATGATGAAAGTCTTGCCGCTTTTCAGTCGGTCGGTCAAATCTTTCCGAGAGCTTTGAGCGCTTTGTCGGGAGTCAAAGGATAGTCGAGAGCCCATTTGCCGGTGGCGTTGAAGAACGCTCCCGCGGTAATCCCCGACATGGACGCGGCGGAGGCCTCTCCAACTCCGCAGGCGCCGTAAGACGAATAGCCCAGATGGCTTTCGTTGAGGATGCACCGGACTTCCGGGTAATCATTCATGGTCCCGATGCGGTAGCCGATGTTGTCGAAATTGAGGCCGACGCCGGTTTTCGGACAATAGACTTTCTCTTCCGTCGCGCTTCTCCCCAGGCCCATGATGGCGCCGCCGTATTGCTGCGCTTCAGCGCCGCGGCGGCTGAACAGATGCCCCACGTCATTGACGCATACCACCCCGGTGACGATGACTTCTCCGGTCTCAACGTCCGCCTCGACTTCGATGAAATGCGCCTGCCGGCTCATGACGTACATATTCGGATGCGGTTTCCCGTTTAAAGTCAATCCCGTTATGCTTGGCGCGACCGGATGAGCGATGGCCGGATCCTCTCCCCAGAAAGCGCCGGCGACCGCTTTGACGCTTTTTCTATTGCCGGGATCCGCTTTCTCAAAAACATAGCCATCCCTGACATCGAGCTCTTCGATCTTCTTGCCGGGAAACATGGCTTGAGGCGCGCCCATCATCGACCCCATCATGCCGGCCGGGCGGGGCCGCACGGCGCAGTTGAGAATTTTGTTCTTCAGCTCCCTCGCGGCAAGCACAAGCTGCGGCGTGGAGTTCCCGATCCCCATGGCGCCGCCCGGGACCCAGAACTGATACGCGTGCGCATCGGACCTCTGGACGTGAATCACGGTGTCTTCATAGCGAAGCCCAGCTTCGGCGGCCACACATTTCCGGAATGCGGATTCCGTATCCATCCCAAAATCGGCCCGTTCTCCGATGATGTGAACCTTCCCCTCGCGCAGGATCAGGCAGCCGAACTGCCGTCCCGCCATCCAGCTCCACTCATTGATGTGGACAAAACCCAATCCGTGCATTCTCCCGTTCGGCAATTTCACCGCTCCCGGGGCATGCCATTTTCTATCCCAGTCGATCGCCTTTTTCCCAAGCTCGATGACTTCCTTCAGACTCTGCCGCTGAGGAAAGCCGTTTTCCTTCTGGTAGCTTGCAACCCAGTCCCAGTCATGCCCCTGACAGCCGTCATTTTTAAGAGCCACTGCGGTCGGATCGAGGCCGAATTCCGCGGCGACTTTGTCGAACATCACGTTATGCGGCACGCAGCAGTGCGCGCCGTGCCTGAAACAAATATGATGGCCTGTGTTGATGAGAGCCCATTCCTGGGCGTTCTTCATGTTGGGAATGGCGGTGGACTCGTGGGTCTTGTCAATGTGCAGCTCCCCGAAAGGTCCGGTGACGCGCCAGTCGCAAGCCGTAATCGTCCCGTCCTTTTTGGCGCCGACCTTGCACCGGTAGATGGCGGCGTCGTCGCCGTTGGCGTAAAAATTGCTCTCGTCATACAGAACCTTCACCGGGCGGTCCTTCGCCCTTGCGGCCAGTATGGCGGCCATGCGTATGAAGGCGACGGAGTAAGCGAGCCACGCGAGGCCGCCGTACCACGCGCCCTGAAAGGGAGTGTTCACCGTGATCTTGTTGTAGTCGCAGATGGCGGGGATCGGCTGCGTTCTGTCTTTCGGCGGAGATTTCACTTCAATGGACGAGGGCGCATAGCCGAGCGCGACATTCGGCAAAGACACGGAAGGAGCGATGGCGCTGCCCAGAATGGGCTGCATGTGAGCCGTGTGGTGCGGCCAGATGTCGAGGCAGTCCCCCCTCCACTGGACGACGCAGGCCATGGCCTCAACGCCCGCGACGGTGTTGGTCGCCCTCGTCAGCGTGTATTCGATAATTTTATCCGCTTCCGAAAAGCCCTTCTCGACATTTCCGAACTCCGTAGTCCTGGTCGCGACGGCGTTCGGCGTCTTGGCCTGCCGGTTCAAACGCAGCACTTCGGGCATTATTTTCGGGGCGTCCGGTTTCAACGATTCTTCCATGTCCAGGATGAACGGCTGCTCTTCCCATCGGATCTCGACCAGCCGGAGCGCGCGGTCGCAAATTTCTTCGCTGTCGGCAACCACAACGACGCCCATCGGGTGCTGATAAAAGTCGCCGGTGCGGGGGAGCGTGAGGATGTTGTACTGGCTGGCGCAATATCCCCCGGTGCAATTTTCCAGCGCTATGTCCGGATCGTCGAACCTCAAAATGTCCCGGACTCCCGAAAGCGCTGCGGCCTTGCTCGTGTCCATGCTCGCGATTCTGGCATGGGCGTATGGCGATGTAAGGATTTTGGCGTACAGCATTCCGGGAAAATTCAGATCTCTCGTGAAGACCGCCTGCCCTGATAATTTGTCCCAGGCGTCCTGGCGCGATGCTTCGTAACCGACGGGCGAGAACCCTTCGGGAGGCTTCCATGTCCAAGGTCTGTAGTCTTCGGGCATATCCTTCCCCCTTAGCAAAAACAAAAGCCGACCACGGATTTCATGGATTCACCAGGCGTATTTTCCCAGTGATTTCCGTGGCGGTTTTCGTTTCTTCACTACTTGTTTGGCTCGGCGCAGGTGAAGTTTGCGGCATCGTTAATGTCTCCGGAACCTTTATACCTGGCCACTTTGGGATAGACGCACACCGGCCGGCTTCGGGCCGCTTTTGCCTGCTGACCCCTGCCAGCCTGCTCTCTCTGGGTGAAAATAATCGACTCGGGCGCAATCCCTTTCTCCACCCAATTCTGAAGGGCCTCGAAAGCATCGAAGTCTTTCGGGTCGCCCATGAATCCCGGGCATCCGGTGGCGCCGGGAATCATAAACAAACGGACAAATTCCTGAGTCTCGCTGCGTCCACCCACGGCTTTCTCGACTTGTTCATAGTATTTTGTCAGTTCCAGGCTCGGCAGCGCGTTGGAGTTCCACGATCCGGCAATAATAAGTTTGCCGCCTGCTTTTTTGAAAGGCTTCAAGTCCGGATTGTTCCCGTCGACCGCCTTCGCGGCTTTGGCAATGCCTTCCCGGGTGTCCCGGTCGACGTCGAAAGTGCGCCAGTCCCAATTAAGATCCTCTTTGACCATGCCTTTGAAATAATCGACATTGACGAAGAAAGGCTCCTTCTCGACCATGATGGGCGCCCAGATCAGCTCGCTTCCGGGGACAAAGCCGCTGTAGATCGGCGTTCCGTCCTTGAACCTGGCGCCGGCGTAAATCTTTCTTACAGTGTCCACCTGGGCCGCCGTCAAGCAGGAGGGGCTGTCGGCTTTTCCGGGGCACTGAATGCTTTTCGGGTCGAACTTGCAGCGTCGGGGATCGGCAATCAGGCCATCCTTGAGGCCGTCCAGATCGTCGCAGGCGGCGACAGCGGCCCCGTTGATCAGAGCAAGTTTTTTCGCTATGTATCCCGGGCCATCGACCCCGTCCTTTAGAGCGACCCAGCTGATGTAGAGCGAACCGGGCTGCAGATGCGAGATGTAGTAGGCCGGATCGAGAGCGATGATTCCATCATAATCTCCAGGGTAGCGCTGCGCCTCGTTAAGCGCCTGGTTGCCTCCGTTATGGCAGCTGTTCCAGTAGGAATATTGAGGGGATTTGCCGTAGTAGGCTTTCATAAAAGCCTTCGCGGCCACGGTCATTTCATGGACGGCCCGGTGGCCCCAGTCCGCCCATTTTTCAGGGTGGCCGATCGCCCAAGCGGCGGTGTCGTCCACGTGTCCGGTGTCGGTCGCCGCCGTGGCGTATCCTCTCTGCATGTTGCCTGCAAGCCCGCCGCGGGCGATCGATCCGATGAATCCGGGATTGCCGATGCCAAGGTACCTGCCATTCCAATTGGCCGCGGCCGGAAGCCACACTTCGACGCCGATATTGGAATCGCCGGACGGCCGGGAAACAGCCACTATCCTGCAAAAAGGCGCCGTAACTTTCGTGGACGGAGAGTTTATGAATCCCTGTTGTGCAGGCAGCTCCCACCCTGCGTCGTGGGCTTCAGCCAACGTGATGGTGAGATTTGGAATTTTGAGGGAAGCCAGGCTTTCACAGGACTGCTGCGCTTGAACACCGGCAGTCGAGAGCAAAAAAATAGCGGCCGGGAATAACAACAGGCGCCTGCACTTTGCACGATTCATCGGAATGCCTCCTGGATTAGGATTGACTGTGGGACATTATATACTGAACCGTCCAAAGGCATGCCATACGCATGCGAGTTTTTTCTCTTTCAGACTTTCAGGCCCTTGACCGTACGGAGTGGATTTTCTTGTCGGGATTGCGCATGAATAAAACGGGTAAACCAGGAGTCCGCGGCGCTGTTGGAGTCAAAATTCCCTCAGCGATTCCTGAGCGCCTTTGTGGATTTCGTACCAGTAGCTTAAAGCCGCCTCTTTTTTATCTTTTTTGAAAAAGTCGATCCACCGGTCCAGTTCCGGGTTCTGAATGTTTTTCACGGTTTTTTCCCGGAGCAGGAAGGCGTGGACGAAATCGATGTTGCGCTCGCTCTCCCAGAAAACAGAGGAATTGCGGCTGTTGATGCGGCTCGCAGTCATGGCGTTGCTTTGCAGGAAGCTTTCTTTGAGCCCAAAAAGAGATTCCACGATTTCCGGCGCCATCTCTTCCGCCCATTTCCGGTGGAACCGGCACATCCCCAGGTTGTCAAGAAGCAATTCGCTTTTGAACCTGTCGGCGTTTTTTCTTCCCAGTTCCCTGGGGGGAAGAAAGTCATACCCGTAATACATGTAGTATTTTCCCATGATCGGCATCGGCGAAAGCACGCCCGGAGTCCAATACTGGTTGGGCGCCATCCAGCCTTTTCGTGCGAAGGCATTGTAAACGAAGGCGTTGAGCGTCTGTTCCCCTTTGTCCCTGGCGAGCTTGCGGGCGAATTTTCGCGCGCCTTCTTCCAGGTTTAAGATGCCCCGCTTGAAAACTATGGAGTCGAGGAGTTCCATCCCCGCTTTTGCGTTGTGCATGGACGTAACGGCCAGATCGAAATCTTTTGCGGAAAAATGCGGCGTGCGCGTAACGCCCAGTTCGACAGGCGTCAGCAGCTTGCGGTAAAGACATTCCATCAGCCAGGAAAGGACGCCTCCGACCGATATGGCGTCGAAACCATAAGCGTCGGCATGATGATTGATTTTCTCGGCGGCGCGCTGATCGAAAATGCCGGCCAAAGGCCCCATAGCCTGATAAGGTTCGTAGTCTTTCTTGTACTCGCCGTTCATTTTTTTGCAGACCGCGACGCAGGGCTCGCCGCAGTTTTTCTGCTGTCGGGCTTTGATGGTCTCTTCGTTGAACTGCTTTAAATAATGGTCGGCGATGAATCGTTTATGCAGTTCCAGCCGCTCGCTTTCCTCCCGGAAAATGCTGGTGTAATTAAAGGACAGCAGACTGCCGCCCAAAGTGGCGAAATTGACGCCCAGAGTGCCTCCGGTTTCGAATTTGGGCTCGAACCTGTATTTGGCGGTAGCCTCGATGTCCTTGGCCGCCATCTTCTGCTGATACCTGGCCTCGAACCAGCTGTCGGCCACCTTTCGGTCCCGGAAATCGTCGTCGAGGAATGTGCCGCCGTAGATGACCGCTGCGATGCCGTGTTTCTGCAGGAGTTTGGTTCCGAAACCGCCTCTGCCCGCCCACGTGTCCACGCTGGATATTGCGCCGTTGGAAACAGGGGCCGAACAGACGGCGCCGAAATCGGTGGACGCCGCGGCGGGTCCGGTCGCCAGGATCCGCGGGTCCGTTACATAACGTTCGCCGTAGCGGTCAAGAGCGTGAGCCATCATTCCGTAGACTCCCCCGCGTCCGCCGCCCCAAATGACGTTAAGATCGACGGGGAGCATTTCCACTTCAATTTCTTCGCCGTGCAGCCGGTTTAAATAAAGCAGCGAGGGAGACGGAGCTTTCCCAACAATGGACAGCATATTAACGCCCAGATGCTCGAAAACCAGTCCGGCGCCTCCCATCGATGAAATGTAATAGCCTCCCCAGCATGGGGAGAAGCCCGTAAAAATGAGCCGGTTGGAACCCGGGAAAATCGAGCCGGCCAGCAGACCGATGCCAATGTTCATGCTGTCGTATTTGCCCGCCAGGTGGAGCCCGAGATCCACCGGGCCGAAAAAATCTCCCAGCTTATAGCGATTGATCCGGTAATAGGACGTGCCGGCGTCTACAAAAAGCGCTTTTTGGAAAATATCCATAGAGAACTCCTGCCGAGCCCGCAGGCCATAATAACCTGGAATCTTCCATTGTATGGCGCCATTTCAGGATTGGGCGCCGCAAAAAATGTCGCTCCGGGAACAGGTCAAGGTTGCGTGGAGAGCCGATGGCCGAGACGATAAAATCCGGGCGTTGCGGCGGATCAACCGCCGGGCTTGATGGAAACAAAAACCGGAACGGTGAAAAACGGCAGAAATATTGCGGCTGACGCCGGCATTTGCGGGCTCATTGCAACCCGTCTCGGGTCGCATCCGCAGCAATTGCGTTTCGTACCCCATTTATCCGGCCATGGGCCGTGGGATCATCCCCGTGCGCGCATCCGTCTCCTCCTGCCGGCGACACTGAGGCGAAACCTTCGACTGGGGGGCGCCGTCTGAATTCTCAGCGGCGAATCGATCGGCTGGAAATACGGCGCTTCCAATCCGGGCAATTGTCTTCGCTCGATTCGCTTCCCAAGAATCCTCTCGATCTGAGACACAATCGCCGAATCCGTATGAACGAAGAAAGTCAATGCATCGCCGGAGCGGTTGGCGCGACCCGTGCGCCCGATGCGGTGCGTATAGGCGTCGGCCGTGTCCGGCATGTCATAGTTGATGACATGCGTCACGTCCGCAATGTCAATGCCGCGGGCCGCGATATCGGTTGCGACAAGAATGTCGTATTTCCCGGAGCGAAAGCCATCGATCGAAGCTTGCCGGCGATTCTGCGTCATATTCCCCTGAAGCGACGACACCCGATAGCCTTCTTTGACCAGGCTCGCGGCCAGACGGGAAGCGCGATGCTTGGTCCGCGTGAAGACCAGGACTCGTCCGGTCGCGGTCTCCTTCAGCAAAGCCGCCAAGAGCTTTATTTTGAGCGCTTCAGAAGTGGGATACAGCGCATGCGAAACCGTCTCGACCGGCGCCATTTCTCCAGCCTGCAAATGGACCGGATCTTGAAGCATCTTGCCGGCCAGCGTGCGTATAGCTCCGGGCATGGTTGCAGAAAAAAACAATGTCTGGCGCCGAGCCGGCAAATGCCGGAGGATGCGTTGAATGTCCGGAAGAAAACCCATATCGCACATACGGTCGGCTTCATCCAGGACGAAGATTTCAACGGATGAGATGTCTATGCTGCCGCTGTCGATGTGATCGAGCAGACGTCCGGGACAGGCTGCAATGATTTCGACCCCTCGCCGCAGCGCCGTCAACTGGCTGCGCATGCTCACTCCGCCATAAATGGAGACGCTGCGAACATGGTTGTTGGCGCCCAAGCTGCAAGCCGTCTGGTGTATCTGTTCGGCGAGTTCTCGCGTGGGTTCCAGGATGAGCACTCTCGGTTTTTTCAAGGAAGCGCCGGCCAGCCGCTGCAAAATGGGCAGAAGAAACGCCGCCGTTTTTCCGGTGCCGGTCTGGGAAAGCCCAAGAACGTCCCGCCCCTCGAGCACGATGGGAATCGCCTGCTTTTGAATTGGCGTTGGCTTGGAATATCCCGCAGCCTTTATGGCGGCATTGATATGTGGATTAAAACAAAACTGATCAAAGTTCAAAAATAACGCTCCCTGTCTCTATGAGCCAAGTGCACTCTCGGCCCGATTCCATAATTTTAAATTCGCTTCTTTGATTGCGGTGCTATCGCGGGAAGGACGAATCCTGCAAATCATAGCATCCCGGCGCGGATAAATCCAATCGGGAATTATAATCGGCAATATCTCTTCGCCAGCGGAAATGCCCGAGCGGATCAATAAATCTCATCTTCTTCCGCGTGGGTGTAGAACAAATTGAGGTATTTGTTCCCCTCTTTTTCCGCGTTGACTTCAAGCAGCTCGGATTCCGCGAGCGCACGGCTGGCTGCGGCCTGCTGTTCCAGGCTTTTCAACCGGCCGGGGACGCCGAATTCAATGATGAGATTCTTGACTCTCTGATAAATTTCCGGATTTCCGTAAAGGAATTGGCCTTCATCCAGTATTTTTGCGGCGACCTTGGAGGAGAATATGTCGAATTGCAGCTGCGCCCTGACCCGGGAAACGGTCTTGATAAGATAGTCGATTTCCTCGCGGTCGTTGACGAGCAGCCGGTGCTTCTTTTTGTGAATGGAAAGATCCAGGGACCGGAGGATCTCCGGATCCAAATTGTCTTCGACGACGACGATAATATCAAGGTCGGATCCCCGAACCATCTCTCCGGTGCTTTTCTCCGGCCTCGAAACCGTATGCGACATGTTGTAGACGACGTCGCCGGCGATAATAAAGCAAGCCTTTGCCAGCAGAACATCCCTTCCCTCGAGGTTCTCCAGAGCGGCGACGGTAGTCTGGGCGGCTATTTCGCGTTTGGCTTCGCTGATTCTTCTGATTTCCCGGCCGAGCTCTTCCACTTTTGCCATGAGCGCCTCGGCCTGACTGTACAATCCGGCATAGGTATAGGTGAGGAATTCCCGCCGGATTGACGGGGAGAGCCGGGCAAAGCCCTGAACGCTCCGGTCGAGGCGAAGGTAGCGGCAGCCGGCTGTTTCGAGACGGATTGTCGGCTCTTTCCGGCAGGCTTGCCATACCGAAAACACGTCGGCGCCGGAGCGTTCGACCAGTTGCGCCCCGGTCAGCGGCCCCGTTTCTTCGAGGATGGACAGGATTTTTTTGTCGATCATGGCGGCAATCAGAATATCGCAGTTCTCCGCGCGTCGCCAGCGCAATTCTGCATGCTTTCCGTCGACCGGCAGGCGCGCCGGACAAAAGCCTTGTTTGCGCCGCCGCGGTTTTGTGATAAATGTTACGGTGAAAAAATAAAGAGCGTCACTCCGCAAGAATTGATGGAACCTCGAAGAGGCGCCGATGGCCGCGGACCCGCGGAGTCCGCATATCTTTGCGTCGTTGCGGCGACTTCCGGGATGGCGGCGTGGGGAGAGGAAAAAATGGGCAGTTTAAAGTTCAATATGCCGATATGAATAGCGGGCGGCGGTAAATGGATCCACGCGCCCTGCTACGGATAGCCATTGAATATGTCGAACAGAAAACGCCTGCCAAACCCTAAGACCTCAGACATTGATCAGAAATTTCCCTAAAACGGAGCTGCGCCAGGCGGATGCTCCTTGTGAAGCACGCACCTCTATTTTGTTCCGGCCGGTTTCCATTCGGCGACGCTTTCATAAAAAGTCATGACTGCAATCCCGCGCACCGGGATTCTTCTAAAATTCATGCAAGCCCTTAAACCGCAGCAAGGAGTATTTCAATGAGCGATCCTTCAAGAATTTCACCGCGCGTGCAATCGCTTTTGGACAAAGGGGTCCTGATACCCAACCCGTATTCCGTGGAAGTGGACGAATCCGTCGATCCCGACCGAATCGCTCCCGGCGTCGTCATCCACACCGGATGCAGGATTGCCGGGCCCAAAACTTCCATAGGGCCGGGGTCGGAGCTGGGCAAGGAAGCGCCCGCGGCCGTCGAAGACTGCCAGCTCGGCCATAAAGTCGAGTTGAAAGGAGGCTATTTTTCGGAAGCGGTTTTCCTCGACGGCGCCAATATGGGAAGCTCGGCGCACGTCCGTCCGGGAACCATCATGGAGGAGGAAGCCGGAGGCGCCCACGCGGTGGGGTTCAAGCAGACTATTTTCCTTTCGTTCGTCACTGCAGGCAGCCTTATCAACTTCTGCGACGCTTTGATGGCAGGAGGGACCAGCCGCAAAAATCACAGCGAAATCGGATCCTCCTACATCCATTTCAATTTTACGCCCCATCAGGACAAGGCGACGCCATCCCTTATCGGGGATGTGCCCCGCGGCGTTTTTCTGGACCAGCCGCCGATATTCCTTGGGGGCCAGGGAGGTTTGGTGGGTCCGGTGCGAATCGCCTATGGCGCCGTTATCCCCGCCGGCACGCTTTGCCGCAAAGATATCCTCGAAGAACGACGGCTGTTCTCGCCCCCCCCGGCGGCGAAGGAGGCTCGGACGTTTGCGATCGGCGTCTACCGCGGCATCGCCCGAATTGTCGTCAACAATCTCATCTACATCGGAAATCTTTGGGCTTTGAAAGCGTGGTACCAGAATGTCCGGGTTCGAACCATGGCTTCGGATGCTTACGGCAAAGCCTGTCATGCCGGCGCCGTCGCTCAAATCGAAGAGGGATTGAAAGAGCGGATAAAACGCCTGAAGGAGTTGGCCGACAGGATGCCCGCGTCGATAAAACGCGCCGCCTCCGAAACAGGCGAGGATCTGCCGGCCGCGCTTCAAGCCCAACAGCAGGCGCTGGCCGATCGATGGCCGGAGATTGAGGCGCGCCTGAAAGCGGGTCCGCCGGCGACGGCCGGAAGCGCCAGCCGCGACGCATTTTTAACAGAATGGGCGCCGGCGGACGCATCGGCGGGCCACATCAGAGCTGTGAACGCCCTCAGCCCTTCCGCAAAAAAGACAGGAGCGGCATGGTTGCAGGAAATTGTGAATTCGGCTTCAGCACTATGGACAAAAATTTAACGCGGAGAAGAAACCAATGGGACGCATGTTTGGCACCGACGGAGTAAGAGGCATCGCAAATGTTCACCCTATGACGGCGGAGATGGCCCTGGAAATCGGCCGCGCCGCCGCTTACGTCTGCAAGAAACATAAAAACAGAAGACACAGCATCGCGATCGCGAAAGACACCCGGATCAGCGGCTACATGCTGGAATCCGCGCTGACCGCCGGCATCTGCTCGATGGGAGTCGACGTTCTGCTGGTTGGGCCGATGACCACTCCCGGCCTCGCATTCCTCACCAAGAGCATGCGGGCGGACGCCGGCATGGTCATCTCGGCTTCTCATAATCCCTATCAGGACAATGGCATCAAAATCTTCTCCCGAAACGGCTTCAAACTCCCGGACGCCGAAGAGGATGAAATAGAAGATTTGATCACTTCCGGGCGCATCAAGAATATCCGGCCCACGGCGGATGAAATCGGGAAAGCCTACCGCATCGACGACGCCAGAGGGCGGTACGTGGTGTTCTGCAAGAACTCCTTCCCGGAAGATTTAAGCCTGGACGGGATGAAGATCGCGCTCGATTGCGCCAACGGGGCCACCTACAAACTGGCGCCGACCATCTTTTTCGAACTCGGGGCGAACGTCGCTGCGATTCACTGCAGCCCGAACGGAGTCAATATCAACGACCATTGCGGGTCGCAGCACACCCAGGACCTGAGCGCCAAGATACTCGAGACCGGCGCCGATGCAGGCCTCGCGTTTGACGGAGACGGCGACCGGCTCATCGCGGTGGATGAAAAAGGGAAGGAAATAACCGGAGATCAGGTCATGGCTATCTGCGCCAAGATGTATAAGGAGCTCGGCCTGCTGAAGAACAACCTCGTCATCGCCACCGTGATGAGCAATTTCGGCTTCTTCACCGCTCTGAAACAACTGGGGATTGGTGAAGGAGTCAGCAAGGTCGGCGACCGGTATGTGCTGGAAATGATGCAGCAAAAGGACGCCATCATCGGCGGCGAGGAGTCCGGCCACGTTATTTTCCTCAATCACCACACTACCGGGGACGGGATCATTACCGCATTGCAGCTGCTTTGGGCCATGAAGCGCAGCGGCCGGCCTCTGTCGGAACTGGCGAAGGTTATGGCGCTCTCGCCTCAGAAAATCATCAACGTGAACGTCCAAGACAAACCCCCGCTCGAAGGAATCGCCGAGCTGCAGAAAGCCGTCCAAGCGGCTGAAGCCGAATTGAAGGACAAAGGAAGAGTGTTGATTCGCTATTCGGGCACCCAGGCGATGTGCCGGGTCATGGTGGAAGGCCCTACCGAAGAAATGACCGGACGCCTGGCCCGAACGCTTGCCGATGTGGTGCAAAAATGCATTGGTTAGAACCTAACAATTATTGAAAGGATCCGGATAATGGCTTTTCAGGTAATCGTTGTAAAAGACTTCGACCATATGAGCGAGGTCGCAGCCGGCCTTGCCATCGAGGACATTCGCCAGAAACTGTCCTCGAAACCGTCCTATGCGCTGGGCCTCGCCACCGGGAATTCCCCGACCGGGTTGTACAAACACCTTGCCAAGGCAGCCAACGCGGGGAAATTCGACTCCTCGAAAATTGTCAGTTTCAACCTGGATGAGTATATCGGGCTGCCTGGCGAGAATTCTCAGCAGCGAGTCTTGCACAAGGAAAGCTACGGCTATTTCATGATTCAGGAGCTGTTCGGCCTCCTGCAAAACAAGTTCCGCGAAGTCAACGTCCCGTGGGGCGCTTTGATCGATCAGGCAAAGTTCGAGGCTGAATTGAAAGCAAGTCCGGGAGACTGGGAGTTCCAGGGAGTGGATAAAGGCAAGGCCGTCGTCATAAAAAAAGACGCCCGATCCGAATACCTGCAATGGATCCGGAGGGAAATCCTGGACGCCTACGCGGAGAAAATCGCCCGAGCCGGCGGGATTGACCTGCATTTTATCGGCGTTGGAGGCAGAGGGCACGTCGGTTTTCACGAAGCGGGCATTCCCTTCGAGGGCAACCGGATGCTGTTGGTCAAGCTCGACGACAATACAGTCGGCAACGCCGTAAACGACGGACACTTCTCGACCCGGGAGGAATCCCCGCAATACGCCGTTTCCATGGGCGCCGAGCTGGTCTATCAAGCAAAAACCGTGCTGCTGCTTGCGAACGGCAAGCGCAAGGCGGATGCCGTGGCCGACGCTCTGCTCATGGATCCGGATTGCTCCGTGCCGATTTCCTATGGCCATTGCCTGGCCGGGAATGGCGGCCGGATGATTTTTGTCCTCGACCAGCTTGCCGCAAGCAATATAATGGATAAAGCGGATCAGCTCAGGGAACGCGGTATAGAATTTCAGGACCGCACTTCGCAGAAGGCCTCGGTTGCGGTTTCCCAGCTTCAGTTTTCCCGCAATCCCGAAACCGGCGTGATCGGTTGACAGGCATCTCTTCAGCCGCTCCGGCTCTGAGCCGGAGCGGCGTTTGCTTTTTTTCGGATCCCAATCGGCGGCATCGGAGCGTTGCTGAATCCCGCATCCCCGCCCGTTTTATTCATGAAGGTTCGTAGCGAGGCGGCTCTGTTTTGCCGATTATTTCATTCCAGGGGCGAGGATCCGGTAGTTGCCGCTTAAATGCATCAGGCTGAAAAGGTACAACAGCCCGTCGTAATACGGGTCGAAATATCCGTCCGGGTAAGGCTCCAGCCTGGCATTCCACACGGCGTCGACGAATTTCCAGCTTTTTGCCTGCGTGCCCATGATGGAAGCCGCGGCGGATGTGCCGACCAACCCGAGCGAGTGGCGCAATTTCTTATATCCTCCGGCCGGCAGTATTGTCTGAGGCAATGTGCCGTCCAGATTGAACTGGTCTTCGAAAGTGTCGATGCCCCTGCAAAAGAGGAAATTCTGAATGCGCCGGCCGTAATCCTGCTGCCATTCCCTGTCTTTTGCGAACCAGGAGTAATCCATCGCGATATTCATGGGAACGCGCCACGAATCGAAACGGAAAGCGTTCGGAAACCAGCTCTTCTTCCTGGGCTCTCCGCTGAATTCGGTGGCGTCGGCGTTCAGCCCGGTTGGCGAATTGCAGGCTTTGTGAAGGTAAGCGCGCGCTTCAACCGCGCAATCCCGATAAAACTGCTCTTTGCCGTCCCTGGCATATTCGGCCCAGATTTCATAAAACGCCGGCAGGTGGTACGAAGGATCGGTCCAGTCGTACCCCGACTTGTCGGGCACGAAAGTGATCAGTTTGTGTTGTGTGTTGATCAAATTCGTGATCCCTTCGGTTCCGTCCTTGCTCCACATGGCGTCGAGAATTCTTCGGGCTTCGGCATAGTAGTCGATGCCCGTCTTGTTTCCCCACCGGTTGGAGGCAAACAGCAGATCCGTAATAAAATAAAGCTCTCCGTCGGAGGCCGATCCTTCCGAATTGTGCTTGCCGGTTTTCGGCTCCACGCTCCAGGCAAAATAGGCGTCGCGCGCGCCTCCCTGGTGCTGCATGTATTTTTTCGTCCATCGCCACAGCCGGTCGAAAACGTCTTTTTTATTCAGTTGCACGGCGACCATCATGCCATAGGACAGTCCTTCGGTACGGGCGTCTTTGTTTTTCAAGTCGGAAACATAAGCCATGGAATCGCCGACTTCGAAATACACCCGATTCGGCCCTTCGAAAAGATCGCGATAAGCTTTCGCCAGTTTGGCGTCGATTTCAGCCTGGCTGTGCCCGGCTTCCCGAAAAACGTTCCGGTATTTGCCTGTTTTCCAGGCGCCCTCTTCCCACGGCTTCATTTTTCCGCGGGAGTCGGCGACGTCCTCATTGCAGTCTTTGTCGACGCTCCAGGCGCAGATGCCGAGAAGCGCGAAAACCAGGGCAGCGGGAAAAACTGATTTTTTCATTTCGATCTCCTGCTGAAACGTGCAGGGCCGGAACCGTCAGAGAGCGAATCCGCTTTTCAATCCCATGCGTCCGCTTCAATACGCTCCGTATTCCATAACGGCCTCGGTCATGGCGCGCAGGCTGCCGGGGTCGCCTTTGTCGATGCTGGCGCCGCCGGTCAGGATGAATCCTCCGCCCGCGCCGCAAACCTCGATGAGCTTGCGGCAGTATTCCTTGACTTCCTTCGGAGTCCCGGTGCACAACAGCGATGCGGGGACGTTGCCGGCGATGCAGGCATTGTCTCCCAGGATTTTCTTTGCCCGGAACATGTCGGTCCGATCGAAGTGCCAGATCACCTTGCCGGGCGGCAGGTCTTTGATGATCTCCAAACGGTTGTCATAGCGCCCCTCGGCGAAAAGCAGAGGCGTCGCTCCGTCCTCAATCAATCCGAGAATCACTTCCCGGAACGTCGGCCAATAGAACTTTTCATATTGAGCGTTGGACATGAAAGTGTCGTCGCCTTTGTGCAGCGCAAAGAAAACAATGGGGACGCCGGACATGTTGATTCCGTCGAGGCCGACCGCAATGTTCATCGGAGTGACTTTTCGGATCGCCTTCAGAAGCTTTTCCGGCTGGCGATACATGTCGAGGATGACGCCCTTGGTTCCGCGCAAAGTATCGGCCAATATGTCGAACGGGGCGTGAGACTGTCCGCCAAAGAAAGATGGGTATCCCTTGGCAACAGCCTCGAAGCTGAACTTCCTCATGGGTCCCATAAATTTCGCCGTCTCGACGCCATAATCAATAATAGCCTGATACGCCGCCTGAACTTGCGGCATGACGGCCGGCCCCAGAAACCGATTCGCCATTCCCAGGACGAAAGGAGTGGGCGAAAAATCGGCAAAGGGCGCAAGGGCGCCGAGGCTGCGCGGGAGATACCGTCGAAGGATGAAATCGGTGAGATCGTCGATGAAGAAATCATACTCATCCGCCTTCATGTACTCGCCTTCAACAAACTGCATCATGGAGGTGTTGTCGGGCAGACCATGGCCCGGCCATTTCACCGTCAGGGTTTTGATGATTTCAGAAGCCCTTGCAGAAGGGACCATGGGGCCGGAGATCGTATCGGATTCGAATTCATCCATGAATTTCCGATAGGCTTCGCAGGTTTGTTCGCTATCCTGCATGGCTTCTTTCAGCGTCATGCCGGCGTAATACAGGGGAAAAGATCCGGCCGGCAGAATGACCGGCACGCGATCCGGCTTTTCGAGTTTAATGACTTTGATAAACCGGTTCACCCGATCCTGGTAGGCTTTCTTCGCCTGAGGGCTTTGGAATTCTATTCCTTTGGGATTCAGCCACTGTTGGAACCGCTGGTCCCGCTTCTGCTCCGAAGTTGATTTCCCGTTCATGAAAGCTGACTCCTTCCAAAATAAAACGCCGACGGTCTCCCGGCGCGGCCGCCCGTCGGAATTAAAACCGGCGGGGCGACGGCTATTCCCGGCGGAGGATCCGCGGCACGATTGCCGAAGCTCCCCGAAAGCGTCCGCTATTTCCGATTTGCGGGCTCATGGGACATAATCATGCCCGTTTGACCGTCCCAGTTCGACGGTGGGCGGCGCGCAATCACATCAGCCCATTGGCCCAAAGCGCGGCATTCATACAATTTCTTAATCTGTTCCCTATTCTTGCCGAGCATATGCGTCATGATGTATTCATTGTCAAAACCCACGGCTCGGACAGACCATTTCACGTTCGGGGGAGTCTGAGACATCGCCACCGGGAAATTGAATTCATACATCGGGCCGAGCATGGGGTCGTCGACATAGGCGACCGCGCCGCGTTCGAGAGAGTTTTTATTCGTAATGACATCTTTCGCATTGAGAATGCGGGTGGCGGCGAAGCCATGCTGCTCCGCGAGAATCTCGATTTCTTCGGGCGTTTTGGTTTTGGCCCAATTCCGGACAATCTCGAGAATTGCGACAGCATTTTCTTCGCAGAGCCGGGTTTCGTGCTTTTGGAATCTCGGATCGACTGCCAGCTCAGGCTTGTCCATCGCTTTGCATAATGCTTTGAATTCAGACGCGGCGGGCGCGGCAATGGCGACGAATTGATCGTTGGAGCAGCGGAAAGTGTCCGCCGGGCACACGCACACGTCGCGGTTCCCTTCGGGCCCCGCCGTCTTGCCTGTAATATGCTGATAGGGCCAGACCCAGGACATCGTTCGGATCAAGCTCTCTGTCTGCGACAATTCGATGTATTGTCCCCGTCCGGTTTTCTGTCTGTGGTGGAGCGCGGCCAGGACGGCCACTTCGCCCAGCAAAGCCCCGTAATTATCGGCTACATAAAGGCGGTTCCGCAAAGGGCGCTGGCCCGGGAAATAAGACATCGCGGCGAAACCAGCCAGCCCTTGAGAAGCGCCGTCATTGGAAGGCCTGTTTTCGTCGGCGTACTGCCCCCATTGTCCAAATCCGTTTTTTGAAATATAGATGAGGCCCGGATTGATTTCTTTAAGCTGGCGATACCCCACATTCCACTTTTCCAAAACCCCGGGCCTCATGTTTTCTTCCACGACGTCGGCTCGTGCGGCCAGCTGACGGAATATTTCCTGAGCTTGCGGCTTGTGCAGATCGAGACCCATGAAGTATTTGTTCTGGTTGGCGTGCACGAAGCCCGTGCCCTGCTCCCGGAAATAGCTGCCGAAGGGGCCCAGGTTGCGGGATGTGTCGCCGATGGGAGGGATTTCGCATTTGATGACTTCTGCGCCCAGTTTCGCCAGGAAGGATGGGCCTGCAGGGCCGAGAATGATTGTGCATGCTTCAAGAACCCTGACGCCTTTTAGCGCCGCAGGCTTCGTATGAATCTCTTTCAGGTAATTTTTCCATGTGTCCAAGGCCATGGCTATCCAGTCTCCTGTTCCGTTAGGAAATGCAAATGTAGCTATTGTTTACCACGGATCAGAGCCGATTGAATATAGAAATAATCGGACTTTATTTTATCGTATGGGTTCGGGCATCGCGACGGCAGATTGATCAACGCCGCGTTGTTCCGCGCGTTCCATGAGTCGGAGGACAGCAGATCCGCGGCGGCAGTGTAAAAATAGGCGTCAAA
>CAZXSV010000027.1:0-43960 GCA_964642735.1 uncultured Acidobacteriota bacterium
AGCGAGTCTGGGGGCCAGCAGCAAAGTGCAAACGTTATTCATTGACAGGCCCTTATTTGCGGCTTCCGGGAAAAATGCAATAATTCCTGGGATGCCGGGCCGTTTCTTTGATAGAATACGGCTTGAAGGAAGAGAGAAATGAGAGCCGGATACTATTTTTATTATTGCTTCCGATCATTCAAGACCGACCCCTGAGGGCCTGCGTCTTTCCTTTCTTCGTGAGAACATGAAAGAAAAATGCGGCCCGCCAGAAAATTCCGGCGGGCCGTTCGCATTTCGGGGGGAGCGCTGATGATCATCATTTGTGAAGCCAAAGCGACGGAAGCGCAGATCAACGCGGTTCAGTCGAAAATCGGTGAAGCCGGCCTTGTCGTGCACCGTTCCGACGGGGTTGAACAAACTATCCTGGGAGTGGTCGGGGACCGCAAGCGTCTGGATTCTGAAGCCGTGTCCCTGATGCCGGGCGTTCGCGAAGTGTTGCTGGTGTCGACCCCCTTCAAGCTCGCGAGCCGTGAGTTCCATCCGGAAGACACGGTCGTACGGGTGGGGGAGGAGTGCCAGGTGGGAGGGATGGAAGTGGCTGTGATGGCCGGGCCATGCGCGGTGGAGAGCGAGGAGCAGATCGAATCCAGCGCCAGGTTCGCCGCCGCCTGCGGCGCCCAGATTCTTCGAGGCGGGGCGTTCAAGCCGCGTTCATCCCCTTACGCTTTTCAGGGATCCGGCGCGCAGGGTCTGAAGATGCTTCGAAAAGCCGCCGACAACCACGGGCTTGCCGTGGTGACTGAAGTGATGACCATCGAGCAGATCGAGATAGTGGCGGAACATGCCGACCTGCTTCAGGTGGGCGCCCGCAATATGCAGAATTTCCCGCTTCTCACGGCTTTGGGACACGCCGGCAAGCCTGTTTTGCTGAAGCGGGGCATGTCGGCCACAATCCAGGAGTGGTTGATGAGCGCCGAGTACATCCTGGCGGAAGGCAACCCCGATGTAATCCTGTGCGAACGTGGAATCAGGACCTTTGAAACCGCAACCCGGAACACTTTGGACCTTTCTTCGATCCCGGTGGTCAAACATCTGTCGCACCTGCCGATCATCGCGGATCCCAGCCATGGGGTCGGCAACCGCCGGTTTGTCTCCGCCATGGCAAGAGCGGCGGTGGCCGCCGGAGCGGACGGCATCATGATCGAGATTCACCCGAATCCCGACAAAGCCCTTTCGGACGGCCCCCAATCCCTCGCCTTTGAGGAATTTGGTTTGTTGATGAACCGTTGCCGTATTATTGCGACCACTATCGGGCGACGCCTCGGAAAGGCGAAGTAAAATGGAAAAGATGAAAATCACGATTGTGGGATGCGGTTTGATCGGCGGGTCGCTGGCGATGGCTCTTAAAAGACGTCGCCCTGAAATTCCGGTCGCATGCCTCGATCTACCCGATCGACTTCCCGCAATTCGCGAGGCGGGGATTTCCGAACAGGTTGGAAGCATCGACCAGATTGCGTCCTATGCGCCCGACAGCACGATTGTGGTCGTTGCGACGCCGGTCGACTCGGTGCTGCCCATGATTGAGAAGCTGCGTCCGTTTCTCAGGCCGAATGCGATCGTCACCGATGTCGGCAGCACCAAAAAAATGATCATGGCGAAGGCTCAGAAGCTTCTCCCCAACGGAACATACTTCATCGGGGGCCACCCGATGGCAGGATCCGAACGATCCGGCGTCGAAGCTGCGGACCCGTTGCTGTTCAGCGAGCGCCTGTACGCTCTCTGCCCCTATTCCGACACCCCTACCGACGCTCTACTGGCCATGATGGCTTTCGTCGAAAGCCTTCCGGCCATTCCGATCACCATCGATCCGGAAGAGCATGACCGCGTCATGGCAATGGCGAGCCATCTGCCGCAGATCATTTCCATCGCTCTCATGCACTCCGCTCTGGCGGGAGACGCGGAACATGCCATGCTCGACAAACTTGCCGGCAGAGGATTCCTCGATATGACACGCCTCGCGGGATCGGACTACCGGATATGGAAAAGCATTCTGGCGACAAACAGAGAGGCGATCGATCAGGCAATCCGCCGGTTCTATGAAAGCCTTGCCCTTTTAACCGGGGATGCACCGGAAGATCAAACAGCGCTGGCATGGGAGCAAGCGGCCGCGTCCCGAAGGAAGATGGGCCCTGAGAGTTTGTCCAAACCGAGAAAACACGACTTGAGAAGCATGATCGACCGCTGGGATAAACAGATTTTAACCGTATTGGGGCGGCGAATCGAGATCGTGCGCAGGATCGGCAAGCTCAAATCGAACCAGGCTGCTCCCGTTGTCGATCCCGATCGCGAAAGGCGCATGATGATTCAGCGGAAGGAATGGGGAAAGCTTTTAAACCTGCCCGAAGAATTGGTGGAAGAGCTTTTCGCGGTCATTCTCAGACAAAGCTCCCGGATTCAGGCGGAGAAACTGTAGCGCAGCAACTGCGGGACGCAGCAACTGCGGGACGCAGCAGGATACAGCCGCGCCGGCAGGCGGACGTCTGAGATGGTGCGCTTCGACGGGAAAATCCGCGGATTGACTGGCGAATAATCCCACGTTAAACGGTCCGCCCAAACTTGAAACGTCGATAAAAAAGAAGGATGAGCAAGCCGCCGGCTGTAAGCGCGATGGTCGACGGTTCCGGCGTTGCAGTCCCTACCGCCACCAGGGTGTCGTTCCCGCACTCCTCTGTAAAATGCGCGAGAAAAGCCATGTTTTCCGGCAGGAATCCGATGTTTACCGTCAGAGCGTTGTGGAAATTGTCGCCGCCCATTCCCTGAAGCCCCAGGCCGGTCAAGTCCGGGCTGGCAGTGTATTGAAACGATTGAACGCTTCCAACCGCCGTTCCCCCGCTGACATAGCGATAGGGATTGGATCCGGCATTCTGCTGATAATAGACATCGGAGAGAAGAGAGTCCGGGGTTAAACGGTAAACCTGGTAGGTCTGCCGGGAGTAGTCCATGTCGAGCGCATAGTCATACCCGAAAATATTCCTCTGATTTTGTATGTTATAGGAATTGCTTGCCGGCGGATTCCCATATCGGACAGCGTCGGGATTTGTGCTGATAAAAATATCTCCGGAGATGAACCATCGGCTTCCGGTGTAAGCTCCGGTGAGAAAATTGAAACCGCCGACCATGGTCAGAGAATTTCCGGATAAAAAGAATCCCTCCAGATCCCACTTCTGCGCCAGAACGTCATTTGGCTCGACTTCGTTGTCTTCGGAACCGGAAACGCCCATTTTGTCCCATTGGGTGATGTTCAGACCCAAAGGCGATGCATAAGACCGTCCCGAAATTAGCGCTCCAATTGCCAACAACACAAAAATTAGGAGGTTCCTTCCCATAAATCGTTCCCGCTCCAATCCCAAAGCAACCGACCCGGACACAGTTTCGCTTGTAACAAAACTTATCGTCGGATGGTTCGATTCATGCAGAGGAATGTTGCGCCGGAGGGTTTTTCTTAGAAATATTTAACTGATTGTTTTATTTGCATTTAAAAGGAAGGGCGGGAGAGGCCGCCCTTCCTTTGTTCAGCGAAACACCCTACTGTTCAGGCATGTTCATCCGGGTGAATCCTGTGATATTCACATCGCGGAACATTGGGGTGCGGGGAGGCAAAAGAGCCGGGGTCAGGAAATCCGTATCGAAATTGTATCCCCTGGAAGGAGGGGAATAGACATTGGTGCAGCATTTGTATGTCCCGGTGGCCTGCCGGTTAAAAAACAAGCTGACGATGGAGCCGCGGTAATTCAGGGTCTGGCCTCCCCAATTTTCCAGGTAGCGGAGGAAATTGTGGACCCCGCCGTCCGTTCCATAATCCTGGTAAAGCCCCTCGGGATGGGGGAATGGCAGGCCTTTTCCCGCGATAATGGCCATCCTGTACCATGTGGTGGTCGCGACGCGCCCGGCCTTTCCGCTGTTGCAGGTGGAGGAGAGGCTGTGAGGGCAGTTGAAGGAGCGGATGTCGTTCCAGTTGTTCGACAGCAAAGTGACCGCGTCGGCGATCACGGATGCGGCCACATGAGATCCGGTGAAGGACCCGTTCGCGTTGTAGTTGCCTTGAACGTAGACCGGGTTTTCCGAAACAACCGCCAGCCCCAGAGGCGTTCCATCGACAACGCCCAGGTTGATCGTGGCGCCATTTGCCAGCTTAAGAGCGCGCCTGAAGAATATCGGTCGGTTTTTACGCGCGACCCCCGCGCTTACCGATGAATAGAACCATGGGCGGGCGGCGGAGGTGAGGGGGGACACTTCGGGCGGCGAAGCGGGCGTCGCTCCATAAAGATCAGGATTGCCGTTGCCGTTGAAATCCTCCCCGATTTCCAGAATTCCGTTTGGAATCCCGTTGGTTATGTCGGTCGTGGAGTTGACGTTATCTTCAAATCCGTATTCGCCCGTTTCATTGCCCGCCGAGTCGCGGTTTGTCCTCCGGTCCGAAAAGTAGACCACATAGCCCGTTTCATCGATGGCGTTGGGCCCGTTGGCGCCGATTTCCCCGCGGAACCAGCGGCACAGATTGGCAACGTCAAGTTCGATGTAATGCATGACTCCGCCAAGATACAGCTCATATCGAGTGGTCGGTATATTGTCGCGCAGAATTCCTTCGCGGGTGTCGTAAAGAACGTTGGGCCAGTATTCAGTCGGGACTCCGCCGCAGGTGGCGGTGTTTGGACTGTCTTTCAGCCGCTGGACGCGAATAATGGAATCCGGCTGATTGGCGCAGGAGCTTCCGGTCAGATCGCGGCCGGCGACTCCCAGTCCCAGGATTTCGTTTGTGACGTCCGACCAGACCTTGTTCCTGTCTTGCATTTCAATTTTTATGTAGCCGTCGATCAGCGGCGCGCCAGGGCTTTTAAAATCGGCGCCGGTCCCGGCGACCGCATACGGAGTGCCGTCCGGGGCGCTTCCGGTCAACTGCACCGGCGGAGTTCCGGAGACCGCAGTCGGCAGGGAAGCGATGTCCGCCGCATTGTCTGAGAGCAGGATGCGCAGGCTCGCCATGGCGTAGAATCGCTGGCCATAAACGTCGGGATTGGTCGCGTTTTCGTTTGCCGGAGGTCTTCGAATCAAATCGATCGGGACGGCGCCCATGGTCGCCAGCGGAAGATCCATGCGTCGCGCGCCGGTTCGCCCGTTTCGAATATTAAAGTTGTAGGCCGATGTCGAAAGATTCGTCCAGGTCGGTTCATTTTGATTCGACCCAAGAGTTCCGACAAGGCTTCCTTCGTTTCGCGCCAGGCTTCGGAAGGCGCCCGGCGTCGTGACGATTCTCGTCGTTCCGGTGTAGTTGGCGCTTGTATCCCAGCCGTTGTTCAAATTTGTCCGGATGACCTCGCCGACGGCGGTTACCCGCTCCCGCATCGTCAAGGTGCTGCCGCTGCCCTCGGCCAGAAAAAGATTTCCGTTGGTGTGGACCCGGCCTCCAAAATCA
Source organism: uncultured Acidobacteriota bacterium (assembly GCA_964642735.1). GTDB lineage: Bacteria > Acidobacteriota > UBA6911 > UBA6911 > UBA6911 > UBA6911. The sequence goes on from CAZXSV010000027.1 coordinate 5,456, forward strand.
AAATTGGGTCCGGCGAAAAAGCTCAGATCGGTTTCGGAAAAGATTCCGAACTGGAACACCGGCACTGCGACGGTCTGCAGGTTTCGCTGCATCCGGACCTCTGCGCCGGTGAGGGTCCGAGCGGTCACGGTCATGGTATAAGGCGTCAGCAATCCGATAAGCCCTTCATACGGGCCCGACGGTATCGTGCGTGTGCTCGCCAGAGGCTTTCCATTTGCGTCCTGGGGATAGTCGATTCGATACCCGGATGTATTGCCCGGAGAAACGAAGGAAAGATCGGCCACATCCGGCGGGACGGCAAGAGCACTGATCTGGGCGCCCGAGGGCGCATAGTTCGATGAGAAGAGGGTGCCGAGATTCGCGGTCAGCTGCTCCAGGCCGGCTTGCGCGCCGTAGAAAGCCCGGTTCTGTTCCCGATCCGTTCCGATCAGCCCCTGGTCGGAGTTGATCGACAAAACAAAGCCCTCGAGAAGAACGCCGAGCAAAACCAGGATCAACAGAACGCTGATCAACGCAATCCCTGACTCATTTTTCTTTGTCATTTCCGGTCCCTATTGATAGCGGTCAACAAATGAAAGGCTTCGAAGACTGATCTGCGTCGTCAGACTTCTTTGCAAATAGGCGTCCGAATTCTCGATCTGCACGCCGGATCTTCCTGAAATGAGGATGTTGGCTTTGCGAATCTGATTCGGGGAATTGGGTGAAGCGGGGGAGTCGACGTTTGTCGGATTATTAATGCCGTCCACAAGATCATAGGTGAGTTGAAAATCTTCCAGGATAAGCGCTACCGGCTCTCCCGTGTTGAAATTGAGCCGGCGTATAAGTCTGGGCATCTGCGGATTCGTCGTGAAATCGAGATAAAACGTAGCCAGCCAAACCCTGTTTGCGGTAGTCGGAGGGAATCCGCCGTCATGATAGTCTTCATCGCCGTCGCCGCTGTCGCTTCGGAGCTGAATTATGGATCCCTGGCCGGCAGTCCGCTGATTCAGATTGAAGGGATCGCCCGTTTCGAAATACATCCTTTGTCCGGAAACCCGGGTGACGCATTGCACCGTATTCCCAAGCGCATTGCTGAAAGCGATCAGGTCTCCCGGTTGCACGGGATTGCTGATTCCCGAAATCGGGGAACCCGCATCGACTGTCGCCATGGACCCGTCCGGTTCTATGGAAATCAGCGGGCTCTGATTCAGAGGCAAGAGGCTGTCGGCAAAAAGTATGTTGACGATGTCGGTGACGTTTTCGCCTGCGCCGGGCCCTATTCCTGCGCCCGGGTTGACTGCCGCGATCAAGGTTGAGTTGAAAGTCAAGGCGGCGCCGGGAGGGCCGGGGCGGTTTATCGGTTGAGATCCGCTGCCGGATGGAATGGGAAGGCCTCCCGTCGGGATTCCCCAGCCGGCGTTGATGAAGTCTCGAATAATCAAATTCATGCCCGCGCGCAAATTCTGCTCGAGGTCGGTCGATACGCCGGTTTTCTTGCTCGAATCCAGGCTCATGTTGAGCATGCCCATCGCGCCGGACAGCAGAATCATCGTAATGGCCGCCGCCGCCAACATCTCAATGGAGCTGAATCCCTGTTGTTTTTTCATAGGATCCTCTGCTGTTCGAATTCTTCTTAAGCAAACGAGGAGATAAACGCCACCAGTTGATACTGGCGGTTCAGGTGCCCGATCTGATACCGGACCGTGACGGTGATCCGGCGCAGGTTCGCCGACAAATCCTGGATGTCGATTTCCCTGGTGAATCCGGTCAGCGCGACGGCGATTGGCTCGCCGTTCGGCCCTGCGCTCGCCTCGGTTTCCACCGGCTGCTGGCTGTCGTCATTGGTGTTGACAAGCCCGTCCGCGCCGGGCCTTCGTAAAAGTTGCGGTCCGTCCAGGAATATGCCGCCGTTGTCCTGATTCCTGATTTGCGCCCAGCCGATTATCCGGGTGTCCCGCGAAGTAAAAACGCTTTCAATGGCTTCGGACGCTTTCTCTTTGGCGACCTGGTGGTAATGAGAGCTGGACATGATGATCATGCCTTGGGCGAAAGCAGTGGCCAGCGCCAGCAGTCCCGTGCTCAGGACCAGCATTGCAATCAAGGTTTCGACAAGGGTGAAACCTGAACGGCGGTCGTCAGTTCTTTTCTTTGAAGGCATGTACGCCTCGCTTTATTGAATCCATTCGCTTCCATTCCATCGATAGCCCCGAATGCGTCCGGTGGCGCCCAGGATCGTTACAACGCGGGCTGTTTCCGGATGGTTGGGCAATCCCAGGAAAATCGAGCCGCTCAGAGGGCTGTTCTGATCGTCGACCAGGGTGCCGTCGCTCAGGAACAGCTCCAGGTCGGCGCCCCCGAAATCAACGGCGGAGATTTTTCCAAAAGTGTCGGGGCTGTCCGGAATGGCGTCGAACAGAATAAATTGACAGCCATTGGACAGCGCGATATCGCTCAGAACGGTTTCTCCATTCGGGAGTTCGCGGCGGACGATCTGGATCCGGTTGCCGCCTGAAAACCTGATCTCGATATTGCGTCGTTGCGCCATTGCCATTTCCCTGGCGCTGCGCAGTTGAGCCACCGTCTGGTACATCGCTTCATTGGCCTTCACCCCGGGCAGAATTGCGCTGACATTCAATACGGCAAATCCCCCGATGATGCACATGAACGCCAGCGTGATGCAGACCTCGATGAGGCTGAATCCGACAATCGGCAAGGAAGCAGTAGAAGAGCCCTTTCCTTTTTCGCTCATGGCTCTCTAAAACGGCTGGGACGGCAAAATAATTGTGATGGATCTCACCAGTTGGAGAATTTAACGCGGGAAAACGGATGGGCGGGCTTTGAGCCGCACAGCTCTTTCGAGAGAAGGGAATCGCATATGAATTGAAATATTTAGTGCAACCGGTTCATTCGTTCGCATCGGGAGGACGTTCGGTGATGCGGATCACCAAACCGTCGAATATTTTTGGAAAAGCAGAAAAAAGGCTCTATTTTGTGGAGGATTTGGCCAGGGCTTGTTCCCAATTCCAGGCCGAAAGCATCATCGCATCGATGCTTTTCTCCGCTCTCCAGCCAAGCTCGTCATTGGCCAGGGCCGTGTCGGCCCAAACCTTTTCAACGTCTCCCGGCCTGCGGTCCACAATAGCATAGTTCAATTTTTTGCCGGAGACCTTTTCGAAGGAGCGAATAACCTCAAGCACGCTGAAGCCATTGCCTGTCCCGAGGTTGAAAATTTCCAAATCGGATTTAGTCCGGCCGTTGATCATACGGTCCACAGCCACCACATGGGCTTTGGCCAGATCAACCACGTGGATGTAATCGCGGATGGCGGTTCCGTCGGGAGTGTCGTAATCGGCGCCGAACACTCTCAACCGCTCCCGGCGGCCGATCGCCGTCTGGGTTATGAAAGGCACGAGGTTGTTGGGCGTTCCCAGCGGGAGTTCCCCGATAAGCGCCGATTCGTGGGCGCCGGTCGGATTGAAATACCGGAGGGCGATTGCTTTCAATCCATAAGCGGGAATGCTGAAACGGATTATCTGCTCCGACATCTGCTTGGTGTTTCCGTAAGGCGACCAGGCCTCCTTGACGGGAGACGTTTCTTTTACGGGCAGCGAGTCCGGTTGCCCATAAACGGTGCAGGAGGAGGAAAAAACCAGGTTGGCAACCCCATGATCCTTCATTCCCTGCAGAATGTTGATCAGCGAATCAAGATTGTTGCGATAATACCTCAGCGGATTTTCGACGGATTCCCCGACCGCCTTGAAGGCTGCGAAGTGGATTATCCCCGCCAGTCCGGGATGGGACTTGAAAAAGGTTTCCGTTGTCGCCGGATCGGTAAGGTCGAATCGATGAAACTCGGGCCTGACGCCGGTGATTTCGGCGATCCGGTCCACGACGCCTGCGTGCGAATTGGAAAGATTGTCGATGATGAGGACCTCGAAGCCCCGTTTCTGCAGCTCCACAACGGTGTGGGAGCCGATATATCCGGCGCCGCCGGTGACCAGTATCTTCTTTTTGTTTTCTTGATCCATTTGCTTTCCTATCCGAACGAAACTGCCCTCTTTTTAATTATCGCCGTTTATTCCATAAACCTTACTCTCTAATCCATTGAATCCGGATGGGAAAAGGCTAAAGGCATGAAAACGCCCGGCCGGCGTTCCCATCCAACTCGTTGTATGACGGAGCGCCTTCTATTCGTAACTGAGGGCTTTTACAGGATCCATTTTGGCGGCTTTGACGGCGGGATAGGTGGCGCCCAGCAATCCTGCTACGATTCCCAGAATGCAACAGAGTACAATCTGGCTGAAATCCATTTTCACCTGAAGCGTTGGAAATGCGGAAGTGATCGCATGCCGGATAGCCTGGCTGACGACTGTTCCTAAAAGCACGCCCAGAATGCAGATGATAACCGATTCGCGCAATACCATGCTGACGACAAACAGGCGGGATGCGCCGAGAGATTTCAAAATTCCGATCTCCCGGGTGCGTTCGAAAATGGTCGTGTACATAGCCAGCAGAATCACGATGAAGCTGATGACCATGGAAATGATGATGACTGCCGTTGTGAATTGCTTCAGCATCGGGATTTTGATGCCTTCCAGCAGTCTTTGAGCGTCCGAGGCGGAGGTCAGGTGGTATCCTGCAAACACTTTCTTGATATCGGCTTCCAGTTGATTGAGATCCGTTCCCGGCGAGGCTTTGATAAACATCATGCTGACCTTGTCGGGCGTTCCCATGATTTTCTGGTATGTCTCCAGAGGAACAAACTTGCGAACCGCCGCTCCCTCCCGACAAATTCCCGAAATGGTGAAGGGGTGATCGTTTATCTGGATCTGCATGCCGGGTTTAAGTTTATGGGTTTTTGCATACAGTTCATCCACGATAACTTCATCGCCGACGAGCGAGCGTTTCCCCTCCACAATCTGAAGCGTCCCGGGGAAATGATCGTATGTTTTCAGGTCGATGCCGAAGGTTACGCCGAAATCCGCCATGTTCGGATTGGTCAGTATCGGAGATACGGCTCCAACTCCTTTTATATCAGAGATTTTGTCTGCAAATTTAACCGGCAGGTTGGCCGCGCCGAAAGCCCAGATCATTCCGGCGTCGCTGGACTGCAGTATGAAGTCTGCGCCTACCGAAATAGTGCGGTTGACCGCATCTTCCAGCGTGCCTTTGGCGATGCCGTTGATGACCAGCATGAGAATGACGCCCATTGCCACTGCAAAAACGCTGATGATGGTTCGCGTTTTACGAGACCATAGATTGGCTGTTATCAGATCATCCATTTAGAATTGCGGCTCCTTTATTATGAGTCCGAAAATAAAGCATGAATTATACGCCGAATGAAAGCAAATGTCCTCGGCCTATATCAGCCCGGTTCCATACAGGCGGGGATATTCTATACCTGCCGGGAGAGATCAAGCGGCTTTTTTTATGGGCGCCGATGTTTTTTGAAGCGCAGTCCCGCTGGCATGTTATAAAAATCGAGCGCGCCTTCGGCGCTCCTGTGGATTGTTAAAGGTCCGCCGTCGAGGCGCGGGCGCGTTCAGCGCAGTTTTCGTCTCGCTGTAAACGTGTTCGTGGGGGAGTTGATAAGAGACGACTTTATTTTAAACTCGATTTCGTTGGCAGACAGGATTTTCCCATCATATTTATATTCGACGTTCGTATTTCCCAACCGGCCCTTTGTTTTGAAACTTATCTTATCTCCGTTGATCTTGCCGTCCAAAATATAGGTTTCGTTCTCGCCGACAATGAGCGAGCCGGCCAGTTTCGCGTCCTTGGCCTCCAAATCCATAAGGGTCCGTTGGAATCCATAGCCTAGCCCCGGGATCATCGCGTTCCATTCCCCTGTTATATCGATATCTCCCGCTGAAAATGCCGGCGGCATGAAAGCAAAGAATGCAATAAAAAGAGCCAGGAATCGCATGTTTGTCCTTTCCGTTGTCCATTTCCGACAGGCATGGTTGAAAGATAATTCGGTCGACAAAGTTAAAAACGAATTTTACATCGGCGAGAATTTTATTGCGAAACGTTTGTTCTGTCCATAAGCGTCTAAATGCGTTGGGCGCAGATTCGCGGACATTCACCGCATTCCGCGATTCGGGCAAATATTGCGGGCGGCCCTCTTGGCCATGTTTTCGAGACAATTGTTGAAATTGGGGATTGCGGCGACTGTCCCGGTATTAGATAATGCCGCTAGCTATGGCAAGTCAGTCGCTCGACTTCCCCAAGATGATTGAGTCCCGCTTCCCGGGGCTGATGGATGCGATCCGCAAGGTCATCCAGGAATCCGAAAACAAGCACGAAGGAGGCGGTTCATCGGAAAGTTTTCTATGGGAACACACGATGCATGCGGCTTCGCTCGCCTGCCAGCTTTCGGAGTCGGAAGGGATCGATCCGATGATCCCGGTGGTGGCCGCTCTGTTCCACGATGCCGGCAAATTTGCCGGCGGGCTGTACCATCCCGATGACACGGCTGAAGAGGAGGAATCAGCGCGGATCGCAATGGAGCTTCTCAGTCGGTTTGGAATGAAGCCCGCCGCCATCCGGAAAGTTCTCTCGGGATTGAAGGCTCTTTATAAGGAAACGGCTCGGAAAAACAGAGTCGCGGCCATTCTGCATGACGCTGATTTTCTCTCCAAATTCGGCGCTTTGGGCGTAGCGGGTTTCTTCATCAAGTCGGCGCTTCGCCGCAGAACGCTCCGCTCCACCGTGCTTGGCTATCTCAGCAAAGAACTGACCTATGCTTCCTGCCTTCCGCTGAACATGCATACCTCTGCCGGCCGGAAACTCGCGGCAAGGAAAGCTTCGGATTCATTGAAGTTTTTCCGCGCGCTCCTTGCGGAACTGCGTGAAGCCGGGATTGTCAATCTGAAAATCCGGCAAATCCGGATCCCCGGTCCCAAATCCGGGCGCGGGGAATTGAATGTCCGGCTGGTGATTTCTCCCGTTTGCCCAAAATGCAACGGCGCCTGGAATATTGCCTGGGCGGTCGAAAAGGGCGTGAAATGCAGGAAGCTCAACATCGATTGGACTTGCATCCGCTGCAGCGAACGGCTCGAAACCTCCTTTTGCCTGCCGGAAATCGCCTATTAATGGCGGAATAAGAAGCATCTGAATTTCTATCGTACATTTTTACCTTGTTAAAACCTGAGCTATAATATCCCGCCTTTTAAAAGCAGGGGGGCGTGCGTTGTTCTATTCGACCCGGTCTAAATTGATTATCAGCTTTCTCGGAGTGGGTCTACTGATAAGCGGAGTCTCTCTCCTGGTGGGCGGCCGGCTTCTTTACAGGGCTGTATTCAATGAAGCCGCCAATCGCATACGCCTGGACCTCAATGCCGCTCGGGAAATTTGTTTATCCCGGATCGATAAGATCCAAAGCTCCCTCAGCCTGGCTTCCCTGGAGCCGGTCTTCCTTGCTTCTTCCGAAAAACGGGATATTCAAAAGCTTTCCAATCGTCTAAACCAGATCGCGCAACAGATCGGCCTGGATTTCATGGGGGTGGCCGACAGGAACGGAAAAACGATTTGCCGAATCGGGCCGAACTCGCTTCCAAAAGAGAACAGCCCTTCCAATCCAGTCGTTGATCTGGCGATTCAAAAACAGGTTGGCGTGGCAGGCGCCGTCGTCCTGAACCGCGAGTTTCTATTCTCCGAAAATCCGGAGCTTGCCGATCGCGCCGGAATTCGGCTGCTTTCGAGAAAAATCGACGCTTCAAAAACGGGAGACGAAAAAGTCCAGGGAATGGCTTTCGCCGCCGCCGTCCCCATTTTTGAATCCGGCAATTTCCTGGGCGCGCTCTACGGAGGCGTTCTGATCAACCGGAGCCAGGATATTGTAGACAAGGTGCGCGACACCGTCTTCCAGCACGAATTTTACAATGGCCGCAGCATCGGCGCCGCCACCATCTTTCTCAAGAACGTCCGGATATCCACCAACGTTCTCAACCCGGACGGGACGCGGGCGATCGGGACGACGGCTTCGGAAGAAGTCGCCAAGCGGGTGCTGCTGGACGGCAATCGATGGACCGATCGGGCTTATGTCGTCAATGACTGGTATATAACCGCTTATGAGTCCATCGAGGATGTATTCGGCCGGAGAGTTGGAATGCTCTATGTGGGCGTCCTCGAACAAAAATACGCCGACATGCGTTCCGACGCCCTGACTCTTTTCATCTTAATCACGGCGGCCGGAATGGCCCTGGCTCTCGGACTGGGAACCTTTATCGCAAACAGGATAAGCAGGCCCGTGCATCGTCTTATCGAAGCCAGCGCCCAAGTTTCGAAAGGCAACATGTCGCCGGAAATCGGTCCGCTTTCCAAGAGCGAAATCGGCGTCCTGCAGAAGACCTTCACCGAAATGTTGGATTCTCTCAAGCAGCGCGATGAACTGCAACGAGCGGAAAGCGAAGCCAAGCTGCTTCAGTTTTCCAAGCAGGCCGGCATTGGAAAGCTTGCCGGCGGAGTTGCACACGAAATCAATAATCCGTTGACGGGCATTTTCACGTTCACCCACATGTTGCTCAGGAATAAAAAACTGCCGGATGACGTGCGCGCGGACCTTGAGACCATCGCCCAGGAATGTGAACGCATCCGCAAGATCGTCAAGGGTTTGCTCGATTTTTCCCGCCAGACGGAACTCGACCGGGAGCCGACCGATGTCAACCGGCTGGTGCGTTTCACTATCTCGCTGGTGGAAAATCAGGCCCTCATCAAAAACGTCGGCCTGAATTTCGACAAGGGGGAAGGGCTCCCGATGGTCACGCTGGATCGCAATCAAATGCAAAGCGTTCTGCTCAACCTCATCATCAACGCCCTGGACGCCACGGACTCGGGCGGCCGGATTCATGTGTCGACCGGCATCGGGGTTTCGGCCACAAAACCGGGCCAGAGAGGAATCGAGATCGTATGCAGCGATACGGGCTGCGGCATCGCGCCGGAAAATCTCGATAAGATATTCGATCCATTTTTTACCACCAAAGAGGTCGGACAGGGAACGGGGCTCGGCCTGTCGGTTTCTTACGGCATTGTGGAACGGCATGGGGGATCCATCCGGGTGCAAAGCAAAACAGGCCGTGGCAGCACTTTTACCGTCTGGCTGCCGATAGAAGAACATGCGTCGACGGGATCAGGCGTCGATCCCAATCCCAATGCTCCGGGTCAGGCCATTGAAGGAACTGCCAAAGAATGAAAATACTGGTTGGCGATGACGATATCCTAGGGATTCGAAGCTGCACGCGCATTCTGGAGGCCGAGGGATTCGTTTCAGAAGCGCAGGAAGAGATCGAAATCATGCCGAAAGAATTTTTTGACATGATGCTGGTGGATGTGGAGATGCCGGCGCATGACGGTCTGTTTCTGATGAAAGAAATCAGGAAAAACTTTCCGGACATCCCGATGGGGGTGATGAGCGGCTGCCCGATGCCGGAAACCATCGCCGACGCCTGCCGCTCGGGAGCGAATCTTTTATACCGAAACCGTTCAGGCCCTAAGCTTGATCTGACCCCTGGGACGGGCGTCGGGAGGAGCGTTGCTTTCCATGGAAGGGAAACATCATGGCTGAGAAAATGTTGATTATTGACGACGAAGAAATCATCTTGAGGTCCTGTCGGAAAATATTTGAGGCCAAAGGATTCAATGTGTCGACGACAACGTCGCCGCAGGAAGGCCTCAAGCTTGTTTCGGAAAAACTTTTTGACGTCGTCCTCGTGGATTGGATGATGCCGGGTTTCGACGGAATGGACGTCGTCGAAGAAATCGACAAGCGTTCGCCCGGCAGCGCCCTGGTGATGATCAGCGGCCACCCCTCCGTGGGACGGGCCACCGAAGCGATGAAACGGGGCGCCATGGACTACCTTGCCAAACCTTTCCGCCCCGAAGAAATCTCCGAAGTCGTCAAGAAAGCGTTGAGAAGAAAAGTGTCGGAAGAAAAAAAGGCGGTCGGCCGCTTTGAGAAACTGATGACGTCGCTGCAGTTTCCCGCTCCGGCGCTTGAAGACAAACCGCCCAAGAGCATTGCGGAAACAATCGCTCAGAATGTCGGGGTCGCGAAGGCGACCTCTCCTTGGCTTACGGTCTTTGTGCTGGGAATTCTGGCGGGCGCCTATATCGGCCTCGGAGGGATGCTTGCCACGACCGTCACTTTCGACCTGGCGGCCAAGGTAGGCTTGGGATTTTCAAAGCTTGTCAGCGGGGCTGTTTTCAGCGTCGGCCTGATGCTGGTCGTCATCGCCGGCGCGGAACTCTTCACCGGCAACAACTTGATGATATCCAGCGTCATGCTGAACCGGATCACTTTGGGAGCGATGATCAAAAGATGGGGCGTCGTTTTGTTCGCGAATTTCATCGGCTCCATTCTCATCGTGCTCATCTTTTATTATTCCGGCCTTTGGAAAACCGGCGACGGGGCGCTCGGCGCTGCTATCGTGAAAACGGCCTGCGCCAAAGTCAACCTGACCTTCACCGAAGCGCTTTCTCGAGGCATCGGCTGCAATTGGCTCGTATGCCTGGCCGTCTGGATGGCGCTCGCCGCCCGCCAGACCATCGGCAAGATATTCGCCATTTTTTTCCCGATCATGGCCTTCGTCGCCCTTGGATTTGAACACAACGTCGCCAATATGTTTTACATTCCCACCGGAATTCTGTTTGTCCAGAAATCGGTGGTCCAACAAATTCAGGGAATGGATTTAAGCTCGCTGAACTGGATCAATTTTCTCTGGAAGAATTTCCTGCCGGTCACTATCGGCAACATCATCGGCGGCTCGGTGTTCGTGGGAATGAGCTATTGGGGGGCTTATCTCCGGCCTGAGAAAACTGAAAAGTAGTCGGATCGAATCCGGCTGTTTTATTAAAACATTCGTAGTTAAAACTTCCGTGGTGCGAAGCCTTGGATTATCTATAGGCTAGGGATGCAGGTCGCAGATAAAAAATCCGGCGGCGTTTTTTTTCAGCGAAAAAACGTGAAATATATGGAATTCGGCAAAGTATATGAATACGGGCAAGCGAGTTCAGACTCCGGCAGGTTTTTTGTTCTTGTTCCTGTTTGACGCTTGCCCTCTCTCTCGCTTTTTCCCGTTTCCCTGCCGACAAATCATGGTTTCAACCTCCGCCGCACTGCTTCGATTTAAAATGCTCGGGGTCGACTTTGGGCGCCCCGGTCGAAGCGATAATTTGCTGTTATTCGAGTTTTGTGAAGCGCCGATAAAGCAATATCGTGCAATAATTGTTCATCTCAACCGGAGGGAAAAACAATGGCAAGCAAGCGTATCGGAGTCCTAACCGGGGGCGGCGATGTTCCGGGTCTGAATTCTGCAATTCAGGGCATTGTCCACGCTGCAATCGACCGGGACTATGAGGTTGTCGGCATCCGCAGGGGATGGGAAGGCCTGACGCACGTCAACCTGGAAGACCCGGCGAGCAGAGTGCGCTATGTGATGCCTTTGAATCAGGAAAACACGCGCACCATTGATCGGACAGGCGGAACAGTCCTCCACACAAGCCGCACCAATCCCGCTAAAATGAAGAACCTGCCGGATCATCTTAAAGACCTTGAATTCCCCAGGAAGGAATCTTCCAAGGGGTCCACTTACGACATCACAAGGCAGGTGCTCAAAAACATTGAAGAGCTCCGGCTGGACTGCCTCATTTCGATCGGGGGAGACGATACGCTCAGCTACTCTTCCATTCTCAGCAATCAAGGGGTCCGGATAGTGGCGATTCCCAAAACGATGGACAACGACGTGCGCAACACGGAATACTGCATCGGTTTCTCCACCGCGATCACCAGGGCGGTGGCCGCCATCCAGCGGCAGCGGTCTACGGTCGGCTCCCACGAGCGCGTCGGCATCTTCCGCGTTTTCGGCCGCGATGCGGGGTACACATCCCTCTATACCGCCTACGTCACTTCGATCCGGTGCGCAATTCCCGAATTCCATTTCGACCTTGAGAAAATGATCGACCTGTTGATGCGCGACAAGCGGAACAATCCCAGCAACTATTGCCTCGTGGTGCTTTCCGAAGGCGCCGAATGGCGGGGATATTCCGTCAAGGAATATGGCGAAGCGGATGCGTTCGGCCACAAACACAAGGCGAATGTGGGCGAGGATTTCGGGAAAGAGGTCAAGAAGCACACGGGGGAGGAAATTGTCGTTTCCGATCTGACCTACGACCTGCGCAGCGGAGAAGCCGATTTCGCCGATAAAATGATCGCCGCCACATTCGGCCACATGGCCGTGGAATGCGTCACTCAGAATAAAACCGGACTCATGGCGGCGATTTCCAACGGCTGTTATGCGATGGTCCCGATCCCCGACTCAAAACTGGGGCCGCGGCAAATCGAGGTGGAGGGAATGTACGACACCGAGCAGTATCGCCCGCGATACGCCTATAAAACCGGGTTGCCCGTTTTCCTGACCAGGGCGTAAGTCGCGAGCTCGGTGCGCATCGGGGAAAGGGGAATCGAGGGCCGCAGCAGGATCATTCTTCAAATCGTCGAGCAGGACGCAGATGCGGAAGCTTTCTGTGTCGCCTGTGGCTGCAAAGCCGGGATGTGCATCCGCACAGGTTCCTGACTAGAGATTCAGATTCACAATTTCGGGAAGTTTGTCGGTCAGAGCTATCCATTTGATGTCCAGGAACTGGTCTCCTTCAGCTCCTCCGAAGCCGCTGGCTGCCAGGCGCCCGGATTCGTAAAGCCGGATCAAATGGGTTTCGGTTTCGTTTGCGGGGTCGGGCCGGATGGCGCCGACGCGGTAAAGCTCGTCCACCAAAGCGATAAATCCATTTTCCAGGTCGGACCGGTCGGCCGGCTCGCCTTCAGAAGCAAGGATAAGGGTTCTCTCCTGCGCTTCCTTAACCAGATCGGAGATGGATATCCCGGATCCGGCGCCCAGCATTTTATTCATGAGTTCACTTAAATTCAGATAATTGGCGATTCCCATTGCGCCGCCTAGTCGAAACAATCACAGCTTATGAGCTGTCCGCCGCATCTCGGACAGTATTCCTGGTCGCAATTCGAATGATGATTCCCGCCCGGAACAACATTGCAGTCGGGGCAGCGGAACCACTTTGGAAGATGAAGCTTTCGGGGGTCGTAGGGCACGGGTTGAAGGACGGCGCCGTCCGGATACTGGATCGAAACCTTCTTCTCGCATGTCGTGACCGACGCATCGGTCATTTCTTTTTGACAACTTCTGCAAATTCCCATTATTTTCTCGCGGAGGGACGCTGACGCCACGGATTTCACGGGCGATAAAAACTTTTGAATTCGCGCAATCCGTGGCGCTTTTGTCTGGAGCCCTTAGCTGCTGGCGCTGAGTTTCGACTGCAGGTTTCTGGTGAACTCGTCGCCTACGTCTTTCGCCTTTGCCCGCATGATCCTCTCGCCAAAAGTAGCGAGCCGACCGACCAGCGAGACATTCGCGGTATAGGAAACCTCCACGTTGTTCGGGGAAGTCTCGTTCAGTTTGACCTCGATCTCAGTCGAAAAATTGCCCAGTTTTGTTACATCGGCGCCTCTTCCAACCGCTTTGATGTAGTTAGGGGGGCGCACTTCGGTCAGCTTCGTGGTAAATTTCAGCTTGACTTTGAACGGCCCCACTCTCTGCGCAACGATGCTCTCGTAAGTCTCTTTATCGATAGCTTCCATCTTTTCAGTTCCCGGCACGCAGGTGCCGAGCGTCTTGGGATCGAGCAGATGATCCCAGACTGTTTGAATGGGCGCTTGCAGCGTAAATTGCCCGTCAATTATCATTTCACAACTCCTTTCTCTCTCTCAGAAGGATCGGCTGTAAGTCGGAGGCATTCTTCCTTGTTGCTTCAAATTCCCTGAAAGCCCGACTATAGTTCGCCGGCTATAACAGCCGTGTCAATTAAAACAGCCGTCGCGGCGGTCCGCATCCATGTTGTTTTTGCTGAACTTCTTCGCCGCCCCGGGCATTGAGCGCACAGAATGCCCGGGGCGGATTACGGACTAACCTTCTTTGACTTCGGCGGCTGTTTTCTTCAGTACGTCAGCCAGGGCCTGGTAGCCATTATTGCCGAATTCAGTGACCTGGGCTTTGATGAGCGATGCATAGGAAAGCCCCTGAGTCTTCAGCCAATCCTTGTGTTTCTTGTCGGTTTGTCCAAGATAATGCCGGGCTAAATCAAGATGCTCGGAACAGATCTTGCGACACATTGGGCAACGATAATTAGGCATGCGCGGTTTCCTCCTTATTTGCCTTTCGCCTTGGAAGTTGCTTTTGGTTTTGAGTTTTCCCTGTCTTTTCTCTCTTTTTCTTTAATGGCCTTCAAGACCTTCTCGGGTTTCAAGACGTTGCTGAAGAACTCCGCTCCGCAGGCTTGATACACGGCATTTGCCACGCAGGGAGCGGCCGGTGCGATCGTCGCTTCGGCCGCTTCCTTGGCGCCAAATGGGCCATTCGGCTCGTAAGTAGGAACGTCGAGGATCTCAATTTCCGGCATATCCCGGGTCCGGAGGATCTTGTAGTCTACAAATTCAGGGTTCAGCAGCATGCCCTGATCCATAGGCATCTCTTCACACAAACCATACCCAAGACCCATGTGAATAGATCCCTCCACCTGGCCTCGAGCGCCCAAGGGATTGATGATCTGACCGCTGTCATGCACTACAAGAACATCCTGAACAGTGACATGGCCCGTTTCAGGGTCGACTTTTGCCTTGATTGCCATGATTCCCATGCCATAGGCAGGCGAGATCATGCCTTTGTTGTGAGGCGTGTAGTGGCCGGTTCCGGTCAGCGGCACGCCATCATTGGCCCTGATTGCATCCTTGACGAGGTCATAATACGAGAGCCCTCTTTCCGGGCGCAATTCAAGGTAAATTCTTTTATTGCTGGCTATAAGATCATAGGCGATATTCTCTCCCAGCTTCAGCCTCGCGATATCGAGGAGTTTCTGCTTTACCTGAGACGCGGCATCCTTGATCGCATTGCCGTTCATCAGGGTTTCGCGGCTGCCCCAGGCGCCGAGATCGGTATAAGCATGGGCTGTATCGCCCATATGCAGGCGGATGTCCTCGATGCCGATGCCCAGCTCTTCGGCGCAAATCATGGCGGCCACAGTATTGTGGCCCTGGCCGACGTCGGCCGCCTGACTGTAAAGATCGACCGTTCCGTCCCAGTTGACTTTCACGTGGGCCGAAGAATAGGCATAGGGAGTATCGATCCAGTTGAAGATGCCGCCCGACATATAGGCGAATCCGCAGTATCCGACGCCTTCATTTTTCTCGATCTTCGGCCATTTCTCTTTAACCCTCACGGCCATCTTTTCGATGCAGGGCTGGATGCCGCAGCTTTCAAATTTATACTGGCCGGGAGCTTCGTAGCCGGGCTCTACGGCGTTGAGGCGCCGGATTTCCAGCGGATCAATTCCAAGGTCCTTGGCTGCCCTGTCCAGTTGAGTTTCGGAGCAGTACTTTGCCGGAACGGCGCCGAAGCCCCGTATGGACGTTCCCCAGACGATATTCGTATAGCATCGAACGCCGTCGTATCTGTAGTTTGGTATTTTATAAGGCATGGTGATGAAGGTGCCGGTCAGATAAAGAGTCGTGGCGCCCAATCCGGTGTATGCGCCTCCGTTGGTCATGGCCTTTACTTCAAAAGCGACGATTGTGCCATCCTTCTTCAGACCGATCTTCAAGGCTATATTTTGAGCGGTGCGGTGCTCCGTGGTTGTGAATTCTTCGTCCCGGTTAAAAACAATCTTTACGGGCCTTCCAGTCTTCATTGAAAGGATGGCCGCATTGACTGCATCCGGCATGGTCGAATTCTTGCCTCCATAGTGGCCGCCCACGTGGGGCTTGATGACCCGGACGTCGCCTTCCCGCATCTTCAAAGCCTCCGCCAGGTTTAGCTGTACGAAGTAAGGAGATCCGGTGGAAGTCCACACGGTCAATCTGCCGGTTCCTTTATCAAAGCTGGCCACGGAATTGTGTACTTCCATCGCGCAGGGGTGAGCTGCTTCAATCACATAGCGGTCTTCCCGCACATAATCAGCCTTGGCAAAAGCCTCGTCCACGTTGCCCCATTCAATATGGCGGGTTGCGTTGATATTGCTGGGGAAATCATCGTGCACCATGGGCGCGTCGTCTTTGATGGCTTCTATTGGATCGAATACTGCGGGCAACGGTTCGTAATCCACTTCGATTAAATCCAAAGCCTTCTCGGCGATTTCTTCCGTAGTCGCCGCTACTGCAGCCACCGGATCCCCGATGAAGCGGACCTTGTCGGTGGCGAGAGCCTGCTGATCGGCAAGCTCTCGGAAACGCCTCCACAGACCCCATTTGCCTCCGGGGGTGTCCTTCCCTGTGATGACGCACTTCACTCCCGGCAGTTCTTCAGCCTTGCTGGTATCGATGCTGAGAATCTTGGCGTGGGGATACGGGCTTCTCAGAAGCTTGCCATAAAGCATGTTCGGAAAAGTTATGTCAATTGCATAGGCCGCTTCGCCCGTAACCTTTGCCGGCCCGTCCACATTAGGCGTCGGCTTCCCTATTATCGAATATTCTTTCATTATGCCCCCTTCCCTGACTTAGCCGTCTGCATCCACTTTTGCGACGGTAAATTCCTTTGCGCCGGCAAGCTTTTGGCCGCATTCCGCGACTGCAATCTCTTGGCCGCATCCCGGATGGCTTCATTGATCATGTTGTACCCGGTGCAGCGGCAGAGATGGCCATCCATTTGAGCCTGTATTTCTTCCCTTGTCGGGTTAGCATTCTCATCCAGCAATGCTTTGGCAGCCATTATTTGCCCTGAGGTGCAAAATCCGCACTGGAACGCCCAATTGTCGATAAAAGCCTGCTGAACAGGATGCAGCTCCGTGCCATTGGCCAGGCCTTCTATCGTCGTAACTCTTTTCCCGTTCACCTGCAGCGCCAAAATGGAACAGGATTTGACGGCTTTCCCTTCGACTATAACGGTGCATGCTGCACAGGAACTGCTATCACAGGCCTGATGGGTTCCCTTCAATCCCAACATTTCCCTGATGACTTGAACCAAGAGAGTCTTGGATTCTATGAAAAAATTGTAAGACTCTCCGTTTACAACAATATTCAACTCCCGTTTCATAACGTTCCCCCATTTATCATGGAATTAGGCCTTTTGAGCTCTTTCTAAGGCAACTTTTCCCACTCGTTTCAGCAAAGTTCCCGCCAACTCCCGTTTGTAATCCGCCGATCCTTCGATGCCGGATACGGGGCTAATCTCCGTTTTCGCCGCCTCGGCCGCCTCGGCAAGCAGAGCCTCGGTGATTTTTTTGCCCTTTAAAACTTCCTCGGCTTTCTTCGCTCTTACGGGTGCAGAGCCGACGCCGGCCATGCCGATTCTGGCGTTGGTGCAGGATTCCTTCTTTTTATCGAGAGTTATCAATACCGCCACGGATGCAAGGGCGTAATCCCCATGGATCTGGGAGTATTTTGTGAAGTAGACTCCTGTATTCGGCGGCAGGGCAGGAATCTGTATTTCGGCAGCCATCTCGCCAGGCTGGACGGTGGTTTCAAAAAAGCCAAGAGCGAAATCCTCGGCATTCACCGTTCTCTCTTCTCCTTTGCTGGCTACTTTCAACTTGGCATCCAATGCAATCAGCGGCGCCGCAGGATCGACTGCAGGGTCGGCATTGCATAGATCGCCCACGACTGTGCCCCAATTCCGCGTCTCGACTGAGGCGACATTTTCCTCCATCTCGCAAAGCACGCTGTATTTCTCTCGAACGATCGGCGACTTTTCGAGGGACCGGTGAGTGGCGAGGGCGCCAATCTTAAGGCCGTCCTTGTCGTCGAAGTTGATGTAATCCAAATCCGAAAGCCCTTTAATGTCAATTATGTACTCAGGAGCGATCAGTCTGTGCTTCATCGCCGTGAGCAAAGACTGGCCGCCGGCGATGATTCTGTAATCATCGTCCTTGTGTTGAGCAAGCAGCTCGAGAGCTTCCTCGAGCGTAGCAGCAGGCAAATACTCGAAATCAGTGGTAATGGTCTTCATTTCAGCTTTGACCCCCTTATTTTACAGTTCGATTTCTCCGGCAAGGGCGGCAAAGCAAGCAATTGCCGCCTGCCCAAGAGAGAGTAAGAATAAACGGCACATCCGTTCACTTCTCCGGGGCATTCCCATGTTTCCGTTCCTTTTCATGCCAGTTTGGACAACCCTTCAAACATACTTGCCGGAGCTCGAATATATGGATTCTAAATCAAATGGAAATATTGAAGCTGAGGGCGCTTGTGCAATCTACCTGTTCCGCCAGGTTTCTAGGCCCTGTTTTTTCCCCTTTCGGGGCGTATCGCTAATGCCAATCCCGAGGCCTCCCCAAACCATGAGAATCGCCAAAGCTTATTTTGGGCAGTGATTAGGTTTCGGTGAGCCATCAAGGGATAATACTTTGCCGGCTAGGAATTAAACACTAAATACCCGGTGGAGCATTGATCGCATTTGACTATGCGCGCTGATGCAGGGTATCCCATACTCATCAAAGGACCGGTTAGCTTGGCGCTGTCTCCTCTGTAATGATCCTGAAAGCAGACATTGAAATGTTTTCCTCTGTAAAGTGAGCAATTTATGCACGCTTTTCCTGAAAGCGGGCATTTTATGTTATTCATGAGCTTTTTCTTTTTCGACATTCTTGAAACCTCGATAAAAAACCAGCCCTTCCGCTGCAATTTCCCGGCTTCTAGCCTGACTCCGGCTATAGCTCGATTGCTCGGCAAGAGCTTATCTTACATTCCATCAGATGGAACAATAAAGTCAAGGGAAAACCTTCTGTCGGCGAACCTGCATCCAATTATTTTCCAAAGCGATATTGACAGCTTCGCCATGAATATGATAAGCCGTTTTCCCATTCGGGGAACCGGTTTTTGCAGGAATTTCAAACAGCTTTTCACTTGACTTTGCCGTTCCATCTAGTGGAATGTAGACCGCGTCGTTTCATTGGTTGCGCAGTAGCCGCAATAAAGCTAAAAATCAATTAGCCGCGATAGCGATGGTTTTTTTGTTGGCTTATCAATATGGAAAAAACAAATGCAAATGTGAGCTTTTCCGGGCAGGAACTGCCGGAAGAGAGAAGCATGTTCAGGCGGGCATTGTTTCTATGAAGAGGGGTCGAAGCCTGCCGGGATCCTGATCGTGAAGGTTACAGCGCATAAATCAAAATCTGAAAAAGAGACGAGCATGGAGGATAAGCCGTCAGTTTAGTTTTCAATGCCACCTTGTCAGACGCGCCGCCCGGCTCGATCTGCTCATGATTCTGTTCTTTCTGTCCTTTGTCGGGAAGCGTCGCTTCAGCCGAACGGCCGTTTCAAAGGCCTGTTGGAAGCCGGAGCGGAAAGACGGAGCCGAGCCGCCGATGCGGAAAGGAGTCTACAATGATTGTAGGAGTTATAGGATCGGGATCGATAGGTCCCGACCTCGCTTATGGTTTTCTCTCTGCCCTGGCAGCGGGGGCGGGAGGCAAAGTATACCTCCTGGATATTAAGAAGGAGGCTTTGGATGCGGGAGTCGGACGCATCGAAGGATATATCGGGAAAGCGGAATCTCGCGGGCGCATGAGCCGGAAAGTCGCAGAAGCGATTCGTGCAGCCCTTGTTCCGACAATGGAAATCAGAGATTTGGCGGGCTGTGATTACGTCCTTGAAGCCGCCACCGAAGACCTTAAAACAAAACGCATCATTCTTAAAAACCTCGAAACTGCAGTAAAAGCCGACTGCCTGATCGGCTTCGCAACTTCAGGCATTCCAAGAGCTCAAATCGCAGCCGAAGCGAAGCACCCGGAACGATGCTTTGTGAACCATCCGTTTTATCCGGCATGGCGTGCGATACCCATTGAAGTGGTGCTGTCCGGCGACGCCGCTTTTGGCGCACGTATGATAGAAGTGATGAAAAAGCTGGGCAAAGTGCCGATCGTAACCGCCGATGTGGAGGGTTTCGCGGCGGATGACGTCTTCTGCAACTATATTTGCGAGGCGGCGCGCATCGTCGAGCAGGGAATAGCCACGCCCGCGCAAGTGGACAAGATCGTCAACGACGCCATTGGCGGCGGCGGTCCGTTCAACGTCATGGATGGGACGCACGGCAATCTGCTGGTGGCGCATGTCAATGAATTGATGCGCGACGCCAAAGGCGGCTCCAAATGGTTCGATCCGCCGGCTATATTGTTCAAACAAGGCAACAAGCTATGGTTTGATCCCAAAACGCCAAAGGATCCCGGATTTACCGAAGCGCAGCAGAAGACAGTGCTGGATCGCATCCTGGCCGTCCTGGTCGGACGCTCTTTCGCCGTGGCCGAAAACGGCGTATGCGATCCTTCGGATTTAAACTGGCTGCTTCGCATGTCTCTTGGATTCAACGAGGGATTGCTGGATCTGGGCCATAAACTCGGCGCCGCGCGGGTGGCCGAGATATGCCTTGGCTTCCAGCGAGCCTTTCCCGATTTTCCGGTCCCCAGATGCATTGCGGATAAGAATCTGATCCGCTACATGAGGGATGTGAAAATCGAGCGCGACGGCGATATCGCCGTTGTCATGGTCCGCAGGCCTGAGGTCAAGAATGCGCTTTGCATGCAGGCCGTCCAGGAACTCCAAGCCGCTTTCACGGAGCTGGATGCCGATCCCGCGATCAAGGGTGTCGTATTCACCGGCTATGAGGGCGCTCTTTCGGGGGCCGATGTCAATGAGTTCACGTCTCTGAGCTCGAGAGAAGAGGCTGAGGGCATCTGCTATAAAGCCCATCCGGTGCAAAAAATTATCGCCGACATGAAAAAGCCCGTAGTTGCGGCTGTCAATGGACCGGTGATGGGCGGCGGCGCGGAATTCTGCATGGCCTGCCATGCCCGAGTAGTCGGACCCAACCTGGCGTTCGGTCAGCCGGAGGTCAACCTGGGCATCATTCCGGGGTACGGCGCAACACAGCGGCTGCCTCGTATCGTCGGAGTGGAAAAAGCTCTGGAACTGCTGAGAACGGCGCGAACCATCGGCGCCGAAGAAGCCTGCAGGATAGGTTGGGCGACCGGCAGCCCGGCTGCCGATCCAGTGCGGGCGGCGAAGAATCTCATCCGGGATTGCCTCGCCGGCAAAATAAAACTGTCTGCCGTGAATCCCGCTCCGGTGTCGGTTCCGGATTCGATTCCCAACCTGGATCTCGGGCACCGGTCGCTGCTTATCGATGCGATCCTGGTCGGCGCCGTGAAAAAGGGACTTCAACTTCCGCTTGACGAGGGGCTCAAGGTCGAGGCAAGAGCCTTTGCCGACTCCAAGGAAACCATTGATGCGGATATAGGAATTAAAAACTTTGCCGCCAACGGCCCGCGAACGCCTGCGGCCTTCATGCACGAGTAGGAGGGAGAAAGACTATGGCGAAGGATAGATCGATCGTCATTCTCGACGGCGGCCGCAGGCTGCCTCGAGCGGACATTTTGCACAACAACAAAGCGCCGGGCCTTTTTGCCCGTTTTACCACCACTCAGCTTGGAGGCATGGCGGTTCGAGCTGCGCTGGCGAATACAAAGGTGGATCCGAAACTCATCGGCCACGTGATCATGGGCATGGCCGCGCACAGCCATCGCGATTCGATATACGGCGCCCAGGGAGCGCGATGGCGCGGAGGTCTGGGAAACGACGTTCCGGCTTTGACCGTAGCCCGCATCTGCGGGAGCGGCGCCGAAGCTATTTCCGTCGCATCCGAAATGGCGCTCGCCGGCCTGAGGCATGACAAGGCGCGCCCCTTCTATCTGGTGGGAGGCGCGGAAAGCATGCAGTATCCTTTTTGCCTGTACAATTATCGCGGCAAGAAGGTGGGAAGTTCCGTTCAGAAGTACGGCCCCGTCGATATCAAGGCTCTGGACGCCAGCGCGGCTCTTCAGGATGCGCTTTTAATGTGTCTGTACGATCCAAGCGCAAGACTGTCGATGGCAAATACCGCGGAAAGGCTGGGCCGGCAGTTCGGCATAACGCGCGAACAGTGCGACCTTTTCGGCTTTCGTTCCCATGAGAATGCCAGGAAAGCGCGCGACGCCGGGCATTTTGACGAGGAAATCGTTCCGGTGGTCGTCGGACAGGGCGGCTCCCAGCCGGCCATAACGGTGAAATACGACACCCATATTCTGGAGAATCCATCGCTGGAAGGAATGGCCAAGCTGCCTCCGGCTTTCGAAGCAAACGGCGTGATCACGGCGGGCAACGCGAGCGCCGTGGTCGACAGCGCCGCCGCGATGGTCCTCGGATTGGAAAGCGACGCCGAACGTTACGGTTGCCGCCCTCTGGCCCGGATCGTCGGCTACGGAGTAGCCGGCGTGGATCCGCGAATTATGGGATACGGGCCGGTTCCGGCGACGCGCATCGCATTGGCGAACGCCGGTCTGAAAGGAGATCAGATCGACATTATCGAACTCAATGAAGCTTTCGCCCCGCAATCTCTGGCGTGTTTGTGCGATATGGAAAAGATGGGCATCGACCCGGAAAAAACCAATCCCATGGGCAATGCCATTGCTCTCGGGCATCCTCTGGGCGCCACCGGCGCCATCCTGACCCTCACGTGCGCTTACGCTTTGCGCCGGAGGAAGCTGCGCTACGGCCTCGTGACGATGTGCATCGGAGGCGGACAGGGCATCGCGTTGATCCTGGAATCCATTTCTTGACGTTCTAAAGCGGGATTGGCCGCCTGCTCCGGTTGATCCCGCTTTTTTTATTCGTCGCTCAGCCGGCTGATAAAAGATTAAGCAAATCCCCGGGATCTAAATTATAGTAGATTGCCGTGATTTTCAGGCGACCTTCCTCCAGAGGACGTCTTTCGGAGGGAAGAGGCGGCTAATTTCATTGAAAGGGATGAAGTATGGCTGAACAGAGCTTGTCTGACTGGATGAGGGAGAGAGACGATCCTAAAATTGCCCATACCAAGCCGGAAGCGCTGGACGATGTCAGCGTCCTCGATCTGAGCTGCAATAGTTATGCCGGAAGCTATTGTACTTCGCTGCTGTCTGAATTCGGCGCCGAGGTCGTTAAGATCGAGTCTTCGGAAGGAGACTTCCTGAGAACATGCACTCCCTACGGAGTGACGCACGATGGGCAAGGGCTCAATTATCTGTCGGAAGGAAGGAACAAGTTTCACATCACGCTGAATCTCGAAAAAGCCGAAGCAAGGGAAATACTAAAAGGTCTGGTGGCAAAAGCGGATGTCCTGGTGGAAACTTTTCAGCCGGGCAGGATGGATGAATGGGGCGTAGGGTACGAAACGCTCAAAAAGATCAATCCCAAGCTGATATTTGCATCCATTACGCCTTTCGGCCAGTTCGGGGCGGACAGCCGGAAAAAAATGCCGGACTATGACAATATCATGCAGGCCAGATCCGGCATTCAGTATGCAACGGGTGAGATTTTGCCTGAGGGGAAGACCTACGATGAAATGCCCTGGGCTGTTCCCACAAAGGCAGGTCCGCAGATCGCCGCGGCGTCCGCCGGGACCTTTACGGCGGCCGCGATTCTGGCTGCTTTGTATCACAGAGGCGAAACGGGAGAAGGCCAGGCTTTGGATTGTGCGACCTCGGAAGCCTACGCCAGCTTCGATGATTTCGCCTATCAGTGGTACCAGGAGAGCGGGACCATCTGCGAGCGATTCGGGAATCTGGATGTCGCCGGATGGTTGTACTGCTTTGCCCCTACAAAAGACGGAGTGGCTTTCCTCGGCGCTCTGCGATTTGAACAGTGGCAGGCCTTTGTCGACATGATAGGAAAATATGACGAATGGGGCGCCGGCAGCTGGAAAAACCTGATCCCGTTCATGCCCAAAGACGCTCAGCTGAAATGGGCGAAGCTGGTGTTTGAGGAGACCCAGAAGTACACAAGCGATGAATTGCTGAACATGTCTATCGAATATGCGAAGAAAGGCCGGCTGGCGCCCATCGCCCCTGTCGTAGCGCCGATTGTCGCCCCCTTCGAGACTTTGAAAGACCTCAACTGGGTGGACCGGGGGGTATTTACCACCGTGGAGGATCCGGTGTTCGGCCCGGTCATTATAGCCCAGGCGCAGTACAAGTTGACCGAAACGCCTCCGAGGACCAAGTGGGCTTGCCGTCCGACGGGATACGACAACGGATTCATCTATTTGAAATACCTGGCGTACGGCCCTGAAAAGCTGAAAACGTTGAAAGAGGCCGGCATTGTATAAAGGGGCTTCAAACCCCTGAGTTGGCGAATCGATGGGTGTGAGGGATCTGCCGCTGCAGGAGCAATCCCGATTGCATTGGAAAACCGCGCCCTGTCCTATGTGGACCCGTTGCTGTCATTGAGCACAGGGTTCACGAGAATAAATCAAAGGAGGGAAAATGATAAACAAAAATGAGCTAGCAAAAATCGTTGGCAAAGAGAACGTGAGCGACGCTCAGACCGTTCTGCTCAAGTACTCCAGCGACCACAGCCTGGTTCCTCCGGGAGCGCCCGATTTTGTGGTCTGGCCGACAAGCTCTGAACAGGTCAGCGATGTTCTCAAATTGTCGAACAAAAACAACACTCCGGTGATCCCGGTTTCTTCGCAAGTCCATTTTAATGGCGGCGCCATCCCGAAAGAGGGCGGGATTGTTATGGATCTTTCCAGGATGAACAAAATCCTCGAAATCGATCAGGATTTGAAGAAGGTTCGCATTGAAGCGGGCGTGACCTGGGGGCAGTTGACAGGTGAATTGGCCGCGCAGGGCATGCGCCCGCTGATGCCGCTGGCGCCTCCGGCAAACCGGTCTGTCCTCAGCGACTTCCTTGACAGGGAAGTCCCGACCAATACGGTTTATGATTACGGCGAACCTATGCAGGGATTCGAAGTCGTGTGGCCGGAAAGCGATCCCTTCCGGTTGGGCTCCGCCAGCGTCAACGGGTATCCCGATTCCGGGTCCCACGGCGGGAATCCTTCAGGCCCCGGCATCGATTTTTATCGCTTCGTGCAGGGCGCCCAGGGGACGATGGGCGTTGTCACCTGGACAAACCTGAAAGTGACGTTTCAGACGAAGAAAGACAAAGTCTTTTTCGTTCCCGTCGACGATCTTTCCTACGCGCAGGAATTTTTATACCGGATTCTGCCGCGCAGGGTCGGACAGGAAGTTGTGCTGCTCAACCGTACGGACCTGGCCGCCATCATCGCCGAAAGCTTTCCGAAGGATTTCGAAAAACTGCGCGCCACGCTGCCGCCCTGGACTTTGATCCTCGTCGTGAGCGGACTGGTGCGCCGGCCCGAAGAAAAGATCGCCTACGAAGTGAAACTGCTCAAAGAAATTGTCAAGAATGAGTTCCGGAAGCTGTCGCTGAGCGAAGCCCTCCCGGGATTTCCCGGATTGGGCGACAAGATGCTTTCATTGCTTCGCAATCCCTGGCCCGCCGACGTTCCTTACTGGAAAAACCGCTGGCAGGGCGCTTCCCAAAGCCTGTTTTTCATCGCCAGACCGGAAAAGTCGCAAAAGTTCGTCGAGGCGGTCGAAACGGTCGCTCCGAAACACGGATACCCGGTCGCGGATATCGGAAGCTACATTCAGCCCATCGAACACAACCGCGCCTGTCAGGTTGAGTTTACATTCTTCTACAACGGCAAAGACGCCGCGGCGAAAGCGCGGATTGCCGCCCTGTATAAAGACGCCGCCCGCGTTCTGATGAGCGAGGGAGCTCTTTTTACAAGGCCTTATGGAGAGCTGGCGCCGATGGTCTACGAACGGGCGGCCGGCTATGTTTCGGCGCTCAGGCGGGTGAAGAAGATTTTCGATCCCAATAACATTATGAATCCGGGCAATTTGTGCTTTTAGGGAGGCGACGATGCCAACGACGAAAGTGAATTTGGAAACGACAGATTTGAAAAATTACGCCTATGACATGCGCCATTGCATCAAGTGCAAAGGCTGTTACTGGGTCGAACACACATATATGCCGGGCGTCAAATTCAGCACCCGGTGCCCCAGCAACTGCTGGAACGATTTCGATTCCTACGGCGCTTTTGGGAAAATGAGAATCGGCACCGCCATGCTTGAAAAGAACCTCGAGTGGACGCCCACGCTGCTTGAGATTGTCTATGCGGATCCGCTCTGCGGCGCCTGCGATGTCGGCTGCAAACGAAACCTTGATCTCGAAATCGAGCTCTCGCTGGAGGCGATGCGCGTGAAAGCGGTCCAGGACGGCGCCGGCCCGATGCCCGCTCACAAAAAGATCGCCGAAAATATCGCCAAAACTCATAATATTTTCGGCGCCTCTCATGCCGACAGGAAAAAATGGGTGACCGGCGATATCAAAGTCGAGAACAAGGCGGACGTCCTTTATTTTGCTGGGTGCACCGCGTCCTATACGAACAAGGAAATTGCCCAGGCGACGGCGAAAATCCTCAACGCGACCAGGACCCCCTTCATGCTGATGCCCGAGGAGTGGTGCTGCGGCAACACGCTTCAATCCGTCGGCATGCTGGATGAAGCGCGCGAACTGGCGAAGCGCAACATAGAAGCGGTCAAGAATTCGGGCGCCAAGACGGTCCTGCTTTCCTGCGCCGAAGGCTACAGGATGTGGAAAGTCGAGTACCCGAAACTCCTCAACATCGCCACGGCGGACCTCCCGTTCCAGGTGGTTCACCTCACCGAATTCGCCGATGAAGCGCTTAAGAAGGGCGCGCTCAAGCCGGCCAAACCTGTGAATGTGCGGATGACCTATCATGATTCCTGCAGCATCAGCAGGCTTGCCGATCCCTGGACGCCCTGGAGCGGCGAACGCGGATGGATGGGAACAGTCAAGCCGCCCTTGAAAAGACGGCGCGGCACTGAGGGGTTGTACGCCCAGCCGAGAAACGTCATCGCTTCCATCCCGGGAGTCAAGTTCGTCGAAATGATCCGGACCCGTGAAAACGCTTTCTGCTGCGGCGCCGGACGCGGAACACAAGCGGCATTCCCAACACTCGCTTCCTCCTCAGCAAAACACCGGTTGGAAGAGGTGAAGGAAATAGGAGCAGAGGTCCTGGTTTCTGCATGCCCGTGGTGCAAGAACAACTTCTCGCAGGCCGTCAAAGAAGACGGCAATGCCGTGAAGGTGATGGACTTCTCTGAACTTGTTCTCGCTTCGTTGGAAGTATAAGGAGGAAGACATGGCCATAGTTAAAGAAGGTTATAAAGCGTTGGAAGGCGTTGTCGGCGCCAAATACATATCGGACGACCCGGTCATTTGCGAAGGGTACCGGTCGGGGCCGGCGGGCTATGAAAACGGCACGGGCTATGAAAGGGTTATGACCAAGATTCCCGGCGCGGTGATCATGCCCAAGACCACGGAAGAGGTCCAGAAGATCGTCAAGATTTGCAATCGATACACGATCCCCTATGTTCCGTACAGCACCGGATTTTACGGCCCCCGTTCTCATTGCCATGTGGAAAATGAACTCCTTGTCGATCTGAAGCGATTGAACGATTTCGAGTTCGATGAAAAGCATTGGTTCGCAGTTCTCGGCAGCGGCGTCGTTTATTCCCAATTTCAGGAAGAGTGCCTCAAAAGAGGCGGATATGTCGTGATCGGCGGCGGCGGCGCCCAGGCTTCCGTTATCGCCAATCTGATCGGCGATGGCTGGTCTCCGCTCAGCCACAGGATCGGCTTGCCTCACCGCCGCATCCTGGGGACCGAAATGGTTCTTCCCGACGGCGAAATTTTGAGAATGGGATCCCTGGCCGTCGGCGACGACTGGTTTTGGGGCGACGGCATCGGCCCGGATCTCCGGGGATTGCTCCGGGGATACACGGGATTGCGCGGATGCCTGGGCATTGTCACCAAGATGGCGGTGAAGGTGCTCCCGTTCCAGCCGGAAAGGCTCGAGCCAACCGGCATCGCTCCCAACACCGCCCTGGCTCTTCCGGAAAAGCGCGTGAAGTGGATCAACTACATCATGCCCAGCAAGGAGATGCAGGTCAAATCGATGTATGAAATCGGCAAAGCCGAAATCGGCGGCGCCGTAACCAAGGTCCCTCTCTTTTGGCGCGCCATCGCGAAGGCGGAATGCAAAGAGGAATTCTGGGATATGTGGCTGAAGGAAACTCCGGAGACAGTCGCCAACTTCCATATCGTCCGCGTGCTGCTCATCGGATTCACCAGCGAAGAGCAGCTGACCTACGATGAAAACGTCCTGAACGACATCATGATGGAATGCGGCGGCCAGCCGCGGCGGACCAAGCCCAGCGATGAATCCTGGATCAAGAACGCGGATTCGGCCGGCATGTGGCTGATGTGCGGTTCTTATGTTTCGGTGGACTACGTCATCGAAACCATGAAACAGGCGACTGAACACGGACCCGTTTACGCCGAACTGAAAAAGAAGTATACGCCTCCTCTGATGCCCGACCACGGAGATCCGGGTTGGTTCCAGAGCTTTGAATTGGGATATCAGGGCTACTCTGAATTCCTGATTTACTGGGATCAGGACGAGGATACAACCGGAGTCGACCATTTCTATCTCGAGACGTCCAAGATGAACATCGACCACCGGTTCTATACGGCGTTGATCGGACCTCATCAACCCATGTACCTGACCGGCCCGAAGTATGGACCGAATTACCACGAGTGGATGCTGAAGATTAAGAATGAATTCGATCCGCTGTGGGTATGCCATCCTCCGGTGCCATTTGCTCATGACGAGTTCGTCGAGAGGGCGCCATGGATGCATGAACTGAAAACCTGGGAAGCTCCCAAGAAATCTCCGTATCCTGAATGGCTGAAAAAACAGCTTGCCAAGGAAACAGCTGATTTCCAGAAGGAATATAGCGCAAAAAAATAGCTGCAGATCCAATTCAAACCGCGCCGCAGGAGGTTGCGCCTGCGGCGCGGTTTGAAAGCAATCCTGCCGGTCGCCTGAAAAATTCTCTCTTTGCAGAACTTCGGATGCTCTCAATCCACGACCGGAAATCCCTCGCGAGGTTTGACTGCGGTTCAACGGTGAATCCCGCCGCATAGGTTTTTCTATTCTCGGTTTGGAAAAATTTGGCGTGATCCTTGCATAATCCTTCCTTGAAACGATCAGAATAGGGAACATTTCAGCCCCTGATCGGGGAATTATTCCCTGATCGGCGGGAATAGTTCCGCTGCCGGGCGCTGCATATCCCATTATTTTCAAGGCTTTATGCGAATACTGTGAATTCGACGAATGGCATAGTTCTTGCTAGAGCATTGGCGTTTGTTTCTGTGCTCGTCAGCAGCGATTCAATGAATGATAAATGCTGAGTTTTGAGGTGATGCATGAACATGCCGATCCCAATACCGTTGCCCAGTTCTTGCTTGTCTTCCAATGCAAGTGAGGGAGTGCCGGCGGCAACCCTCTTTGAGCGTATGGAAATGCAATTTGGCGCAACGTGCATGCAGCTTAAAGTCAAACGAAACACGATCATATTGAACCAGGGCGCCAGGCTTTCATGCCTTTATCTGATAAAAAGTGGAGAGGTTCTGCTTTCCCGGCTTTCGCCCGACGGCCGTGAAACCTTAATATCGATCATGGGGCCGGGCGAATTTTTCGGAGAGGGGGCGTTGCTCAGCGGCTCTCCCGCAACCTTCAGTGCGCATTCAACAAAGCGGACGTTGCTACTGCAGCTTCCGGAAAGGAAATTCAAGCTTCTGCTTGAAAATCCATTTATCTGCCGCCAATTTTTGGAGTCGATGTCGCGCCGGTGCGATGATGCTTGGACTCAAATGGAAGTTCTCGGCTGCACTCATGTAAAAGACAAGGTCCGATCGGGCCTTCTATGGCTGTCCGACCGCTTCGGAGTGGAGACGGGCGAAGGCGTTCGCATTGATCTCAATCAGACGCAATTAGCCCGGATGGTCGGTTGCGCGCGCGAAACGCTCAGTCGTGAAGTCAGCGAACTGAAGCGGTTGCGCGCGGTTGATGTCCGTCAGAACAACGGGCGAAAATCCCTTTACGTCAGAAACCTGGAGGGATTGACCCAAACCGCATAACCCGCTGCCTTACCCCTGCAACGCATCTTCCAACTTCCAATGCTGGGGGGGCCGGCCTTGAAGATTCACAAATTTTCAAGGCCGGCCCCCTGTTCTGCTAAAATCTCCCGAAGCTTGCATTGGGAGGATCTGCATTGAACGAAGAGAAGCTGCCGATTACCTGCCCGCTCTGCGGCCGAAAAAGTGAATATTCATTGGAAGACCTCAAAGAGGGCGCCCTGTTTCATTGCCATCTATGCCCTCTGAAGCTTAAACTGCACGGCCATATGTGGGAAGAAATCCGGAACGAAATAGCGAAACTGAAAGAGAAAAATCGGCTTTAACCCGCTTCCGGCTGCCAAAGCGGGAACAGGCTCAGCGCTTCAATCTCAAAATTGATATTGCAAAATCATTTGCAATATAATAAATGTTTATTGAACAGAATGCAGCAATTTGCTTTGCACAAGCTTCGACTTGGCATTCGACTTGTTCGAGGGAGCGCAGGTGAAATTTTCTTCAGGGAAAATGGCGAGAACAAGGATCTTGGCCGCATTGTTGATTGCGCTGATGCTTGGTTTTGCCATTGGCGTGGCGCCGGGGCATGTCGCAACGCTTTCATCTCACGATGGCTGCGAGATTTGCGCTTTAATCCATCACCCGCCGGTTTTGCAGATCGTCGATGCCGCATCCCTGAATCCCGATTTCCGGCGCAGCTGGCTTGATAAGGCCATGACGCCGCCGGAAGCATCGGATCCTCGAACAGGCTCGATTCCCTCCCGCTCGCCTCCGTTTCTTTTCTGAAATCCTCAGGCAATTCAAATCCATTCCGGGATTGGATCCCCTGATCCGTCCATTTCAGGGATTTCCATAATCCCGGCTGGACATCGAAAAAATTGTAGAGACAGGAGTTGTGTGATGACCTATTCGTGGAATGCCGCTTTCAGGGCGGGATTTCTGGCTCTCGTCCTGCTGCATCCCGCCAGAGAAATCTCCGGCGCTCAATCCGGGAGCGCTTCCGAGGTCCGAGGCAAAGTGACGCTCAAGGATAGCGGCTTGCCTATTCCCGCCGCTTCGGTGACGATTGTACAGCTGGGGCGATCCGTCATGACCGACGAAAACGGATGCTATCGATTTATCGATATTCCTCCCGGAACCTACGATATTTCAAGCCACATGCATGCCTTCATCGGTCGAATGATCAAGATATCTGTCGGCCCCGGGCAAAGCGTCACGGCGGACGTGGAATTGTCCTTGTCTCCTCTTCGGTCCGAGGTGACCGTGACTGCGGCCGGACGGGAAGTGACGACATTCGACGCATTTCAATCCGTTGCGATGGTCGACTCTCTCCGGTTGAGCGAGCAAAGCGCTTTCGGTCTGGGGGATGTGGTCGGCAATGAATCCGGAGTTCACAAGCGCAGCTTCGGACCCGGCAGTTCACGGCCGGTGGTGCGGGGCTTCGATGGAGACCGGGTGCTTGTTCTGAACGACGGATTGAATACCGGCACGCTTTCTTCGCAATCCGGAGAGCACGCGGAGCCAGTTGATTCGGTTCATCTGGACCGCATCGAAGTGGTCAAGGGACCAGCCTCTTTGCTCTATGGCAGCAACGCCATCGGAGGCGTTGTCAACATGGTGACCGCGCACCATATGCTTCATGAGGGGCCGCATCCCGGTTTTCGAGGGCGGCTGACGATGCTGGGCGCAACCAACAACAATCAGGCTGCCGGGCATGTGAACGCGGAATACGGCTATAAAAAATGGCTGGTCTGGGGCAGCGGGTCGCGTCAGGCGGCCGGGGACTACTCCAGCCCGGAGGGACGGGTGGAAAATTCAAAAACCCGCATGACCTCCGCAAGTATGGGCTTGGGATGGTTCACTCCCGGCCCTTTTTTCAACCTCAGTTACATGTTCAATGAAGGGCGGCTCGGCGTCCCGTTTGCCGGCAGTTTTCATCATCACAATGAAGAGGAGGAAGAAGAGGGATCTCATCATCACGAAGACCATGAAGAAGCTGCCGCGTACGTCGACGAGACCTTCACATGGCAGAACGTCCGGTTGAACGCCGGCGCGCGCGATGCGTCTTCATTTGTCGAGGAATTCAAGGTGTCGGCGAATTTCAGCCGCTGGATGCACAAAGAACTTGAAAATAGAGAAGTCGCGACTTCCTTTGACAACAAGCTCTTCAACCTGCGGGCGGCTGTCACTCAGAGAAAAAAGAATAATCTGAATGGAACTTCGGGATTTCAGTTTTTTCACCGGGACTATGCGGCGGAAGGGGAAGAAGCTCTTTCTCCTCCCACAGCCGGCAATGGCGTTGCGTTTTTTACGCTTCAGGAGATGGATTTGAAATTCGTTCGTTTGCAGTTCGGCGGCCGCTTCGACTATACGGCGTACCGTCCATCCGGAATGCCCCGCCGGTCCTACACGGGCTTTTCCGGCGCGGCCGGGATCCACGTCCCTCTTTGGAAGCATACGGCGCTGGTCGCCAACTATACTCATTCCTATCGGGCGCCCGCGATCGAGGAGCTATACAACCACGGGCCTCATATCGGCAATCTTGCGTTCGAGATCGGGGATTCGGATTTAAACCGGGAGGCTGCCGATGGCATCGATCTTTCGCTTCGCTATGAGAGCCCGCGAATGAGCGCTGAGGCGAATTTCTATTGCTACCAGATCCGGGATTTTGTCTATTTAAGCCTGACCGGAGAATACGAGCACGGATTGAGAGTCGCGCGCTTCGCGCAGGCGGATTCGAGATTCATCGGCGGGGAATACCGGTTCAGCTTTGCTCCCCATCCAAACCTATGGCTTGAGTCCGGATTGGATTTCGTGAACGCGAAGCTGACAGCTTCAGGAGATCCCTTGCCCAGAATCCCGCCGCTGAGGGCGAAATTGGGTTTGGACGCCAGGTGGCGCGGCCTTAGTTTCAAGCCGGAGGCGATCCTGGCGCACTCCCAGGATCGGACCTACCCGACCGAAACGCGGACGCCGGGCTATGCGGTCGTGAACATAATGGGTTCTTACACCCTGGCCAGGGCGAAGTTGATGCATATATTTTCTGCCGTCCTGTCCAACGCCGGCAACCGGCTGTATCGAAACCACCTGTCTTTCATCAAAGAACTGGCGCCCGAAATGGGGCGGAACATCCGATTCACCTACAGCCTGAATTTCTTTTAGCGGGGGCTTTTTCGGGGAATGCGGAATGGCTTTGTCAAACGATTGTTCGGAACGTATTGCCGCGAAGCGGCTATATCTCAAAGCCCGGGGTTGGGCCGCGTTTTTTGCAGCCCAACCCCGGGCGTCGGAGCGGAGCGAGATCTACCCTGAAAGGGTTGATATTTGCGAGCGCATAAATCCCATGCGCGACCCTGTTGGGATCGAATTCCGCAGTTGTTTTGAACGGCTTCGCCCGGCCTCGTGATTCGTCCCGCAGCCGATACCGGGACAAAACCGTCACCTTGATTTTCCGGAATTCCAGCTGCTTTCGATAGGGGGCGCTTTTCGCCAATCCGTCCATCCGTCGCTTTGCACGCGCGTCCGCGTATTCGCTGTCAACCAAAAACAGGCGGTCGACGCCCGGCGCCCAGTCATGATTGCCGGCCGGAATGTGTTGAACGATTCCGGGGAAATAATATGCGATGAGACCGTCGATGCCCGGCGCCAGGATCCTGTCGCCGGGTTGGACATTCTGCTGCAAATAATCGGCCACGCCTTTCAAGTCCATTCGTTTGTCAGGGAAATGGAGAGCGATCACGGCAAAAGAAATGCAAACATACGCCGCCAGGATCGTCCATGCCGTCTTCCTGTGATTTGCGAAGAGATGATTCAGCCCGTAGGCGGCACAAAATATTATCGCCGGCGTCACAAACAGCAACTGGCGGGCGTTGAAGAAATACGACCTCCAATACAGAAGGCCGAGGATGATTGGAACAGGAACCATTATCCAGCACAGGAGATCGATGAAGGAATGCCGATTGTCCTTCTTGAGCTGAATTCCGCCGAAAATGGCGACAGGAAGAAGCGCCAGCGAAAGAGGATAGCTGCCCGCGCCGAGAGATTTGATCAGGTCGGGCAGGAGCCGCCATCCAAGCCACGCATTGTTGTCTCCGTGGGCGCTGTGAAATGAAAAAACAACCCAGGGGATGAACGTTATCGCGCCCGCAACTCCGGCGCCGACGGTCGCGAAAAGCTGTCTCGATACGAGCGCTTTGTCATCAGATTTCAGCCACTCCAGCAGGCTGATGCAAACAAGCGCCGCAAACAACATCGCAGTGTATGGATGAGCGTAAAACGAGACGACCGCCATCAGGCACATGACGGCGGCCTGCTTCCAGGAAAAACGCTTTCGCATTTTCTGATGCAATAAAAACAGAAGAAGCGCCAGGAAGGTGAACAAGGCGTACGGCCTGCCTTCCTGGGAATAGTAGTGATGAAACGGATAGATGCCGTAAAGAGCGCTCGACAGAAGCGCCAGCCTTCTGCTTAGGAAAAGGCGCATGCCGACCGGATAAATGAAAAGAATAGCGAGTGACCCGA
The DNA here is from genome assembly GCA_964642735.1 of uncultured Acidobacteriota bacterium. GTDB lineage: Bacteria > Acidobacteriota > UBA6911 > UBA6911 > UBA6911 > UBA6911. The sequence goes on from CAZXSV010000027.1 coordinate 39,891, forward strand.
ATGCCGCTGAATGCAACCGCGCGGAAAATTCGTCGCTTTTCCCGGCGGCCTTCATTACGTAATGCTGAACGATATAATCCAGCGGCGCCGATCCTCTGTCCTCGGCGACTCCTGAAAGGATTTCCCGGAATGAATCGGGCTTTGAATGAAGGACCTGGATAATTTCATCGACCCAAAGCTGCTTTTCCCCCAGCCCGATGAAACGGATTGCGGCTGAAAAGACGAAAATCGCCAGCAGCGCCAGACCCGGATTTTTGGAGAAGGATTTTCCCATCGGCGCCATACTGCACCAATATTCTTGTCCGAACCAGAAAAATCCGCAATGCTATACGGTACAAGGAGTTGCTTCATGTTGAGCCGATTTGCGGCGGTTTTTCGCATATATATGTGGAATTGGCAAGGAGCTCAAAATGAATAGAAGATGGAAAGCTGGTTTTCTGGCTCTATGCGTGGCCGCATTGTTCGGCGGCTTCAGCCGGGCTGAAGAAAACGTCCGTTTGCGAAAAATCTGGAAGCTGCGGACGGCCGATATCCTCCCTCTTCCTAAAGGCCGGCTTCCCGCGGAAGCCGTGGTATTTGGGTTGGGCTTTTCTCCCGACGGGGACCGTCTTGTCGCAATCGTCGGCCTGTCCCGCAAAGAAGCGACCGTTGTGATTCTCGACGTGACAGAGCCAAAAGCCAATTTTCGGAAGATGGACGTAAATCCCGAATTTTATGAATCGGAATCTCCGGCCAATACTCGCGCGATCCTATGGTCCCAAACGGGACAAAAGATGATCCTCAACAGATTTTTGGTTGATTTGTCCGACAACTCCTTCTGCACTCTGCCAAAAAGCCTGTTCCGTTTCTCTTCTGCCGCTCTTCTGCAAGTGGCTGAATCGGAATTCAAATTTTTCAATTGGAGCTGCGACAATGCCGAATATGCCGGACGGCCGAAATTTTCGATTCTGGACGCATCCGAACAGAGGGCATTGCTTTGCATCGCTCCGATCAGAGCCGTTTCGGCGCCGGTCGAAATTGTGGAAGCATCCACGCTCAAACCGATCCTGCAAGTCCCGGTTTCACGAGAGCCTTATCCCAATATCGTTCGTTTCGCTGAAAGCGGCGCCGTCGTGTGCGGAACCAACGGAACGCTTTGGAAACAGGACGCCGCTTGTTGGGAAGTGGATACAGGAAAGGAAATCTCCAGATCCCCAAAACATTCGCAATTGGACATGCTGCCGTCGCTGCATTCATCCAGAATTATCCTGACCGAATATGGAAGAAAAGTCGATTTCATCGACTGGCGCTGGGCTTTGGGTTCGGCAAAGAAACGCATAATCTGGGACTGCCGCACGGGGCAGGAATTGGTTTCCTGGCGCCCGAAATATCAGAACGAGACTGTGTTCTTCAAAGACGGATCCAAGAATATATACAAACATCCTTATCGCATCGCCATTGCGCCCAACGGAAAGCTCATTGCAGAAGGCGGCGCGGGTGAAATCATCCTCCAAAGGATCGATTCGGAACGCGGCATATCCTGATTTCCGGTCAGGCAGGATTCCTCGCTGCATGCCCGAGCCCGTTTTTTGCTGGTGACAGGAATTGCGGATAGGGAATATAGTTGGTCCCGCTGGCGCTAAGGCGCGAACCCTCATGGAGCGATCACCGGCGCCATGATTTAAACCCGGAAAAAGGAATGGAGGACGGAACAATGAAACGGAGCATGGCATTGGTCGTCGCAGCCGGCATCCTTTTGGTCTCTCTGATGACAGGCGTCGCGCAGGATAAAAACGCGAAGCCGGCGAAAAAAGCGTTTATTCCTTCTCCCGTGTTCTCCCCGCCTTATCCGCCGCTGCCGCACCATTTCAGCGACTTGAAGACTATTCAAATCCTGTGCCAGGCGCCGAAGGGGGCGGTCAAACGGGCGCTGATGCCGCCGCTTGAAGCTGTTGGCGACGCCGATATGTTCGTCCTGCTGCTGGGCTGGACAGGGGACGTGGAAAAAGGGGGATATAACGTCCACGAAATCGCAATTAACGCTCCGGTCCAATGGAAGGGCCAAACCGGCAACACCACCCTGATCGAATATATCGACAGCGATATGGGGCTTCTCGCCGGCCGGGAAGCTTACGGATGGGCTAAGAAGATGGCGGATATAACCTGGACTCAGACGGCTACGGGCTGGACGATCACGGCCAACAAGCTCAAAGACCAGGGCAGCATCCCGCTGATGAAGATCGAGTACAAGATATCCAAATCCGCCCCGGCGGTGAAATGGCCGGATATGGGCCCCATTCTCCTGGTAAGGCGCACCCCCAACGCTTCGCTTTCGACGCCTGCTATAGGCGAGCTGATTTGTCTGGGCTGCAACGCTCCCAAAGCCAAAGCGGACACTCCTCTGGAACTCCCGGCAGGTCCGAAAGATTCGAAAGGTTCCGCCACGGTTCAGTTCTTTGACGGCCCGCACGATCCGCTGACGTTCCTTGGCCCGACCAAAGTGCTGGACGCGAAGATGAGCGTTATGGACGGCGATATGGGTGGCCCGGGATTGGGTTTGGGTGAAGTGCTCGCCCGATGGGAAGAATGATCTTCCGGGGCTCCGTCTGCAATCGCCGGGAAAGAAGCCGGGGCATTATTCTGAAACAGAGGCGTTATTCCACCTGGCGGCTTCATCCTCAGGCCCCTAAAACTCGTAATAAAAGTTCGACAGGGCGCGTTCCGCCCGCGGGCTTTGTCGCTCGCTCCTTGCATCCTGCCGGTATCGCCGGGCCCCCCGGCCCGTTTCTCGTCGCTTGCGCCTCGCTTCATGCCGCATGATTTTTCAAGCGCGGTCCTTCCATGATAGTCACGGAATACACGGAGACTTTGGTTTTTTGCGATTCTAATAAGATGTTACAAAACTTGAGCCAGATCAAGGAATGCGAATCCCGATCCGGCGATACTTTTCCCGTGCCGCCGGGAACGCATTCATCATCTCCATGCCCAACTCGGAACGGGATTGTGAAGGCAAGGGAATTTCCGGGATGACGGATGCATGAATGCCGATGGGCGGCCGACAGCGTGGGTCCGACATTAACAATTGATTGCGGGAATCTACGCCCGTGATCGAAAGGTCCGCCATGAAGAATCTTCTGAGTGCGCTTGTTCTTGCCATTCTGGTTTGCATCCCGGCCAAAGGGGAAGAGGTTGTCTTTGCTTTCAGGGGAACAGTTCATGAGCTGGATGGCGAATTTTCCTATTTCAGCGGACAGCCATTTGAAATCGCCTATTCATTCGAAAATAAAACGGCGGATGCCAATCCTGGCGATCCGGAATCCGGCGCCTACATTGGAGCGATCAAGTCGGCGACTCTGACTCTTTACAACGGCCGTGAGTATTTCAGATGGACGCTTAAACCTGACGGATATGACAACAGCATTACAATCAAGAATCTGGGCGCGGAAGATTCCTATATTGCGGGAGGGCGCCTCACGGGGCCGGTCTATGACAATGAAATATCCGCCTTTTTTCTGATCGAGTTGATTGACAAGGACGCTGCGGTTTTCAGCGACGACAAACTTCCATCATCCCTGAAAATCGATTCATTCGATCGCATCCGCGCACAGTTGACATTAATCGGAGTCAGAAAATATACCTACTCGACTTTAGGCGTCATAACATCAGGGAACGCGCCCGTTCGAAAGCAATGAACCGTCGCTTCCGGTTTTAGGACGCCCGATCGCGGCCGATTTTCTTCAGGAAATGATATTTCTGAGCATGAGCCTGTAATAGTAATCCTCGGATGTCTGAAAAAAGACGTCGATATTGTCGAGATCCACGTTCGGCGGAATGTCGCAGCCTGACGACAGAACGAAGTTATTGTATTTGGCGCACTGACGGAGGAGTTTTAGAGTTTCAATCCTCACATGGTCCGTTGAATTGCTGTTGAACACTTTGGCTGCGCTTATGTTGCCCATGACCAGGTAATTTCTCGGAAGTTTTTCCAGTATTTCCTTCATATCCACGGATTCGCCGAAATGATAGGCGAAACAGCCCGTGTCGGTTATCTCGTCTATCAGTTTTGAAACTGCGCTTCCGCAATTGTGGTA